>NZ_MSSW01000005.1 GCF_002150685.1 Algoriphagus antarcticus
TATGAAGCCGCCTCTGTTTACAGTAAAGCATTGGCTGTTTTGAGTTTTGAATGTCATTCTCCGATCATCGCAGCAGTCAACGGAACTCCATTTTTTTACCTCAGACAGCCCGAGGATACGATCAAAGGGCAGATGTACTATGATCTGGGATTTGATGACTGGATATTTGAGATAGAAGAAACTGGAGGAAGTCAGATAACTAATAGGCTTAGAGAAATATGGACCGACCTTCCTGCTGCACAGGCTTACCTTAGAAAAGGTATGGATCAGGTCAGTGACATATACAAAGAGCGAGTTGGCAGTATTCATAAGTTGTTCACAGTGGCAATCAAAAAATAAAGTAAAATGAAAAACTATATAATAATATTATTCATAGCAATTATAATGATTGCCTCATGCAAAGAAGGAAAAGAAGAATACCTTATAAATATCAACACTATATACGCATGGTGTATAGTTCCCTATGACAGTTTAGAACGGTCACCGGAAGAAAGAATAGAAATGCTTAAGAGGCTTGGAATAAAAAAATATGCATATGATTGGAGAAAAGAGCATCTCACATCTATGACAACTGAGTTGAGTCTTGCTGAGAAGAATGGGATAGACGTAATAGCTGTTTGGCTTTGGATAGATGGTAATTCGGATTCTATTAACGGTTTGAATGGTTCGAATGAAAAAGTCTTCGATATAGTCGAAGAAGTTGGATATAAAGGGCAAATATGGGTTGGTATCAATGCTAATTTTTTCGAAAATTTATCCGACTATGCAGCTGTAGAAAAAGGCGCTGAGATGATAGCTTTTCTAAGTAAGAAAGCAAATGCCTTAGACTGTAAAATAGCTTTATATAATCACGGAGACTGGTTTGGAGAACCCAAAAATCAAATTAAAATAATTGATGCTTTACCTAATGAAGATTTGGGTATAGTTTATAATTTCCATCATGCACACAATCAAATTGAAGCTTTTCCTGAAATGGTTAGTATGATGATGCCTTACCTTTGGGCCGTAAACTTAAACGGTTTAAGAAAAGAGGGACCTAAAATACTTACAATAGGGGAAGGAGACTATGAAAAGGATATGATTGACGTATTGTTAAAAAATGGTTACAAGGGGGATTTTGGCATTTTAGGTCATGTGGAAGATGCTGATGTTGAGACAATTTTGAAAGCTAATTTGAATGGCTTAAAAAAAGTTAACTATTAAAGAAAGTTTATCCACTGCATACACAATATCCGATGCAGGATTTAATCCAAGGGTTGTAGCCGCTTCAACCTTGTTGTTACTTGAATAGAAAGTGTTTCGCAGACGTTTACCTATTCTTATGCAAAATGTTAGTCTGATGCTCTAGGTTTTACTAAGTAAGGTGTTTAACACAAAACGTCCATGAAAAAGAAGATAAATTCAGATTAGATCCAATCCTCTATTACATAAAGGTTTTCTGTTCGTACTCTGTTTTTTTGAAATTCTTTCTGTCTTTTGGAAAGGAAGCTATTGCATGAGGCCAGGCAGAATATTGAAAAATACGGGAAGCGATCTGTTGAACTTACCATAACCAATGCCCAAGGCGATCCAGTAAGCAGTTCTAAGGTTGTGATCAATCAGCTCAGGATTTCCTTGGAAATCTATCCTAAAGCAGTTGACAACATCTCAGCCGAGGACACTATCCTAATTGGAAGAGTAACTTACTACGAAAAAGTCATCCTTTCCAAATCTAACAGCAGCACAGCTGAGAACTACATTGATCAGGAATATTCTGGGTTAGGCGGTGATTGATTTCCGGATTAACTAGTTTATACACTGGTAAATAACTCTAAAATCTATATAGGTATTCTGGCAGTAAGCGAATTCTCTTTGATCAATGGGTAGGAAGACCGATGACCGGAGTAAGCCAGAATTCGAGGTGTCTTTGAATTTTTGATCCTATAAATTTTCTACTGGCAAGATTCCGTATAATCACAAAATGAAATATAATTATCAGAATTCATGCCAGTAGCCACAGAATTCTGAGGCTTTTTTATGGACCTAATAGGATAAGAACTATATTATAACTCGTGGCTGCAACTATGACCTAGGTGATTACAATTCCTTAATTTTTATGTTTTTATAGGTAACTAGTCCTGCATTTTGCAAGCCAATGTGTCCTGATTTTTCAATACCATAATCGGGAACATCAGCCCATTTTCCAGAAGCTTTTCTAGCTAACCAATCTTCACTTCCAAACTCATACTCCACTACTTTTACACCGTTTAGCCAATGCTCTACATTGGGGTAATTGACAATGATTTTAGTAGTATTCCATTCACCAGATGGCTTAACTACGGCACCTTTTGGGGCATGCATGGCATAGTTGGCAGCAGTGTACTGATCGGGTTTCATTTTCTCGGGCCAGCCTTGATCATCCATTACCTGATATTCTGGAGCTGATTCATAAATAGGATTGTTGTTTCCTTTTTGGACATAAAAGAAGATCCCTGAACTGTTCGCGGAGTCAATTTTCCAGTCTAAGTTCAATTCAAAATTTTGAAAGGCTTTTTTAGTAATAAGATCTTCTCCTGCGTCCCAGCCCGCGCCTGTGCTATGCAGTTCACCGTTTATTAGCTCCCAGCCTTTTAGATCACTTTGGTTATACATCTCCCATTGATCTAGGGAATTGCCTTCGGATAATAACGTCCATTCTTCTGACTGATTCTCGCTAGCTATTACTACTTTATTACTTTGGTTATTGGCAGTGCAGGATAGCATAACCAATGTGCCAATCTGGAGTGATAATAATTTGATAGTAATCATGGTTTAAATGGATTTTTTGAAAAATATCTATTGTGACTTAGTATTTGGTTTTCGAAATCGGTTTTAGCCGTAGCGGGAGTTTGCTTATTTGAAGATAAAAGCTCTTTAAATAATATTACTATTTTAATCCATGTATTTTCATTCCAATGCACCTACTAATTTTCACAGTAGTGAAACTCAATTACTCAATATGGTTTGGTGAGTTTTATTAGTGTGCGAATATATCAAGTTGAAATATATGAAATACAACTTGTATAGACAAGTTGGGTTTTCTATCTTGGTTTTCTAATTAACAACCAAACCCTATTTTACCATGAGTAAACCTCAACATTCGAGCAGAAGGGATTTTATCCAAAAGTCACTTTTGGCTACTTCTGGTGCACTATTTTTCCCTAATCTACTTGGGGCAGCATCGTTTTTAGATTTGAAGAAGGTGAGAGTGAACGGTCATTTATGGGTCTATGCCAGTAAATTCCCGCCAACTTGGGATGCTTCTCCAGATCTGGAGTCTGTTTTCTCAGACATGAGTTATGCTGGACTGGATGGCATCGAATTGATGGAGTCGATTTTGAGACACGATGATGCGGTCACAAGACTGAAGAAATACACCAAGCAATACAGCATTCCTGTGTCAGGTTCATCTTATGGAGTTGGCTTTGATATGTGGGATGCCAGCCAATTTCAAAAAATAGCGGATGACTTAAAGATTGTAATACCTAGGCTGGCTGAGGTTGGCGGAACTACTTTCGGAGTATCGGTAGGTGAGGCAGACCATCCCAAAACAGAAGCGGAATTGGATGCACAGGCTAAAATTCTCAAAGTAATGATGAAAATCTGTGCGGATCACGGCATTGAGCCCAACCTTCATAATCATACTTATGAAGTAGAAAATGGACTTCATGACTTGAAAGGAACGCTGGCTAGGGTTCCTGAACTTAAGCTGGGGCCAGATTTGAATTGGTTGATTCGTGGTGGTGTAGATCCAGTGGAATTTATCAATACCTATGGCAAGCAAATCGTCTATCTGCACATTCGAGATCAATATGAAAATGGAGATTGGACAGAATATGTAGGCCAAGGAGCAACAGATTTTACGGCGATTTCCAAAGCGTTACAAAAACAGAATTTCCAGGGCCAAGCTGCAATCGAGTTAGCATTTCCAAATAATTTCACTCCTAGTAACCAACTCAAAGAAGACTGGAAAATGAGCCGCCAATTTGTGCACAAGGTCTTTGGCTGGTAATAAAACTTAAAACTTTAAACCCAAAAAATCATGAATATAGCCATGTTAGGGTCGGGATTTATAGCCCGATTTTATGCCACTTCTCTCCATGCTCAACGTCGAATTGACCGCGTGACCATGGTGTATTCGAGAAATAAAGACAACGCACAGCGATTTGCCAAAGATTATGGTTTTCAGGATTTCACTGACGACATGGAAGTGGCCATCAATCATTCCTCAGTGGATGTGGTGGTGATTTCATTGCCCAATCACTTGCACGAGGAAGCTGTCGCCGCTTGCGCAAAAGCTAAAAAGCATGTGCTTTGCACCAAACCATTGGGCAGAACTGCTGCTGAGGCGAAGCGTATGCTAGACCTAGTGGAGGAAGCTGGGATTTTTGCAGGCTACTTGGAGGATTTGTGTTACACTCCTAAATTTTTAAAGTCTTTAGAAAGTATAAAAAATGGTTCGTTGGGTAGAGTCCTTTGGACAAAATCCAGAGAAGCACATCCTGGACCACATAGCGATTGGTTTTGGGACAAAGAGAAATCTGGAGGAGGAGCGATGATTGACTTGGCTTGTCACTGTATTGAAATTGGGAGAAACTATATCGGGAAAAAGGTGAAGCCCATCGAAGTGATGTGTTGGGCGGATACACAAGTACATCCTATCGAAGCTGAGGATCATGCCATCGGTCTGATCAAATATGCCAATGGTGCCATCGGCCAATTTGAAGTAAGCTGGTGTTTCCGTGGCGGCATGGATCTTCGGGATGAGGTGATGGGAACGGAAGGAACCGTCTGGATCAATAATTTTCTCCGGACAGGATTCGAAACCTTTACTACAGGTGGCGGCGACGGATATGTGGCCGAAAAAACAGAAGTGAATAAAGGTTGGCTTTTTCCTGTGGGTGACGAAGCGCATGAATTGGGCTATCCGAATATGTTCACGGATATGTTTTCCGCTTTGGAGGAAAAGCGCGAGCCATTGGAAACTTTTTATGATGGCTATGTAGTCAATGCAATTTTGGATGCAGCCTATAAAAGTGCCGAGACTAAACTTTGGGAGCCAGTCGTCTTTGAAGATTGGAGAGGGGAAGATGGAGTAACTTATGAAAAGCATAACGCCTCCTACGATGCAGATCATTTTCTGATCAAAGAGGAAAAATTACCCAACGGTGACAAAAAGTTAATTTTGAAACATAAGATTTCTGGGGAATTATCTCAAAAAGTGACACAAGCATAATGGTAGAAAATAGAATTTTTGGATACACGCAATCTTGCCAACAGAAAATTTATACGATAGAATATCCAAAGACACATTGAATTCTGGTTTACTCCGGTATTCGGTCTTCCAACTCAATGACCAAAGAGAATTCGCCTACTGACAGAAAAGCCTACATACAGAATAAATTTTCAGCAATTAATGAAAGACACAGCAAGATATAGGACAGTTCAAAAAGACCTTCGAAGATCTATTATAGAGGGGAAATACCGTGTGGGTGATTTGCTTCCTTCGGAAAACGAACTGTGTTCCCACTATGGCATTGCCCGGATGACAGTGAGAAATGCGCTAAGCAATCTGGAAACGGAAGGGCTGATAGAGCGACAGAAGGGAAAGGGCAGCATAGTCAAGTTCAAACGTAAAAGTATTGAATTGCTTTCCATCAAAGGTTTCACTGAAATCATGAAAGGGAAAGAGCATAAAATTGACACCGTTTTCCTTCAAGCGCCTATGGTCTCGCAATGGGAAGACGATTTTTACTGGGCTTTGAGTGAAATGGAAATTCAGGCTGGATCTATTTTCATGAGCAGAATCCGTATGTCCGGGGAGAAAGTGATTATGGTGGAAAACACCTTTTTATCAAACAGTAACCTGACTGATTTTTGCGAAATTCCCTTTATCAATAAATCTCTTTTCGACACGCTGATTGTGAATCACGACATAGAAATGACGGGAGTGGTGCAAAAATTCAGAGCAATTCCTGCCACGGAGGAACTAGCCAATTCTCTTCAATTAGGCGTCGGAGCTCCGATTCTGGAGATTATCAGAAAGCTGACCACCAATCGGGAAGGGTTTTTTGTTTACTCGTTTGCCTATTGCAATACGGACGATTTTACCATTGAAGCATAACTTATGGATTTTCAAAACAGCAGTTATATCATCATGGGCGGCACCTCAGGAATGGGGTTGGCGGCCGCTGTAGCTTTACAGAATCAAGGGGCAAAAGTCTTGGTCGTAGGAAGAGACGACGAAAGTTTCGGGGAGGCAAAGCGAAAATTGGGAGCTTCCGCCCTCGCATTGGGTGGCGATGCAACACATCCAGAAACGATTGATCAGGCAATTCAAATGGCCCATCAGGAATTTGGAACGATCACTGGTCTCTTTCATGTGGCAGGTGGTAGCGGAAGGAAATATGGTGATGGCCCACTTCATGAATTGACTTTGGATGGTTGGAATAAGACTTTTGAAATAAATCTGACTGCTATGATGCTATCCAATAGAGCGATGGTCAATTATTTTTTGGAACATAAACAACCGGGAATGATCCTAAATATGGGTTCGGTCTTGGGATTTTCTCCTTCACCAAAATACTTTGTCACGCATGCTTACGCTGCTGCCAAATCTGCTGTGGTTGGCTTTTCAAAATCAATTGCATCCTATTACGCCAGTCATAGCATTTGCGTGAATGTAATCGCACCCAGTCTTTTTGAAACTCCCATGGCTCGGCGTGCAATGGAAAATGAACAAATCCAGCATTTTCTCAAATCCAAGCAGCCGTTGGATGGTGGTCGGCCCGGAAGATCAGAGGATATTCTGAATGCAGTGCTGATGTTTTTGGCACCGGATTCTAATTTTATTACAGGTCAAGTACTCGCGATCGATGGGGGCTGGTCGATTAGTGAGGGACAATATCAATAGATGCTGATGGAGACGAGATATTTAGGAATCGATATTGGAGGCACACAAATCAAATTGGTGGTGCTGGATGAATCAGGAGAAATTCTGGATCAGCAGGAATATGCCACAAATGACTCAGCCGTATCCTTGACGGGATGGAAAAGTAAAATCATCGAGTTGATTGCCGAAAAAACAAAAGAATTTGCAGCGGAAGATCATTCAAAATTAGGCTGTGGAATTTCTGCGCCTGGGTTGGTGGACGTTTCCAATCGCAAAATACTACATATGCCTGAGAGACTTCAGGGGATCGAAGGATTGGATTGGTCAGTCGAGCTGAACCGTGAAATTGTGGTTGTCAATGACGGTCATGCAGCCTGTCTGGCAGAGTATGAGTCTTTTTACAAAAACCAAAAGATCAAAAATATGCTGATGCTCACTCTGGGGACGGGAGTAGGTGGAGGCGTGATTATCAATGGTGAATTTTATCAGGGTGCGATGCAGCGAGCTGGGCATTTTGGGCACATGGCTATAGATCATTTAGGAGCAAAAACGATGACTAATATGGTGGGCAGTTTGGAATATGCTGTCGGCAATTTCTCAGTAAAGGAAAGAACAGACGGGAAATTTGACTCTGTCAAGGACTTGGTGGGCGGGTATGCTGCAGGTGATTCCTTAGCAAGTTATTGGTGGCTTTCTTCCATACAAAAGCTGGCGGTGGCCTTGGCTTCTTTGATCAATGCCTATTCGCCTGAATTGATCGTGTTGGGAGGAGGAATCAGCAGTGGTGCCGGGGAAATGCTAATGAAGCCGTTAAGAGAGTTCATGACACTTTACGAATGGTCTCCTGGCGGAGAGCATGTGCCTATCAAAGAGGCAAATTATAAAGGATTTGCTGGTGCAATTGGTGCAGCTTTTCTGGCAAGAAGACGGAAGAAAGGAGACTGATTCTTCGTTCTTTCGTCTTTCAAATCAAATAATTTAAGCTTACAAATAACACTGTAGATAATCAAAATAGTAACATGAGCTATACAAGAGAATATTTGAATAAGGGACGTGAAATAATAGACGTCGTGGAGGCTCAGGAGCCAATGATTCAGGAAGTTGCTCAGCTTTTTGCCGACTCCATTCTAGAGGGAAGAATGGTGCATCTTTTCGGGTCTGGACATAGTCGTATTATGGTTGAAGAGATGTGGCCGCGCTATGGGTCTTTCCCAGGATTCAATCCCATCGTGGAGCTATCCCTCTCTTTTCACAATCTGGTAATTGGCAGCAATGGGCAACGACAAGCCATGTTTTTGGAAAATGTACCAGGCTTTGCTGCTCGAATCTTAAGGAATTTTGACATTACCGCAGTCGATACTGCGTTGATTATTTCTTCCAGCGGTTGCAATGTCGTACCTATAGAAATGGCAGAGGAACTCCAAAAGCGTAAGGTAAAAGTAGTGGCATTGGTAAGTAGCAAGCATTTGGAAGGTAGTACCTCGAAAAGAGCAGATGGTAAAAAACTGATCGATTTCGCTGACTATGTACTGGATACTGGCGCGCCACTGGGCGACGCTATGATATACGTGGATGGACTGGACACTCCAGTTTCACCCGGATCTACGCTGGGCGGGGTATTGCTAATCAATACCGTAAAGGCTGAAGTAGCGGCTATTCTTCAGAAAAATGGCAAAAGCCCGAAAGTACTTAGCAGTGGAAAAATTATCGGAGATGCACGGGCGGCAGAGCTGTTCGAAGCCGCTTACGATGAGCATGCACACATCATGGCAAAACTTTATCAAAACGTGGGACCTCAAAATTTCTAAAAATGGAATTTTCAACTTCAATTTCCCGAAAGTATCGCACAGACATCCTAGTGATTGGTAGTGGCAGTGCAGGATCGATTGCAGCAATTTCCGCTTCTCAGGGAAAGTATAAAGTGACCCTGGCGGAGCGATATGGATTTGCAGGAGGGACTTCTACGCAGATGCTGGATACTTTTTATGGATTTTTCACCCCATCAGAAAGCCCTCGAAAAATCGTAGGAGGCATACCCGACTGGGTAGTAAATGAATTAAATAAGAGTGGGGATATTTTCTTGAGACCAAATACCTATGGGGCAGGAACTGGGGTGAATTATAATCCTGAGAAGTTGAAGCAAATCTGGGATAGGTTATTGGTAAAATCCGGAGTTGAGTTATTTTACCATAGCACTTTGGTAAGTGTTGAAAAAACGGGAGAGATTTCAATCTGTGTTTTTTTCCACAAAGGCATAGGTTTTTTTACCATCACAGCCAAGCGGATCATCGATGCTTCGGGTGATGCGGACTATTGTCATTGGGCTGGTTTGCGGTATGAAAAAGCAGGAGAAAATGAACCGGCACAAAGTATGACCACGACTTTCCGGATGTCAAATGTGGATTTGGATGTATATGAAGCAGCTGGAGGGAAAAAAATGCTTAAAGCAAAGATGGGCGAAGCTTATGCTTCAGGAGAGCATCCTCTTCCTAGAAAAGAAGGTTCGGCTCATGAGATGTGTCAGCCAAAATGTATTTCCACTGTGGCGGTGAAAGTGGTGGACTTCGATCCATTGACTCCAGAAGGAATCACCGGAGCTGAGATTGAAGGCCGAAGACAATCCTTTATTTTCGAGGATTTTTTCAGGGCGGAAGTTCCAGGCTATGAGGATGCTAAGATTATAGGTCTTTCTCATCAGATCGGAGTACGGGAGACCAGAAGAGTTTTTGGAGAATACCGATTGACCAAAGAGGATTGCATGACAGCGAGGCAGTTTGAGGATCAGGTGTTTCTATGTGGTGCACCGATTGAGGATCATCGAAAGGGCAATGATGGCAATTCAGAAACGTACTGGCAATATGTGCCAGAAGGAGGAAGTTATGGAGTGCCATATCGCACCCTGATTCCTCAGCAAAGCATGAATACTTGGGTGGTTGGGCGTTGCTTTTCAGCTACGCACGATGCGCATGCTTCGTGTCGATCCATGGCTCAGACGATGAGTATGGGGCAGGCAGCTGGTTTTGCGGCAGTTCAGTCGCTTGCGAGAGATTCAGACGCTAAAAATATATCAATCAGCGATTTGCAAACCACACTTCTCGAGGTTGGAGCAATTTTGGAATTTCCTTCTAAGGTCGCAGACACTTCCAGGGACGGCTGGTCAAATAATTAGAAAATATGAAAAATCCATTCTTTAGATCTGTCCTAGGAGATGTAGCCTCATCAGCAATGGGCTTGACTTATTCTCATGAACACATCATCATAGAAGATAGCTATCTTACAGCTTCACATCCAGAGTTCCTGCTGAACGATGTGGAAAAGGTATCCAAAGAGTTAAGTGATTTTCAATCCCTGGGAGGTCAAACAGTGGTAGAAACCACGCCCGCCAACTGTGGCAGGAATCCTCTGAAACTAGCCGAGGTAAGCCGCCGAAGTGGAGTTAACATCATAGCACCAACAGGTATTCTTCTGGAGATTTATTATCCTGAGACACATTGGAGATACACGTATTCTGAGGATCAGCTCAGCGATTTGTTTATTGCTGATATACAGGAGGGAATCGATCAATTTGATTATTCTGGCCCTATCGTAAATCGTACACCCCACAAGGCGGGTTTGATCAAACTCGCCACCGGAGATGATGCCTTTTCAGCTCATCAGGAAAAGATATTCCGGGCTGTGGTCAATGCTCATTTAGCCACAGGAGCTCCGATTTTGACACATACTAATTTTGGCAGGCAAGCCTTAGAGCAGGCGAAGCTTTTTGAAAAGCTTGGAGCCAAATTGGATCATGTAGTCCTTTCTCATGTGGATCGGGCAAAAGAAGTGGATTATAATCGGGCTGTGCTGGATGTGGGAGTGAGGGTGGAATATGATTCAGCTTTTCGCTGGAAAACAGGCGAGCCTAACCATACTTTAATATTATTGGAAAATTTGCTGCCTGACTATTCTCAGCAGATTACCTTGGGGATGGATATGGCGAAAAATGCCTATTGGAAAAGCTACGGCGGCGGGCCAGGATTGACGTATCTGATTGAGACAATTCCTGGTTTTCTTAAAGAAAAAGGATTGGAGGAATATTATCAAAACATCTTCTTCGATACTCCAAGAAACCTATTTTCATTCTTCAAGTGAGAAGACCAGTATTGAGTAGCTGGAATCCAATAATAAGAAAAAAAGCCAATTGTTCAGGTACAAAATAGCGAGAAATGAATTGATCAGTAGTAAAGTAACCAAAGCAGAAAATCAAATAGATACATAACTCTAACCTAATTAACATGAAAAATCAACGCAGGGAATTCCTGAAAAAAGCAGGAGGAAGCCTAGCCTTAGTTTCGGTAGGAACAGGTGTGGCAGGCTCAGCTGCTGCAAAAAGTATATTGCTAAAACCTGATTTGAAATCTCAGGCAAATGACAAAATTAGAATTGGACTGATCGGTGCAGGGATTATTGGACACTACGATACTGATGCTGCGCTGACCATCGATGGAGTAGAGCTTGCAGCAGCATGCGATCTTTACTCAGGAAGGCTAGTATATGCGAAGGAAAAATATGGTAAAGATCTCTTTACAACCAGAGATTATCGTGAGATCCTAGCCAGACCGCATATAGATGCGGTTCTAGTCTGCACTCCCGATCACTGGCACCAGCGAATCGCTATTGATGCTATGAAAGCTGGGAAACATGTTTATTGCGAAAAGCCGATGGTGCAGCGCATCGAAGATGGACAGGCAATCATAGATACTCAAAAGGCAACAGGGAAAGTATTTCAAGTGGGAAGCCAGAGAGCAAGTTCAGTGGCGGTGCTGGAAGCTAAGAAAGTACTGCAGTCAGGAGTGATAGGAGATTTGACTTTTGTGTCGGCCTATTGTGACAGAAGTACAGCGATGGGAGCATGGAATTATTCCATTCCTACAGATGCCAGTCCTGAGACGGTCGATTTTGATACGTTTCTAGGTTATGCACCCAAAATCCCTTTTGATGCTACCCGGTTTTTTAGGTGGAGAAATTACAGTGATTATGGAACTGGTGCGGCTGGAGATTTGATCGTACACCTATTGACGACGGTACACGCCATCACCGATTCGAAAGGACCGAATAAAATATTCAGTGCTGGGGATTTGAAATATTGGAAGGATGGCCGTGACGCGTATGATGTGATCAACGCATTGATGACCTATCCTAAAACTGAGCAGCATGATTCTTTCCAAGTAACTACCCGTGTCAACCTGTGCGATGGCGAAGGAAAGGGAGAATTTGGATTGAAGCTAGTGGGCACCAATGGGGTGATCACGATAGGATGGAATGATTTTACTGTTCAAACACTCAAAAGAGAGGCTGCTCCTGGCTTTGGAGGATATGATTCTTACACCAGTTTTTCAGCTGAGCAAAAGCAAGAATTTCAAAAATGGTATGTTGATAAGTATGGTTCAGAAAAGGGTGGAGGCTTTACTAAAAATGAGGCTGTCAAATTTGAAGCTCCAAAAGGCTATGATGATCGGGTTGACCACATGATTACCTTCTTCAATGGGGTAAGAACAGGCTCTCCAATTTTGGAAGATGCAGAATTTGGTCTGAGAGCGGCAGCGCCATCACTCGCTTGCAATCTCAGCATAGCACAGGAAAAACCTATTCTCTGGGATCCAGTGGGGATGAAACTGGTGTAGTCATTCTTTTGCAAAGGAGAGAAAAGTTCAGATTTACCATCCTGTAATGGCTGAACTTTTCTCTTTTTGATATTACCTTATGTGATTATACGGAATCTTGCCAGTAGAAAATTTATAGGATCGAAGGTCCAAAGACACATTGAATTCTGGTTTACTTCGGTCTTCAGTCTTCCAACCCGTTGACCAAAGAGAATTCGCTTACTGGCAGAAAAGCTACATACAAATTACCTTAAATGAGTATCCGTGATCTTGCACGTATCAATAATATATTTGGCTTTCACATGTAAAAATCCCCCTAACCCCCTTTGGAAAGGGGGAGTAGCCGAAACTGATCCTCAAACATTGATTCCAACCATTTACGTGCAACATAGCGAACAGTCACATTACCTTAAAATATCAATGACGGCATCTTTTGCCAGCTGATTTCAAAGTGCAGAGCAGGGGATTTTCTATAGTTAGTAATTGGGGTTTAAATTAGTTGAAAATGATATGACGAGGGTATTAGTCACAGGTGCAACAGGGAATATCGGGAGAGAGGTAATCCATTATCTATGTCGATCTACTGGTGAAATTGAGGTAATAGCCGGCGTTCGTGATATCCGAAAGGCTCAACATGCTTTTTCGGAGTACACAGATTTGGCATTTAGTACTTTTGATTTTGACGATGAGAGGAGCTTTTATTCAGCTTTCGAGAATATTGATGTCCTCTTTTTACTGAGGCCACCTCAGATTTCAGATGTAGCTCTTTTCTTCGATCCTCTTTTGAAAGCGGCTAAAGAAGCTGGAATAAATAAGGTTGTGTTCCTCTCTGTGCAGGGAGCAGAGAAGAGCAAAGTTATTCCACACAACAAAATAGAGCGGCTGATCAAGTCCTTTGGATTCAATTACATATTTGTCCGGCCCAGCTATTTTATGCAGAATTTGACAACCACTTTACTTCCTGAAATTGTAAAACATTATTGTATCACACTTCCTTCCGGAAATGCAAAATTCAACTGGATAGATGTGGCAAATATTGGAGAAGCTTCTGCGATCCTGATCGAATATTTTGAGAAATATCAGAATAGCGCATACGAAATCACAGGGAGTGAAAACAGAAGCTTTCAGAAAGTGACTAAGTTGATGAGTGAAGTCCTAGGGAAGAAAATTCAATTTAAAACCCTTAACCCAATCAGCTTTTACTTCAAAAAGAAAAAGGAGGGAATGCCAGGTGACTTCGCGCTCGTGATGACTATACTTCATTTCTTACCCAGATTACAAAGTGAACCTAAAATCACAGATGATTTTCACAAGCTAACAGGGAAGAAGCCAACTGTCTTAAGAGAGTTTTTGGAGCGGGAGGAAGAGAAATTCTTGGTGATCTGAATTTTGAAGTTACAACGAAAAGCGAGGAGTTGATATGGAAAAAGGTGTTTGGTTTAAGTCGTTAAATCATTCCTAATTGCCTATATAATCTTCAAAAGTGCTGATAAATAGCATTTTATGTTTTTATTAAAGAGTAGTTCTTATCTGATTTGGTTTTTTTAGTGCTTTCATTTTATCGTGTCAAAAAGTGAATAAAATGAAGTAGGAAGTAGCAGATTCTTAAATACATCGGTATACTTTTAACTATAAAATAAATTCAATTAAGAGTAGCTGTTCTAAAAATTAAGGTCAAAAGCTATCATTCAAAATATTTTGAATTTTTGGCAAAATACCTTTATTTGACAGACCAATACCCAAAATAACAAATGAAAGAACAGCCTCAAGTAGAATTTCCCATTACTAATAATTCTCACTTTTCCGTTGGAGTAGACGAAATTTACAGTGATTTTGAGGTTTGGCAATCTTTCAAACAAGGTAACAAATCAGCCTTTATATTTATTTATGAGACTTATTTTGATTTACTTTTTAGATATGGGAGCAGGATTTCCCAAAATGACGAATTAGTAAAAGATGCGATTCACGATGTGTTTTTTGATTTGCGGCAAAATTGCAATACGATAGGAGACACTAGTTCTATCAAGTTTTTTCTTTTCAAATGTCTGAAATCAAAGATTCTAAAAGAGCTCAAGGGATGGCTAGGTAAGAAGGAAGAATTTGATGAAAAATTAAGTTTTGAAATCACCTTTTCGCATGAGCAGATTTTGATCGAAAGCCAAGTAAACGAAGAAAAATCTCAGCGAATCAATCGTGCTATTCAGGAGCTTTCGCCAAGACAGCGTGAAGCAGTTTACTATCTGTATTTTGAGGGAATGACCTATAAGCAGGTTTCCGAACTTATGGAACTTTCGAGCACAAAATCTGCCAGAGACATTGTTTACAAGTCGCTTAGATTACTGAGAGAATCTTTAGATTACCTGCCGCTTTATTTTATTTTGGCTTTAAGAATCTTGTGTTTTTAGGTTACGTAGGTAGTACGTAATTGTAGTGCCATAAATGCCTATTCAAGGTCTTCAAAAAATAAATGGAAAAAACCTCAAAATAACAGACGTTGTTTTGAGGTTTTTCTGCTTTACAGTATGAAGCACCTTAACTATTGTTTTTGAAATGAGTCAAATAAATGACCTGTTAGAAGATCCTGAATTTATCAGATGGGTAAAAAGCCCAGAAAAAAAGCTGAATAAATACTGGCAAAGCTGGATGGAAGCCAATCCTGAAAGAATTGCTGATATTAAATTGGCGCGAGAAATGATTTTAGGCCTTCAATTTCCCTCAAGAGAAGCTAGTGAGTATGTGAAAAAGCAAGTACTCAATCGATTGCTTTTGGAAAGTAACTTCAATGAAGAAAATAGCAATAGGGGCAGATCAATACAGAAAAGGTTCAATTCAAGAGGATTTAGCAGGGCTTTAAAAATCGCAGCGATTTTGGTATTTACCATTTTGCTGCCTGTTCTTTACTATAATCTACAGAAACCTGAAGAACCAACTTTTGCTATTAGTCAAAAATGGATTATCAAAAGTACCAATTGGGGAGAAAAGATAACTTTTAGATTGCCTGACGGTACTATGGTTTGGTTAAATTCAGGAAGTTCTTTAATGTATCCAGAGGTGTTTAACGGCGCCTTTAGGGATGTGGAATTGAGAGGGGAAGGATTTTTTGAAGTAGTGGAAAATGTGAATAAACCATTTAAAGTAGCTTCCGGAGGTTTGGTGACTACTGCTTTGGGCACTTCGTTTAATATCAATAGCACTAATACCAATGAGCTTAAAGTATCTCTTGTAACGGGAAAAGTATTAGTCAACTCCCAAATCAGTGATGCTTCTTATTTTTTGGATCCAGGTCAAGAACTTGATTTTAGTACTGGTACGAGAGAAGGTACTATTTCGACCTTTAATACAGAAGCTGTACAAGGCTGGCGTGAAGGGAAGTTGATCTTCAGGAATTCATCTTTTGATGACGTGAGATCGAGACTGGAGCAATGGTACGGTGTCGAGATTACTGTGGCAGGAGCTTATCCTAAGAATTGGAGTTTTACAGGCAAGTTTGAAAACCAGTCCCTGGAGATGATTCTGGAAAGTATGTCAAGCATTGAGGCCTTTGAATTCAAAATTGACAAAAAAGCAGTTTCAATTAATTTCTAAGTCTAACATAATAACCCAAAAAAAACCATGAAAAACTTACCAAATACTTCTTAAAAAAAGCCAACTGCCCCAAGGGGAGTTGGCTTTTGTGGATGGCCGCAGAGAACTAGAATCATTGGGGAATGAGGATTCTCTGCAAGCCAGGTCTAAAGAAACTATCGATAAACCATTTAAAAATATGAATTTAAATTTACAAAAGACAATCTATATGTTGTCTAAGTATTTCCTATACGGGTTTGTACTACAAATGTTCTTTTTGACATTTGTACTAGCAAGCGTGGCCAATGGCCAATATAAGTCGATTGAAGATGTCATTGTGAAAATTGACAAATCTGAATTGACTTTAAAAGACTTCTTCAATGAAATTGAAAGTCAGACGTCATTTAATTTCCTGTATGACTCAAAGCAAATTAATAGATCAGCAATAATTCTTCTCAAAAACAGGAAAGGATCAGTAGAGAGTTTCCTTAAGGAAATTTCTCCTCAAACCGGACTCAATTTCAGGCAAGTCAATAACGGAATTGATACAAAGCGATCAAAAAATGTAGAGGAAGTTATTACCTCTGAGTTTGTGATTTTGGTAAAAGGTCAGGTAAAAGATCCTAGTGGAATGCCTTTGCCTGGAACTACAGTCCAAGTGGAAGGAAGCACTACTGGTGTAGTCACTGATGGAGAGGGGTTTTTTGAAATTAGTGTCCAAGACCAGAATGCCATTTTGGTTTTTTCATTCATTGGTTTTGAAACCCAAAGAGTTGAGGTTGGTGAGCAGCAAGTCATTAATGTGACGCTAAACGCAGATTATTCTTCACTTGAGGAGGTTGTTATTGTCGGTTTTGGTACGCAAAGAAAGGAATCTGTTACCGGTTCTATTTCTTCAGTTGACACCAAAGCCTTACTTCAATCACCGGTTGCGAATGTCAGTAATGCATTGGTGGGCAGGATGCCTGGCCTATTGGCAGTGCAGGGAAGTGGTGAACCGGGTAATGATCAATCTACACTAAGGATTCGTGGAATAGGTACGTTTTCGGGGTCAGCTGATCCATTGATATTAGTTGATGGGATTCAGGTAAATAATTATAATAATATCGATCCGAACGAAATCGAAAATATTACAATCTTAAAAGATGCTTCCAGTACCGCAGTATATGGCGTGAGAGGGGCAAATGGTGTATTGCTTATTACCACCAAAAGAGGAACGATTGGGAAACCGCAATTAAGTATTACTTCTAACGTAGGTATTCAAACCTTTACCAATTTGGGCGATCCAATGAATAGCTATGATTATGCGAGGTCATTTAATCAAGCTATGGCAAATGACTCCTACATCTCCGGTGGATACACTCCAAAATTTTCGGATGAGGCTATAGAAATGTATAGGACAGGTGAAGACCCGCTGTTTTTTCCGAATACAAACTGGTATGATGAGCTTTTCAAGAAAAATTCCTTGCAAACTCAACACAATCTGAATTTAAGCGGCGGAACTGAGAAGGTTAAATATTTCGTGTCGGTAGGATATTTTACTCAGGAAGGGCTTTTTAACAATACTGCTAAGATTGAGGAGTTTGATGCAAATCGAATTTTCAAGCGGTATAACTTCCGTTCCAATTTCAATTTTGAAGTAACAAAAAATCTAAGTTTGAAAGTCGATATTTCTTCTCAAACTGAAGACAGTAAAGGAAGTAATAACTCTACCACAAGAATAATTGAGTCAGCTTTTAGAGCAAATCCGGTAAATTCTCCAGGTATTATTGATAACAGAGTAGTTAATTTAATCGGTCAGGGGGCTGTGACAAATCCTATTGGTCTGTTGTTTTCAGAGGGATACAATAGAAGATTCAGAAATTATCTTCAAGGCTCAGTCAGATTGGATTATGATCTAGGATCTATCACTGAGGGTCTATCAGTTCACGGAATAGTCAATTATCAAAATAATAATGTTGAAACATTAGTCAATAGGAGAAATGATGGTTTTGTAACCTATAATGCGATCCAACTTCCTGAAGGTGGAGTTAATTTTGTACCGCAAGGTATTGACAGTCCCTTTGGTTTTAGTCAACAAATTGATAAAAATACAAGAACCTACGCTGAATTAGGGATTGAGTATAATCGAGTTTTTGGAAAGCATTATGTGACTGGATTGGTTAACTATAATCAAACCAAGCTTTTTGATCCAAGCTTGGCTTTCTTGGTTCCAAATGGATTTCAGGGAATCGTCGGAAGAGCTACCTATGAATTTGACGACAGGTACTTAGCTGAATTCACGTTTGGGTATAATGGAACTGAGAATTTTGCGGAAGGCAAACGATTTGGCTTTTTCCCAGCAGTTTCACTTGGATGGGTAGTATCCGAAGAAGCATTTTTTCCAGAAAACAATTGGGTGACCAGTCTGAAATTTAGAGGATCTTATGGTGAAGTGGGGAACGATAGAATTGGAGATTTCTCTGATCCTAATTCCAGATTTCTTTTCCGACCATCAGCATACACAATTGGGTCAAATGGATATTATTTTGGAGAGGTAGCTGGTAACTATACTGGGCAACCTTATGCTATAGAAGGAAGATTGGGCAACCCAAATTTAACCTGGGAGCGAGCAATAAAGAAGAATATAGGAATTAATGTTGCCCTGTGGAAAGACAAAGTGAATATAACTGCAGATGTGTTTCAAGAGAACAGGGATAATATTCTTGCAAGTCTAAATACTGTACCTATTATAGTTGGAGCAACTTTACCAGCCTATAATTTCGGAGAAATGTCCAACAAGGGTTTTGACGGTGATATTTCATTCAATGATAAAATAGGCAATGTTGGATATTTTGTACGGGCAAATTACACGTTTGCAAAAAATAAGATTGAATTCCAGGATGAGGTTGACAGACCATATTCCTACCAAATGCGTACTGGGCAGAGACTTGGGCAGATTTTTGGACTGGTAGATGAAGGTTTATACAATTCTTGGGAAGAAGTCAATGATGCAAACAGACCGATATCGCAGTGGAACAGTAATAAAATCCAGCCTGGAGATATAAAATATAAAGATATTAACGGGGACGGGGTCGTTGATTTTAATGACGAGGTGCCTATCGGCTACTCTAACTTTCCTGAGGAAATATTTGGTATCTCTTTAGGAGCTAACTATAAGGGATTTGACTTTTCTGTCTTATTTCAAGGAGCAAGCAATGTTTCTTTTCAATATTCGAGAAGGCAGAACAGAGGCTTTTTTGAAAATTCAGGCGCTTTAAATTATTTATTGGAAAGCTGGACACCAGAAAGAGTTGAACTCGGACTACCGATAAACTTCCCTAGGTTGACAGAAGATGGACAACTGTACAATCACAGCTATCAATCGTCAACTTACTGGGTAGAAGATGGAAGTTATGTGAGACTGAAGAATGCTGAGATAGGCTATAGCCTCAGTGAGCAAGCATTAAATGCCTTGCGTATTACTTCTGCGAGGTTTTACATCAATGGGAATAATTTGATTACCTGGAGTAAACTTTTACCAGGGATTGACCCAGAGAACACTCCGTTAGCAGCTAATAACATGCCCTATCCTTTGACAAGGACTATAAACATGGGTGTTAACATCAAATTTTAATTTAATGGAATTCATGAAAAAATATACAAAAATATTAGTTTGGATTTTTGTCTTATCGTCTGTGGTTTCATGCAACCAAGATCTTACAGATTTCCTTGAAAAAGCTCCGGGTGTAGATGTCACAGAAGATGATCTATTTTCTTCTAAGACTCAATTGGAGTCATATATAGCATCTACCTATAGAATGGGGATTTATTCTATTTATCCTACAGATGGTAGGATTACAAGTCCAAGACCTTATACTATTAATTCCGCTATCACGGATGAAGCTGAAGCAGAAGTGACTTTTTTCCACACACAAAATTGGAATTCAGGGTCATTGAGTTCTGTTTCCAATCCAAATGGAGCTGAGGACTTTCGTTTTACTGTGAGATGGAAAGCGATAAGAAATGCATGGGTGATTCTAGAAAGAGTGGATGAAGTACCTGATGCGGATCAAACCTATAAGGACCAAGTAAAGGGTGAGATGCATTTTATTCTTGGGCTTTCTTATTTTGAAATGCTAAAAAGATATGGCGGCGTTCCCATCGTAAATAAAAGATTTGGAATAGACGATGATTTCAAATTGCCAAGAAGCAGTGTCGAAGAAGTGGTCAATTTCATTGTAGCACATGCTGAAAGTGCTATCGATTTTTTACCACTTCGCTATGGTGAGAACTTTCGAGGGAGAATAAACAAGCCTGCTGCTACAATGCTGAAAGCTAGAACTTTACTTTATGCAGCCAGTCCTTTGTTTAATTCAAGTCAACCCTATCTAGCATTTGGAGAGCATAATGATCTGATCAGCTATGGTAGTTTTTCAGGTGATAGGTGGAAACTTGCTGCCGATGCTGCAAAAGAGGCACTTACTACTATAGACGCTTCAGGCTTTGCTTTAATAAATGATAAAGGTGTAGATCAGAACTACAAGTATGTGTGGGAGCAGCTTGATAACAATGAGATTATTCTAGCAGAAAAAGGCTTTTTCAATCTTGGTTGGTGGCAGTATCCATGGCCGGGAATCGTGCCTACAGCAGTTGACAACTCATGGGGTGGAGTATCAGTTATTCACAATTTCGTGAGAAAATATGAGAAGAAGGATGGCAGCCCCCAAACTTGGGATGCAGCTGGCGGAGATAATCTCAATGAAAAATATGATGAGTTGGATAATAGGTTTGCACAGACTGTAGGCTACAACGGGAGTTTTTTTAATAGACAGCATCCAATCCTTGAAACTTATCAAGGAGGGAGACATGCCAACGGCTGTTTTGGTGGAGCATGGATGAAAAAGCTAATCCCCGATACGTACGGTACTAGCAATAGGACTACTCCAAATGGTATATTATATCGGGTAGCTGAAGCCTATCTCAATCTGGCAGAAGCATTAAATGAATACTCTGGTCCTTCAACTGAGGTTTACGATGCTGTAAATTTAATCAGGGAAAGATCAGGTATGCCTGACCTTCCTTTAGGTCTCTCTCAAAGCGAATTGAGGGAGCGGATTAGAAACGAAAGAGATATAGAATTAGCATTTGAAGACCATAGAATGTGGGATATACGAAGATGGATGACTGCTGAAAACCCAGGTGTGATGAGCGGAGATTTCTATGGTTTAAAGATTTACGAAATAGAAGGCCAAAGTGAGTTTAGGTATGAGCCTTATATAATTGAAACTCGAACGTTTCATAAACAAATGTATCTGCATCCTTTTAACCAAAACGAAATTAACAAAGGATACTTGGTGCAAAATCCTGGCTGGTAATAGTAAACCTAAACATGAAACACATGAAATTAAAAATATCAATATATACGATTGTGCTGTGTATGGTAAGTATTACATATATAGGAGCACAAACTCAAGAAAATGATTCCATTCAGACAAAAGTAGATGTAGGATATGGAAAACAAGCTAAGTGGAAAGTGTCCAGCGCTATTTCTACGGTTAATGGCGGGGAACTTAACATGTTTACTTCCAACCTCTCTAACACACTTTATGGCCAGATTCCGGGACTGACTGTTACGCAGCAAGGAAGCGAACCGGGATATGACTCACCTTCACTTTTTGGTAGAGGGATGAATACGTTTGGGCCAGGAAATGACATATTGGTTATGGTAGATGGATTCCAAAGCAGCTATGAGCAGCTAGTACCTGAAGAAATAGAAACCATTTCATTTCTAAAAGATGCTTCTGCAACTGCTATTTATGGTAATAGGGGGGCAAATGGGGTATTATTGATAACCACCAAAAGAGGTTTTGATGGTCCACTTAAAATAAGCTTTAACACCCAGCACGGTTTTCAAAGTCCACAAAGACTACCTCAATTTTTGGGATCATATGATTATGCCAGATTATTTAATGAGGGGAGTATAAATGACGGTAATTCGGCATTTTATTCGGAATCGGATCTCGAAAACTATAGAACGGGCTCTGATCCAGATTTCTATCCGGATGTGAATTGGTATGATGAAATTCTAAAGAATTCAGCTTACATGTCTAAATACAATCTCAATTTTAGAGGTGGTACTAACTCAGTGAGGTATTTTGTTTTATTAAATTATTTGAATCAGGACGGGCTATATATTAATGCAGGAGATCTCAATGATGCAAGTACAAACTCTGATTATTCTAGATTCAATTTTAGATCAAACATAGAAATTAACGTTAGCGAAAGCCTTTTGGCTACTGTGATTTTGGGGGGCTCTGTTGAAGATAAGCTGAATCCTTCTTCGATCACCACTTCTCCTATGTTTAATAATTTGGCTATTCTGCCTCCAAATTCATTTCCAGTTTACAATCCGGATGGTAGTTTTGGAGGTAGTTCACGATTTGGCAATCCTGTAGGGGATTTGTTAGAAACTGGCTCTTATTCTTCCAATGGCAGAACACTCCAATCTACGCTACAGCTGCGACAAAAGTTGGATTTTATTACTGATGGTCTGGCTATTACAGGCTCAGTTTCATTTAATAATTACTTCAGAAGTTTTTCCAGTAAAACCAAGCAGTATGAAAGATTTGCTATTAATAAAAATGAGCAGGACGAAACAGTATACACTGGTTTTGGACAGAATACTTCGCTAGTTGGAAATGAGGGGAATTCCGATCAATGGAGAAATACAGTTTTTCAAGGATCCTTAAATTATGACAGGGTAGTTGAAAAGCATGAATTTTCTGCTATGCTTATGGCCATTTCCGATAGTTATACCAATATCAGCAGTTCTTTAAGGGATGCGAACCTTAGCTTCCCTTTCAGACATATAGGAGGTGGAGGACGATTCACCTATACCAATAGCCAGAAATATATAGGTGAGTTCTCTTTTGGCTATATGGGTTCTGAGAATTTTCCTGAATCAAATAGATTTGGCTTTTTTCCAGCAGTATCTCTAGGTTGGATAGCATCTAATGAGTCTTTTTTGAAGACTAGTAACTTCATGACTTTTCTTAAGCTAAGAGGATCCGTTGGTCTTACTGGCAATAGTAATATATCTTCAGGAGGAAGTAATAGGTTCTTATTTGATCAAAGGTATCCATACACAGCCTCATACTACCTATCAAATACAAATAGCCAAGTCTTTGGTATTGCAGAAGGACCTCTAGCAAACCCCAATGTGAGTTGGGAAAAAGGGAGGAAAATGAATTTCGGAATCGATATGACCATTCTGGATAGAGTGGTGGTTTCCGCAGATATATTTGAAAATCGCAGATCTGATATTCTTACTACACCAAATAGGACAGTTCCACAATATTTGGGAGTTACGCTTCCTTTGCTAAATGATGGAGAAGTGAGAAATAGAGGTTTTGAGTTCTCAACACGATTCAACAGTAAACCATCTTCAGAATTAACCTATTCAATTCAGGCAAGTGTTTGGTCGGCAAAGAATGAGATAATCTTCAATTCTGAGCCAATAAGGTTGTATGAATATCAACAACAGACAGGAAGACAAATCGGACAACCTTTTGGATTGGTTGCATTAGGACTGTTTAAGGATCAGTCAGATATAGACAATAGTCCTACTCAGATCTTTACTGCAGTACAACCTGGAGACATAAAATATAAGGATCTAAATAGTGACGGCGTCATTGATCAGCAGGATGCTGGTCCAATCGGGAATACTTCCGTGCCTATCACAACCTATAGCTTGTCTTCAAAATTTAATTATAAGGGATTTGATTTTAGCTTCTTATTGCAAGCGGTAACTGGTCGTACAGTATATTTTGGAGGTTCTTATTTCCATGCATTCCAAAATAACGGGCAGGTATCTGATATTGCTTTAGGACGTTGGACACCTGAAACTGCGAGTACAGCTGATTTTCCAAGGTTATCGGCTTCGAATAATTTAAATAACTATCGCTACTCTTCTTTTTGGCAAAGAGACGGAAGTTTTGTGAAACTAAGGAATGTTGAAATTGGATATACATTACCTGTTAGTTTTTTAAGTAAAGTAAGTTTAACAGGAGCTCGAATTTATGTCAACGGAACAAATTTGTTTTCCATAGACAGTATGAATGAATACATAGATCCAGAAACTAACTTCGGTTATCCTGCTATGAGCGTACTTAGTCTGGGTGTTAATCTAGATTTATAAACCTATAATACTGAAATAGCCATGAAAAAATATTCCTATATAATATTCTTTATTACCCTTCTTTCAATTACTTCATGTATTGATTTGGAAAGAGAGTTAAGTACTCAGGTTACTGAGGAGCAGGCAAATAACTCTTATGATTTTAGCTTGTCTAGAATAAATTCTATTTACACAGATATCCCTGAAGGATATTTGGAAATTGATGGGGCCATGGGTGCCTCTTCTTCCGATGAATCAGAGCATACATTAGAAACTTCCGGGGTCCAAAAATTTAATAATGGCTCTTGGAATTCCGTAGACAATCCAGATAATTTATGGGGTCAATTATACAGGGGAATTCGGAAGGCAAACCTATTTCTGGAGAATTCGGACAATATTGATTTGGATCAATTTAAATTGGATCCTTCTCCATCATCTCAGCAAGTATATAAAAATCGTTTGGCAGAAATAGAAAGATGGAAGAGTGAGGCTAGATTTCTCAGGGCTTACTTCTATTTTGAGTTGGTGAAAAGGTATGGAGGAGTTCCATTGTTCGCTGAAGCTGCTTCTTTAGATGTAAATACAGCGGAGGTTCAGAGAAACTCCCTTCAGGAATGTATAGATTTCATCGTGTCTGAAAGTGAAGCAGCTGCAACAGGGCTTCCATTAAATTACCCTAATCAAGATTTAGGGCGCGCAACCAAAGGAGCTGCTTTAGCACTAAAGAGTAGAATGCTTTTGTATGCTGCAAGTGAACTGTTCAACAATGATTCTTGGGCTGGAGGATATTCCAAGCCGGAGCTAATTTCACTTGATGGAAGCCGCGATGAAAAGTGGAAGGCTGCCGCTGATGCTGCTAAGGAAGTTATAGACCTTTCAGGTTCAGGGTATTCACTTCATAATAATTATAGATCATTATTCATCACAAATAGTTTTTCTTATCCGGAAGTTATTTTTACCAGAAGAAATTCATCCTCTAACGGTTTTGAACAGGAAAATTATCCCGTTGGATACGATCTTGGAAAAGGGAATACTACGCCATCTCAAAATCTGGTTGATTCATATGAGGTTTTAACTAATGAAAATAAAGCTATTCCTTTTGATTGGGACAATCCGCAACATGCGTCTAATCCCTACTCTAAGAGAGATCCCAGATTAAATCTTACGGTAATATTCAATAACTCTTATTATAAAGGAAGGAATGTGCAGTTGTATGAAGGAGGACTGGATGGAGAAGGAGTGGTTAATGCGAGTAAAACTGGCTATTACCTAAAGAAATATTCTTATGAATATCTCAATCTTCTTCAGGGGCAAAGAAGTGTCAAATCATGGCATATTTTCAGATTGAGCGAAATATTTCTCAGTTATGCAGAAGCATTGAATGAATACAATCCGGGTAATCCTGATATAGCTACTTATGTCAATATGGTGCGACAAAGAGCCGGTGTGAAAATGCCTGCTATACCTTCAGGACTCTCTCAAGGTGAGATGAGAGAAAGAATAATTCATGAGCGAAGAGTAGAACTGGCATTTGAAGGATATAGAAGTTGGGATCTGAGAAGATGGATGTTGGCTGAGGAATATTTGTCCTTACCACTAAGGGGAGTTGATATCGTACGTACAGATGATGGTGGTTTTATATATACACCGATTATCGTCGAAAATAGAGTGTTTGAAGCTAGAATGTACTTATACCCAATTCCACTTGGAGAGACTTTAATTTCAGAAAAGATCATTCAAAACCCAGGTTGGTAAAAACCATTTCCTATTTAATTGACTGTAATGAAAAATACACACACATACGCGATAAGTTTTTCCCTAATAATAATAATAATAATAGCTCTACTTAGCTTTTCATGTAACAACGATATGATTGTTGATGCGAATTTCCCTGAGCCGCTTATTTATTTGCCTTTGGCGAGCACTGGGATTCTGGATATTTCAGAACCAGATACGAGTGAAACACCCCAGTTCTTTTTAAATCCGGAAGGAAGTAAATTGATTATCCCGGTCGGTGTTTATAGATCAGGACTCACCAACCTATCAAATGCCACTATTGATATTTTAGCAAATACTGACACGCTCTTGTCCATGGGATTTGATCTAAGTCTCATTCTTCCTCAAGACAAGTCTATTTTTCCTGAGTCTATTGAAATGGCCAATGGTAGCGAGCTAGCAATTTTTGAAGTGGAAATAGACCGGCAATACCTAATTGATACGGATTTAGAAGAAGTGGTTTTCGCTTTGACTGTAAATAGCGCACAGGTGGAAAGTAATGAAGAATTAAATACGCTGGTGATCCGGATTAAGCCTGATGTTTTTGAAAATTAAAACAGTAAAGTTCAGCCTATTTCAGAGGGCATAATAGATTCAGTCATTTTGCCCTCGTAGGTTTCATTTCCATAATATCAGATCTGCCATTCAATTTATAGGTTGGAGATGCATTTATAGTTCTAATCAAGTAATGAGTATGTCTTCATAGTGCTAATTCAATCTAAAAATATATGCAGCTAATACAAGTTAGATTTCTATTGTTTTAGGGCTTTATGCTTCTTTTCATATCCTTAAATCGGCAAGTGAATAAAAATTCAAAACTTGCACGACTATATTCTCTATTTGAAAATTTCCATGAAAAATCTCACTCGAAGAAAACTACTTAAAAATACAGGGCTACTTTGCCTCACTGGCCTGATTAACCCTTTTCTTGGCTTTTCGCAGAGTTTAAAATCCGCCAAAACTATCTTGATTGTGTCCGGCTGGCAGGATGTAAACATCGGTGATATCGCACATACTCCGGGTTTGCTGAATGTTTTCCAGACCTATTTACCGGAGGCCAAAATCATTCTTTGGAAAAAAAGCAAGGGCAAAGAAGTAGGAGAGCTTTTGAAGAAGAATTTTCCAACGGTGGAAATAATCTACGGCAATGTCGATGAGGATAAAAACGTGGATAACCCTGAAATCCTTGCTGCTCTTGAAAAAGCCGATGTGATGGTTCACGGATCAGGTCCGTTGTTGGTCGCTGCGGATCACCTGGCCTTTTGGATGAAAAATACAGACAAACCATTCGGAGTTTTCGGAACCACCCTGCAAAGTCCAAGTGAGTACCACCAAAGTATTTTGAAGGAAGCGAGCTTTATCTACGCCCGGGAAACGCTTTCAATCGAACACCTCAAAAAGGTTGGGATAAAGGGAAAACACATCAAGTTTGCTCCTGATGCGACTTTTTTTATGGACATCAAGAATGAGGAGAAAGCTGACCAATTCTTACAAGAAGCAGACTTGGAAGATGGGAAATTCATTTGTGTGATTCCACGGCTACGCTATACACCATATCATCAATTCAACCCTAACAACAACGGCT
>NZ_MSSW01000050.1 GCF_002150685.1 Algoriphagus antarcticus
AATTAAGAATCTTGTTCGGATTAACCGATAGATACTCTTCTGAATGCAGATACAGTCATTCCTTTGCTTACACCGTCAAGGTATTGAGCGATGGTCTTGTTGTTGTCTTTTACAAAAGACTGGCTAAGAAGCGTATTCTCTTTGTAGAACTTGTTCAGTTTACCCAAAGCAATTTTCTCAAGCATTTCTTCTGGCTTGCCTTCAGCTCTTGCCTGCTCTTTTCCTACTTCGATTTCACGCTTTACCGTAGTAGCATCTACTCCGTCTTTGTCAAGAGCTACTGGGTTCATCGCTGCGATTTGCATTGCTACGTCTTTGCCAGCTTCTTCTACGTCAGCTCCACTTGTGTTAGTCAATCCTACCAAAACACCTAATTTACCATTAGAGTGGATGTAAGGAACAACAGTTTCAGCTTCGATTACTTCAAAGTGGGAAATCTCAAGTTTCTCTCCGATTTTACCTGTCATTTCAGTGATCTTGGCTGCTACCAGCTGATCTTCGAAAGGAAGTGCAAGAATTGCTTCTATGGTTGTAGCCGAGTTTTCGACAGCGATGTCCATTAATGAATTAGCGAAAGCCACGAAACCTTCGTTTTTAGCCACGAAATCTGTTTCACAAGTCAATGTAAGTATATAGCCTTTTGAGCCATCAGCAGTGATTCTAGTTACAGCTACTCCTTCTTTGGTCTCACGATCAGCTCTGGAAGCAGATACTTTTTGCCCCTTCTTTCTGAGGATGTCAACAGCTTTTTCGAAATCGCCTTCTGATTCGGTCAAAGCTTTTTTACAATCCATCATACCGGCACCGGTCATTTGTCTCAGTTTGTTTACTTCTTGTGCAGTAATTGCCATTGTGTTATCAGTTTGTATGATTAAACGATATTATTCTATCGGGAAAAACTTCTGGGTCTTAGTGAAGACTTTCGAGGTTCTTTATTGGATAATGTGATGCATTTGGCCTATAAGAGAATTCTCAGGGAGCAAATGTAGGTAAAACAAAAAAATTGAACATTGGCCGAAACCTGATGTTCAATTTTTAATATATTTCAATCAAGTAGTGGATTAATCTTTTGTTTCAGCAGCGTCCACAGCTTTCTTCGCTTCTTCCTCTTCAGTAAGTTTAGCGTCTTCTTTGTCTCTCTTACGCTCTGAAAGACCTTCTTCGATAGCTGCGCCGAATGCTTTAACTAGTAAAGAAACGGACTTGAAAGCATCGTCATTAGCAGGGATTGGGAAATCTACCTCATTTGGGTTAGAGTTCGTATCTACTAATGCGAAAACAGGGATACCAAGCTTTTTTGCTTCAGCAATTGCAATGTGTTCTCTTTTGATGTCCACGATGAAAAGCGCAGCAGGTAGTCTGCTCAAGTCAGCGATACCGCCAAGAACATCTTCCATTTTGTCTTTCTGACGAGAAACCATCAAACGCTCTTTTTTCGCAAGGTTCTTATAAGCTTCCTCTTTCATCAATTTGTCCAAACCGGACATTTTCTTCAATGATTTACGGATAGTAGCGAAGTTGGTCAACATACCACCTAACCATCGTTCAGTTACGAAAGGCATGTTAAGTCTCTTCGCTTCTGAAGCTACAAGATCTTTCGCTTGCTTCTTAGTAGCAACGAACATCACTTTTTTGCCTGAGCGTACGATTTGCTTGATTGCGTTAGATGCTTCGTCGAGGCATACAAGCGTTTTGTTAAGATCGATAATGTGGATACCATTTTTCTCCATGAAAATGTATGGAGACATTCTTGGATCCCACTTTCTCGTCAAGTGTCCGAAGTGGACACCAGCATCTAGTAAGTCTTTATATTCTAATTTTGCCATTATAAAATGTGTTTTTCTATATAAGGAAGATCCTCCAGATTAACGTTTAGAGAACTGGAACTTTCTTCTTGCTTTTCTACGTCCTGGCTTCTTACGTTCTACCATTCTTGGGTCACGAGTAAGGAAACCTTCTTTTTTCAATGCAGGTCTGTGTTCTATGTCGAACTCACACAAAGCACGAGAAATAGCCATACGAGCTGCTTCTGCCTGACCTGTGATTCCACCACCATCTACATTGATCTTGATGTCGTAGTTGCCATTTACGCCTACTAGCGCTAATGGCTGCTTCACTACGATCTGGTGAAGCTCGAATGGGAAGTAAACTTCCAGAGATCTGTTGTTAACGGTGATTTCACCTTTTCCTGGAGCCATGTAAATTCTGGCTACAGAGGTTTTTCTTCTACCGATTTTGTTGATCATTTCCATGATAGACGATTAAAGAGTGATGGCTTTAGGCTGCTGCGCGGTATGTGGATGCTCAGATCCTTCATACACGTACAAGTTGCCGTATAATTTTCTTCCCAATCTGTTCTTAGGCAACATGCCTCTTACAGCTTTCTCGATCAAGATTGTTGAAGATTTCTCTTTCAATAATCTTGGCGTAGAGATACGCTGTCCACCTGGGTAACCTGTGTGTCTCACATAAACTTTGGAGTCCCACTTGTCACCAGTTAATCTGATTTTGTCTGTATTGATTACGATGACGTTGTCACCACAATCAACGTGAGGCGTGAAGCTTGGCTTCGTCTTACCTCTTAAGATTTTTGCTACCTCACTAGCCAATCTACCTAAAACTGCAGCTTGGGCATCCACTACCACCCATTGCTTTTCTACAGTTGCGGCATTGGCTGATACGGTCTTATAGCTCAAAGTATCCACTGTGTAACTGTTTAATATTTAGCTTGTTAAATTTATTTCACCCTCAAAAAGGGACACAAAGATAGGAGTATTTTATTTTTGATGCAAAACATTTCCAATACTAAGTCCTAATTTTCACTGGCTTAGCGTTTTAATTCCAATCAATTCTGGGTTTTTCTTACTCTTTTTCAATGGAAATTTCTCAGCTGGTTTTCTCTAATTGATTGACCAAAACCTTGAAATCCTTCGGATAAGGCGCATTTACGAATAATTCCGTGCCGTCCAAACCCTGAAATCCAATCGAATAAGCATGAAGCGAAACCCGCTGCATAATTGGTAATTCTTCTGTCTCTTTTTTTAAATTGAAGCGACGCTTGATAGAAGAAAGGTATAAAGGGTTGCCTCCGTAAAGTGTGTCTCCGCAAATCGGAGACTTGAGGTAAGCCAAATGAACCCTAATCTGATGCAGTCTCCCGGTGATGGGTTTGCATTCGACTAGCGTATGTGCGTAGTATGTCTTCAACGTATTGAAGATCGTTTGCGCTGGCTTGCCGTCTTTACTTATTTTAGCGATTCCTTTGTTGTTGGCGGCGAGATTTCTGTCCACCAGCTCATCGCTGAATTCCTTGATCCCTTCCACCACTGCATGATAGACTTTATTTACTTTTCTGCTTTCAAACTGCATGGCCAAATGCCTGTAGGCCGCTGGATTCTTGGCAATCACTAGACATCCTGAAGTTTCCTTATCCAATCGATGACACAGTTGGGAATCGGGGATGTGTGTCTTGGCTAAGTCTAGGATGTTCTGCGCTTCGTGCCTATCGTCTAAGCTTGATAGGTACGGCGGTTTATTGATTACCAGGTAATCCTCGTTTTCAAACAGAATAAGATTGTCAAAATCTACTTTCTTCATGATTCTCCTGCCTCTTCAAATGAGGCTGCAAAAGTAGGGAAAAAAGGATGGGTAAAAAACTTCTCCCACTTTTATTCTTAGAGAGTTAACACTTTTAGTTTTTCTTCTGGAGCGTCGATTTTTACAAGAGGAAGTGAAAAACTGAAAATGGATCCTTTTCCCACCGTTGAGCTCACAGAAATCTTGCTTTTGTGTCCTTCGAGGATATGCTTTACGATCGCCAATCCTAAGCCCGTACCGCCTTCTTTTTTGTTTCTGCTTTTCTCCACACGGTAGAATCGCTCAAAAATCCGCTTCAAATCTTCTGGTGGTATTCCCTGCCCATCATCTTTGATGTCAACTTGAATTGTGTTTTTCAGTGTCCTGATAGAGACTTTTACCGCGCCACCAGTATGATTATACTTCATGGCATTGAAGATCAGGTTTTGACAAACTCGATAGAGCTTCTGTCTGTCCCCATTTGTCAGGTAATGCTTATTAGGCTCCACCTCAAATTCTATATGCATATCGCGCTTGGAAGCTTTGTGCTCTAGCTCCTCCATTACCTCTTCTATGAGTGCCTTAAGGTCAAATGCCGTGTAATTGAATTTGATCACACCGCTTTCCATTTGATTGAGCGTGAGTAGATCTTGAACTAGTACATCCAGGGAGTCTAAGCTTTTTGCTGCCCGCTTGAGGAAGCGCATGCGTACCTGCTTATCGTCAATCGCTCCGTCCAAAAGCGTATGGATATATCCTTGGGTGGCAAAAATTGGAGTTTTCAACTCATGTGAAATGTCAGCGATAAATTCCTTTCGGAATTCAGCGTTCTTTTGCAGGGTGTCAATTTCCTTTTGCCGCGCAATAGCATAGGAATTGATGACTTTATTGATTTTCCGTAAAGGAGAAATAGATCCTTTTCTTCCTTTTTCACTGATTTCAGATAGGTCTTTACGTTGGATTTTTTCCAAAAGTGAGTAGATATCTCCTATTTCCTTGAAAATGAAAAATTCAAGTGTAAAAGATATCAGCAGGTAAGCGGATGAAAAAGAAACACCCCACGCTACCAAGAGCAAGAGATAGGTGGATTCATCCATTAATGACAAAAATGCTGCAACCAGAGCCGAGATGGCTAAAGCCAGGATCAAAGAAATTCCTCTGGAAGTGCTAAACATTTATTGTCCTAATTCGAATTTATATCCTACACCTTTTACTGTAGTGATGTAGTCTTCTCCGATTTTCTCACGCACTTTTCTGATATGTACATCCACTGTTCTTGCCAATACGAATACATCAGTACCCCAAATATTCTGAAGAAGTTCATCCCTACTGAAAACTATATTAGGGCTTTTGGATAGGAAATACAAAAGCTCAAATTCTTTTTTAGGAAGGGTGATCGTCTTGCCGGCCTTGTCGATCGTATAGCTTCCACGGTCAATTATCAGGTCTCTGATTTTGATTTGAATCTGCTCTTGTTCTTTTTTGGACTCGCGTCTGAACAAGGCTGAAATACGGCTCATCAGGGCCCTAGGCTTGATAGGCTTAGTGATGTAATCATCTGCTCCCACGTCAAATGCCGCCACTTCTGAGTATTCTTCCATTCTAGCTGTCAGGAAAATAATGAAGGTGTTTTTGAGTTCAGGAATCTGCCTGATCTGCAAGCAAGTTTCTACACCATCCTGATTAGGCATCATGATGTCCAAGAGAATCACATCAGGTAAAAATTTAGCAGCAGTTTTTACTGCTTTCAATCCATCTTCAGCAGTAGCTACCTCATAGCCTTCTTTTTGAAGATTATATTTCAGGATTTCAACAATATCAGGTTCGTCGTCAACTACCAGAACTTTGATTTTTTGCTTATCGCTCATCAGTGATTTCTTAATGTTTGGCTTAAAATTAGGGAATATTTAAGGATTGAAGCCAAATAAAAGATTGTCAATACCCATACTTGATAATGTGAATGGTATGAATATTTGGTGATAGCGGCACTGTGTTATCACAATGTTAAGAATTTTTTAATTAATTGTTTTTCAAACCCTTCGCAGAAATGATATCTAAATTAAGAGAGCCGATGAATAGGTTGGCTTTGATCTTCACGGGGATTTTGTTCTTATCCTTTGTGACCCAGACCTTCACGGGGAATTCTCCGCGGAAAAGTTTGTTTTTCGGTAATTGTGGAGAGAAAATGTATGTCTCCTTCTTGCCTAAGTTCGTCTCCAGGGTTTCTGTGCCCTCGTAGATTAACTTTATGTTATATATTTCTTTATCAAAGAATCCACGGATAAGGATGACTTCACCTTGCTTCAAATCCCGTAAATCTTTCGATCTCAAATAATAAAAAGCACTGACCATATCCTGCACTTGACCCGGTAAATCAAAGTCCTTTGTTTCTTTCAGGTTTCTATTCTCTTTGTCAAAAAGCTTCATAGTAGCTTTCTTGTTTTTCTGGTCAAAGTGAACGAACTCATGCTTTCTGTATTTCCCCTCCTCGATATGTCTATAGGATAATGAAGGCAGAATGGTCTCTACATCGAGGTATGTCCCCCAGTTGTCATTTACTTTACCGAAAATAGTCGCTGCACCTTTAGTTTTGCCATACACATCTATCTTATAATGTGGCTTATCATTTTGATCTTGGGGTCTTTTGGCGACCTGAAGTTTTGCGTCCGCAAGGTTCAACCATCCATAAGAAACCTGAAAAGACAATTCCTCTCCAAAAGTAAATGGCACATTGCCTACTGGATCTTGCGCTGAGAGATCGGATAGGGTAAAGAAAAGAAGGAGAATAAGTGATCCGAAGATTCTTTTCATAAATTTTAATGACAATACCTGACGAAAAGGGCGGTATTCTAAAGGTATTACGAAAAAACGTGCCGAAAGGCGATTAAAATTACGAATTTGGCTTTCCAAAACAATAGTAGTGGGTGTCTTGCTTATAGTCCACTGTTTATTTACTTTCATATAACTATAGATTCTAACAAAATAAAAGAATGAGTAATAACGCTGAAAAATTAAAAGCCCTTCAACTTACCATCGACAAGTTAGAAAAGACTTACGGAAAAGGAACCGTAATGAAGCTGAGCGATAATAAAGTGGTGGACATACCAGCTATATCTACCGGGTCATTGGGCTTGGATATCGCTTTGGGTATAGGAGGGATTCCTCGTGGACGTGTGATTGAGATTTATGGTCCAGAATCTTCCGGTAAAACTACCTTGACCCTACACTGTATCGCTGAGGCGCAGAAGGCTGGCGGATTAGCAGCCTTCATTGACGCAGAACATGCCTTTGACAAGAGCTATGCAGAAAAGTTGGGGATCGATACAGAAAATCTACTCATCTCTCAGCCAGACAATGGGGAGCAAGCTCTTGAGATTGCGGAGCATTTGATCCGCTCAGGAGCTATTGATATTATTGTGATTGACTCTGTAGCTGCTTTGGTTCCCAAAGCAGAGCTAGAAGGCGATATGGGTGATTCCAAAATGGGCTTACAGGCCCGATTGATGTCTCAGGCTTTGCGTAAGCTGACCGGTGCCATCAATAAGACTGGCTGTTCATGTATTTTCATCAACCAGCTTCGTGAGAAGATTGGGGTAATGTTTGGTAATCCTGAAACTACCACTGGTGGTAATGCATTGAAATTCTATGCTTCTGTAAGATTGGATATCCGCAGAATCGGTCAGATTAAAGAGAGTGCAGATAATATTCTTGGCAACAGAACTAAGGTGAAAGTGGTGAAGAATAAAGTCGCTCCACCATTTAAAGTTGTAGAGTTTGACATCATGTACGGGCAGGGGATCTCCAAAGTGGGAGAAATAATCGATCTGGGAGTGGAGTTGGATATTATCAAAAAAGCAGGTTCTTGGTTCTCTTATAATGGAGAGAAGCTAGGCCAAGGGCGTGAATCTGTAAAAACACTTTTACTGGATAATCCTGAATTGATGGATGCGCTGGAGGTTAAGATCAAGGCTGCATCTGGATTATCGCCTAAGGGAGCTAGTGAAGTGGTAGAGAAAGAATAAGCAGTAAAGCTCTTTCAGATCTGAATGCAAATAGAGGTTGCTCAATAATTGAGCAACCTCTATTTTTTTTAGGAGTATAAATCTCTGAATGTTAATTAGTTCTGATTGCCTCTACAGGATCCATACGAGCCGCGAGTGTAGCAGGGACAATACCAGAAACGACTCCAATGATAGTAGAAACGCCGAGTCCGAGCATGATATTATTAAAGGATAGGGTGATTTCCAAACTGCCCAACTGAATGAAAGTTAGGAAAAAGACAATGATAATACCGGTGATTCCACCGATCAAACTCAGACATATTGATTCGAAAAGAAACTGGAAAAGTATGAAGTAGTTTTTTGCTCCCAAGGACTTCTGAATTCCGATAATATTGGTTCTTTCGCGAACTGACACGAACATGATATTCGCAATACCAAATCCACCAACAAGAATAGAAAACCCTCCAATGACCCAGCCTGCCACAGAGATCACGTCAAAAACTGACCCAATGGCATTTTGAATAAATTCGGTTTTGTTCAAAGCAAAGTTATTTTCATCTCTAGGTCTCAATCCTCTTTTGGCACGAAGTAAACCCGTCATTTCATTTTCCAGAGCAACTAATCCAATGTCCTCCACCATGCCTTTCACGGCAATGGTTGGTTCCATACCATTTTTTCCAGTATAATACATTTTATTGAAAGCTCCGTACGGAATAAGGCATGCCTGATCCTTTGAAGGTGTGTCAAATAAACCTTCACCCTCCTCTTCAAATACACCGATAACGGTGAATTTCATACCTTTTATTTTGATTTGGTTGCCAATGACTTCTTGCTGAGGAAAAAGCGTATTTGCTATTTCTTTACCGACAATTGCAAAGTTTCTGGAGGCATTGATTTCGGATAGGGTGAAATATCGTCCTTCCTCTAATGAGATCTCATATACGTCTTGATAGGAGTAAACAGCGCCAGTGAGAGACATGCCTTGGTAAGCGTTGCTTCCTGCCTTTACAGTAGTATTCGAGGAGGCAGAGATCGTGACAGCTTCTGCTGAAGTAAGTCTTTGCTGGAGGAATTCATATTCTGCTACTGTTCCCGGTGGTCTGCGAAAATATTTCCACCATGGGTAATCTTGTGGGCCATTTGCATATGGAAATCTGTCTACCCGCATCACATTCGTACCCAAAAAAGAAAATGAAGACCTGATGTTAGCCTCTAGTGAGTCGACAAGAGTAAATACCGCGATAATAGCAAAAATACCCACTGTGACACCTGAAAGCGATAATACAGTACGGGTCAGATTAGTTTTTAATGCTGATATTGCGAAGCGAAAACTTTCCCAAGATAGTTTCAAAAAGAGCATGCCTTATAGTTGGTTTAAAACAATTTGTTAAGTTAGCTGAAATTGCCTGATATTGTTAGTATCTTTGCATTTTTTAGAGTTATTCTAAATCACTCAAGACATCTAAAACTTATCTATGAAATTATCGGATTTCAAATTTGACGTTCCAAAGAAACTAATCTCTCTTTATCCTGCAGCAAATCGGGATGAATCCAGATTGATGGTACTCCATCGAGATACGGGTAAAATTGAACACAGAGTTTTTAAAGATATTACCGAATACTTCGGTGAGGGTGATGTCTTCGTTACCAATGATACAAAAGTTTTCCCAGCTAGGCTATACGGCAATAAGGAAAAAACCGGTGCAGAAATCGAAGTTTTTCTTTTGAGAGAATTGAACTCTGAGTTGAAGCTTTGGGATGTCTTGGTAGATCCAGCTAGAAAAATCAGAGTTGGCAATAAGCTTTATTTCGGAGATTCCGATCTAGTTGCAGAAGTCATTGACAATACTACTTCTAGAGGACGTACGATCCGTTTCTTGTTTGACGGTACGGATGAAGAATTTCATAAGACTATCGACACACTTGGAGAAACTCCGCTTTTAAAAGAATTTATAGAAAGAAAAGTAGAAGCTGAAGATAAAGAAAGATACCAAACTGTATTTGCTAAGAACGTAGGAGCAGTAGCTGCACCAACGGCTGGCTTGCACTTTACTCCGCATTTGCTGAAAAGGCTAGAGCTACAGGGCGTGGATGTCACTCCTATTACACTTCATGTTGGCTTGGGTACTTTCCGTCAGGTGGATGTGGAAGATCTGACTAAGCATAAAATGGATTCTGAAAATTACAGCATTCCTGATAATACTGTAGCGTTGGTGAATAGAGCATTGGATGCTAAGAAGAGAGTAGTAGCTGTGGGTACTACTTCTTTGAAAACGATTGAGTCATCAGTGACTGCAAATGGTCGATTGAAAGCAAGCAGCGGTTGGACAGACAAGTTTATCATTCCTCCATACGAGTTCAAAATCGCAAATTCATTGATTACCAATTTTCACCTTCCAGAATCTACTTTGCTGATGACAGCATCGGCTTTCGGAGGATACGATTTGGTGATGAAAGCATACAAGGAAGCCATCAAAGAAAAATATCGATTCTTCTCTTACGGAGATGCGATGTTGATCCTTTAATACTGAAAGCTCCGAAAGGGGCTTTTTTTATGTTCACACAGAGATAACTTTGCGGTAGAACATGAGGAGATTGGATCACTTATTTTTGCAAAAAATTAGTATGACAAATAAAGCAGCGATCCTGGTGGCAGGTGGGAGAGGTCAAAGAATGGGCGGGCCAATTGCCAAGCAATATTTACCTGTTGCCGGACAGCCTGTATTAATGCGTACACTTTCTGTTTTTTACCGAGTAGACCCATCTTTGGATTTGATTTTGGTATTGCCTGAGAGCGATTTTGTGTACTGGGAAGAACTATGCTCGGAATATAAATTCACAATCGCTCATCGATTGGTTGCTGGAGGGAATTCTAGATTTCAATCGGTACGAAATGGATTGAATTCACTCAATTCTAAAACAAAGCTGGTTGCAATCCACGATGGTGTAAGACCATTTGTGACTGAGGAAGTTATTAAAGAGAGTTTTGAGGTGGCTGAGCGCCAAGGGAGTGCTATAGCTGTGATTGCGTTGAAGGATTCCATCAGGAAGCTTAGGGATGACGGGAAGTCGTTCTATGAGGAGCGACAATATTTCCGATTGGTGCAGACACCTCAGACCTTTCAAGTTGAGAAAATCAAAAAAGCATTTACTGTGACCGAACTTCAGCAGTTCACAGACGATGCGACAGTATATGAGAATCAAGGTTGGCAAGTGACCTTGATTTCTGGAAACGCGGAGAACATCAAAATCACTACGCCTGAAGACATGGACTATGCAGAGTTTATTGCAAGCAGGGGATTGTCAGATCGGTAAGATTTTAGGGTGAAGACTCACCGACTTTTTTGTAGGCTTTACCGACTTTTTGGATGAATTGGCCTTTTGTTTATTTCAGGATGTCAACCCACACCGTACTTTCGGTCATCACTTAAAACTATAAAATGATGAAACGAAATCGTATAAACAATAATGATGGAGGTATGGTCTTCGGATTTATAATCCTCGCTGTCGGCGTCCTGATTTTACTTAGGAAACTCGATGTTTTTTATCCAGACTGGTTGCTATCATGGCCGATGATACTAATTGCCATAGGCGTGATCACACTAGTCAAGCATGAGTTCAAAAGTTTTTTTGGTGTGATAATGCTGGGCTTAGGCGTATTCTTTCTCTTAGAACAGGAATTTAATTTTGATTTTGGAATGGAACGATTCATATTTCCTATAGCGCTTATCCTCGTGGGGATTTACCTAATTACGAAGAAGCGAAAAGAACAACAGGTGATGAATGATATTCAAGATAAATTGATATCTAAATCTACCTCCTCACCTTCAACTGCCGAAGATTACAATAAAGGAGAAAAGGCAGCTTCTTCAACTCAATCTGCTGGGGGGAAATCCTACGCTGGAATGTCTGGCGTCTCAGGAATCAGCTATTCAGATAGTGTTTCTATCGATTCTATTATGAGCGGGATCAATAAACGAATGCTCACTAAAGATTTTCAAGGAGGAAAACTGACAGCTGCTTTTGGAGGAATTGATCTAGATCTTACGCAGTCAGACCTCTCCGGAATAGTCACTCTTCAAGTGGACGTGATATTTGGAGGTATCAAATTAATAGTGCCGCCTCATTGGGATATACGAGTAGAAGTAACAAACATTGCAGCCGGTGTAGAGGATAAGCGGGTATACCGTCAGTCTGAAGTTGATTCCGACAAAATCTTGGTGATCCGAGGTACAGTCTTCTTTGGCGGTTTGGAAATCAAATCATATTAACGAAATTCCTTTCTTAAAACTCCTGCCTTTTGTTCTCGAAAGTATTTTCAAACCCTTCTAAAAGTATTTGGATCGTCCAAGGAGCCGGAGTAATCTGGTTCCTTGCCACGTTTGGATTGCTCGTATTTTATGGTGTTGATCAATCCATTGCTATTGTAGATTCGTTAGTTTTTGCGCTTCTTTTTTCTCTGGGAGTAAATATGCTAGATCGGGTTTTTGGTTTTTACATTCCTAAAGGAAGTAACAACTGGTTGCTCTTGGGATTGCCTCTCTTGTTTAGCTTAGCGGCTGTTTTGGGGCATCAGTACCTGCTGAAATGGGTGTATTCCGACAATGAGACATACATGATTTTACTGAAATCTCATTTTTACTTACGTTGGGCTATTTTAGGTTTGGCAGAGGTTATGGTGGCTTTGATCGCAATCGTGGTTTCAAAGCTAGAGCAGCAAGATGAAGCTCAAAAAAGGGAAGCCATGATGAGTGAACTTTCTCGGGAAGCAGAATTGACACAGCTACGTCAACAGCTTCAGCCGCATTTTTTGTTCAATAGTCTCAATTCCATAAGTGCACTTACAGTTTCTCAACCTAAAAAAGCTCGGGAGATGGTACTTCAACTTTCTGATTTCCTGCGAGGAACGATCCGAAAAGATCATCAGCAGTGGATGAGTCTCGAAGAAGAATTGGGTTATCTGAAAATGTACCTGGATATTGAGCATGTCCGCTTTGGACATAGACTGGAAGTGGTGTTTGAAGTGGGGGATGAGGTGATGCAAATGCGCCTACCTCAATTGCTGATCCAACCACTTCTGGAAAATGCAATCAAACATGGTCTTTATGGCATCACGGAGGATGTGAAAATAATTCTTTATGCTTTCAAAGAACAGAATTATTTGATGTTGAAAATTGAGAATCCTTTTGATCCTGAAGTGGCTGCACCAAAAGGAACTGGCTTCGGCTTGAGCTCTGTGGATCGCAGGTTGTTTTTACTTTTTGGCAGAAAGGACTTGCTGGAAGCGAAATCAGAAGATTCAATTTTTACCGTAATTTTAAAAATCCCCCAACCGAAATGATCAAGACATTAATCATCGATGACGAGCCTTTGGCGGCAAGTATTGTCCAGGAATTTTTAGCTGACTTCCCGCAGTTCGACGTGATATCTATCTGTCGTGATGGATTTCAGGGGCTCAAAGCAATCCAAGAACATGAGCCGGATTTAATATTTTTGGATGTACAGATGCCCAAAATTACCGGTTTCGAAATGCTAGAACTGCTTGATGAACCACCTGCGGTGATCTTCACCACTGCCTTTGATCAATATGCCTTAAAAGCTTTTGACGCTATGGCCATTGATTATTTACTCAAACCTTTTTCTCAAGAGCGCTTTTCGCAAGCCATAGAAAAACTCTTGGCTCAAAAAGGAGGTAGTGTAGAATCCACTCAGAAGCTTAATGAGTTGGCTGAGAAGAGAAATAGGCTAGTAGTTCGTGTCAAAAATGAAATCAAAATCATTCCTACGCGTGAAGTTAGCTTTTTTGAAGCTGAAGATGACTACATAGCTATTCACACCGTTTCTGGCAAATACCTGAAGAAGATGACTATGAAGTCTCTTGAGGAAGCGCTAGATCCTGCGAAGTTTGTGCGGGTGCATAGATCCTATTTGATCAACCTAAATGAGATCACCAAAATAGAGCCCTACGAACGTGATAATTACTTGGTGATACTGCGCGGTGGTGAAAAAGTGCCAGTGAGTAAAAATGGATATTCCAGGCTGAGACAGGTGCTGGGACTATAGAGAATTTAAGTCTCAGTTTTCAGTCGCGGTGATCAGGCTGGCGCAATTCTTCAGACCCGCCTGCATCAACTCAGGCTTGTGCCTTTTCTTATTTTCATTCTTCAGATTTCCATAGTTATCTCGACCAGTCATAATTAGAGCTTAGGCAGGAGACCGCAATAGATTTGGTCCAAGTCAGGAGACTTGAACCAAATATAGAAGGTTAAATCAAAAGCTGTGCTCTCTGCGAGATCTCTGTCAACCCTGCGGTTAAATAGAAATCTTCATAAAAAAAAGCCCTGAGTGATCAAGGCTTTTTGCATTTAATATTCGTCTTCGTTGAAAAAGAAGTCGTCTTTGGTCGGGTAATCAGGCCAAATCTCTTCGATGGTCTCATAAGGTTCGCCATCATCTTCTAATTCTTGTAGGTTTTCTACTACTTCCATTGGCGCGCCGGATCGGATGGCATAATCAATTAATTCATCCTTGGTGGCTGGCCAGGGTGCATCCTCTAAATAGGATGCTAATTCGAGTGTCCAGTACATAGTGTTTATTTTAAAGGAGTTCCGGAGTTTAAGGGTTGCAAAATTATTCTTTTTTTGTAATAATCAGCGGTGTATTTCTATTTAAAAGAAAGTTGTTTCAAAATATAATTTTTCACATCTACTTTTCTCTTCACCGCAAATAATTTCTTCTTCATCATAATGTCAAAATCAGCTGACTGTACGCGGAAATTCTCCGTATTGTTTTGTGCCGCTTCCAGCTCAGTTTGATCTCTGTGCAATAAATCTTTCAAAAGAGCAGTTTTTATTTGAGTTTGCTCTGCCTCAGGTTTTTCATCAAAGTCAGCATATTTACCGTGAACAAGTTTCTCAAGAAAAGCTTTTTCAAATACAATATCTGAGAAGAATTGGAATGATCTCACAATCAAATTAGCTTCTTTCGGCTTGCGAGGAGGCAGTTTTCTCCATTCTTCCTGAATCAATTTGGCTCTTCCGACAAGTTCATAAGATGTGGGTTTGCCCGCCAAGTCTTTGATCTCTTCGGTTAAAGTCTCCACCTTCCGCATTAGTTCCCTAGGGTTCATTTGTGGGCCGGTTTGGAGCGTTCTTTTAAAGCGGGAGAAGATACGATTGTTCAATTTGGAAAATTCGTCCCAAAGCGGCTGTCGTTTTTCCGCAGGTACTTTTCCAGCTTCTTTCCATTGCCGTTGGATTTTCTTTGAGATTTCAAAGGCAGTTTTTGCGTCAGGGAAATCATGCGCTTCTCTAGCCTGTATTACCAGAGCTTCATAGACTTTGATGTTTTCCTCAGCCTGAAGTGCAAGTCCTTCGAAGAAATGTCTTCTGTTTTCGAAGAAATTCTGCACAATATCATTGAACGTATTCTCTATTTCTTCTTGATGTTCTTTATCTACAGGGCCGGTCTTGATCCATCGAAGTTTCAGTTCTTTATAATACTCCGTGGTTTCCTTCCAGTCAGTATCGTCTTTTTTTACTTCAGCTTCTAAAATTAAAGCATTCTTAACCTCAAGATTTTTAGTGCGGTTTACCTGAATGATTTCGTTCAGGTATTCTTCTTGTTGGCTGAGGTCATTGATAAGTGGCTCAAAATCCCCCAATGCGTCGGACTGCATAAGAGATTCTTTGAGGTGAATGAGTTTCATCAGGAAGGAACCCTTATTCTGGTTTTCCTGAATGTCATTTTTGAGTTTGGCTACTTTTTCTTTGAGTTGTTCAAATCGATCTTCAAAATACTTAAGCGTAGAGGTCTCATCTTCTTTTACTTCACCGATTACCCTATCTTCCTGTCCCAAAAAGCCCCTCAAATAAACTTTCTTGTCCTTGATATATCCATACGGATGCTCCATTGTTCTACAGTAGGTTAGGTGGCGGTTTTCAAATTTCCGCAAATTAATTAATTCAAAAGCACTTATCCTAAAAAAGCGGTTTTTTTGCCATCTTTGAATCTTAATTGCAATTCTAAAGTAAAAATATAACGCATGAGTTCAGAAAAAATCATCTTTTCTATGGCGGGGGTTTCAAAAATCTATCCGCCACAGAAAAAAGTCCTCAAAGATATTTATCTCTCTTTTTTTTACGGAGCCAAAATCGGTGTTCTTGGTTTGAATGGTTCAGGTAAATCTTCTCTTTTAAAGATTATTGCCGGAATGGACAAGGAATTCCAAGGCGAAGTGGTCTGGTCTCCAGGTTATACAGTCGGAATGCTGGAGCAGGAACCAAAGCTCGATCCAACCAAAACGGTGAAAGAAGTAGTAGAAGAAGCAGTTTCCGAGACCGTGGCTTTGCTGAAGGAATTTGAGGCAATCAATGAGAAATTTATGGATCCGGCGCTGATGGAAGATCCAGATGCGATGAATGACCTGATCGAAAAGCAAGGAGTAGTGCAGGAGAAGCTTGATGCAGCAAACGCTTGGGAACTTGATGTGATGCTGGACAAAGCCATGGATGCGCTTAGACTTCCACCTAGTGATGCGAACGTTGCTAATCTTTCTGGCGGAGAAAAGAGGAGAGTGGCGCTTTGCCGCTTGCTTCTGCAGGAGCCGGATGTATTATTACTCGATGAACCTACCAACCACTTGGATGCGGAATCTGTACATTGGCTGGAACAACATTTACAGAATTATAAGGGAACCGTGATCGCAGTAACTCACGATAGATACTTCTTGGATAACGTAGCCGGCTGGATTTTGGAGCTTGATCGGGGCGAGGGTATTCCCTGGAAAGGGAATTATTCTTCTTGGCTGGATCAGAAGCAAAACCGGTTGAAACAAGAGGAGAAAACAGAATCCAAGCGTCAGAAGACATTGGAGAGAGAATTGGAGTGGATCAGAATGACTCCGAAAGCTCGCCAAGCCAAAGGTAAAGCTCGGCTAAGTGCATACGACAAATTGGTGGGAGAGGACTCTAAAGAAAGAGAAGCAAAACTTGAGTTGTTTATTCCTCCTGGGCCACGTTTAGGAGCGAAAGTGATTGAAGTGAACGGTGTGTCAAAAGCTTACGGAGATAAATTGCTTTTTGAAAACCTGACTTTTGCATTGCCGCAAGGAGGAATTGTCGGCGTGATCGGGCCAAATGGTGCGGGTAAATCCACACTTTTCAAATTAATCACAGGGCAGGAAAAAGCCGATGCGGGTCATTTCGAAGTAGGAGAGACAGTTCAGTTGGCGTATGTAGATCAGGGACATGATACGCTTGATCCAAATAAGACAGTTTATCAGACGATTTCCGAAGGAAATGAATTGATGAAACTGGGGAATAGAGAAGTGAATTCCAGAGCGTACGTTTCCAAATTCAACTTCGGTGGAGGAGATCAGGAGAAGAAAGTAGGGATTCTTTCTGGTGGCGAGCGAAATCGAGTTCACTTGGCATTGACGCTGAAAGAAGGCGGCAACTTGCTGCTACTCGATGAGCCTACCAACGACCTGGATGTGAATACACTTCGAGCTTTGGAAGAAGCCTTAGAAAACTTTGGCGGCTGTGCAGTAGTCATCTCCCACGATAGATGGTTTCTAGATCGAATCTGTACACATATTTTGGCTTTCGAAGGCGATTCTCAAGTGGTGTGGTTTGAAGGAAATTACTCCGACTACGAAGAGAACAAAAAGAAAAGGCTTGGTGATGTGGAGCCAAAGAGAATTCGGTATAAGAATTTGAAGTAACCTTTGAGGTTTTTTTCAGACCTCGAAGGTTTATTTATCTGAAGTTTACGAGAGGACTTTCTAGGTCCTCAAAACTTCCTAACCCTTGAAGTCTCTGAGGTTTCAAGGGTTTTTTCTTTGCTAATCTTTGAGGTTTTTGAAAAGGAGAAGCTCCAAGTCGGCAGGTAAACATGAACCAAGTAGATTCGGTGAAATAACTTTCTTAGCAGAAGTGGTATTAGTAGCGACTGAATTTAAAAAAGCAATGAATTATTCTAGCAGTTCTATAAGTTGACAGAATTTGATTCCTTTTGACTTGGGCTTTTGATTGTAGGGTAGAGTTATATACCCGCCATTTTAGGGATATTCCATATTCTTTTCTGCTATAAAAAGCTCTTAGGATTTAGCATAATGAATGGAAACCTTATTTTTTCTTCAGCTCCAGTACTGTAATTTCCGGCCAAATACCCACTCGGCCAGGAAAGGCTAAAAACCCAAAACCACGATTTACGTGTAAATAACGCCCTAGTTCTCGATATAATCCTGCCCACTTTGGGTAGCGCCAGGATACCGGACTCCACTTTATAAAACCAGGAATCTCAATCCCAAACTGCATTCCATGCGTATGGCCACTCAACGTAAGGTGGATGAATTTGGAGAATTTTTTCACCACTTCATCAAAGTGAGAAGGGTCGTGGCTCATCAGTATTTTGAAACTTTTATCGTCAAGGTTTTCTACTGCTTTATTTAGGTCTCCATATTGGGCAAATCCTTTTCCCCAATTTTCTACACCTATCAGGTCTATGGTAGCTCCGCCTTTTTGGAGCTTCACATTTTCGTTGCGCAGTAGCTTAAATCCAAGCTCCGCTTGGACGTTGTACAGGTGCTCCATATTGGCTTTTTTGGCCTCCTTGCTGGGCCAAGTCATATAGTCGCCATAGTCGTGATTGCCTAGAATGGAGTATATACCCATGGGCGCCTTCAGCTTTTTGAAGGTATCCATCCAAGGCTCCATTTCTTTTGATTGGTTGTTGACCAAATCGCCTGTAAATAGGATTAAATCCGATTCTTGCGCGTTGATAAGATCCACCCCATATTCTAGCTTTTTCTTGTCATCAAAACTCCCAGAATGGATATCTGAAATCTGGGTGATGGTTAAGCCATCAAACTCTTCGGGTAGATCGTCAAATGCGATGGTATGTTTTAAAATGCGATAGCGGTATTTGCCATAAAACACTCCGTGAAGTATCCCTATAAACGGAATGGCGGATAGCACTAAGGCTGTCTGGCTTACAAATTTCCTCCGGTCGGGCATAAAGTCGCCTTCACGGTTTCCGGTAGCGGATTGAAAAAGCGCAGCTACAAAGCGCAGTACATCTTCGCCAAACAGTACAGCAAGGATAATAAGCTTTGGAAGCAGCGAAAGCACAAGAACCGAGATCAACCTTCCAAAGTTTTGGGTAGGATTAACACGACTGAAGGTCAGAAAACCGTAGGCCACAAACAGGTATACGAAAACGGAAAAAACCCAAAAGCCAATTTTGATCCAGGTTTGGTCACGAAATAGTGTTTTGAAAGCTTGGTAGGAATACCAGTCGATAAGCGAAAGGAAAAGCACAAAGAGAAGAACACGAATTAGTATTGTAACCACTAGCAAAGGGGATTTTTAGAGCTATGAAAATCGAAGGGCAATCAGCAAATGCCTTTCCAAGAATTTAATAATATCAAAAGTACAGCTTGACTGCTACAAATTGCCTCACTAGGTGAAGAATGTATCTACGCCTTTCTATTGGTAATGATTTAGAATTTGGGATTAAGCCAAAAATTAGACTGGGTATTCAATCAAATAATAGCGAAGCTATTGACGGAAACATGTCCAAACCGGAGAATAAAGAAGTAGATAAACCCCCTTATAAAAACTTCAGCAGTATAATTGGGCCTAGTTTAGCTGATTTGTTGATAAGGAAGACCTTCGAGGTTTTGAACGTGGCAAAGGTCAAGGCTTACCTTTTAGGTTTTTTAGTTAATAACGGCAATGTTTTTTGGATTTTTTCCTCCCTTTTTAGTTATTAGGAGAATGAATAAAGGTATGGTGTACGTTCATCTTTTTCTTATTGCGATTGCTTTGCTGATTGGGGGGTTATCCGTTTGGCGTAATGGGAGGATGACTGAAGGTTATAATTATCCGAATTTGACTGTGATTGCTATGGCTTGTTTAGCACTTTCTCAACTTATTCTGATTATCGGAGAAAAATTAAAAGTCAAAAATTTCCAAAAGCTAAAACGATGAGCAAACGCAGATTATACTTTCACATTTTTCTTATTCTGGCGGCTTTGCTTATTGGGGGTTTGTCCATTTGGAATAGTGGCCTGATCCCTGAAGGTAAAAATTATCCAAATCTCACAGCTTTAGCAATGTTATTTGTGCTGTTAGGTCAATTGGCTCAACTCAAGGCTTATCAAAATCAAAAGAATTCTAAAAACTCTTAATCAAATCAAACTATGAGACTACTTCTAGTATTTATTTCTGTAGCTACATTCCTGACTATTCAAAAGAGAGCTTGATCAGCGTTTAATTGGACGTTGGATGATGCTTTATACCAAAGATGCCTTTGGTGCTATCGTTAAAGATGAGTTTTTTGGGAAAAAACACATGGATACTTATACTAAAGATGGAAAATTACTCATCGACCCACAATTTTTGAGAGACGACATGAAGAGATTCGGAATAAATGCTCCACTGGATTATGCCGCAATTCCTACTTTGGGGTGGAAAACACATAACAATGAGATTCTAGAAATTGAAACCGCTTAAGGCAATCAACAAGTCCGTTACGGTTTTTCTAGCGATACTTTACTGCTAGGTTATGAAAGTGGAAATACCCGCTATCTATTGAAAAGAAAATGAGCAAAAAACCTATCGAAAGACTTTATGGATTTCCTTTCGTCTTGATAATGCTGCTTCTTTTGGCAAAGTATGTAGACCTTTTCCTTGTGCCGTATTGGCTTATGGCGGGAGTGATTATTTGGGGTATAGCGCCATTTTTCTGGGAGGAGATTAGGGAAAGAAGCAAGCGAAACTCCTGAATTTAGCTTACCTCAAAATAACCTTTTGCAGGCTCAAGAAACCATTTCCAAGCTGGAACTACAGGTATTCCTTCGATTAGATCTTCTTGGTCCCAAGTGATCAAGACTCCAGAATCTAAGCCTGTTTCCTTCATTGCATTTTTGATTCCGGCAACTTCCCGGTCCAGCGAATCAGGATTGAGATCCCAGCATACTTGGACTAGCCCGATAACTTCCTCATTCCATTTGATCAGAAAGTCGCATTCTGACTTTTTGGAGCGGAAATAGTAGATTGATTGAAAAGAGCGCCGAAGATGGAGGTAAACCAGATTTTCAAGCCTTCTCCCCAAATCCTTGCTAAAAGAAATCGAGTTGGCAGCAGCCATTGCAGTATCGATGCAGTACGGCTTCTTTGGATTGGCGACCTGCTTTCGGATGGAGGTTGAATACAACGGGATCAGGTCAAAAAGGTAGCTTTCCTCCAGAAAATCACAATAATCAATCATTGTCCTAACAGATTTGACTTCCAGAAGATTGGCCATTCGTGAATAGCTAAATTCCTTCCCAACATTGGAAGCCAGAAAGACTCCTAATCGGATGAGTTGGTTTTCATTTGCTATATTTCTCCGCACTGCCACATCCCGTATCAATATATCACGGAGAAGTGTCCGGAGGTATTCATGATCCTGATTTTGAAGATATTCCGGAAATCCCCCAAACTGAAAATAACTTTCAAAGCTCGATTCATCAGGACTGAGATTTTTGAATCTGAGAAATTCATTATAACTAAAAGGGAACAGTTCTATCTGCTTGTATCTACCTGTCAATCGCGTACCCAGTTCTCGGCTGAGCATACTGGCATTCGAACCGGTGATGAAAAGCTTTTGACCTTTTTCATGAAGCGCTCTTGCAAAGATTTCCCAACCTTCCACGCCTTGAACTTCGTCCAAGAGTATTGCAGATTTCCCCAATTCATCTCGGATTACTTCAAGTTTTGGAAAATCAGCCGTTTCAAAATTCACGAGGCGAGGATCTTCAAAGTTTAGGTACAACCCAGATTCCGGTTCGGAAAAAATTCTTCTGATCAAAACACTTTTTCCACAGCGTCTTACTCCACTGACTATTACGATTTGATTGGAGTCATGTGGTAAGTGCAGTTCCCGATCAACAAGCTTTTTCCGAAGGAAATTCTCATTTTGATCAGTTATTATTTCTTGAAGAAGTTGTTTTGATATCATCTAATCACCTGAAATTCAATATAAATATAAAAGCTTGTATTCAAAATACAAGATATCATGTATCCTGAATACAAGTTTTTATTTAATTAACCAACCGAGATAGGCAATTAGCTGAGTTCCCAAATAATAGGGCAAGTTCAAAAGCCGATAGGGTTTGCCGGCAGGAGTCACCGAATCCTCGATCCGTAGCTCACCGCCATAGATCCGCACAGCAAAACCATGATCGCAGGCATCCACAAATTGATGGAGGGAACGAAGCGATCCCGTGGCCCCTGATTTGATTTCTACTGGGATCGCTAACCCCTGAAAAGGGATTACCAAATCTACTTCTGCGCTGGATTGCTTTTTCTCACGCACCCAGAAATTAGGTTTTTGATCTGTCAGATGGGTGGTGGAAATCAGCTCTTGACTGATCAGATGCGGAATCAGAGCTCCCTTGTAGGCCTGACTCAAGTCCTTCATTCGTAGCATCTGTCCTTGAATTCCCAGGGAATAGTTGACCAAGCCAGTATCCAGAAATTGGATTCGGGGAGATTTTTTCAAGTCGGGTTGAAGCGGTGGGGCTAAATCTGTAGTGGGGTAGATCAACCGCATAACTTTGGCTTCTTCCAGAATACGGAATGATTCTCCAATTTCTCTGGAGCGGTAATTTGAGTTGCCAAATCCTTGAAACTTTACCCGCTCATCCAAGACCAAATGAGCCGAATTCATCAAGTGGCGGATGATTTTCCGCTCAGAGTCATTTGTTGTATATTTTTCTATATCAGATTTGTATGTGCTCCAGATGCTTTCGTAGATGGGAGGGAGATCCGCCAGATTGTTTTTATCCAAATCTGTTTTTATAATCTCGGGCATTCCACCTATGATGGCATAGCGATGAAATAGCTCCATCAATACCTTGTTTGCAAATGGTTTTATAGGAACTTGTGTGAATTGCTCCAAAGCGGCTTTTTGCCCTATTGCATCAAGATACTCTGGGAAATTCATTGGATAGAGATACAGGAATTCAACTCTTCCAACTGGAAAACTTTTCACTTTTTTCAAGGCAAACTCTAGTAATGATCCTGCTGCAATCACAGGCATTTCGGGGATTTCTTCGTAAAAATATCGGAGAAGTTGGATAGCTTTCGGAGACTCTTGGATCTCATCTAGAAAAAGTAGAGTGCTTGAAAGATCGGTAGGAAATAAGTTTTTGCTGACAAATAGTGCCTCAACGATTGTTTTGACATCATCGAAATCCTCGAAGAAGGCCCTATCGCTTTTTTTCTCCAAGTTGAGCATAATGGAATTAGGGAAGGTTTTGGCAAATTGCCTCACCAAAGTTGTCTTGCCTACCTGTCTAGCTCCTCGAATAATAAGAGGCTTTCTGCTTGGGTTAGACTTCCAAGATTCTAATAAGTTGAATATCAGTCTGTTAAAGCTCATTTTAGATTCTGTTTGTCACAAAGTAAGGGCATTTTTTCTAATACTTTGTAACAAAGTAAGGGTAGATTTCATCAGTATTGTAACAAAGTCAGGGCATTTATTTTTATTTCTTGTAACAAAGTCAAGGCAAATTATATTTGGTGATCTTTTTTCACAGGTAGAAAATGTCAGTATTTCGCTTCTGAGAGATAGTTTCATTCCTCTTTTTTGTTTCTTTACGCCCGAATTATTTCGCATTCAGCCTAACAAACCTATGAGACAGCTACTCCTCAGACCCGGAGCCGAAGAATTGACCTATGAAATTCGTGGAATTGTAAAAAAAGCCCGTCAAGTTGAAGCGCTGGGCTATACGATGACCTGGGAGAATATCGGTGATCCTATCCAAAAGAGTAATCAAGTGCCAGAGTGGATGAAGGAAATCATAGCCGATTTGCTGAAGGAAGATAAGACCTATGGCTATGCGGATTCCAAAGGAGTGTTGGAAACGCGTAAATTCTTGGCTGGACTGAATAATGAAAGAGGTGGTACTCAGATCTCCCCGGAAGATATTTTATTCTTTAATGGACTTGGCGATGCTATCGCAAAGTTGTATCAATTTTTGATTCCAACGGCAAGAATTATTGGCCCATCTCCCGCATACAGCACGCACAGTTCGGCTGAGGCAGCACACGCCAATGCTGCTCCGATTACATATAAACTTGATCCAGATAACCAATGGCTTCCAGATATGGAAGACTTGTATTTGAAGGTTCGATATAACCCGTCGATTGTCGGAATTTTGATTATCAATCCTGACAATCCAACGGGGATGGTATATCCAAGAGAGGTTTTGGAGGCTTTTGTGAAAATTGCTGATGAGTTCAGCCTCCTTTTGATCACAGATGAGATTTATCAAAATATCACCTACAACGGAATCACGGCTGTTCCTTTAGCTGAAGTAATTGGAGATAGACCTGCTATTTCGCTGAAAGGAATTTCAAAGGAGTTTCCTTGGCCTGGAGCTAGATGTGGCTGGATGGAATTTTATAATCGGGAATCCTCCCAAGAGTTCTCTAAGCTTTGCCAGACGCTTGAAAACGCGAAAATGATTGAGGTTTGCTCTACCATTTTGCCTCAGCTGGCTATACCTAAAATCATGAAGCATCCTGCTTACTTCAAGTACAGAGAAGAAGCGAACGCTCAAATCGGTAAACGCAGTGACTGGATGCGTGAAATCTTGGGAGATATTCCAGGAATCAAGTTTAATCCGACCCAGGGAGCTTTTTACAATACAATTGTATTTGAAGAGGGCGTATTGAAAGAAGAACAATTTCTTCCTGTAGAAGATCAGAGTTTGCAAAGCTTGCTGGATTCTTGGCTAGCCGAGAAAAATATGCCGTTGGATAAGCGATTCGTTTATAACTTATTGGCTGCTGAGCAGATTTGTGTAGTTCCGATTTCTTCGTTCTGCTCAGATTTGAGAGGTTTTCGTGTGACGCTTCTGGAGGAAAATGAGGAGGTATTTAAAAGCACTTTTAGGAGAATAGGTAAGGCGATTGAGATGTATTTGAAATCTGCCGAAGTAAGTCATCAGTGATCAGTCGCAGTGGTCAGTATTCAACTGTATTGTGATCACTGTTCGGGAATCTATTTTGTAGATGCTCCAAATTTGGAAGGATTCAAGATCATGTAGTTGATTAGTTTTCCTACTTCTTCAGATTTTTGAATGAGTTCCAAATGCGTCTCAATACTTATGTATTCACATGCGTGGGCGAAGTCTAACCAAACACTTTTCTCACTGTTTTCCATGTCAGCATCACTAAGCTTGGATTTGAAGTGGGCAGGATAAGCTCGTTTTCTATAAGATTCGGCTATGTATCCACATACGGATCTGCTGGATCTTCTTATTTGATCAGTTAAAGAATACTTTTCTTCCTTTGGGAATTGCTTAGAGTTATGAAAAATCATCAGTGCCAATTCAAATGCTTTTTTGTAAGCCAATAGATCTTTAAAGTCTATTTTTATAAGTGTTTAAGTGATGAGAATTTAATTATGAAGGCATTAAATTATATGTCTTGTTAGGTGCATCTCAACTGCGACTGAATACTGATCACTGCTACTAAATACTGACCACTAATGATCATGTTCCCTCGTCTTAATCTTAGAATTCTTTACAATCTCTTCCTCTTCTCCTAATTCCTTCGAAAACGAATTCAAATCTGGCTGCCCAGCATTTACCCAAGCAGTAAACCAAAAATCTGCGATCATCTTAATGGATTTCTTCATTTGACGCTCGATTTGGCTATTCAAAGCTGTAGCATAAGCTTCTGTGAATTCCCGGGAATACACTCGGACGGTTAGATTGTTCCTCTCCTCATAGCTAAACTTTTGATCGGGAGAGAAACTTTTCGTCAGTTCCCTTTCAATAGATAAAACACTGTCAACTTGGGAATGAGCTGCTGCCACTGCATCCCAGATAGCCAACTGAGGCTTTTCCACATAGTCCGCCTGCCCGACCCAAAGTGCATAATCTTTTGCCTGAAGCTCAGGAACACGGCTTTCCCAGAATCCATGAATCCCAACTTGGTTTGTAAGCTGTCCATTATAATTTACGGTCGTGTGAAGTGGGACATTCAGATCGCCCAGGTAATGCCCCAAGTCGGCAGAAAGTCGCAGAATAGCAGCAGAATTTTTAGCTTCAAAAGCTTTTGTGAGGTTTAGAAAAGTGAAATATGCAGACCAAGGCCCAATTCCATTCAATCTTAAGCTGTCTTCAGTAAATTTTTCTACGGCCTCATTCCAATATTTTGGAAGAATCTGCAATGCAGAATCCCCATAATAATCCAAATCTATGTAGTGCTTCTCAGCTTCGCCTTCTACGGCATATCTTCTGCGGTCAGGGTTTACGGCATTTTCAGTAATGTATTGGACTTGAGGTTTATAAAAGCCAATCATTTCCTCGGGAAGGGAAAAAACTGCCAGTCGATTAATTAATGAATGTGCATAGAAACCCCAAGCAAAAGGTGCCTCTGAAATCAAAAAGATGGGAATTATCCAGATTAGAAAATTTTTCATACTTAAAAATAATCAAAAACTTTGTCAGGTATATGCGTGGATAAAAGGTATATTTGCAGCCGTAAGGGGTATTTATCAAAATTATTGAATTTGAAAAAGGCTTGCAGTAATAGGAATGTTTGAAATTCCTTTGGCAGAATTAATAAATTACAATAACTTTGCACTCCGATTCGGAATAGGCACACGTAAAGAAATTCAATTATAATTAAGATATGGCAAATCACAAATCAGCTCTGAAGAGAATTCGTGCAAACGAAGCTAAGCGTTTGAGAAACAGATATCAGGCTAAAACAACCAGAACTTTCATCAAAAGATTGAAAGCTACTACTGACAAAGTGGAGGCTTCTGAGCTTTACAAGAAAGTATCTTCTATGTTGGACAAGTTGGCTAAGAAGAATGTGATTCACAAAAACAACGCAAGTAACAAAAAATCAAGATTGGCCAGGTTCGTTTCGGCTCTAGCTTAATCCTTTGAGATTTTATTTCTCTAAAACCCTGCTAGACAGGGTTTTTTTTGTGCTCTGAAGTAATTAGATTCATAGATCATTTTTTAATTGAACGCTATGGATATTTACTCCTCTATCAAAATTTCCCAGTTGGCCGAAGAAGATCGTCCACGTGAAAAACTTCTTCTCAAAGGTAAATCTGCTCTGACTGACGCAGAACTCATCGCCATATTGATTGGCTCAGGAACGCCGTCAGTGAGCGCGGTGGATCTATCTAAATATATCCTTGCGGAGGCGAATTATGACCTTCGTGCACTGGCAAAGATGTCTATTCAAGATCTTAAGAAATTCAAGGGAATAGGCGAGGCCAAAGCGATTTCTATTATTGCTGCGATGGAGCTTGGGAGACGACGAAAAGATTCGGAGCCTGTAGCTAAGCCAACAATCACCTGTTCGCAGGAGATTTACGATCTGATGCGGCCAGAATTGCTTGATGAACAAGTGGAGCATTTTTATTTAATTCTACTTAATCGAGGTAATAGAGTTATAAAAAAGCATTTGGTGTCTCAGGGTGGTACAGCGGGTACAATTGTAGATACCAAGATTGTGTTCAAAATTGCCTTAGAGTATCTCGCTCAGTCGATTATCCTAATTCACAATCATCCGAGCGGGAATGCAACCCCTTCCGAGCAAGACAAGCGACTTACGCATCGGCTAGTGAAAGTAGGTCGGGAATTGGATTTGCCGGTGTTAGACCATGTGATTTTTACAGATAGTGGCTACTTTAGCTTCGCCGATGACGGCATACTGTGATTATTTGAAATCGAGCAAGAGGCGCGGGGTATGCAAAGGAATGTCCTGATAAGAATATCGGGACAACCAAGCGAGATTCTCCCGAACCAAAATTGCCTAAATCAGACAGATTTGGACAGGCTATCTGACCATTAAAAATCAATTATCAATAGATGAAAAACAATACGATTATAATTCTGATTATCTCCGTGGTGGTTTTGACTGCGGTTGTTTATACGTTGACAGCGACTGAAAGTCCCGAAGATTACATCGAAAAGATCGAGGCTGAACGCGAAAGACAATTTAAATTCATTCGATTCAACTTCGAGTCACCTTTGACAGATGCACAGAAGCAATCCTTTTCTAAGTTAAATTTTTACCCAATCGATCCGAATTACAAAGTAAAGGCTCGTATGGTGACAATAGAGGATAGAAAGGTAAGAGAAGTACCTCTCACCGATGGCACAAAGGAAAAATATATAGAACATTCCTGGGCGGAGTTTGAGTTGAACGGCAAGCCGCAGAAGCTATTACTTCTCCAAGCGATGAATGAACCGGATATGAGGAATTTCTTTTTGGCATTTGCAGATGAGACCAGTGCTGCGGAGACATACGGCGGAGGTAGATATATCAACGCTCGCCAAGACGGCAAAAACAGCATAACCATTGATTTCAATATGGCTTACAATCCCTACTGTGCTTACAATCCAGATTATGGCTGCCCGCTTCCTCCAAAGGAAAATTTATTAGACATCCCCATTCCTGTGGGTGAGAAAAATTACGAGAAATAGCCTTTCTGCCTAGCTCAAATCTCTTAAATTTGTGCTCATTATTGAATAAAATGGGGTTTTCGAACCTCTTTTGTTTAGTACGCAGATCAATTTGGATTTGCTTTATTATGAATAACTGATGAAATCGAGCGCGACGAAAGCAAAGTACAAAGGGACGGTTAAAAATCCTGCGAGATTCCATCTGACCTTTGAAAATCAAAAATAAACAGATGAAAATCTCAATCAATCGATTAAAAAAATATATCCCCCATACTGAATCGGCGGAGGAAATCGGCGCATTGCTGACTCAATCTGGCTTGGAGGTGGAAGGTTTAGAAGAATTTGTTTCTGTCAAAGGAGGGCTTGAAGGTATAGTGATTGGCGAAGTGTTGACTTGTGAAAAGCATCCCGACGCAGATAAACTGAGTTTGACTACTGTCGATATCGGTGGAGAGTCTCCTTCACAGATTGTTTGCGGAGCGCCAAATGTAGCTCAAGGCCAAAAAGTGTTGGTGGCGACCGTTGGAGCCACACTCTATCCTTCCGAAGGTGACTCTTTCCAAATCAAAAAAGCTAAGATTCGAGGTGAGGTTTCCGAAGGAATGATCTGTGCTGAGGATGAGTTGGGACTTGGGTCTAGCCATGCTGGTATTATGGTATTGGATACGGATTTGCCAAATGGTACGTCAGCTTCTAAATTCATTGAAGTAGATCAAGATCAGGTTTTGGAAATCGGACTGACTCCAAACCGAGCTGATGCAGCTTCTCACTTGGGAGTTGCACGTGATTTAAAGGCACTTCTGGGAAGAAATTTGGTGATCGACACTGCACCTGAATTGAACCTAGAGGCTTCTGGCCCGGCTATTCAAGTGGAAGTAGAAAATTCCACTGATTGCCCACGCTATGCAGGTGTGGTTGTCTCGGATTTGAAAGTTGGCCCTTCTCCGACTTGGCTGCAGAATTTTTTGATAGCATTGGACCTGGAGCCTATAAATAATGTAGTGGATATCACCAATTTCATTTTGCATGATCTGGGTCAGCCGCTTCATGCATTTGATACTGCAAAAATTTCCGAAGGGAAAATCATCGTAGGCAAGCTTTCAAAGGATTCCAAGTTTGTGACATTGGACGGGAAAGAGCGTAAGCTTTCTGGCGAGGAGTTGATGATCAAAGATCCAAAAGGAGGGCTTTGTATCGCTGGCGTTTTTGGCGGCGTCGATTCTGGCGTTTCTGAAGACACTACTTCCATCTTCTTGGAATCCGCTTATTTTTCCCCAGACATAATCAGAAAAGGAAGTCAATTTCATGGCTTGAAGACTGATGCATCTTTTCGTTTTGAAAGAGGAACTGACCCAAATATGCCTGTTTATGCGCTGAAAATGGCGGTTAAATTGTTGCAGGAAATCGCTGGCGGAAAAGTAAGTTCTGAGTTGATTGATATTTATCCGGAGCTGATTGCCGATTTTGTCATCGATGTGACTTACGGCCATATTAATCGACTGATCGGAAAGAAAATTGAGCCATCGCAGGTGAAATCAATTTTGGAAAGCCTCGAGATATCCGTTTCAAATGAAACGGCTGAAGGTTTTACTGCGACTGCCAAACCATACCGCGTGGATGTGACGCGTGAAGCAGATATCATCGAAGAGGTTTTGAGGATCTATGGCTTTCATAATGTGGAGCTTTCAGAAAATCTGAGAACGGATTATCTGGCTGAACATCCTGTGAAAGACCTGAATAAACTTCAGTACAGATTGACCGAGATTTTGACTGGTCAGGGATACTACGAGATGATCACAAATAGTTTGACTAAGTCAAGTTATGCGGAGAAATCTGGATTCCTTGATCCAAAGGATAGCGTAGTCATCTACAACAAGCTCAGCGAGGACCTTGACGTGATGCGTCAAAGTCTGCTTTACTCTGGTCTGGAAGTATTGGCAAGGAATATCAACAGACGGCAGACCGATTTGAAATACTTCGAGTTTGGAACCGTTTATCATAAGGCTGCCGAAGGTTACGTGGAAAGCAGAAGACTTTCGCTTTTCCTTACGGGAAAGAAAACTGCTGAAAGCTGGTTAGAATCAGCCAAGGCATTCGCGTTTGCTGATATTTATTCTACAGTGGAAGGTATTTTGGAGAAGCTGAATGTATCTCCAGGCGATCTTTCTATTGTAGAAAAAGCACCATTTGCTTATAACTTGAAAATCATGCTGGGACAGAAGGAGCTGGCAAGTATAGGTTTGCTGGATGATAGGATTTTGAAGCAAGCGGAAGTACGACAGGAAGTATGGTATGCCGACTTGAATTGGGATTTACTTTGCAAAAAAACTTCTGGATTGAAGAAGTTTGAAGAGATCTCAAAATTCCCGGAAGTTCGTAGAGATCTTTCCTTGGTGATAGACAAAAATGTGAGCTATGATCAGGTGAAATCTGTTGCTACGAAGTTTGGAGGAAAATTATTAAAAAGAATTGGAGTTTTTGATGTGTATCAAGGTGACAAAATTGACACTGGCAAAAAGGCCTATGCATTAAGTTTTCACTTACAGGATCACGAAAATACACTGACCGATAAGGTAATTGATAAAACTATGAGTAAATTGATTCAAGCCTTTGAGAAAGAGGTTGGTGCTTTGATAAGAACATAGAAATGATTCAAGAGGAACTGCAAAAATTAGAGAAACTAGCACTACAGGCTAGTAGTAAATTGCTTGAGATTGGTGAGGAGAATCAGCAATTGAAGCAAAAATTATCCGAAGTAAGTATTGCTTTAGATAAAAAAGAGCAGCAAATCGAACATTTTAAAAATAAAATTAAAATTAGTAACATTGTAGACAACCAACCGGTGAATCCGGAACAGTCAACTGAAATGAGTGACCTAATCAATAATTATATACAAGAAATCGATCATTTAATCACCTACTTATCCGAGTGATATGGAGACAACACTTGCCATCAGACTAAAAATAGGGGATAGAGAATATCCTATGCGCGTGAAGATCGAGGACGAATCCAAGATCCGTCATGCTGGCAAGCTGATTAATGAAAAACTAAGAAAGTATAAAGAGGAATACGGACTGGACGATAACCAGGATTTGCTGGCGATGGTAGCCTTTGATTGCATGGTGGAATCATTAGAAACCAGTCAAGTTAATACGGAAGATTCCGAGCATATAAAATCCAGTATTTCTCATATCAACGCCTTACTAGCAAAGGCTTTGTGATTATTCATAACGCAAAATTCAGGTGATTTTTCAGATTCCCGAGGTTTAATTTATATCCAAAATACCTATGGGAGACATATTATATATCGTCCTCGCAGCCCTAATTGGGACTGGTGCAGGAGCCGCTATTGCTGGCGCATTAATAAAAAATAAAAATGCTAAACTGGAGGAAGAAACTCGTGAGCGGGTAAAATCTATGCTCCGGGAAGCCGAGATCAACGCGGAATCTATAAAGAAGGATAGGATTCTAGAAGCAAAGGAAAAGTACCTCAAGCTAAAGTCTGAGTTTGATGAGGAGATGAGTAATAAGAAGAATATTATTCTCACCAATGAAAATAAGGTAAAGCAAAAAGAGCAGCAGGTTTCCAAAGAATTGGAGCAAGTGAAGAGAAAAGAGGCAGAAGTGGACAGTAAGTCGGAGAATCTAAATGCGCAACTTCACTCAGTAAAAGTAAAAAAAGAGGAGCTAGATCGAGTGACTAATCAGCGAATAGCTGACCTGGAAAAAGTTGCTAACCTTACTCGTGAAGAAGCACGTGATCAATTGGTAACCATGCTTACTGAAGAAGCTAATTCCCGAGCATCTTCTCAGATCAAAGACATTCTCGACGAAGCGAAACTGACTGCAACCAAGCAGGCAAAAAAGATCGTGTTGGATACTATTCAGCGTACAGCTACAGAGCATGCGGTAGAAAATTGCGTGTCAGTATTCAATATCGAGAGTGACGATATTAAAGGCAAAATCATCGGTAGAGAAGGAAGGAATATCCGTGCGCTGGAAGCAGCAACCGGTGTGGAGATCGTCGTAGATGACACGCCTGAGGCAATCATCATTTCCGGTTTTGATCCGGTGAGAAGAGAGATCGCAAGACTTTCACTTCATAGATTGGTGCAGGATGGACGTATCCACCCAGCTAGAATCGAAGAGGTCGTAGCCAAAACAGAAAAGAACATCGAGGAAGAAATCGTAGAAATCGGAGAGAGAACGTGTATAGATCTTGGTATACATGGACTTCATCCTGAGTTGATCAGAATGGTGGGACGTATGAGATATAGATCGTCTTATGGTCAGAATCTGCTTCAGCACTCTAGAGAAGTAGCCAAGCTTTGTGCTACTATGGCTGCCGAAATGGGACTGAATGCGAAGATGGCTAAGCGTGCAGGTTTACTTCACGATATCGGAAAAGTATGGCATGAAGAGCAAGAACTTCCACACGCAATCTTAGGTATGGAGCTTGCGAAGCGATACAAAGAGCATCCAGAGATTTGCAATGCTATCGGAGCTCACCACGATGAAATTGAGATGACTACTATGATCTCACCGATTGTGCAGGCTTCGGATGCGATATCAGGCGCGAGACCAGGTGCAAGACGTGAAGTGATGGATAGTTACATCAAACGTTTGAAAGACCTTGAGGAGCTAGCTTTAGCTTTTGATGGAGTGAACAAATGCTTTGCTATGCAGGCAGGCCGTGAACTCCGCGTGTTGGTGGATGCTGATAATGTAGATGATGCTACCGCAGGTAAGCTTTCTTTTGATATTTCTCAGAAAATAGAGAAGGAAATGCAGTATCCCGGGCAGATCAAAATCACTGTAATTCGTGAAATGCGATCTGTAAATTACGCTAGATAAAAGGGCGAAGGAAGACAGAAGACGGAAGACCGAAGTAGCGAACATCAACTAGGCGATTGGTCTATGTTTTGACTTATAAATCAAATGGCAGTTACTGAAAAGCAGCTGTCATTTTTCATTTTATCTGGTCACCGTGGTCTGTGTCTCACAGACCAATTACAGTTTAGGTCTGTGGGATACAGACCACGGTGAGAAATCACATTAATTCGTGAAATCACATCTTTGAATTACGCTAGATAACTTAGCCATTAATTCTTATTTTGATAGTATTTACTGACTATTAGCTGCTGTTTTTATTCGCCTATGTTCTTACTTCATTCACTTTTACTTGCCATTTTCGAATGGCTCTCAGATGGAGTTAGCTATTTGAAAAGGCGAAAAATTACCAGTTCGGAAAAGACACTATTGCAAAACACTTTTCCATACTATCAGAGACTCAGTCAAAAACATAAAGATGAGTTTGTGGAAAAATTGGAAATGGTCTTGAGTTCCAAATCGTTTATCGGTAGGGAAGGTATTAGAATTGTCACTCCAGAGATGAAAATACTCATTGGAGCAACTATCGTGATGGTGACCTTTGGGTGGAATGATCTGCGCTTGCCTCATTTCAGTAAGATATTAATCTATCCAGACACTTATTACAGCACCATTTCAAAGCAATACCATCGAGGAGAAGTCAATCCAAGGCACGGGATCATAGTAATCTCTTGGAGCTGTTTTTTGGATGGAATGAACAATGAAAATGATGGGGTAAATCTTGGAATCCACGAAGTAGCACATGCCTTGAAACTAGAAAATCAGATTTACTACAATGAGGAAAGTGAGTTCTTCAACCCTGACGTTTATAACTCCTTTCAGCAATTGGCGAATGTGGAGATAGATAAAATTAAAGCCGGAAACCTGACCGTGTTTCGGTCAAGTGGAGGTTTAAATGACGATGAGTTTTTTGCTGTGGCATTGGAGACTTTCTTCGAAAAGCCGCATGAATTTTTTCAGTATAACCCTGAATTGTACGGAAACTTGGTTCGGCTGATGCGCCAAGATCCGCGAGTTTGGATCAGGAAATAAGCAAATTGTCCACAGCTCTACTGACACCTTCCACCAATCCTTCATAACCTCTCAAATCTTCTCCCCAATACGTCCTTTCGCTGAGAAGTTTGACCACAGTCTCTTGAGTAGAACCAAGCGCCCAAGCCGAATTGAACTCATCCATTAGCGTTGGATTGTCATTGACTGGAGTTTCTACCCCGTTATAATTTCCTTTATAAAAGACCAAAAGTGCGGCAAATGAAAGGATTAATTTTTCAGGCCATTCCTTTTTCAGCTCATAATAAGCAAGGATGGAAGGAAGCACCCGAACTTTGAATTTGGAGATGCTATTCAGCGCAATCGACTTGAGTTCGTGCACGATAAATGGATTGGCAAATCGCTCCAAGACATCATTGGCAAACTGCTCCAGTTCTTCCTTTGGCATATCGAGCGTAGGGATGATCTCATTGTAAATTGCCTCTTTCAGAAAAGATCCGATTTCTGGGTTTTCCACAGCTTCTCTTACAGTTCTTAAGCCTTTTAGGTACCCATAAGGCACCATAGCCGTGTGTCCACCATTTAGGATTCTCACTTTCTGAGTTCGGAAAGGAGCGAGGTTGTCCACGAATTTCACATTCAACCCGGCTTTATCCAACGGGAATTCCTCTTTTACGGTGCCAGTATCTTCGATAGCCCAAAAATGATAAGGCTCCACCATCACGGCCATGTCATCTTTATATCCGATTTTCTCCTGAATTTCTTCGATAGATCCTTTAGGAAAACCAGGTACAATTCTATCCACAAGTGTATTGCAGAATGTGTTTTTCCAATCAATCCAATCAGAAAACTCGGTTGGCAACTTCCAAAATGAAATATATTTTTGAATACATTCTTTCAATGCTTCACCATTCCCTTCGATCAATTCGCAGGGAAGGAATATCAGTCCTTTTGAAGCATCCCCATGGAAAGTTGTGAAGCGATGATAGAGCAAGGCAGTTAGCTTACCTGGAAATGTCTTTGAAATGCTATCTAAGGAAGAATCTGTCTGGTCAAAGACGATTCCAGCTTCTGTAGTATTGGAAACTACAAATCGTAAATCTGGATTTTCGCCCAGTTTCAGATATTCTTCATATTCCTCAAATACATTAGTAATACCAGCTACACAAGTCACAAGTGTAGATTCCTGTACCAATTCCCCTTTTTTTAATCCTTTCTCTATCACATGAAATAGGCAATCCTGATCTTTCATTGGATTGTTTGCAGACTTGCTGTGTACCTGTACGATGTGAATATCGCCGTCAAAGATGTTTGCTTGATTTGACTTCTCAATCATCCAATCGGTAAATCCGCGTAGGAAATTTCCATTTCCAAATTGAAGGATTTTTACAGGACGTTCTGAGGGAGCAAGTGTGGATTTGGAAAGAAGTTGCATTAAAAGTAAGGGGTCTAAAGAGCGTTAGTTTTTCTGATGGTTGATCGATGAATTACGTATGATCAACTCAGGTTTTAGAATTGTTTTTTTGGGAATGTTATTAGTTTGATCTTTTTGGTTAAGGATTTCAAAGAAGGTTTCAGCCGTGATTTTTCCCATTGGAATACTTTTTTGATTCACAGTGGTAAGTGTGGGCTCTGTGAAAGAGGTAAATGGCTCATCTCCAAAGCCAACTAATTTCACATCTTCAGGGAGTTTGTACCCATTTTCCTTCAAGACTTGCATTGCACCCATGATAGAATAGTCTGAAGAGGAAAATACAGCATCAAAGGGGATTTTAGCATCAATAACTTCTTGCATCGATGCTCTTCCATCTTCCAGTTGAAGCTTGCTAAAGCGAATCAATTCAGGATCCACAGGGATTCCATGCTTCAATAAGGCATCCTCATAGCCTCTTTTACGCTCCTTGTAAATATTGATATTCTGAGAATTAGAGAAATGCACAATTCGCTTGCATCCTTCATTGATCAAATGCTCAGTAGCCTGGAATGCTCCATAATGATCGTCAATCACTACTTGACTCACATCGAGCTCGTTTGTCACCCTATCGAAAAGCACCAAAGGGATTCCTTTTTTAAGTATTTTCTTAAAATGATCCACATTTTCAGTGGTTTTCCCCACAGATGCTATTACCCCATCAACTTGGGCATTTAGCAAGGCCTCAACAGTTTGTACCTCCTTTTCATAATCATCATATGACTGTGAAATCACGACTTTATAATTCAGAGAATTGGCTATTTCTTCGATGCCTCTGATTACTGAAGAGAAGAAATTTCGATTTGCTGTAGGTACGACCACGCCGATTAGTTTGCTTCTGCCACTTCTCAGTGCCGAGGCTATATTGTTAGGCTGATAGTTGAGCTCTTTGGCAACTTTTAATACTTTTTTCTTCGTAGCATCAGAGATCCTAGGGTTATTATTCAATGCTCTCGATACAGTAGAAGCAGTTACTTGGAGCTTTTCAGCGATATCGTGAATGGTGGCTTTCCCGTTTCTCATTGCCTAATTTAATGTTGAAGAAAAATAATTTTGAAAGTGCTATGGTAACTATTCACCAGCTGGTTTACCTATTGTTGCGAGGATTCCCCCGTCCACATAGATGATTTGTCCATTGACGAAATCACTTGCTTGGCTGGCTAAAAAGACTACAGCACCTCCAAGATCGTCAGGATTTCCCCATCGACCAGCAGGAGTTCTATTTATTATAAAGTCATTGAAAGGATGTCCGTCCACACGGATCGGTGCAGTTTGTTCAGTGGCAAAATAGCCTGGGCCGATTCCGTTCACTTGGATGTTATATTTGGCCCATTCGGTGGCGAGATTTCTCGTCAGCATCTTCAATCCGCCTTTGGCAGCTGCATAAGCACTTACGGTGTTACGACCAAGTTCGCTCATCATAGAGCAAATGTTGATGATCTTGCCTTGCCCATTTTTCACCATGGTTTTGGCTACTCGCTGAGAGACAATAAATGGTGAAACGAGATCTATATCCAATACTTTTCGAAAGTCTTCGGGATCCATTTCTAACGCAGGGACTCTTTGGATCATTCCCGCGTTATTTATCAAAATAGCTATTTCTCCTATTTCTTTTTCGATTTTTGAGATAGCTACATCTACAGCTTTTACATCACTTACATCGAATAAATAGGGGTGAGCTAGTATATCCTCATTTGCATATTCTTTAATTGCTGCCTCCATTTTGGTTGGAGTATGCCCATTGATGACTAATGTAGCGCCTTGGTGCGCAAGCGCTTTTGCCATAGCCATACCCAGACCATGAGTTGCTCCAGTGACAAGGGCAATCTTGCCTTTTAATTCAAAGTTAGGTTTCATGTTATTTTAAATCTGAAGGTTTTACAATATCCATGTCGCCATAATCGAGATTTTCCCCAGCCATTCCCCAGACAAAAGTGTAATTGCTGGTTCCGGCTCCACTGTGGATAGACCAAGGTGGCGACAAAACTGCCTGATTGTTTTTCATCCAAATATGTCTTGTTTGCTGCGGTTCTCCTATGAAATGGCAAACCATCTGATCCTCAGGAAGGTCAAAATAAAGATATGCCTCCATTCTGCGGTCATGCGTATGAGCTGGGAATGTATTCCAGACACTGCCTTCTTTAAGCTCCGTGAGACCCATTTGAAGTTGGCAAGTCTGCACTACACTATTCACGATCAACTTTCTGATTTTGCGATGATTTGATGTAGTTAGAGAGCCTATTATTACTTTTTCTGCATCAGCCTCACTGATTTTTTTGGATGGATAGGTAGTGTGAGCTGGAGCAGAATTAAAATAAAATATAGGCTGATTAGTTTCACCTCCAGATTTAAAAGTTACTGACTTTGTGCCTTTCCCCAGATAAAGTGCTTCTTTATTTTCTAAAGTATAGGTCACTCCATCGGCAATAATTTCGCCAGTTGCGCCTATGTTTATAATCCCCAATTCTCTGCGCTCCAAAAAATATTCTGATTTGAGAGGATCGATGGTCTCTAGGTTTAAGTCTTTGCCGACGGGCAAAACTCCTCCTACAATCATACGGTCGTAGTGGGTGTAATTCATGTTGATTTGGTCTTCAACAAATAGATTTTCCATCAAAAAAGACTCACGCAATTCATCGGTGTCCATCTGCTTAAACTCACGTGGACTGACAGCATGTTGTATTTTATAGGATTGATTTTTCATGGAATGAAGGGTATTAGTTTTTTCTCCGATGAATCGGAATTTGATTTTATGTTATTCGAATTTTAGAATAAGTGGTGTTGCGAGTTTTTTGGAAAAATCCTTGAGATACTGATTCCATTCAGAAAGAGAAGAGAATTCTCCGGCTTTTTCCCAAGCAAAACCAGCGTAGTAACTGATTTTTTTAGTTGGCTTCAGGATTAAATAAATATGACTTTGGTCTGTGACGGCTGTTCTAACTGCAAGTTCTTGAAGGATATCCGCAGGATCGGCTACAATGCCTGTTCCAAGCTTAGTGTCATCTATTGTCTCCCAATAGCTAATCCAACCTGCCTTTGGGTCAGAATTAACGTCCCCCGTGCCATCATGTAAGGTAATTCCTGTAGTCAGATTTGGGACTGGACTATCACATTTTAAGCTTACTTCCATGTGATAAAGCTGGGATCCCAGATCGATCGAAATCCGCTTAGCTTCTTGTATTGTCGCTATTCCAGCCATCCAAGGTGCATAACTCACCTCGAAAATTGATCTCAAAGGGCCATTTGCCAGGATTTTATGACTGATGATGTTTTTTGAAACATATAATGAATCATCAATCCAAATACCGACCCCACCGATTCCGCGACTATTTCCGACGTGATAAGGATCATACCCTTCGCCGCTATCTTTGTGATAACTTCCGCCATCTACATATTTCTGATACCATTTGTCAATGATGGGATAATCCACCCGCTTCAGCCAAGCATCGATTCCGCTTGTGAGTGTACCGCCTGTTAATTTTTCATCAGTTAGGCGTTGTGCTTCAGGACCGTAAGTCCTGAAAGCCACTTTGTCATTTTCCCAAGCAATGTCATCAATCCGCTCAGGGACAAATCTGGCAAAAGTTTTAATACCTGACTGGACTGCTTTATCCGCTTCATCGCTGAGGCTTATCTTATAGCTTTTGGTTTCCAGCTCTTTTATATCAGCCAGGAAAAGAAGTTCCTCATAGTGATCATCCTGATCTATATCCACCCACTGAATTAGAACTGGTCTCTGTGATTTTGACTCTTGAACTTGCAAGTGAGACGGATCAAATTCCGCACCCAGCATTTTTTCAAGTTGGGCAAATGAGATACTAACCACTTCTTGCCTAGAAATGTCTAGTTTGTTTTCTACCCTGAAAGTTGGATCGGGCTGCAAGAACTGAAAGGCAACTAAAATCAGTTGAAAGATCATGTGTTATTTGTGGTTGTGCACCAATGCATTACTTGTTTTTATTGATCAGGATTTAGCATTCTGTATCGCTTCAATGCTTCGAGGAAGTAATAATCTGCATAGCTGATCGGCGTGTCAATTTCCGAATCATGTGGTTTATGACCAGTGCTATGCATTAAGATAAATCCTTGATTGGTTCCAGGCTTGGCCATATAAGCAGGACTACTAAGACTGGTTAGCATTTTTTCTGCTGCGGCAAAGTAATTAGCCCCGTTTTCAGAGTATCTGCTGAGCTCAAGTAATCCCGATGCAGCAATTGCGGCTGCAGAAGCATCGCGAGGCTCATTCGGAATATTAGGTGCATTGAAGTCCCAATAAGGAATCATGTCTTCTGGCAGATTGGGATGATTTAGATAGAAGTCCGCAATCTTTACCGCTTGTTCAAGATATTTTTTGTCTCCAGTCTCGCGATAAACCATCGTGAAACCGTACAAGGCCCACGCCTGACCTCTTGCCCACGCAGAATCGTCAGAGTAACCTTGGTGTGTTTTCTTAGCTTTCACATTTCCCGTGATCGTATCATAATCCACTACATGATAGCTACTAAAATCCGGGCGGAAGTGATTTTTGATCGAAGTATCTGCATGCTTCACCGCCACTTCATAGAAGGTAGAATCTCCACTGTATTTGGTAGCCCAGAATAACATCTCAAGATTCATCATATTATCTATGATCACAGGATATTCCCATGGGGCAAAATCCCAAGAGCGAATACTCCCGATTGTTGGGTCAAACCGCTTAATTAACGTCTGAGATCCCTGCAGTAGAATTTGGGCATATTTAGGATTTTCTGTCAATCTTAACCCATTACCAAATGAACAATAAAGCACAAAACCAAGATCATGGGTATGGGTATTGAACTTCACACTTTCGAGTCCTGCACTCCAGGCTGCGGCGGAATCTGCCCATTTTTGATCCTTGGTATAATCATACATGTACCACATACTACCCGGATAAAATCCGCTTGTCCAGTCTCTGGAGGGTACTACATTCAAGCTTCCATCTGGTTTGACTGACCGGGGAAAGGTTGATTTATCCGTGTGGTTTTTTAAACTGTAAGTTAATTGAGCTTCAGCGGTTTTCATGGTTTTGGGTACACTCAGATCTGCTGTGGATTTGCAGCTGCTGGCCAAAAGACATATACATGAACAGAGGAATAATAAATATTTCATTGACTAGGAAGTTATTGAAAATAGGATCGGCGAAAGCGTTTCGCCGACCCATTTTTACAAAATAAGAATTAATAACCCGGGTTATTCGGAGCCAAATTTGGATTGATTCTAAGCTCAGAATCTGGAATTGGCATCAGATAGTCGCGAGAAGGATCAAATGTTGGCTGTGGCTCAAGGCTATTGGGACCCAAGAAGACTTTTTCACCCAAATTTCTTCTCTTAATGTCATACCATCTTTTCCATTCGAAGGCAAATTCTAACCGACGGTCTTCGATAATCAAATCTATAAATTCAGGCTTACTCATGCTAGGCATTACATCAGCAGGGAAATCGACTTGCGTACCTGCCCAGTTTCTCGCCCGAGCTCGGATTTGATTGAGATATCCTGCAGCCTCGGCATTTGGGCCATTGATCTCAGCAGATGCTTCAGCTGCTATCATTAGTACTTCTGCATATCTGAAGTCGGCGATATTGTGATCCGAATATCTTCCTATTGCATTGGCATTGCCAGGGAGTTTTACCCACTTACCCACATGCGGTCTTGGTGTGGAGAAGTCTTTATATGGTCTTTTCACTCCATTGACTACTAGGGTGTCGACGAAGCTTACTTTCTTTCGGTAATCCCTTGCATCCCAAGTATCATAGACAGCTTGAGTAGGTACGGATACGCCGTAGCCACCAGTGAGATTTAATACTGCGAGCATGGGAACCAAAGAGTCATCATTTTGACCATTCGAACCACTTATTTGTCCTAAAAAGTCAAAAGCGAAAATGGTCTCTTTCAAATTATCTGCAATGTTAGCATTGAAATTATTTTCAAAATTGGCTTCCAAAGCATATCCGAATAGATCTTTATTATCGATTACAAATTTTGCCTCAGTATAAGCTTTCTGATAATCCCCCAATGTCAAATAAACTGAAGCAAGATAGGAAGCCGCAGTACCTGCAGATGGTCGAGTACGAACATCATTCTTCTGTTTGTTTGGAAGCCACTGCTTTGCAAATTCTAGATCGGCAATGATCCCTTGATAGATTTCTGCTTCACTAGTTTTGGAAATCGTCTTCAAACTCGTCGGATCAGTAACTGGAAAGTTTATATAAGGAAGATCTCCAAATACTCTGACCAAGTGAAAATATGAGAATGCCCGAACAAATCTAGCCTCCGCAATCAGATAATTTATTTCATTGTCAGGAAGATCAAGGCTGATTCCACCAGCTTCGGCAGAGTTTGCGGCATTGATCGCTTGAAACCATTGTGGCCAAAATCTCCTGATCATCCCATTGTCGGAGTCCATATTGAAGTCATTCATTTGAATTCGTTCCGCTGAAGTAGCTCTGTTTCCGATAGTGATCATATCGCCTCTGAATTGCAAAGCGCAAATAAATTGTCGACCAAACAAGTTTTCAGAAGCGATCACCCCATAAGCACCTAAAACGGCGGTTTCGACATCTTTAGGAGTTTGGAAAAAGGTCTCTGGGGCAAAGACGCCGATAGGTTTTTCCTCCAAGTCTGCACAGGCACCAAGTCCTATAACTAGACCCAGAGAAATAATTATTTTATGTAGATTTTTCATGAATTTTTTTGGTTTAGCGATTAAAAACTAACATTTAGTCCTATTGTGTAGGATTTCGCATTTGGATAGCTGGCGTAATCAAGGCCAAGATTTCTATTGGACGCTGCACCACCACCGGAATTATAATTCACTTCCGGATCAAACCCTTTATACTCTGTGAATGTCAGGATATTTTGTGCGCTCACGTAGAATCTGGCTTTGGAGATAGACAGTTTTTCCAAAATACTGGAAGGCAAACTGTAGCCCAAAGAAATGTTTTTCAATCTGACATAGCTGCCATCAAAGACCCAATGAGAAGATACTCTCTGCGATCGCTGAAGGGTTCGCTTTGGTACATCTGTATCGGTGTTTGTAGGAGTCCAGCGATCTAGCGCACGGGTAGTGGAATTGTTAGATCCTGATAGTGTTTCGATCTCAAGTAAACTGTAGCTCAAAATCTGATTGCCCTGAGAACCTTGGAAGAAGATATTCAGATCGAAGCCTTTGAAGCTGAAGTCATTATTGAGACCCCAAATGAATTTCGCCTGTCCATTTCCAATCACGGTACGATCATCAGCATTCAAAGCCCCATTTGGATTGCCGGTAAGTGCGCCATTGGCGTCTTTTTCTCCATCAATATCCCTGAACTTTTCACCTCCAGCTACTTGCTCAAATCCGCCTCCTGGAAGGAAATCGTCACCTTGTTGGTAAACTCCGTCATAAACCCATCCAAAAAAACTACCAACAGGCTCGCCCACTCGCAGTATTTGAGTTTGTCCCAAACCGATCAAGTGTCCTGGTCCTGATCCGTAAAGGATATCATTTCCATCAGGTAGTTCGAGAACCTTATTTCGATTGATTGAGATATTGAAACTTGTATTCCACTTCAATGCTCCAGTGGTGTTTACCGTGTTTAAGGTGAATTCTATTCCTTTGTTTTCAACTTTTCCTAGGTTTTGAAGTTGACTTGAATACCCTGTGTATGTCGGTAGTGGAACTGAGAATAGTAGGTCCGAAGTAACACTTCTATAATAGTCTGCAGTTAGATTCAGTCGGTTGTTTAAGAAAGACATATCCGCTCCAAAGTCAAATTGCCTGGTAGTCTCCCAAGTCAAATCATCATTAGCTACGGTAGTTGGACGTACAGCATTTACAGCTACCCCGTCGATTATAGTATATGAGTTCGAAAACCTAGCGAGAGTCTGATAAGGTCCGATAGCTTGATTTCCAGTCAGACCATAACTTACTCTCCATTTAAAATCGGAAACGAAGTTGACATCTTTCATAAAACCTTCATCCTTCATATTCCAAGCAAATGCACCGGAAGGGAAGAAAGCATATTTATTATTCTTGCTAAAGTTTGAAGAGCCATCATATCTCGCATTGACAGTAAATAAATATTTGTCGTTGAAAGAATAATTGATTCTGCCAAAAACCGACTGAATTTGTGTTTCAGAAAAACCAGAACTTGGAATTTTCTGTACAGCACCACCTTGAAGGTTCCAAAAAGAAACTGAATTGGTAATAAATGACTGAGCTCCTGATGACCAGTCTGTATCATTCGATTTCTGAAATGAATAACCTGCCACAAAGTTGAATTTGTGTTTAGTATTCAGATCTAAATTATAGGTAAAGTAGTTTTCACTGATCAGATCTGTATTTTTGGATGCTCCGATTGTGGCATCTCCACCCACATTGGCTCCCGCATAAAGAGTCGTGGGAACGAAGGTTCCAGTTCGATTATTATCAGTTCGGAATCCTAGTGTGGTTTTGAAGGAAAGATTTTTAACGATGTCATAATTCAAGTAAAAATTACTTTGAAAAAGATCGCCGATTGTCTCCTGTTGACGTTCGGTGGCTACTGCGAAAGGATTGTCAATAGGATCTCCGATTGAAGCCAGCGTGAAGGTTCCATCTTCATTTCTTACGGGAAGATCAGGCATAAATCGAAGTGCCGAGCCTACCACGCCGGCACCACCGGCACCACCAGATCCCTCTTGGGTGACTACTCCATCGCGACCGGTTCTTCTGGCTAGAAGGTTTACACCAACAGATATTTTGTCAGAAGCCTTGAAATTCAAATTACTTGTAATTGCATACCGCTCAAATCCTGAGTTGAGGATAATACCTTTTTGATCAAAAAATGATCCTGACACATAATAGTTAACCACGTCGGATCCACCGGATACGGATACTTGATAATTTTGGATGCCGCCTGCTCTGAATATTTGATCCTGCCAATCAGTGTCAGCTCCATTGTCAACATAGTTGGGAATTACCTCCCGTGTGTAGTCCAAAAACTGATTTGCATTTAACATATCGATCCGATTGATTACTTCTTGGCTACTGTAGGAGGTATTGAAATCAACTTTTGCTTTGCCAATTTTCCCTCTTTTGGTAGTAACCATTATCACACCATTTGCACCTCTGGATCCATATATCGCAGTAGCGGATGCGTCTTTGAGTACTTCTATGGATTGAATATCTTCTGGAGCGGGTAAAGTACCACCGATAAATCCATCCACTACATAAAGAGGATCACTGCTCGCATTGATGGAGTTTCCACCTCGAATTCGAACTTTCAAAGATCCTCCTGGATCACCGTTATTTGACTGCACGCTTACACCTGCCGCACGTCCTTGGAGCGCTTGGGTAGCATTGGCTACAGGGAAGGCAGTAAGTTCCGCGGCTTTGACGGAAGATACAGAGCCAGTCAAGTCACTCTTTTTTGTGGTGCCATATCCCACTACCAGCACCTCATCTAACTGGGAAATGTCAGTTTCAAGAGTAACGTCATACATATTTGATGAATTGATAGCGATTTCTTTGGTTTGCATCCCTATAAAGGAAAACACCAAAACATCGCCTTCACCGGCTGATATGGAATAATTTCCATCAATATCAGTGGTGGTGCCTAATGTGCTTCCTTTTACGAGGATACTAACGCCTGGCATAGTTTCTCCTGAATCAGATGTGACTTTACCAGTGATTAGCTTGTTTTGAGCCAGGAGAGACCCAGAGCTCAATAACAACATGAACATGAATACCCATAGGAATCCATGCTTTTGGGATGTTAAAAGTTTCTGCATGTTTAATTATTTTAGGGTTAAATTATAAATTGATTGTGCAATCGATTGCATTTTACAAATAAAATAATTTTGCTCAAAATGATTTTAAGAATTATTTTTGAATCGATGAATTGAGTCGTTTTAAAAGGGATGTCACCCTATTGAAAAACCAGGGAATTGACTTTATTTCATATCAAAATTTATAATCATACAATCGATTGTCTAAAAAAGCCTATGAAATTTGAACATTTTGCGCTCAATGTGAGCAATGCAACAGCCGCATCTCGTTGGTACGAGGAGCATCTTGGGTTGAAAGTGGTCAAGAAAATGATTGAGCCACCTTATATGACCTTCTTGGCGGATGATAGCGGTACGGTGATGCTAGAAATTTATTCAAACCCAAAAGGTGAAACATTAGACTTTGCTAATCTACACCCCTTGGCAGTACATCTAGCATTGGTATCCGCGGATCCAAATGCGGACAGAGACCGTCTGGTAGAAGCTGGAGCTAAGTTGATTTCTGATGATATTTTGCCAGATGGATCTCATTTGATAATGGTGAAAGATCCTTGGGGATTGGCGCTGCAATTATGCAAACGAGCCATACCTATGATCTGATTTGTTTTCTTGATTCTGAAAATGAAGGGGATCAGAGTAAAATACTTCTGCATTCTGACAGTATTGCGAAATAGTTTTTCACTAATCAGGCAAAAGTGGATGGTAGATTTTATCTTAGGGGATATCACGTTTTAGAATTCTTTTATTAATGATTGATCTTCAAATTCCTTTTGAGCAAATCAGCACAACGCTGAAAGAAATACTACTTACCCATGGATTTACAGAAGAAAGGGCACAGCGATGTGGGCTGCTTTTTGCAAAAGCCGATCTTGATGGTGTGCGCTCTCATGGTGCAAATCGGTTTTTTCTATTTCTGGATTTTATAAAAAAAGGATTGGTTAAACCTGACAAGGAGCCTGTCGCATTAAGTCAACTTGGGATGTTTGAGCGCTGGGATGGTCAGGGAGGAGTGGGGAATTTAAATGCAGAATTTGCCATGAATCGGGCGATTCAGCTCTCCAAAGAATTTGGGATTAGCTGCGTCACTTTGCAAAACACCAATCATTGGATGCGTGGCGGGAACTTCGGTTGGCAAGCAGTAGAGGCAGGATGCATCGGGATTTGCTTCACCAATACGATTCCCAATATGCCAGCCTGGGGTGGCAGTGAACCGAAAATTGGTAATAATCCACTTGTGATCGCGATTCCCAGAGCAAAGGGAGCTGTGGTTTTGGATATGGCTTTTACCCAGTTTGCTTATGGGAAGTTGAGTATTGCCAAAGACAAAGGTGAGCAAATGCCTTATGACGCAGGTTTTGATGAGGATGGAAATCTGACCAAAGATCCGGGAGCTGTGATCGACAATCTTCTGGGATTACCGATTGGATTATGGAAAGGCTCAGGGCTGAGCATGGTTTTGGATTTACTTTCAGCGGTTCTTTCTGGGGGAAATGCTTCTTTTGAAGTCGGAAAATCTGGTCATGAAAGTGCTGTTTCGCAGGTATTCCTTTGCTTTGACCCAACCAAACTCAAACTCACAGACTGGATAGAAGCTAAGTCAGACGCATTGATAGAAGACCTGAAAAGCTCAGCAACTTTTGGCGATAAATCAGTTCGATATCCTGGAGAAAAAACGTTAGAAACCCGAAATAAAAACCTAAAAAATGGAGTGCCGATCGCAGAGAAACTCTGGGCGGAACTGCAAAATGAATTGAAATTATGAGGCAACTAAAAATAGGAATAGTAGGCACTGGTGCGATCACTGGAAAGCATGCAGATGCAATCAGTGAGATTGAAAATGCTGAATTGGTTGCACTTTGCAGCAGTTCATCCGAAAGAGCAAAAGCCGCTCAGGAGAAATTTGGAATTGATGCTTACTCTGACATCTCCGCTTTTTTGACCCATCCCGAACTCGATATTGTCTGCATTTGCACGGCTAGCGGGCATCACCTAGAAGCTGGATTGTTGGCAGCAAAAGCTGGAAAGCATTTGCTGATAGAGAAGCCAATTGAAATAAACCTCCACAGAGCGGATCAGTTGATTGAAGCCTGCGAGGAAAATGGAGTTAAGCTTGGAGTTATTTTTCAAAACAGGTTTTCGGCTGATTATATAAAGCTCAAGGCTGCGGTAAAAGATGGAAAATTCGGAAAGCTTCTGATGGGAAATGCGCATGTGAATTGGTACAGAGCTCCAGAATATTACAGCAATAGTCCTTGGAAAGGCACGCTGGAGGGAGATGGTGGAGGAGCTTTTATGAATCAGGGCATTCACACAGTCGATCTTTTGCTAGACTTGATGGGGGATGTGAAGTCAGTTTTCGCAAAAGTTAAAACCGCTCTTCATCCTATTGAAGGCGAAGATTTGGGGGCTGCATTGGTGACTTTTGAAAATAAAGCGTTGGGGAATATTACAGCTTCTACGGCATTGTATCCAGGGTTGCCTGAGCGTCTGGAGATTTTTGGGAAAAATGGCAGTGCTGTTTTGGAAGCTGGAAAACTGGTTCAATGGAGTATTGAGGGAGAAGAACCTGAACCAATTATCGCTGATACCAGCGCAGGTTCAGGAGCAGCCGATCCTATGGCAATTGGGCATGCACTTCACAAAGCACAATGGGAGCATTATTTGAATGCTATCGAGACAAATGAGCCTGTAATAGTAGAAGGAAATATGGCCCGAAAATCAGTTGAGCTGATCCGAGCCATTTATAAATCTTCAGAACTTGAAAAGGAAGTCGAGCTTCCTTTTATAGATCATGGTTAAAGCGAAACGCCTCTTTTCCAAGGTATAAAGTCATCTTGCCCGAGTATCATTGCTTTGGATTTCTCTTCACCGCTAGCAATCTTGATTACTTTCTCCAGGATTTCTTCCCCCATCTGCTGGATGTTTTTTTCGCCCGAGATCACAAAACCCGTATTGATATCGATGATGTCGGGCATGCGTTCGGTTAGTTTGTGATTAGAGGAAACCTTTATCACAGGTGTCACGGGATTTCCGGTAGGAGTGCCTAGGCCAGTAGTGAAAAGAATCATATTTGCTCCTGCTCCTGCCATGGCAGTGGTGCTTTCTACATCATTTCCAGGAGTGCAAAGTAAAGTCAGACCTGGCGTGTTTACATATTCGCCATAGTCCAGCACATCAGTTACTGGGGAAGTTCCTCCTTTTTTGGCAGCGCCGGAAGACTTCATGGCGTCAGTGATCAGTCCGTCTTTAATGTTTCCGGGGCTTGGATTCATATCAAAACCAGAACCTGATGCCTCTGCCGCAGCTGCATAGAGACGCATCAAAGTTGAAAAGCGCTCTGCTTTTTCATCAGAAACGCAGCGGTTGATCAATTCTTGCTCTACGCCGCAAAGCTCGGGGAATTCGGATAAAATCGCTATTCCGCCCAAGGCTACCACCAAATCTGCGGCATATCCTACAGCCGGGTTTGCGGAGATTCCGGAGAATCCATCAGAACCACCGCATTCCAAACCGACGACCAATTTGCTCAAGGGAGCAGGTTGACGGGTTTGTGTATTGGCTTCTGCCATACCTATAAATGTTTCTTTAATAGCCCTAGTTAGCAATTGCTGCTCAGTTCCTTCTACTTGCTGCTCCAGAATGATGAGAGGCTTTTTGAAGTCAGGATTGATTTTTCGTAGCTTATCCTCCATGTAAGAAGACTGCGCATTTTGGCAACCCAAACTCAAGATGGTGGCTCCCGCAACATTCGGATTGTTGATATAGCCAGCTATGAGTGCGCAAAGTGCCTGAGAATCTGTTCTTGTGCCTCCGCAACCTACTTGGTGATTTAGGAACTTAATTCCGTCAATATTTTCAAAAAGGCGTTCTTCGGTTTTTTCTACTAGTGTCTCTACCGAAACCGTATCGAAGGAAGTGGTTTGACCTGACTTGTATAGATTGGCCATTTCTCTTACCATTTTCTTAAATGGATTTGGCTTGCCGAAGCCAAGTTCTTCGAGGAAAGCATCTTTGATGATATCTACATTTCTATTTTCGCAGAAAACCATAGGGATTACCAACCAATAATTTCCCGTTCCCACCTGACCATCCGGTCTGTGAAAACCCATAAAAGTCTTGTCTTTAAACTTGCTGATATCTGGAGCATCCCACTGGTATTCCCCTATTTTTTTACCAAAATCCTCCGCTTCGTGTGTCACATTTTGAGTACTAAGGACACCGCCTGACGGGATCATTGAAAGAGCTTTACCTACAATTCCCCCATACATAAAGACCTGATCGCCCTTATTCAACTCATTGATTGCAAACTTATGTTTTGCAGGAATGCTGTCTTTGAGAGTGATTTTTAATCCGTTATGCTCAAATATTTCTCCTGCTTCTAGGTCTTGTAAAGCGACCAAAACATTGTCCTTAGGATGAATTTGTAATGTTATATGGTTCATTGGGATTATTCATTAGATTGAGCAATCGATTGCGCGGAGTAAGTAATTGTCAAGCAATAACGAAAATCATTTGTAGATATTAAAACTATTGCGAAGAGTGTAGAAATCGAAACACGATTTTATCAAAATAGGGCATATGATATTAGTATGCTGGAAGAGAAAAAGGAGGGTTACTCTCCATTGGACTAGTAGTGACATTTATCCTACGGTCTAAATCGTTTCCGTAAATCGACCTTACATATCCGCTTAGAAAAACTTAATATTGTGTAGTATATTTTATGTTCAATAAACCCATGAAATCGAGCATGACGAAGCACGTCATACATTGGAATGTCCCGATAACTATCGGGATAACATTGCGAGATTCCATCTGACAATTGAAAAACAAAAAATAAACAGATGAAAATCAAAAAACTTCAAATCCTTTCTTTTTGCGTTGTAATGACCCTCTTTTTTTCCTGTCAGGCCACAGGCGATAAGCGAATTATAAAGCTCGGCCACGGTCTTGGTATCACACATCCAGTGCATGAGGCTATGCTCTTTTTAGCCAAAAAAGTAGAGGAGAAATCAGGAGGGAAAATGATTGTGAAAATATACCCAAATCAGCAATTGGGAAGTGAGCGTGAGCTGGTGGAACTTCTGCAAATTGGAAGCTTGGGAATGACTAAGGTATCTTCAGCTGCTTTGGAAGGATTTGCTCCTACTATGCAAGTGTTTGGGATGCCCTATTTATTTAGAGACGACGCGCACCAGCTGAGTGTATTGCAGGGTGAAATCGGCAAAAAGCTTTTACTTGATCCTCAAAAGTACCTTTTACGAGGTCTTTGCTACTATGACTCTGGGAAAAGAAGCTTTTATACCAAGGACAAATCTATAGAGACTCCGTCGGATCTTGAGGGCCTGAAGGTCCGGGTGATGGAAAGTAACACAGCCTCAAATATGGTGAAAAGCTTAGGCGGTTCCCCTACCCCTGTTTCGTTTGGAGAGCTATACACTGCTTTGCAACAGGGAATTGTGGATGGAGCAGAGAATAACGCACCGAGTCTGTATACCTCAAAGCACTACGAAGTATGTAAGTTCTATAGCTTAGATGAGCATACGGCTTTGCCGGATGTGATGATCGTAAGTACCAAGGTATGGGAAAGCTTGAATGAGCAGGAGCAACAGTGGCTGCAAGAGGCAGCTGATGAGTCTGCCACGTATGAATATAAAATTTGGGCAGAGGCTACAGAGGATTCTTTGAATGAACTGAGAAAGGCTGGAGTGACTATCACCTACCCTGATAAGCAGCCATTTCGAGACGCTGTCGAGCCCATGTATTCAGACCTCAAAATTCAGCAGCCAGAAATCTACAAAATCGTGGAGGAAATCCGCGCAGTAAAGTAACTATCAACCCAACTTATCAACCCTATGTTTTCACCCTATTCCAAGCTAAATCTGGATAAATGGATTGGCAATTTTCTGGTCGTCTTGATGGCACTCATGGTGCTCAATGTGACGTGGCAGGTGGTTTCTCGCTATGTTTTTCAAAGCCCAAGTTCGTTTACAGATGAGCTTTCACGCTATATGTTGATCTGGGTAGGAATGCTTGGGGCTGCATATGTCGCCGGTAAAAATGAGCATTTAGCGATTGATATTCTCCTCACCAAACTAGCGGAAAAAGCACAGGATAAATTAATGATTTTGATAAACTGCTGTATTTTGATCTTCGCACTTGTAGTAATGGTGATTGGTGGTTCAAACTTGGTTTACCTTACTTTTATTTTGGAGCAGAGATCAGCAGTGCTGCAGATTCCTTTAGCATATATCTACGGAATCATTCCTTTTAGCGGGCTATTGGTGATTTACTACCAGTTAGTCGCAATTAAATTTTTAACAACTGTTAAATCTGCTGTGTAATGGAGATTTTGAGCGTATTAATACTAGTAATTTCCTTTTTGTTCTTGATAGGTATAGGAGTGCCGGTGGCTTGGAGTCTTGGGATTTCCAGCATGCTGACTTTGATGGTGACAGTGCAAACTATGCCTGCAATAACAACCATCGCACAGCGTATGGGGACTGGATTAGATAGTTTTTCCCTTTTGGCAATTCCATTTTTTATTCTCGCAGGGGAATTGATGAATCGGGGAGGGATCGCCAATCGTCTGATCGAATTTGCAAAAGCACTCACAGGTAGAATGAGAGGCGGCTTGCTACATGTGAACATCATTGCAGCCATGCTAATGGGAGCGATTGCAGGGTCAGCGGTAGCTGCTGCATCTTCTATGGGAGGTATTTTGGGGAAAAGAATGGAAAAAGAAGGTTATCCTAAAGAGTTGGGTGCTGCAGTGAATATCACTTCTTCTACCACTGGATTGATCATTCCTCCATCCAATGTCTTGATCGTTTATTCACTTGCATCTGGTGGAGTTTCTGTTGCGGCACTATTCGTTGCGGGATATTTGCCTGGATTGCTGGTCGGGGGGTTGTTGATGATGACAGCGGCGATAATGGTGAGAATCCATAAGCTTCCAGCGGGTGAAGGATCTTCTTTTAAATTGATTTTGAAGACATTCTGGCAAGCAGTACCGAGTTTATTCTTATTGATTGTGGTGATCGGAGGAATTATCGGAGGTGTATTTACAGCCACAGAAGCTTCGGCTATTGCCGTTGTTTATTCCTTGGTTTTATCATTGATCTACCAAGAGCTGAAAGTAAAAGATTTGCCATCCGTATTATTGAAAGCTGCTGAGACTACAGCTGTCGTGATGCTTTTGATCGCAACTTCTATGGCGATGTCTTGGGTGATGTCGAGCGAGGACATCCCTCAAAACATCTCTAATGCCCTTTTGGGATTGAGTGACAATATCTTTGTGATTCTGATTATGATTAATCTACTGTTGCTCTTTGTGGGGATTTTTATGGATATGACTCCTGCGGTGTTGATTTTTACTCCGATATTCTTGCCAGTTGTGACAGCACTTGGAGTGGATCCAGTTCACTTTGGTATTATGATGGTACTGAATCTTTGTATAGGTCTGTGTACTCCGCCAGTAGGCTCCATTCTTTTTATAGGTGTTGGGGTGGCAAATACAACAATACAGAAAATCATGAAGCCTTTACTGCCATTCTATGCTGCAATGGTCTTGGCGTTGATCCTGATTATGCTTTTTCCTGAGATCACCCTTTGGCTTCCAAGAGTATTTGGGGTGTAAGGAAGTTTTGTGTAGGATGTCAGATGACCGATGTTTAGAAAAAAAAACTGTAGTTTAAGGACTGCCGTTTTTTGTTTTAGGCTGTTTTGATCATTAGGGGAAGATTTCCGTAAATTGAGCTAGGAATATTCCCCTTCAAAAAATCTCATCATGGACTCTATTATTTTAAACCCTAAAAACGAAAAGGAGCTGAAATTCATCATTGAGCTTTTAGGGAAACTTGGTGTAAGTAATATGGTAATGTCTGACGAGGACAAAGAGGATTTAAGACTTTCTTTTTTATCGGCAGAAGTAGATAGAGTAGAAGAAGCCCCTAAAGAAGAAGTTTATAAAAAGCTAACTACCTTCCTGAATGAAAAATATGAGTTTGGCTTAACTGAGGAAGATTATCAAGTTCTTGACGAAAGGAGAGCTAGACATTTGGCTGGAGAGTCAGTTTCTTATTCCTGGGAAGAGGTGAAAGAAACGGCGAAAACATTACGCAAGTGAATTTTGAAATAAAGGAGGAAGCTAGGAGGGATCTTTTAATTGCTTTCTCATATTATGAAGATGCAAGTGCGGATTTGGGGGAGAAATTTTTTAAAGCAATTGAAGTGGCCTTTGCTTTTATCACTAAATCTCCTGAATCATACCAAGTAAAGAGGGGCTCATATCGTGAATTTAGAATTAGAAAATTTCCTTTTTTAATAGTTTATTCAATTGATAGTGATTCGATTGTTGTTTATTCAGTTTTCAACACCTGGAAGAATCCAAATAAAAAACCATAACAATAATCAACTCATCATTATATAACGGAGTTCGCTTTATCCAACATCCAACATCCAACATCCGACACCGGACATCAGACACCCGACATCCGACACCGGACAAAAAACTACCTCTCCACTTCCTTCAAATTCTCAATCTTCTTAATTCTCAGGAAGCCATTAATGTCTTCGAAGTGCTCTTTCACCCGCTTATTCCCGAATTCAAATACCTTGGTTATCAAGCCATCTAAGAAGTCTCTATCGTGAGATACGATGATCAACGTCCCATCAAAAGCCTTTAATGCGTCTTTGATAATATCCTTGGTTTTCATGTCCAAGTGATTGGTCGGCTCATCGAGAATCAGCAAATTCACTGGTTCTAAAAGTAGCTTAATCATCGCCAAACGAGTTTTTTCTCCACCAGAAAGCACTTTTACTTTCTTGTTGATATCATCGCCTTTGAACATAAATGCCCCCAAAATATCCTTCACTTTAGTGCGAGCTTCCCCAACTGCGATGTGGTCAATCGTTTCAAAAATCGTCAAGCTCTCATCCAAAAGAGAAGCCTGGTTTTGAGCGAAATATCCGATCATGGAATTGTGTCCCAATTCACATTTTCCTTCAAATTCTATCTCACCCATAATCGCCTTGATCATGGTGGATTTACCTTCTCCGTTTTTACCGACAAAGGAAATTTTCTGTCCACGCTCGATGGTCATGGCGGCATTTTTGAACACCACATGCTCATCGTATTTTTTACTCATGTCTTCGACGATGACAGGATAGTTACCAGATCGTGGAGAAGTAGGGAACCGAAGTTTCAAAGCAGAGCTGTCCACTTCATCCACTTCGATGATGTCCATTTTCTCCAGCATTTTCACTCGGGATTGTACCTGAAGTGTCTTGGAATACGTGCCCTTGAAGCGGTCGATAAATCCTTGGATATCTGCAATGACCGCTTGCTGTTCTTCGTATTGTTTTTGCTGCTGCTCGCGACGTTCTCTTCTTAGCTCTAGGTAATGACTGTATTTGGCTTTGTAATCGTAAATACGGCCCATGGTCACTTCGATAGTTCTCGTAGTGATATTATCCACAAAGGCTCTATCGTGGGAAATCACAACCACTGCCTTAGCCTTGTTCAGTAAAAAATCCTCAAGCCACTGAATAGACTCAATATCCAAGTGGTTAGTAGGCTCATCGAGTAGTATCAGATCTGGCTTTTGCAAAAGGATCTTCGCCAGCTCAATTCGCATTCTCCACCCTCCGGAAAATTCAGAAGTATTACGTGTCAAATCGGCTCTCTCGAAGCCCAAACCAAGCAAAACTTTTTCCACTTCCGCCTCATAATTCACTTCCTCGATAGCGTAGAACTTCTCGCTCAATTCCGAAACATCCTCGATCAGCTTATAGTACTCATCAGATTCGTAATCCGTTCTCACGGTCAATTCCTCATTGATCCGCTCGATCTCAGTCTTCATGTAAAGGTAGCTGGCGAAAGCTTTGGACGTCTCATCCATCACTGAGCAATCATCCGAAGTAAGCAAGTGCTGAGGCAAATAAGCCACGACAAAGTCTTTTGGAGCCGAAACAGAACCAGAACTCGGCTTTGTCTGACCAGCGATGATCTTTAAAAGTGTGGATTTCCCTGCACCGTTTTTACCCATAAGAGCGATCTTGTCGGTTTCGTTGATGGCAAAGGAAACATTACTAAAAAGTGTGGAACCGCTGTGAATGACAGCCACATTATCTACTGAAATCATAAGTTTTGGAAGTGAAGCGGCAAAGGTAAGGAATTGAGAATTTAAAAATTGGTAGAATTGAAGAACTTGTTCGCCGCGGCGAATTGGAAAGTGGAATGAGGAGTTAAGATGAATCGTGAACTTACTTTTTAAAAAAAAACCGCCCCGAACTCAATCGAAGCGGCTTCAAACCCACCAATGAGGGCAGGCATCGGGCATCTGTCACCAAACACCCTATAAATATTTAAGCATTCACGCCCAAGGCTTTCGCCATGGTAGCTCCGATCTCCGCTGGAGAATCTACTACATGAATTCCATTTTCTCTCATGATTCTCATTTTGGCAGCTGCAGTATCGTCAGCTCCTCCTATGATCGCACCCGCGTGACCCATTCTGCGTCCTGCTGGAGCAGTTTGACCAGCGATGAATCCCACTACAGGCTTTTTGTTGCCAGTTTCTTTGATCCACTTTGCAGCTTCAGCTTCGTAGTTTCCTCCGATTTCACCGATCATCACGATCGCGTCAGTCTCCGGATCTTCCATCAGCATTTGTACTGCTTGCTTAGTGGAGGTTCCGATGATAGGATCTCCACCGATACCGATGGCTGTAGATACACCAAGACCTGCTTTTGCTACTTGATCAGCAGCTTCGTAAGTCAACGTTCCCGACTTAGATACGATACCTATTCTTCCTTTTTTGAAGACAAAGCCAGGCATAATACCCACTTTAGCTTCTCCCGGAGTGATTACACCTGGGCAGTTTGGGCCGATAAGTGTCGCTCCTCTTTCTATTATATAAGGCTTAGCTTTCATCATATCTGCTACAGGAATGCCTTCTGTGATAGCGATGATTACTTTGATGCCTGCATCTGCAGCTTCCATGATCGCATCCGCAGCAAAAGCAGGCGGCACGAAAATGATGGAAGTATCTGCACCAGTTTTTTGAACAGCTTCTTCTACAGAATTGAACACTGGCTTTTCCAAATGAGTCGAGCCTCCTTTACCTGGAGTTACACCGCCGACTACGTTAGTTCCGTATTCGATCATTTGCTGTGCGTGAAAAGAACCTTCTGAACCGGTGAATCCTTGTACGATTACCTTGGAATTTTTATTTACTAGTACACTCATGATGCGATTTCTATAGTTTGGCACAAAAATATAATAAACCGACCGCCTACAAAAGAAAAGGATAACAATATGCAGGGATTTCGATGATTCTTTGCAAAAGCTGGCATTCCAGGGTGAGATGACAGGGAAAATTGCTGAAGGTCTAATCTAACTTTAGGCATTCCGAAAATGAAATTTAATTTTGAATGAGTCTGCATTTATGAAGCAATTGTTCCATTTCCACTTACTAGACTTTTATTTTTTATATTTTCGATTCAAATTAGATTTTTAACATTTTTCATGATCTATGTTTAGCCTTAAAATCCTCATCGTTGAAGATGATCCGGTATCAGCTCTTTTGCTTCAGCGCGCGCTAGAGAAAAACAGACACGAAATCCTGGGAATAGCCGATTCAGGGGAAAAAGCACTGGATATTTTGGCCGCAAATCACGCCGATATGGTGATGATGGATATCAATTTGGCTGGTGAACTGGATGGGATAAAAACTACAGAAATCATCAATGAGATATACGATATTCCAGTTGTTTATCTGAGTGCAAGCTCTGATGCTGAGACACTTAATAAGGTAGTGGGCACCAACCCTAGTGCTTATGTGATCAAGCCGTTTAATATCCGTGAGCTAAACATGGTGATTGAACTGGCGATCTACAAAGACCGCAAGGAGAAAGAGCTTTATAAGCTCAATAATGAACTGGAAGAAAAAGTAAAGCAGCGTACAGAGGAACTTTACAATGCGAATAGAGAGCTTACCAAAGCATTGGAAAAGGAGCGGGAAATCAATGAATTGAAGTCGAGGATAGTATTGAATGTTTCCCATGGATTTAAAACCCCGCTGACTTCCATTTTGAGTTCTGCTCAGCTACTTCAGATCTATGCGGAAAAGGAGCATCCTTTCAAAGCGAAGATCACTAAGCATACATTCAAAATCGAAAACGCAGTTAGAGCTTTGAATAGTTTGCTGACTAGCGTGCTGTTTTTCGGAAAATCGGATGCGGATAAGATCGAGTTCAAACCCAAAAAGATGTTTTTGGGTGCTTTTGTTAAGGAGGTGCTAGATACTGTAAATGCAGGCAAGGATAACGACGTGAAAATCAAATCTGAATTAGTTAATCTTCCTAAAGTAATTACCTCTGATAGAGAGCTAATGTATCAGGTGTTCGAAAATCTTCTCTCAAACGCTGTTAAATATTCAAAAGATGGACAGGAAGTGGTTTTTAAAATGGAATTCGCAGATAATAAAGTGATTGGTACGGTAGCTGATCTCGGTATTGGAATTCCTTTAGCTGAACAAAACCAGCTTTTTGAGCGTTTCTTCAGAGCAAAAAATGTAGGAGTAGTAGAGGGATCAGGCTTGGGCCTTTCTATTGTGAAAAAATGTGTGGATGTGTTGAAAGGAAGGATCAGTTTTGATAGTAGCTCGGGCAAAGGCACAACCTTCAGGGTAGAAATTCCAGTTACTTAATTATGCTTTTTGAATCAAGAAATCTAAAATATAGTCATCCCGGCCAACAATCACTGACTTTTCCCGATATCACCCTACATCCAGGAGAAAGTATGCTTGTGCTGGGGAAATCAGGTTCAGGGAAAACTACCCTGTTGAATTTGCTTGCAGGATTGCTCAAGCCCGAAACAGGTGAAGTGAGGTTGGCGGAGCAGAACTTGGCAGCCATGAAAGGACAGAAACTGGATTTATTTCGCGGAAAAGAGATCGGAATAGTCTTTCAGAAGCCACATCTTCTTGCTGCTTTGAATGTCAAAGAGAACCTTCAGATGGCTCACTTTTTTGGCAAGAAAAAAGGACAAAATATTGAACAGTTGTTGGAGGAATTGGGATTGGGTAAGAAAGCTAAATCATCTGTATTAACATTGAGTGAAGGAGAAGCTCAGCGCGTGTCAATTGCTCGGGCATTGGCAAATAGCCCAAAGTTGATTCTCGCAGATGAGCCTACTTCGAGCTTAGATGATGAAAACACGGAAAAAGTCATCAAACTTCTGAAAACTCAAGCAGCCAAAATCGGCGCAGCGCTGATCATTGTCACCCACGACCATCGTGTGAAAGCACACGTTCCCAATTTTGTTGAAGTAAAAGCCTTATGAATTTATTTAAACTCAGTTGGAAATATTTGACATTCAGGCCACTTTCCACAGGATTGAATGTGTTTTTGCTCGCGCTTGGATTGGCTATTATCACCGTTTTGCTTCTTATTCAGGATCAGTTCGAGAAAAAGATGAATCAAGATGCTGCTGGGATTGACTTGGTAGTAGGAGCTAAGGGAAGTCCCTTGCAATTGATTCTTGCAGGAGTTTATCACATTGATTTTCCGACAGGGAATATCCCGATGGATGAAGCGCAAAAACTCTCCAGAAATCGCTTGGTGAAGAATATCATTCCGATGGCTTTGGGAGACAATTACCAAGGCTTTCGGATTGTGGGTACAAACTATGATTATCCAGCGCTGTACGGAGCTAAACTACAGGATGGAAAACTTTGGGAAAAGCCATTTGAGGTAGTTTTGGGAGCTGAAGTTGCAGTAAAATCTGGCTATCAAGTAGGGGATGAGTTCCTCGGAAGTCACGGTATCAGCGTAGGAAGCCATGAGCATGATGCCAATAAATTCATAGTGGTTGGTCTATTGGAGAGAAAAGGCAATGTCCTCGACCGCCTGATACTGACCAGTGTGGAATCGATTTGGTATACACACGATGAAGGAGGAGAAGTTGAAAGTTCAGATTCTACAGCGAATTACGAAGAACACCAAGCAATCAATCTTCAGGAATCAGTAGCTATCAGCGGCTTTCCGAAATCTGCTGAATCCAGAGACTTGACCACGCTTTTGATCCAATACAGAAATCCGATGGCAGCGATTCAGTTGCCGAGATTAATCAATTCTGGCACTTCTATGCAAGCTGCTTCGCCTTCTTTTGAGATGTCTAGGCTTTTTGAATTGCTGGGCGTTGGGATTACCTTGCTGCAGGGGCTGGCAGTGGTGATTATAGGGATTTCAGGACTTGGGATTTTCATTGCGCTTTATAATTCTCTAAAGGAAAGAAAGTACGATCTCGCGATTCTACGTGCGATTGGAGCATCAAGGGGACAGCTATTATTGTTAATTTTCTTAGAAGGAATTATGCTGACTTTTCTGGGAGCTATTCTCGGGATTTTGCTTGGGCATACGTTTCTTTGGGTGATTATTTCGCAGAATGAGCAAGGGGTTGTTGGGTCTCTTCAGTCTTGGATTTTTCTCAAGCAAGAACTTTGGATAGTAGTTTATGCGTTAGTGGTGGGAGTTTTGGCTTCTATTATTCCAGCTTATGCAGCTTATCAAACAAGTATTGCAAAGCAATTGACAAAGGCTTAACTAGCGGCTGATTAAATACCCGAATATATGAAATCGAGCATGACTCAAAAGTCACATACTGTGATAATTATAGCTTGCGAGATTACATAGCACCTTTGAATATCAAATAATAAACAGATGAAAAAGTTAAAAATAGCCCTTTTGGCAGTTCTGGTGACGATTCTGGGACAGGCGTCTCTTTTGGCACAAAGCACCAATGTCTGGAAAAACCTCTCAGAGGTTACTTATAAAATCTCTGAGGATGAGTACGGTGAGCTATATGTTCCTGTCTTTTCAGATAACATCAGCAAGATGGAAGGCAAAGTAGTGGAGGCTGATGGTTACATTATTCCTTTTGAGGGGATGTTCAAGCCAGAGCATATCATCCTTTCAAGTTTGCCTTTAGCTGAATGCTTCTTTTGTGGCTCTGGTGGACCAGAAACTGTGATGGAAGTGGATATGGCTTCGCCTATCAAATATACTTCCAATAGAGTACGGGTGCGGGGAACGCTTACCCTGAATAGCAAAGATCCAGAGAAGCTGATGTATATTTTGAAGAATGGAACGCTGGTCAATTAAGAGACTGTTCCTAAAACTTTTATACCAATAAGGGCAAGAGGTTTTCGCAGAGGGAAAAACTTAAAATTTAGTCTTTAATTAAAAAGTTTGACATGTGTCAAGACTGCCTGCGGGAAGGCGAGGCCAGTTCGAGCTGTGTTCTCTGCGAAAACCTCCGCGAATCTCTGCGGTTAAAATACCCTACATTAATCTACCACCAATTTATACGTAGGGTCTTCGATCACATTCACATCAATTATTTCGTCTGCATTTGCAAGAAGCTTTTTACAATCGGGACTCAGATGTTTCAAGTGTACTTTTTTACCGACTTTATGATAGCGCTCAGTCAATTTGTTCAACGCCTCAATAGCAGACATATCCACAACACGACTTTCCTGGAAATCTATAATCACTTCTTTAGGGTCATTTAGCACGTCAAATTTCTCATTGAAAGCAGCAATGGAACCGAAGAAAAGTGGACCAAACATCTCGTAGTGCTTCACGCCATTTGCATCGACATTCTTTCTAGCTCGGATTCTTTTTGCATTATCCCAAGAGAAAAACAAAGCTGCTAGAATAACACCGATCAAAACCGCCAAAGCCAAGTTGTGCAAGAATGCAGTAATCAACGTCACCAGCACCATCAAGAAAACATCTGATTTTGGCATTTTGGTGAATGTGCGAAGACTGGCCCATTCGAATGTGCCAATAGAAACCATGATCATCAGGCCTGTAAGAGCTGCCATTGGTACTTGCTCGATCAGGCTAGAGCCAAACATGATGAATACTAAAAGCATCACTGCTGCCACAATTCCAGAAAGTCTTGCTCTGGCACCGGAAGAGATATTGATCAAACTCTGACCGATCATCGCGCAGCCACCCATTCCTGAGAATACACCTGAAAGCATATTTGCGATTCCTTGTGCCACAGCCTCTTTATTTCCACGTCCGCGTGTTTCCGTGATTTCATCGATGATATTTAATGTCAACAAACTTTCAATTAAACCTACACCGGCTACGATAGCTGCATAAGGGAAAATGATCTGTAATGTTTCTAATGTCAAAGGAACAGACGGAAGGTGAAAAGGAGGGAAGCCACCTTGAATGCTGGCTATATCTCCTACCGTCTTTGTGTCGAGGTTCAAAAGGCTAACCAGTCCAAACACAACGAGAATAGCTGTCAATGATGCAGGTACTGCTTTGGTTAACTTTGGTAAACCCCAAATGATTAACATAGTCAACAGTACCAATCCAAGTAAAACGTAAAGAGTCATGCCTGTCAACCAGGTGCCATCTCCACCTTTGAATTGATCCAATTGGGACATGAAAATGATAATTGCTAGTCCATTCACAAATCCAAAAATCACAGGGTGAGGAACCAGACGCATCAGTTTTCCAAGTTTCAAAGCTCCGGCAGCTATCTGAATAATCCCTGCAAGCACCACTGCTGCGAACACATATTCTACACCATGGGTTGCGGCAAGCGTCACAATTACTACTGCGATAGCACCTGTAGCTCCCGAGATCATCCCAGGACGTCCTCCCAAAATGGAAGTCACAAGTCCCATCATAAAGGCGGCATATAAGCCAGTAAGCGGAGAAAGTCCCGCGATCAAAGCAAATGCTACCGCTTCAGGAATAAGTGCCATGGCTACTGTCAGTCCAGAAAGAACTTCTGTCTTGTAGTCTACTTTTTGGCTGAAATTAAATAAGTTGAAGTATTGTCTCAAGGTATGAATAGGTTGGCCGACTGAGGTCGATGATGTTGAAAACAAGCTACAAAGATAGACAAAAAGCCGTATTCGGAATTTTATTTGGTGAGATAGCAGGGAAATCGCTTTAAAATTCTATAGTCAAATTCACCATAAGCAAAATTGACTTCGATTGAGTGATAAATATTTTCTAATTTTCAATTGGAAATAGTGATCATGAAGGGATCTACCATTATTAGACATTGGTGAAACCTATTGGTGAAAGAACACCCAACAACCCTGGAATGCTTAAGATTTTTGTTCGACAGCTTCACTTTCGTGGTGTTTGTGCGTCTCATTTATCCCCGCATTTCATACAGGGCTATTCTTGGTTTGACTACTTCGTAGTCTTTTGATTGGGGTTGCTCGTCCTGTAGAGACGACTGAATTTTTCACGAAACGTTCCTACGGAACGTCGAACCAGTCATGTAGTTCATTGACTACCTACCAATTGTCCCCACGGAAGAAATATCCCTTCTTCCTCAAAAAAATAATCGCGTCCTCTGCGAAAAACTCTACGTTCCCTGCGGTTAAAAAGCAAAAAAAAGGGTAGCCAGTCGGCTACCCTTTTGAATTGGTTTAGTTTAAATCTAATTATTCCCTCTCGTTCTGGAACTACTTCTTGAAGTTGAACTGCCTGATGATGATCTCGAAGTAGAGGCTGGAGCTTTTCTTGATTCAGATGAGCTTTTTACCTGCGGAGTAGATCGGCTAGGAGCTGGTTGTGCTTGTCTAGTCTGAGTACTACGAGCTGGGCTGCTCTTTGCTGCTGGACTCGGAGACTGCGACCTTGAAGGAGCAGTCTGAGTTCTACTTGGAGTCGAACGCTGCGCCGGAGCAGATTGAGTTCTGGATGGAGTCGACCTTTGAGTAGAAGCTGGACTCTGCGTTCTAGCCGGAGTCGATCTAGTCTGACTTTGTGTGCTACTTTCTGGTCTTGCAGCAGGTGTCGAGGATCTGGTTTCACTACTTCTAGAATTGGTAGAAGTCCCTTGGCTTTGACGACTTGGAGTAGAAGTTCTGGTTTGAGCGCCTGAAGATGGTCTTGTGTCAAAGCTACCTCCCCTTGAAGTAGGAGTGGTAGATCTTACACCTGAATTCTCAGATCGATTTGGAGTATTTGCTCTGTCTGTTGATCTTACAGATCCTGAGGAAGTACTTGCTGAACGTCCTGATACAGATTCTGATCTACTATTTACTCTATCAGGGTGTGTTCTATTTTCTCCTGAAGAAAGTACTCTAGAAGGTCTAGCTCCGGTAGTGGTTCCTCTTGCACTTTGCAAATCAGGTCTGTAGGCTCTTACTGCATTTCTTGAGGCGACGGTTCTTCCAGGTGTACTACTATTCTCTATTCTACGCTCAGGATAAGATCTGTTTGTCACTCGCTCCACATCTCTTCGACCTGGACCACTATAGTATGTATTGTTGTTGTATACAACTGTGTTGTTAATGATAGTTGTGTTGTTATAAATGTTAACTCTTCTGCCTCTAGGGACATAGTAATTATAGACATTCGCGTAGGCGAATCTTCTCTGAGGTACAAACAACCAGTAAGATGCAGGGATATTCACTCTAAAATTTATGGAGAATCCAGGCCCCATCGGTGCCCAGCCATAATATCCGCCTCCTGATCTCCAGTCTACCCAAGCTGGTCCCCAATTGTAATCAGGAATCCATGCCCAGCTCTGATAATTGTCGTCAAAATACCATCTACCGTAGTGGAAAGTAGCCCAACCCCAATCGTAATCGGAAACCCAGGTATTGCCGTAGCCAGTCATTACCCAATGTCCGTTAGTTCCGTAAGGATGGAAATCTTCATAGACTGCCGGTAGCCATACATAGCCATGTCGACCGTCTTTCACCCAATCTCCATAAGGCATCAATTCATCGTAGAAAACCTGAAATGAAACTCCACCAACATTGGTTGCTTGAGCTTCATTTGGGCTTAGCCAGATTAAAGCGATGATTCCCATCATCAAGTTTCTCATCCATCGTGGTACTTGTAGAGTTTTCATATTTAGAGGGTTTAGGTGTTAAATTATTAGTTAAGTTCTTCTTTGGGTTTGTTGTCTTTGAAACGCTTCCTAATTAGGTAGATGCAATATTCTGGTAAAAGGATGCATGCATACTAAAACCAAAATCACGCCAAGTTTGAAGACTTCTTTAAAATGGGTGATTCTTAGGTGTGTTTTACGTAAAAAATTAGACCAATGGTTTCGGTAAATCTTAATATTGTCTTAAGATTGTATTAAAAATTTGGTACTTATATAAAAATATACTTTAAGTGTTTTTGATCTAAAAAATAATTTTGAAATAGTTTTATGCTTTTTGGAGAAAAATAGGAGATGGGAGGGAAGATTTTTTTTGAAATAAATTTCAGAGCTTATCGATAGTTGAAAAGTGTGTGGCGTAAAAATGTTAGCTCAGGGGCTTATGTCTCACAAACTTCTGTCCGATTTTCTGCTTATCCAGAAAGAATAATTAAATCAAAGTATAAAAAAGACGTATTTCTAAAACTTGACCCTCTTGTACTCCTGTGAATTCTTTTTCTTGATCTTCGTTGCTGAAAAGTTCAATAAATCCATTACTGCTATAGTTTCAATTTGCACAGGTCAATTTATTGGCATCTTAAAAAGTATAATTTAAACAATGCTATGGAGGATCATCATTTAATCTCAATGCCTCACCCATATGTTCATTTTTCAAATAATCATCTAATTTCACTATTAAAAAGGGGGAAGACCTGTTAACAACTATAACATTATAGGTGGATATAAAAAGGTGCAAAGAAGTTTCTTTACGCCATTTAAACAGATGCAAGCAAGTCTTGAAATGGATTGGTTGGAAGGAGATGAGATTTTTATGGTTGAGTATTCATTTTCCGACGCTCCTAATTAATGCGGGGATTAAATCTGCGTTTTAATAATAATTAAAAATTACTGTCATCGGAGTAACTGTCTAATCGTCTAAAATAGTGTGTTTTTAAGCGAATTAGGAGGCTTTTTCTTTTTCTCTCAAAACACCCCCCCCCTGCTCAATTTTGAAAATATCCAATTGCACTATTTCTAGATTCCGCTTCTCTGTGTTGATCCAGTTCGTTTTTAGTATGGTCTGAAAACAAAAATAGGATATCAGGTTGGCTTTGGCTATCGAAACCAAGGTGGTAAACTGTTCTGCTTCTTTTATCTTTTTATGGATGACGCTTATGATCAGGTTGGCGATTAGTACCAACCAAACCTGCGTTTTGATCCCTTCTGCGCTGTCAAAGAAAAAGTAGTCCAGCTCATACCGATCGCTATCGGTATTGTTTGATTTTTTTAAAGAAGGGTTCAATTTCCCAGCGGTTCTTGTATTGCAATACGATTGTGTGAGATTGAATGTCAAATAGGTTGCTCAGAAACCTGAATATCTTGCCTGTCAATGGATCTTTGTAAGTGATCAATCGCGCCTTTAGTGGTTCTCCTGGAGCCTTTAAGATGACAAGCTGGTCTAAAATAGTGCCTCCGGAAAGGAAGTCATGTATATCTTCACGAAGTGTACGGATCATTTCGTAATTCGCATTCTCGTTGAGCCGTATGACGAAAAATGCTCCGCCTTCTGTTTATCTTTTATAGACCGAGTAGTTGACATCGCCCTTGTCGAAGACATAAATACTGCCTTTTTGAGGTTTGAGCTGTCCGAGGAAATCTTTATCATTGGTGCTGTCTGCCGTCAGCCTGACCAATTCAGGCACCAAATTGTCCTGCGGAAGAACTGCATGTGCCTTGAGTCCGCCTTTCTTTTTGCCTGATATCGGATTTCTTCCCGCTCCTTTGAAGACATCGGTAAACAGACTCAAGGTGTTGGAGTCAACTAGCTTTACGTGATCAGGTGACACTTCCCCATTGATGGGCAGACTCAGATAGCCTTCCGAAATCTCACTCTTTTGATGGGCTAAAAGCAGATAATAAATGTAGCCAAAGACTTCATTTGAACGCTTAAAGTTTGAATAGGAAAGCGTGCTGCTGGCAGGAAGCCTGTAAATACCCAGGTAGCTGAGCTTATTTTCCAAAAACAGCAGGCACTTACACAGGCTATTCAGCGAATTAGTTTTTGATATTACCCTATAGAGCATAAAAACTAGCTGTTTCGAAGTGCTCATGGTCTTGGAATAGCGATCCGATTTAAAGGTCTCCCCTGCTTGATCAACCAACTCACGGGGGATAAAGGAGATCAATTGGCAGATAGTCGGCTGTCGGGATAATTTTGCATGTTGCATCGGGCTGGTTGTTGTGTTGTAACTATAACTTGCACCAAAAGGCGGAAATTACCCAATAGGTGTTCCGCCTTCACCATTTTGTACTATTCTGAGAATGCTGATTTTGGCTGGTTTTTTACTCGGATGCAAGTAAAATTTAATCGGATATTTTCTAAATAAAGCTTGTTTAGAATAGATCCAGATAATAGATTTGCATCATTATTTAAATCAAGTCTAAATAAACACAAGTAAATATGAGGTTATTTTATTCCAGCATTTTCTTTTATCTGCTTTCAATCTCTTTTGTCTTTGCACAGCGGAATGCAGTTCAAGGGAAGATTCTTGATCAAGAGCAGAAGCCTATTCCAGGAGTTTCAGTCATAGTAGAAGGAACCGTGAGAGGAGTACAATCCGATCAAAATGGAGCCTTTGTAATCAAAGATTTACCAGTTGGATCCTATGCATTAAAAACAAGCATGATTGGGTTCAAAACTCAAAGTTTGTCTTTTTCGATTGGCAAAGACGCGGTCAAAAACCTTGATTTTGTATTGGTAGAGGATGATATCTGGTTAGAATCGTTCGAATTGATGGCTAGCCGCGGAATGAACGGCCAAGGTCGTCTTCCTGAAGTGGAAGATTTCCGAATCAATGCGGGCAGAAAAAATGAAGTCATTCACTTAGGTGAGATTGACGCCAATCTGGCAATGAATAATAGCCGACAGATTTTTGGACGGACTCCGGGGATTACCATTTGGGAAAATGACGGTTCTGGAATCCAACTTGGTGTGGCTTCAAGAGGATTGAGCCCAAACAGATCTTGGGAATTCAACGTCCGAATGAACGGCTATGATATTACTCCTGATCCAATGGGCTACCCAGAGGCATATTTCACTCCTCCAATGGAAGTGGTGGAAAATATCGAAATCATTCGTGGAGCTTCCTCTTTACAATATGGTCCACAGTTTGGAGGATTATTGAATTTTGTATTGCGCAAGCCAGATCCATCTACCCGATTCACGGCAGAGACAATCAATACGGTAGGGAGCAATGGACTTTTTAGCACCTTCAACTATATCGGAGGAACCGAAGGGAAGTGGGACTACACTGCCTATTACCAAAAAAGAAGAGGAAACGGATGGCGTGATAATGGATTCTTCAATACAGATCACGCACATCTTGAGGTCAACTACGCAGTGAGCAATCGACTGAAAATTGGGACTGAAATGACTTATATGACTACTGAAAGTCAGCAGCCAGGCGGTCTAACCGATGCACAGTTTGCGGCCGACCCAAGTCAAAGCATCCGATCCAGAAACTGGTTCAGTACCCCATGGTTTATCCCTTCACTAAATGCAGACTACATCGTCAGCCCGAAGACTAAGTTAAATCTGAAAGCCTTTGGAAGTATCGCTGAACGAAATAGTGTTGGTTTTACGAGCGCAATTACTCAAGAAGATGATTTGGGAAACCGTCAAGTAGACCGCGACTTGTACCATACTTTTGGTACAGAATTGAGGCTAAGCACTGCATATTCACTTTTTGGAAAAGAACATAATCTGGTTGCAGGATACCGATTCTACAAAGGTAATATAGACCGAAATCAAAAAGGTGTAGGAAATGCAGGTACTGATATGAATTTTGATTTGGTGGAGTCCAGCTATCCCCGTGATTTGGATTTTGACAATGTGAACCATGCTGCATTTGTAGAAAACATGTTCAATGTGACGGATAAACTTTTGCTCACTGCAGGTCTTCGATTGGAGAATATTTCTTCCAACATGAAAGGTATCCTGAATACGGTAAATGGCGTACCTCAGCTTTTGACTCCTGAGCAACGAACGCGAAACTTTGCTTTACTAGGTTTTGGTGGAGAATATCATTTGACGAAAACGACGGAATTGTACACCAATTTTTCTCAGGCTTATCGACCGGTTTTAATTTCAGATTTGACTCCTCCAGCTACCACTGATGTGATCGATGCGAACCTAAAGGATGCCCGAGGTTATAATTTTGATCTTGGTTACCGTGGAAACATAGGTGATTTCTTGAACTTCGATGCGAGTTTTTTCTACCTGAACTATGCAGACCGAATTGGAACCATCACTCAAACTGCTGCTGATGGAACTCGTTTTCAGTTCCGTACCAATCTTGGCACCTCGGTAAGTCAGGGAGTTGAAGCTTTTGTGGAATTTGATCCAATCACAGCTTTCGTCGGCAATTCATCGATTGGTTATATCCATCTTTTCTCCTCGCTAGCTTTTGTCAATGCGGAGTATCAGGATTTTGAGCGAACAAGTATCACGAATGGTGAAATTGTTGTGAGCAACCTAGCAGGAAATCGAGTGGAAAATGCGCCGCGAAAGATCAACCGTTACGGTGCCACTTATCGCTTCAAGGATTTCTCCATGACTTGGCAGTTGAGTGATATCGGAGAGGCTTTTTCGGATGCAACAAATTCTGTGGAGCCAAATGCAGCCGCCACTTCGGGTTTGGTTCCAGCTTACTCCGTTCAGGATCTGTCAGCAGGATATACTCTTAAGAAGAAATACAGCTTAAAGACTGGCGTAAATAACCTGACGGATGAAGCTTACTTCACCCGAAGAGCGGGAGGTTATCCGGGACCGGGAATTATGCCTGCTGATGGTCGGACTTTCTACCTGACTTTTGGAGTGAAATTCTAGAAAAACAAACTGCAAAAACCACTTCTGAAAGGGAGTGGTTTTTTTTACATTTTTTTAACCACGGAGGACACGGAGGATGCTCAGAGGACGCAAAGTAACCTTTGAGGTCTTTTCTCGAACCTTTGATTTTGGAACAGAGCTATTAGACCTCGAAGGTTTTGTATTGACGATGCTTTTTTTAACCACTAAGGGCACGGAGGTTTCGCAAAGGGCGTAAAGCAACCTTTGAGGTCTTTTCTCGAACCTTTGA
>NZ_MSSW01000051.1 GCF_002150685.1 Algoriphagus antarcticus
TTTGGAACAGAGCTGTCAGACCTCGAAAGTTTCGCTAAAGTCACGAACGGATTTTTCTAAATTTTAAAAGAATATTTATAATTCAACCTTAATCGAATAAAGTTACCTCCGAGTAAAAAGTGGCTTTTTTAACAATTAGCATTTGGTGGAAATAAGAATTGATTTTCGGATTTGAACTGAGTTTTCATTTACTATTTGCGATTCTGCATGAAGTCTATAACTTGGATCTATAATTGAAAAATTCAAAACTGGCTGGTTTTGAGGAGATTTAGGTCTCTTGAGCACACATCTGAAAATATGATACAAAGAAGGGAGTTTATCCGAAGATCCGCCTTTGCGGCTGTTTTGACAGGAATGGGCCTGGACCTTTCCGCCAGTCCAGTGAATTCTTTAAATCTGAATGTTGGCGCATGCGATTGGTCCATCGGCCAAAGCAGCAATCCGGCTGGCTTGGCACTGGCCAAAAAGATCGGCTTGGATGGACTTCAGGTTAATCTTGGAAACATTGAAAATAAACTTCATCTCCGTGATCCAAAGATTCAAAATCAGTATTTGGAGCAATCCAAATCCTTAGGAATTCCCATTAGCAGCCTTGCTATAGGAGAACTAAATAGCTTTCCCTACAAATCGGATCCTCAAACCGAGGCTTGGGTTTCAGAAAGTATCGATGTGGCTCAGGCTATGAATCTACCGGTCATTCTATTGGCTTTTTTCAACAAAAATGATTTGAGAGGTGATTCCCAAGGAAAAAAGGAAGTGATCCGAAGATTGAAAGCAGTCGCTCCCAAGGCTGAAAAGGCTGGAGTCATTCTAGGAATCGAATCCTATCTTTCTGCAGCGGAGCATCTGGAGATCCTAGATGCTGTAGGTTCATCGGCAGTAAAAATATACTACGACTTTCGAAATTCGGCAGATGCAGGACACCCGATTTATGAGGAGATTCCGCTTTTGGCAAAAGAGCATTTCTGCGAAATACATATTAAAGAGAACGGGAAATTGCTTCGTGACGGAGATTTGGATTGGCCACGAATCGGCGAGCTTTTAGCCAAATCCGATTACAAAGGATCGGGTTGGATGCAGATCGAATGGTCCACGCCCGAAGGAGCCGAAATCGTGTCAGCTTACCAAGACAATCTCACTTTTGTCACCAAAAAAATCAATCAGCAATGAGTTGGAAGAAAGTTATACCCAGTATTCTGGCCCTTGGGGTGATGTTTTCCTGTGGGCAAAAGCCCGAGGTTGCTCCTGTTTTGTTTGCTCCGGAAGAATTCGAAGTCAGCCTATGGGCAGAGTCTCCGCTGTTTTTCAATCCTACGAATATGGATGTGGATCAAAAAGGAAGAATCTGGGTCACCGAAGCCGTCAACTACCGTAATTACAACAATGATGTGGGAGCTTTTTTTCACCATTCCAAAGGTGACCGAATCATGATCTTAACGGATACTGATCAGGACGGGGTCGCAGATTCATCGAAAGTTTTCGTAGAAGACCCGGACTTGGTCTCGCCACTGGGAATTGCAGTGCTGGGGAACAAAATTTTTGTTTCCTGTTCTCCTCATTTGTTGGTCTACACCGATGAGAATGGAGATGATGTGCCGGACAAAAAGGAGATTTTTCTAACTGGATTTGGAGGTCTCGATCACGATCATTCTTTGCATTCAATTTTGGCTGGACCGGATGGAAAGCTGTATTTCAACACCGGAAATGCCGGTCCGCATCTCGTGACAGACAAAAGTGGCTGGACGCTTCGGTCTGGAAGTGTTTATTCCGGAGGCTCGCCCTACAATACCAGTAACTCCGGAAGTCAAGTCAGCGATGATGGCAATGTCTATGTAGGTGGGCTTGCACTGCGAATCAATCCAGACGGCACGGGTTTGGAAGTTTTGGCCCATAATTTCAGAAATAGCTACGAGGTATTCGTGGACTCTAAAGGGGATCTGTGGCAAAATGATAACGACGATCAGGTGGTCACTTGCCGGGTGTCTTGGATTCCCGAAGGCAGCAATGCAGGTTACTTTAGTCAAGATGGCAACCGTACTTGGCAGGCAGATCAGCGGCCTGGCCAAGATCCGTTTACCGCACATTGGCACCAAGATGATCCGGGAGTAATGCCAGCAGGCGATAAAACGGGTGCCGGTTCACCTACTGGGATGATGCGCTATGAAGGTGACGCCTTCGGATCGGATTTCCGGGGAACCTTGATGAGTGCCGATGCAGGACGGAATGTGATTTTCAGCTATCAGCCTAAACGCCACAAATCCGGCTATGACCTAGGAACTCGGAGGATTCTCTTTTCTTCAGTAAATGAGGACGATGAGGGCTACGTGTGGAATGATACCTCATTTCAAAACCAAAAAACCAAGTGGTTTCGTCCAAGCGATTTGGTCACTGGTACGGATGGCGCGATTTACATCGCAGATTGGTACGATCCAGTAGTGGGCGGTCATCAGATGAAAGACAGTTTGGGAAGAGGCAGAATCTATCGGATTGTTCCTAAAGGAAAAAAATTGAAAAGCCCTGAGCTGGACTCTGGAACTGATGCTGGACTGATAGAAATTATCAAAAATCCTGCGGTGAATGTAAGATTTCAAGCTTTTGAGATAATACGAAAAAAAGGAGAAACAGCGATTCCAATGGTCGAACCCTTATTGAAAGACGAAAACCCATTCATACAGGCAAGAGCTATTTTCCTTCTGGCACAGCTGGGAGAAAAGGGCCTGGAGAAAACCAGTCAATTACTGCAAAGTAAAAGCGAAGAAACGCGAATCCTAGCCTTTAGAGCTATCAAAGCAGCAGGGGAATCAAAACCGGTGTCGCCCAACCAACTCCTTGACGAAACTTCCGCTTTCTTGAGGCGCGAGTATTCAACTGCAGCAATCGAAATGCCTTGGGAAACCCGGAAGGTCTTTTTTGAGTCACTTTTGGGAGATTTTGACGTCGAAGATCCGTATTATGTAGAGGTGCTTGGAAAGTTGGCGGAGGGAAATGAAGAGGAGGCCTTGGCAATCGCAAAAAGTAGATTTCCACAGACAGAATCTGGCGAATGGTCTAAAGAAATGGAAGTTTTGATTTGGAGAATTCCGAGTGAAAATTCTGTTTCGGATTTATTGAAGCGACTGGAAAACGATCAACTCGAAGAAAAAAAGCAGAATTACCTGCTGACCTCTCTGGCATTTATCCCTGAAAAAAATGCGGCGGAAGCCATGTTTTCCTTGACCAAAAATACCAATCCACAGCTTTCAGAGAAGGCTATGTATTGGGTTTCCTTTCGGCAGGGAAATGATTGGCAGGCATTTTTAGATTGGGATAAAATAGGTGTTGATCCTGCTAAAATCAAGCAGCTGGCGTCGATGAAAGCGAAGAAGGGCTTTCTCCTCGAAGAAAAAATGGCACTCAATGATCGTAAAAATCAGGCTCGGACCATGGCGAAAGATCCCATCGGAGGTCAGATTTTGATGGAAATGATCACAGCAAATGCACTTCCTGAAGATCTAATGGGAACAGTGGAGGAGTTGATTTTTTCCAATCCGGATCTAGGTGTCAGAGTTCAGGCAAGCAATTATTTTGGAAGCAAAAGCAACGGTGAAAACTATGCTCCAGATTATGTGCTGAAACTTCAGGCGGATCAAGTAAAAGGCAAAACTGCTTTCACCAACTATTGCACGACATGTCATCAGGTGAATGGAGTAGGGAAAAATATCGGTCCGGACTTGACTCAGATTCGCACCAAGTATGACCGCGCAACATTGCTTGACGCTATTGCAAATCCAAATGGAGGAATAGTCTTTGGGTATGAGCCTTGGCTGGTCAAGATGAAATCCGGGGAGTCCTACTACGGATTTGTTCAGGGTGAAACTGCTCAAAACCTACTACTCAAAGACCTCACCGGGAAGCAACACAGCCTCTCTCAGGCTGAGATTGAAAGCAAGAAACAGGAAATCAAATCCATTATGCCTGATCCTGCCGGCTTGGGGATGACTGCTCAGGATTTGGCAGATGTATCTGCTTATTTGCTCGGATTGAAATAGGTTTTCGGAAGCCTTGACTGTCTTAATTCGCCGTTAATAAAACGTCCATTCTCTAGTTGCACGTTGCCAGATTTAATTCAGATTGGTTTTCATAACTCCTTTCGAATTGCTTTTTGACAGACTTGGACTCATTTTGAACTGTATAAAAATTGTCTGATTTTAATGTATAAGGGGTGAAACCAGTTTCTTGGAGTTCAAATTCCTTATCCCTGCTCATAGCTAAACAACTCCTCGATCTTCAACTCAAATAATCTTGCCAACCGAAAAGCCGTCGGCAAGCTGGGATCGAATTTTTCCTTTTCGATCGCATTGATCGTTTGTCGGGACACTCCGATGATTTCAGCCAAGTCTTCCTGGGTCATTCCTCTTTCTGTTCTCAAATCTCTGATTCGATTTTTCATCTATATCGGAGTGTATTTATGATCACTGAGGTCAGATAAGTAATTCCAATGAACATTACCAACATGCTGATTTGAGCATTCTGCTTGATCACATTCGTCGTGTCTAGCAGTGAGTAGGTCAATCCAACAACGACAGCCAAACCAAGTGTGATGGCTAATGATTCGAGGTGAATTTTTTTCTCCAATTCATCGAAATGGTTGAACAGATCTCGATTGGCAAGAATCATTAAGATGCCATTTGCAAAGTTGACGATGATTGCGAACGGTGTCAGAAAGGGATGATTGTCCCAGATAAACTCAGGTCCAAAGGATGCGATTGCCATGGTAGCTACCCAAGACCAAGTCCAGATTGCTAATTTTTTTACTCTTCTGTTTCGTTCTAATTTCATTGTCTCCATAAGGTTTATGTAAAGTTGACTTTACAAATGTAAATAAGACTTTACAAAAGTCAAGTTTTATTTACATTTTTTTTGTCCTTAGAACCTATCATGCGTCGCCTAGTTGTTTTCTAAGTCAGATCGAAAAATTAACATTGGTATTCAGATCCGTAGCTTGAAGATTTGTAAGTTTCTTTAAAAGGGAGTGTCCTCACTCAATCTATTATCACACTATCTAAGCATTGGAAATAGCCTTTTTATTTCCTCTTTACTAGGCTGGGTTCCATACTCGCAGATTTCAAAAGCCTCGGCAAACTTCACCTGACCTGCTTTTTCTTGCCCATACCATTCTTCCAATGTTTTCCTTACGATTGGATTAGGTGCGGATGTTCGTTTAGATTTTAACCAGGCTTTTCGATCTTCCTTTCCTTCTGGAATCACATCTGGGTCATTTGCAATCCAAGGCAGCCACTCATAAAACTGCGATACGTGCGCATCGAGCGCATCGATTTTTTGATCGATCACCGAAGTAATATCGATTGCGATATCCGGTTCGAAGGGGTTGGGTTTTTGAAAATTATCTTGGTAATAAAGAAAGACAGGGTTTTTTCTCAAGGGAGGGATATCTGCGGCGATGTTGGGCACCCCCACCATAAATGCGGCGTCCTGCACCAAGATTCCGGTGTAGCGATGGTCGGGATGGTAATCATTGGAGCGGTGGGAAATCACCACATCCGCATCCCATTCCCTTATCTTTCGGATGACCTCCAGCCGGATTTCCAGCGTGGGGAGGAGTTCTCCGTCATGGTTGTCTAGGACATCATAGGTGATGCCCAACCGTTTTGCTACCTCCTGAGTTTCGGCATATCTTCTTTTGGCGAGCATGCCCCCGCCCATTTCCATGTGGCCGGCGTCTCCGTTAGTTACAGCGAGGAATTTTACCTGATGTCCCATAGCTGCGAAAAGTGCCGCCGTTCCACCGCTTTTGATATCGCAATCATCTGGATGAGCTCCTATCATAATGATTTTTAAGGGGGTCTCCTGAGAAAAGGTTGCGCTAAAACAAAGGAAGACAAGAGAGACAAACAGGACGATTTTTTTCATAGGTGATTCCCAAAGATGTAATTCGAACCGTAAGTTATTGACTAAATGCAAAACTGGATAACTGGATAGAGACTAATTTACTAAGGTCCTTTAAGAAGAAATCAAGATTGTGAATTAGTGACTAATTGTATAGCTGTCCAAGGTTCGCAATCGGAGACATGATCGCAAGGTTTGGCACAATCCGAAGCGATCTTCTTACTGCTTCTTCGGTGTGAAAATTGGTTTTAAAACCACCCTTACACCCTCACTCAATGATGACAATCGAGATTGCAAATCTCTAGACGGAGCAGGCTCTAATTGCAAAATCGACTCTGGTGATAAAATCGGCAACTTTGCCCTTTAGGCTCCTTTATCTTTTTGGAAGAAAATCATCGTCCACATCTGCCGCCGTGGCGAAAAAGCTCAAATTGGAATTTATCCCCTGTTTAAGTCGAGGAGTAGTAGAAAAGAGAATAATCACTAATTTGAAATCGCTTCACTCAAAAAAGTAATCTCGCACCATGTTTAAACTTATTGGTAAGGCAGCTATGCTAATCATCCTGGTAGGCCTTTTGGCAGGTGTTATATTTTATCTAGGTCCTGGATTCTATAATAAGTGGGTGGTTTATCCAAGAATGGAGAGATCCCGGGACGAATTATGGGCTACTTATCAAAAGCCTATTTCCACGATTCCGATTCCCGAATATACCGGCGTGATGCATGTGCATTCCTACTGGTCTCACGATAGCCGGGGCAGCCTAAAAGAGATCCTGAAAGGAGCCAAGGAGGCGGGATTGAATTTTATCTTTTTTTCGGATCACGCCCATAGCAAGCTGGATACGTTTCCTCGGTCTTTTCACGGTCTTTTTGATGGGATACTATTCGAAGCAGGAACAGAGAGTAGTGGCGAGGATGGAGGGATGATGGTTAACCCGTTTAAAAGTGGGGTGTTGAATTGGGAGAAGCCCCGCGATTCGGTGATTCGAGAAATCGTCGATCAGGGAGGTTTGGTCACCTATGTTCATTCCGAAAAAGACCATGATTGGGATAATCCTGATTACCAAGCGATGGAGATTTATAATATCCACTCGGATTTGTTGGATGAGAAGGGCATTCTACCCTTTTTACTCAATCACTTAGTCATGGGAGATACCTACAAAGACTGGGCTTATCGGGAGCTCTATGATAAGCAAGAGTCTATTTTGGCCAACTGGGATGGTCTCAATCAGCGCCGCAGGATAGTGGGAGTAGGAGCCGTGGATGCGCATAATAACCTAAATATCAGAGCACAAGTCATTGGAAATGGGCAGGTGGAGTGGGTGGGGCCCAATGCCGAAACCATTAGCATTCGAGAACCGGGTTTTTTGGAAAAGATCCTGTTACATGAGCCGGATGAAATGGGCTGGTCATGGAAGTGGGAGTTGGATACCTATTTTCACTCCTTCAACTTTGTAAACAATCATGTCTTTTCGGAAGGATTTACCTCGGAAGAAATCAAAGAAAGTATTAAAAAGGGGAATTCCTTCATCGCCTTTGAAGGGCTAGCCAAGGCAAAAGGGTTTCAGTTTTTTGCACAAAATCAAGCACAGGAACTGAAAGGTATCTTGGGAGACTCCATTCCGGTAGAGGAGGTTTGGCAGCTGAGTGTATTATCTCCTTTTCCTGCGAAATATCGCCTCATTCGTGATGGAAAGGTGATCGAGGAGACAAAAGAGGCTTCTTATGAGTTTGTTTTTCCGAGTGTCTATCAAAAAGGGAACTACCGGATTGAGGCGGATCTCTGGCTGAACGATAGCTGGGTCAATTGGATCTTTACCAATCCTATCTATTTGTATTGAGAGAGGAAAGAGAGAATTTAATCAGGCTTTAAACTCGTTTTTCAAAATATTTTTCATTTCGTTTTCGAGCGTAGCCAACTCCTGAGTTGCATAGAAATATGTAAGGTAATAGTTCTTGTTTTTGTTGAGTAATTCTCTTTTGTAAACCTAAATGCCGCAGGTAAGCTTGGATCCTATAGAACTGCTTAAAAAAAGCGTTTAATCAAGCTCCAAAAACTACCTTCACTTTTTCCGAGCTTATTTTTACCACCCATTCGTCCTGAGGATTGACTGAGGTATTCCAGAGGAAAAGTGATTTGAGAGATTTGATTTCGGCAAGTGGTCCCAAGCCGGATGCGCTGACCTTGGTCCCGTTCAGGTTTAAAATCTCAAGTCGGGAAAGGTTCTTCAAAGCTGAAATTCCGGCGTCTGAGATAGGGTTATTTTCGATGCGCAACCTGTGGATATTTGAAAACTGAGCGATGAGGCTCATATCGGAATCCTGAATCCCCGTTTCTGCCAAACTCAGCCAATAGATCTGTTCTTTGATAGGCAAAAGAGCTTTCAAAAGTTCGGAGGCTTGACCATTTGCAACCTCCGATGGCAAGACTACATCCAAGGCACCTGTTTTCTGGGAAAGAACTCTGACCCGAAATCCTATTTTATCCAAAGTCCTGAGATAAACCGTGTCGATGCTCGCCGCAAGCATTTTTTCAGCTCCGAGAATATTGAGTCTAGGCTTTGCCCATTCAATCAGATCTTCATCAGCTTCCATTATTGAAATCTTTGGATCTGCATTTCCTTTTTCTATCCACCAAGTGATCCATTGGATTTCTTCCTCGGTCAGGGGCTTTTTCCCTTCGGAAGGCATAAAGTCGTCGTGATCTTCAGGCAGCGTTACTCTTCGGATCAGTTCACTTTTTCCACCATCCAAGGAAATAATTACCGGTCCATTTTCTCCTCCTTTGAGCAAAGTTTCATAGGAAACCATATTCAATTCGCCCTTGGATTTTCCGGGTCGGTGACAGCTTTGACATTTGCTTCTGAGAACTGGCTGAATCACATCGGTAAATACCTCAGCTTCCTCAATCGTAGCCAAAACGCGTTGTGTACTTTTCTCCTGTGTTCCCCAAAAAGGTGCATAAGCAGTCAGGTAATCTTCCCCATGAGTCAGGCTTCCTCCAAAATGTCCTGTAACAGAAAGCGAAAGCACCAGAAACCCCAAAACTGAATAACTGAGTTTTTTGGGAAATCTGTGCTCGTTTTTGTTCACCCACCAGGCAATTCCAGCTAGTAAAACAGTGGTCCATCCTGCCACCAAATGAATATCCAATAGATCTCCTTCATATCCGCCGGAGCGGGAAAGTAGAAATCCCAACAATGCCGCGATCAAGGCGCTTATCGTTCCCAAAAACAAAGCAAAACTGACTGCTTCTTGTAAAACTGGCTTTTTACCCAAAACCACATACCCTTTCAATAAAACAGCAATGATCAAAAAACCAATGGGTAGATGAACCCAAAGGGGATGAAAGCGTCCGATGAAAGTGATGAAATCTTCTGTCATATTTCGATCATCCTAGGTTAAAATCCCCTTAACCACATGACCTTCTACGTCGGTCAACCTAAATCTCCGACCCTGATGCTTGTAGGTGAGTTTTTCGTGATCGATCCCAAACAAATGTAAAATCGTAGCCTGCAGATCGTGCACGTGAACAGGGTCTTTGACCACATTATAGCCAAAATCGTCTGTTTCTCCGTAGGTAAAACCCGGCTTCACACCTGCTCCGCACATCCACTTGGTAAAGCACCTAGGATGATGATCCCTGCCATAATTATCCGGAGAAAGAGTGCCCTGACTGTAAACTGTCCTGCCAAACTCTCCACCCCAAACGACCAACGTGTCTTCCAATAAGCCCCGCTGCTTCAGGTCTTTGATCAGTGCAGCGGTCGCTTGGTCAGTTTTCTGACTTTGGTTTTTTATTCCATTGGGTAGATTCCCGTGATGATCCCATCCCTGATGATAGAGCTGGACAAATTTGACATCCTTCTCGATGAGCTTTCTGGCCAATAAGCAATTGGCGGCATAGGTGCCAGGATCACGGCTTTCTTCCCCATACATCTCATACACCCAGTCAGGCTCATTGGACATGTCAGTCACATCAGGCACCGAGGTCTGCATTCGGAACGCCATCTCGTATTGAGCGATGCGTGCGCTGATCTCAGGATCACCATAAGTGTCAAACTGCGCTTCATTCAATGATTTGAGGTAATCCAGCATTTCGCGTCGGTCCTGTCCGTCGTAATTTTCCGGATTTCCGAGATAAAGGACAGGGTCTTTTCCTGACCGAAACTGTATTCCCTGATATTGGGAAGGCAGAAACCCATTTCCCCAAAGTCTGGCATAAAGCGGTTGGTCCTGCACGGCATCTTTGGAAACCAATACGATAAAAGAAGGCAGATTTTGATTGTCCGAGCCCAGTCCATAACTCAGCCAGGCACCCATTGATGGACGACCTGGAAGCTGATGGCCCGTCTGGAAAAAAGTAATGGCAGGATCATGGTTGATCTGACTGGTCTGCATGCTTTTGATAAAGCAAAGCTCATCCACTATCTCAGCAGTATGAGGCATCAGTTCACTGACCCAAGTCCTGCTCTGTCCATATTGGCTGAATTTGAAAGCCGAACTAGTCATAGGAAAAGAACTCTGATCGGCACTCATCCCGGTGAGACGTTGGCCGTCTCTCACCGAATCAGGGAGCTCCTGCCCGTGAAGGTCAACTAGCTTTGGTTTGTAATCATACAAATCCAACTGGGAAGGTCCACCGGCTTGAAATAGATAAATAATGCGCTTAGCCTTGGGCATAAAGTGAGGCAACCCTTCCAAGCCATTGGCCGACTCGGAAAGCATAGGTGGTGTCTCTGGATTCCCGGCAAAAATCTTTTCCATACCCATCAATGACCCCAGAGCCAGGGAACCAATCCCCAAGGAAGTTTTAGTCAGAAACCTCCTTCGATCCATGTTTTTTTCAATTTCCTGAAGGTCCCTGTTGGAAGATCTCAGCGGGGCATCGTGATGGTGACTCATGTTATCTTTTGGTTAGGAAAGCATCTGAATTGAGAATGGCGCTGGCTGTCACGGCATTGGCGGCTACTTGGAAGATATCCAAGTGTGGACTGATTTGGTATTCCCCAGCAGCCAGCCAACCTTTTAATTTTGTTGGATCTGATTTGAATTTGCGGTATTCATTTTCCCTTAATTCCAGTAGAATTTCAAGCTCCTTTGGGTTAGGTTTTCTTCCCGTAAGTCTTCGAAAAGTATCTTCTATAGACTTGGAGATTTTAGGATACGCCAGCATTTTTTCACCCAAAACCTTGGAAGCCTCTACAAAGGTCGGATCATTCATGAGCACCAAAGCCTGAAGCGGCGTATTGGTCTCCTGTCTTTTACTTACCGAAAAACTATGGTCAGGCGCATCGAAGATTGCTAAAGTAGGATGGTGAACTGAGCGTTTCCAGACAGTGTACATACTCCTGCGATAAAGGTTTTCACCTGTATCCTGCGCATAGTTGCCTCCATTGACTCTCCAGAGGCCTTCAGGTTGGTATGGAAATACACTTTTTCCCCCAATCACCGGATTTAACAATCCAGCCGCAAAAAGAGCATTATCCCTGATCAATTCTGCCATCAATCGAACCGAAGGGCCATTGGCCAATAGGTAATTATCAGGATCTTTTTCCTCCAGTTCTGGTCGTCTTTTTGAAGCTTGCCGATAGCTGGCCGAATTGACGATCAAACGCTGCATAGCTTTCACATCCCATCCCGAACTCTGAAACTCCAGTGCCAACCAATCCAGCAATTCCGGATGAGAAGGCAATTTTCCCTGATTTCCAAAATCCTCGGAAGTAGCAACCAGCCCTTTTCCAAAGAAATTTTGCCAAAACCGGTTGACAGCCACTCGAGCTGTGAGCGGATTTTGAGGATCTATCAGCCATTGGGCAAGTCCCAGACGGTTTTTTGGAAGATCCTCCGGCATAGGAAGAACGCTTTCAGGTGTATTTGGAAAAACCTCTTCTCCATGCTGATTATACTCTCCTCGTGTCAAAATATAGGTTGGCCGCTTTTTGGCCATTTCCTGCATAATCATCATCTCCGGTATTCGCTCCACAGAATCTGAGTAGGTTTTTCGCTGCACGATAACTTCTTTCAGTTTTTCTCTATAGGCAGCAGAATGGTTATTGAGGTAAAGTTTCTTGAGGGATTGTTTTTCTTGGTTACTGAGTTGGTTCTTGGATTTGGCAAGAGTGGTTTTGAATTCGGCAGGTTTGGCTATCTGCAAGACTTCAAGAAGGGAAATTTCTTTGTCGTACACACTGACTTCATCCACCAAAGCGCCTTTAAGTCCTTTACCTCTCCAAACTGCCCCCACCTGCAAACCCGGCTGCCCGCCTTTGAAAAGGATGTCTTTGTACAGGTTGTCATGGGTAGTTTGGGTAGCCATTTCCTGTCCGTTTAGAAAAACCTTGAGTCCTTTTGCTTTCGAAGAACCATCATAGGTCATGACCAAATTGATCCATTGGTCTCGGGGAATGTCCTGTTCGGTAACTTTGGTGATGGCATTGAAAGGAGCCGTATGGGCCATCAGCAGTTCCAAACGGTTATTCTTCAGACTGAGGTGATAGCCCCGCCAGTTGTAAAGTACCGCCCCAGATCCCGAATGGAAAATTGCGCCATCGCTCAAGGCCTTTGGAACGGAAATCCACGCACTTACTGAAAATGGTTCGCTCTTGGAGAAAACTCCCGAACCGCCCAGATTCAGCCAAGAATCTCCGTTGAGTTTTATACCTTTTCTGCTCCGCCCATCTACGTAAGTAGGCGTCTGGTTCTTTACCTCGCTGCTTTCCATTGTTCCTTTCTGGGAGGGATTGAGCTGGTTTTGAATTGCGCTGTGATCAAAAGAATAGAATGCTACCCGACTGGCAGGAAATTCACGAACTGCTTCTTTGTCGTAGGCATTTGAAGCCAGCCAAGTCTGAAATGTACCTTCTTCCTGTTCCGATACTTTTTTCAGTTCCTCTTCTTCCTGGTTTTTTTGAGAAAGCAGATAGGCCAACATTTTATCTTTTTCCTGATCGGTCAAAAGCATCGTTGGAGCAGGCATGGCATCATCCCAGGAAATCTGCCCGGCCTCATCCACCTGATTGAAAAAACTGCTCATTTCGAAGAAATTCTTCTGGGAAATCGGGTCGAATTTATGATCGTGGCAACGTGCACAGCCCAAGGTCAATGCCATAAAAGCCTGGCCCATAGTACTCGTGCGATCCAAGACATATTCCACACGAAACTCCTCCTCCACTATTCCTCCTTCCATATTTTGCGGATGAATCCGATTGAAAGCCGTGGCAATCAACTGGTCTTTGGTCGGATTTGGAAGAAGGTCTCCAGCCAACTGATGCGTGATAAACTGGTCATAAGAAAGGTTTTGATTGAATGCCTGGATTACCCAATCCCGGTAGGGTGATGCATCCCGATACCGATCTACGGTGTAGCCATGTGTGTCTGCAAACCTCGCAATGTCCATCCAATGCATGGCCATTTTTTCTCCATAGTGGACAGAATTGAGCAATCTGTCGACCTGCTTTTCGTAAGCATCCTCTGATTGATCTGCCAAGAAAGCATTTATTTCAGCCACACTTGGGTTCAATCCTGTCAAATCCAGACTTAATCTGCGCAAAAGGGTTTCCTTGTCCGCCTCAGGTGAAGGCTTGATTCCTTCCTGTTCCAGTTTACTCAGGACATAGTTGTCAATGGGATTTTTGGTCCATGAGTTATCTTTTACTTTTGGAAATTCCGTTTTTTGAGGAGGTATAAAGGCCCAATGTTTTTTGTATTCTGCCCCATCTTCGATCCATTTGATCAGGATTGCTTTTTCTCGTGTGGTCAGAGCCAAATTTGATTCTTTGGAAGGCATGCTGTACTCCGGATCTTCAGATATAATCCGGTGAAAAAGTTCACTGTTCCGAAGACTGCCTGCCTTGATGGCAACTTTGCCCGGAGAATCTTTAAGAGAAGCAAAAGCCATTTCAGGAGTATGCAAACTTAGACCGGCTTTTTGTGCTGCCAGATCCGGCCCGTGACAGGCGAAACATTTATCCGACAAGATGGGCTTTACGTGGATGTTGAAATCCACTGATTCCGGTAATTCCTCATAGGCAGCTTGGACTTCCTCTGGAAGATCAGGGCTGCAGGAATAGAATAAGACTGTAAAGCAGAAGAAACTCAGTAATCGTAAATTCATCGGGTATCAAATCTCCGTGATAAACTAATGAAAATTAGGGGAAGATACTATAAACTGTCTCCTGTATTGAAGTGAAATCCTACCTAATTATCCTGATTGGGTAGATCTAAAAATAAGGAGGTTGTTTTCCCGCCATTTTGTAATTGGCTTTTTCAAGAGTGGGAAAATGATATTCGTAACCAATTGGTTAGTGTAAGAATTTTGAAGCCTTGAAACCATAACGTCTGATTGGCACTTGTTTCCTACCAAATTCTGATTAAAAAAAGCTAGTTGGATAGTATTGAACCAAAAAAAAGCTTCCCGTTTGGGAAGCTATATCACTTGATTAGGTTAACTGAATTTCAGTTTAGGAATTGCTAAGTTTCTCAATTGCAACGTTGACATCATCCTCACCTTTCACGATTTCAAAGTATGAATTAGGAGCGATAGCGGATGGCAACACATACACTAGCGTGTGTGCTACATCTTCCCGGGAGATTTCTCCTACTTCGTCGAATGATTCTTCGGCTTGGATTTTTCCCTCGCCCTCCTTGTCAGTCAAGCCACCCGGTCTTACAATTGTGTAATCCAGGCCACTATTTTTCAAATGTTCGTCAGCGTTGTGTTTAGCTTTCAGGTATTTGTAGAGCTTAGAATCTTTATCTGGATTTTCAGCGCCCATTGAGCTCAGCATCACAAACTTTTGAATATGATATTTTTTTGCAAAGTCCACGCTTCTTTTTGCACCTTCTTGATCTACGGCAATTGTCTTTTCTTCAGTGCTCGATCCCCCGGCCCCGGCTGCGAATATTACACGGTCGATGTTTTCGAAGGCATGTTCAAAGTCCCCTTCCAAGTCACCTATCACTGTTCTGATGTTTCGCTTTTCGAAATGTTCCTTTTGCGATTCCTTCCGAATCATGGCTACAGGTCTATAGCCCGGAGAGTCGTCGAGTATATTACAGATGATTTGTCCTGTTGAACCGTTGGCTCCTATCACTAAAATTTTTTGGATATCTTGTTTCATAGTTTCTTATGTTTTTTGAATATAAAATTCCAAGAAGCCTGCCAAGCATGTGTCTGAGAATGAATGAGAAGATTTGAAAGGGAGATTTTCAATTGTTAAGAGATTTTTGAAAGGTGATCAAAGTGCCATAACTCTAAAGCACTTCTTTCGGAAAAGGACTTTTTCTTATTATTCTTTCCAGAAAAAATTATCCCGTATTGTCAGATAAAGAGATGAAAAATTCCATTCATCGATGTTGCAATCCAAGGTCGGTTTGGAATAGTGAATCCGAAAAAATAGCTCTTTGAAAGCGATAAGGCACTATTACAAAGTAGAAAAGAGCAGAAATTAAATTCGAATTTCCTTCAAATCTTACCTTAGTCTGTAGGAACTTGAAGCCTGGAAACCATAATTCCAGATTGCGATTTGTTTCCAGCTAGGTACTCGCTGAGTGGCTTTTCGGAGATTTCCACCTGCATATTTTTGGAAGAGGCGTGAAGTAGATGAATTCTTCCGTTTTTCTCGATCGCAAATCCGGTGTGGACAACGTCCAGATTAGGCATGGAGGTGGTGATGGCAATAATATCCCCAGATTGGATATTCTTCTCCAGCATGCTTATTTTAGCTTTTGGGATATAGAAATAGCTTCTTTCTTTGATGGCAGCTTCCGCGATTTTGATTTCGGCGAGGTTTGCAGGATCAGCTAGCTGCGCGTAGAACTTCGGATTCTCCGACATAAAGGAAGGAGCGTTCGGGTAAGGAGATCCGCCGATTTCTTCGGTTATGTTCTTGATGATTTTCTTTTCCTGATTTTCATAAATCCAGTCAGAAAAGTAGTGAAGACGGGAAGGATAACCTTCATTAATCCCATCTCTATAGCGAAGAATTTCCAGCTCCTTTTCGAATGCCTGAAAGGTAAATTTGCCTTCTTCCGCAAGTCTGGCAAGCGTAATCACAGTCTCCACAAACGTGGTGCAATCCAATCCGGTCAAGTTGATCACCAGTTTTTCCTCACCTGGAAGTTCCAGTGTCTTTTCCACGTAGGGAGTTTTCAGGAATTCCATTCCGATTGCTATGACAAGCTCATTTGAGGTTTTGCCACTCAAATCCTCCTGTGAAAGTTGGCTCAGCATTTCTTCCAGCTTTTGTCTGCTTTCCAGGGTGCATGTGGTTTGGGAGTAAGAGAAAAGTGGGAGGAGGAGGAGAATTGCTACCAGGTTTTTTTTCATGAAGAGTTTCTTATCAAAATATATGACTGTTCGCTATGGTACACTTAGCTTCTTGGAATCTGTGTCTGAGGTTCAATTTCGACAATTCTCCTTTAATTAAATTGGGGCTAAAGCTTGGCCTGTGTATCGGGCTGGATTTCTTATGTAGTAAACCTGCATCAGTATTTAAACACTAATATGTAAATTTTTTTAGGACAAGTCAGGTGATATATAACACTCATTTCAAATAGCAAGCAAAGAAGGGCGGAACAAATGTTCAAAAAGTTTCTAGACTAGTAGGTTTATTTTGGACTAATTCCAGGAAGGAGGGCAGGCAAATTCCGCCAAACTTCAACTTGAGTTGACTATTTCCATAGGAAAAGTTTTGTGCAGAATCATTAAAACTTGCATTTATTGAAAGTTTTAATGATTCTGTGAGTATTTTAGGTTATGAAGAAATATACAAATCGTGAAGAATACATAAGCAAATTATTGGCATACAAAGATATAGGTCTCATAAAAGTAGTAAGCGGCTTACGTAGATGCGGTAAAAGTACTTTGTTTGAACTTTATCGTCAAAAACTAATACAGATGGGGGTGGGATCTCAGCAAATCGTGTTTTTAAACTTTGAAGATTTTGAACTACGTAAATTTCTTAGCGACTTAGAATCGTAGTATGCCCATATTATCGGGCAGCTTGATTTGTCAAAACCCTCCTATATTTTTTTAGATGAGGTGCAAATTGTAAACGAGTTTGAACGTTTGGTAGATGGTTTGTTTGTAAAACCTAACATAGACGTTTACATAACAGGCTCAAACGCTTTTTTATTATCAGGCGAATTGGCCACGCTTTTAAGCGGTCGTTACATCGAAATTTCTATTTTGCCATTTTCATTTAGAGAATACTTAACGGCTCGCAACATTGATACATCAAACAGATATCTCAATTACGAAGCACTGTTTTTTGAATATGTAAATGAAACGTCGTTACCTAAAGGTGTCGAATTGCGTGAAGATGGATTCGATAAGATATATGAATACTTGGAGGCTATTTACACCACTATTATTGAGAAAGATATTACACAACGCCACCAAATAAATGACAAGCGCGCGTTTGGTAACATTGCGAAATTTGTGGCTTCCAACATTGGCAGCCCACTTTCACCAGGTAATATTGCAAAAATTTTGAAACAAGACGGGCAAAGTACACACAATACCACCGTTGAAAAGTACCTCGAATATTTAGTTGCAAGTTATGTGTTTTACAAAGTGAACAGGTTCGATTTAAAAGGTAAAAAGCAATTGGCGACACAAGAAAAGTACTATTTGGTAGATGTGGGATTGCTCAATGTTTTGGTAGGTAAATAACGGAAGACAGACAGAGGGCATATTTTAGAAAATGTAGTTTACCTTGAACTACTACGTAGAGGCTATAAAATTTGGACAGGTACTGCAAGAAACAATGAAGTTGACTTTGTGTGTAAAACCACTACAGGCGACATTGAATATTATCAAGTTGCGTGGCAAATACCAACTGAAAAAACTGTAGAACGCGAGTTTGGAGCACTAGAAAAAATAAACGACAATTACCCTAAATTTTTGCTTTCAACAGAATCATTTACACAAAGCAGAAACGGTGTGCAACACCTAAACGTGTTCAACTGGCTACTTGATAAGGAAGAATAGTAAGAATAGTTGCTGACTGTGTTAGTCAGATTAGTCTGGGGTTAAAAATAAGGCTATAGATAAATTTGCTAGAATGAACCAAAGAGTTACTCGATCTGAAGGAAAATTGTGGCAGGAACTATCCGATAGTGCAGTCCAATCCCGTCAAGTTGATCACCAGTTTTTCCTCACCTGGAAGTTCCAGCGTCTTTTCTACGTAGGGAGTTTTCAGGAATTCCTTTCCGATTGCAATCACTAGCTCATTTGACTTACTGCTCAGATCCTCCTGAGAAAGATGGCTCAGCATTTCTTCCAGCTTTTGTCTGCTTTCCAGTGTGCAGGTGGTTTGGGCTGTGATTTTCTGAACTGTCAAAAAGAAGGTAGAGAGGAGAAAGAGGCGAAGTATAGACTGGTTTGAATTGTGCTTCAAGTTAAATGGAATCACTATTTAGACTTTGACTTTTATTGATTTTGTTGGTTTGATTAAAAAATCATTTGGCACTTTTATAAGTCCAGGTCCAATGAGTTTTTTGGCTTTGGAAGAAATAATGAAAGAAACGCATCACTGTTTTTTTGGATGAGTTAAGAGATTAAATCATAAAAAGTTAGAATGAAAATCCCTGCCCTAAATCTTCTTTAAACAAAAAACAGATTGCCAGAATCCTCTGAATTCCCCATATTGATCAATACTTAATTTTTATAGTTTCAATTTCGATGGCTTTTAACGAAGATTCTAGGGTCAAAATCCCCGCAATTTTACATTTGATACGCTTAGGCTTTACTTATATTCCTCAAAGCCAACAGTATCGACAGGAGGAAACCAATATTTTTGAAGGGATTTTCACAGAAAGTATTTTAAAAATAAATCCGCATCTGAATGAGCATGGTGTCAAAAGAATCCTTGATGAGATTACGCTAGAATTGGATTTCGAAGATTTGGGGAGAAAATTCTTTGAACGCCTTATTTCAGATTCGGGGAATAAACTCATCGATTTCCAAAATTTTGCGAATAATTCCTTTCATGTCACCACTGAGCTTACCTGCAAAAACGGGGATGAGGAATTCCGCCCTGACATTACGATTCTAATCAATGGAATGCCACTGGCATTTATAGAAGTAAAAAAACCACATAATAAGGAGGGAGTCATTGCCGAGCGAACTAGAATAAATGATCGCTTCAAGAAAGAACACTTTCGACGATTTGCGAACATCACCCAATTGATGGTTTTCTCAAACAATATGGAGTATGAAGATGGAATAGTGGATCCTGTTTTTGGAGCTTTCTATACCACCGCAGCCTACAAAGATCTGCAGTTCAATTATTTCAGAGAGGATGCAGAATATCCGGTGAAACAGGGATTAAAGTCAATTTCGGAAGAGCAAGAAAATGCAATTTTGAAAGACACTAATTTGATGGTGATAAAGCACAGTCCTGAGTTCAACACCAATAAATCGGAATACACCCCAACCCATCGCATTCTTACTTCTTTATTTAGCCGAGAGCGACTATCCTTTATCCTGAAATATGCCTTGGCTTATGTCGAGGAAGAAACTGGTTTGGAAAAACATATTATGCGCTATCCGCAGCTATTTGCCACCCTGGCAATAGTACAGAAGCTGAGCGAAGGAAGGACTAAAGGAATCATTTGGCATACGCAAGGAAGCGGGAAGACGGCACTCGCTTATTACAATGTCAAGTTCCTCACTGATTTCTATCAAAAGCAGCAAGTAATCGCAAAGTTTTACTTTGTGGTGGATCGGATGGATTTATTGATTCAGGCTTCAACTGAATTCAGTAATAGAGGGCTGAAAGTAAATCAGGTGAACTCTCGTCAAGAGTTTGTAGCGGATTTAAAAGTAATTGGTGCCATTCACAATGATTCTGGACTTCCAGAAATCACGGTGGTTAACATCCAAAAATTCAGCTTGGACTCCACTGTTGCTACCACATTGGATTATGACATCCGTATTCAGCGCGTATTTTTCTTGGATGAAGCTCATCGAAGCTATAATCCCAAAGGAAACTACCTGGCCAACTTGATCAACTCGGATAAAAAAGCGGTCAAAATTGCGTTGACAGGCACGCCATTACTTCGTGAAGTAGCCGGGGATTATGATTCCAAAGCGCTATTTGGAAATTATATACACAAGTACTATTACAATATGTCCATAGCCGATGGCTATACTCTTAGGCTGATACGAGAAGAGATAGAGGGAAAATTCAAGATGGAAATGAAGGAGCTGATGGAGCAGATCAAGGTCCTTCATGGGGAAATCCCAAAAGCGAAAATATACGCTCACCCCAAATTTGCTGAACCCTTACTAGATTACATTGTAGAAGATTTGATCCAGTTTAGAAGAGATCAGCAGGACGCTACTTTGGGAGGGATGGTAGTTTGCGACTCTTCCCAGCAGGCAAAGGAACTTTTCAGGCTTTTTGAAGTACGATTCGGCGAGCAAGAACTAGATGCTGGGGTATTACTAGCTGCAGAACCGCCTAGGATATATAGGACTCATGATATTCCAACTTTGAAAGCTGCTTTGATTTTGCACGATGAGAATAATAAGGGAATCCGGAAAGACCTGGTAAAAGTCTATAAAAAAGGAAATATTGACTTGCTCTTTGTCTACAATATGCTGTTGACAGGATTTGATGCGAAGCGGCTCAAGAAATTATATTTGGCTCGTGTGATTCAGGATCATAACCTCCTGCAGACCCTGACCCGTGTCAATAGACCGTACAAGAAATACAAATATGGCTATGTAGTTGATTTTGCGGACATCTCAAAGGCATTCAACCGAACCAATAAACTCTATTTTGACGAACTCCAAGAGCAGTTGGGAGATGAAATGGAGTTGTATTCCAACCTGTTTAAAACACCCGAGGAAATACAGCAGGAGATTCAGGAGATCAAAGAAATCCTTTTTCAGTTTGATACCCAAAACAAGGAAATCTTCTCTCAGCAAATCCGCGAAATCACCGATAAAGGAACATTGATTCAACTGGTAAAAGCCCTTCGCACCGCAAAAGAGCTTAAAAACCTGATTGCGCTCAATGGTTACGAAGCGTTGGATGGTGAGGTGGATTTTGAGGTTTGGAATCGCTTATTGATTGAAGCTCAGAATAGACTGGATAATATCAATTATGTAGAAAACCTCGGAAATGAAGATTCTACCACCAATATCATCAATACCGCGCTGGAGGAAATCGTTTTTCAATTTATCAAAGTTTCCGAAAGTGAGCTTGTCCTGGCAGATGCGTTCAAAGATATTTTGCGAAAAACCCGGGAAACTTTGAGGGACAATTTTGACCAACAGGACCCGGACTTTGTAAGTTTGCGGGAGGAACTGGAAAGAATCTTCAAAAAGAAAAATCTCAGCGAGGTCACGCAGCAAGATTTGGCAGAAAACATGCCTTTACTCAAAAAAATCCATGAAAAGGCAAAAGAACTGAATCGGGAAAATGGAAACCTTAAATCAAAATACAGCCAAGACGAGAAGTTTGCGCGAGTCCATAAGCGTTTGATGGAAAAAGGAGGAATGACCAAAAAACAGCTTCAGTTGCAAGCGGCTTTATTAAAAGTCAAGTCCCAGGCAGATGAATCTATCCAAAACAGCAAGGATATTATGGGCAATGAGGCCTTCTTCAAGCGCTACATGATGCAGCTGGTGATTAAGGAATTCAAAAACGAACAAAAAATGGCGATTGACCACCCGACTACGCAAGGAATCAACCAGTTGATTGTCAATGAATATATACAACAATATCACTCTTCATCCTTAAGATGACCCAAGATTTAAATTTTATTACCAAGACCAAGGACCTCATTGACAATCTGAAAAGTGTCTGTGCCAATTATGGCTTGGGCAACGATGGCAACGAGTTTAAAATTATTACTCAGGTATTTCTCTATAAGTTTCTGAATGATAAGTTTCGCTACGAAGTGAAAAAGGCGAAGCCTGACCTCGCGGCGGTGGAGGATTTCTCAGCTGCGCTGCATGCTATGCCTGAAGATGATTACCTCTTTCTGGTGGATTCGCTGGATGCAAATATCCCAAGGTTACAATCTCATCAACTGATATCCCATCTTTACAATAACCAAAATCAGGGAGATTTTGCGAAAACCTTTGATGATACCCTTCGCCAAATCAGCATTGAAAATGCCGAGGTGTTCTCAATAAAGGCTTTTTCTGGCGCAAAGGATTCGCTTTTTGACGAATTAAGTCAATATATATCTGATTCTTCCCAGCGGGATGCTTTTGCCAGAGCGCTGATTAACAAACTCTTCGAGTTTAGTTTTGAAGAGATGTTTGAGGAGAAATACGATTTCTTTGCTACGATTTTCGAGTATCTGATCAAGGATTATAACAGTGACAGTGGAGGGAAATATGCGGAATATTATACTCCCCACGCTGTAGCCCGGATTATGGCAGCGATTATGGTTCCCGAGCCGATCAAAGGAGTGCGATGCTATGATCCAGGTGCGGGGTCGGGGACTTTACTGATGAGTCTGGCGCATCAGATCGGGGAGCAAAACTGTAGCATCTATTCGGAGGATATTTCCCAAAAGTCAAGTTCCATGCTGCGACTGAACTTGGTTTTGAATGGGCTGACGCACAGTATCCCAAATATCATCAAAACCAATACAATAGCGCAACCCTATTACCTCAGCCAGAAGTTTGATTTCATTGTTTCGAATCCGCCTTTTAAGTTGGACTTTTCAGATTTTCGGGATGATCTGGAGAAGGATATGTTCAAGGATAGATTTTTTGCTGGCATTCCGAAGGTCGCTAAAGCCAAAAAAGAATCCATGGCGATCTACCTGCTCTTTATCCAGCATATCATGCACAGCCTGAGTGAAAATGGAAAAGCCGCCATCGTGGTTCCTACAGGATTTATCACCGCTCAAACCGGGATAGAAAAAAAGATCCGTGAAAAGCTGGTCAAGCAGGGCTGGCTGCGGGGAGTGGTCAGTATGCCGAGCAATATCTTTGCGAGTACTAATGCTAATGTGTCAGTACTCTTTCTTGACAAAAAAGCAGATACCGAGCAAATTGTGCTAATGGATGCTTCTAAACTAGGGGAAATAGTGAAGGAGGGAAAGAATCAGCGAACTGTCCTATCGAGTCAGGAAGAAAGTCAGATCATCGATGCGTTTAATTCTCAAATAGCAGTAGAGGATCTTTCGGTAGTGGTCAGTAAGGATATGGTTCAAGAAAAGAACTATTCCTTTGCTGCCGGTCAATACTTTGAGGTTAAGATCGAGTATTTAGATATTACAGCGGATGAATTTCAGGAGAAAATTAATGGCTTTGAAGAACGGTTAAATAGCTTTTTTACATTAGGGAATCAATTAGATACCGAAATTCAAAATCAAATAAAGTCCTTGAGATATGAGTAATTGGAAACAATCTTCAATTGGAGAATTCATAGATTTTAATCCAACGGAAAGTTTGCGTAAAAATGAATTGGCAAAAAAAATCCCTATGGGTAAGCTTGGCGTATTTGAGAGGAAAATTAATGGGTTCGAAATTTCAGAATATAATTCTGGCCCAAAATTCCGAAATGGAGACACCCTAGTCGCAAAGATTACACCTTGTTTGGAAAATGGTAAAACTGCTTTTGTAGATATTTTAGATGAAGATGAAGTGGCTTTTGGCTCCTCTGAATTTATTGTTTTAAGAGAAAATAGTAATTCTAATGGTAAATTTATTTACTATTTAGCACGAAGTCCATTATTTAGGGAACGCGCCATAAGCTGCATGGAAGGTACTTCTGGAAGGAAAAGAGTAAATGAAGGAGCTTTGAAGCGGCAGGAGATATTAGTTCCAAAAAGCAAAGTTGACCAACAAAAAATCGCCTCAGTATTATCAGCCTTAGACGATAAAATCGAACTAAACACCCGGATCAATGCGGAACTGGAGGCGATGGCGAAGTTACTGTATGAGTATTGGTTTGTGCAGTTTGACTTTCCCTATGACTTTCGACAAAGCAAGCCTGCCGACGAGACTTCCAAGCCCCAAGATATCAAGCCCTATAAATCATCAGGTGGAAAAATGGTCTGGAATAAGGACTTAAATAGGGAGATTCCGGAGGGGTGGGATACACATACACTTGATTACTGGATTGAAAAGGACAAAAATGGTGACTGGGGAAAAGAAGAAATTCAAGGAAATTATGATTTAAGAGTTTCCTGTATTCGAGGCGCTGATATAAACAGTCTAAATGGAAATGGAGAGCTGAAAAGCCCTGTTCGGTTCATTCTTGAAAAGAACAGCCACAAATTACTTGACCCCGGTGATTTAGTAATTGAAATCTCAGGTGGCAGTCCAACACAATCCACTGGAAGATTGGGCTATATCATTAATGAAACCTTGGAAAGATTTAACGAGCCGATAATCTGTTCAAATTTTTGCAAAGCCATAACTTTAAAAAATGAAAGTACTCAGTTCAACTTCATTTATGAATGGAGAAGGTTGTACGATGCAGGCGTTTTTTTTGGATATGAGGGAAAGACAAGCGGAATAAAAAATTTCCTATTTGAATCATTTGTTTCAAAACATAAGATTTCAATTCCACCAGTTGCTTTGTTAGAGAGGTTTTATGAGAAGGCGATTACAATACACACCAAAATCCAAAGGAATCTAATCCAAAACCAAGAACTTTCTTCCCTTCGCGATTGGCTTTTGCCGATGCTGATGAATGGGCAAATCTCGGTGGCGGATGCAGAAGAAAGGGTAAGTGAGGAATTGGGGATGGTGGCTGAAGGGGAACGGGGGAGGTATGGGAAAAAATAGATTTTTATGAATGGTTTGTTTAAATTAACCTATTGCTTAATTTTGTCGTGAGAAGAAAAGCACAACTGATCAGAATTTCCGATGACGGAAAGAAGGCTTTCTACCTGGATGAAGAGAATTCCGTAGAAATTATGAGCTTTCTGAGATCAGAATTGGCCAATTTGAAGAAGTTCAATACCTCCTTGGAATTGATTTTGAACCATCGTGCCCCTAGAGATTTGTATGACAAAGAAAATTTTGAAAAAGGTTGTGAACAGGTTACTGCAATTAAATTGTTTAAAGGGAAGAAAAATCCCAGGATTTACTGTCAGCAATACACTGACGGAGAGACGGAGCGATTCATAATTATTGGGGTTGAGCTTCTTGAAAAGAAGAAATCCCAAAAATTGACATCGATAGAAAAAAGTATAATCAGAAGAGTATCCAAATTCGAGTACGACTTAACCCCAAAACCATGACAGATTCTATCAAAAAAGAATGGGATATCCTCTTTGAAGGAATTTCCTATGAAGACCAGATTGCTTCCAAGGCTGATTTATTGGCTTTGCAATTTTTGGGTTTAGTAGATCAAAAAATGGAGAAAGAAGGAATTTCCAAAAAAGAAATGGCTGAAAAAATTGGCACTTCTGCTTCCTTTATCACACAGTTGTTCCGAGGAGATCGCAAACCTAATTGGAATATTCTAGCTAAAATGTCCATCGAACTCGACTTGGATTTTAAAGTGCTAACGGAGGAAATGGTGCAAGAAAAAGTACAGGAAGAGTTATTGGCCTATCATCAGCGCTGGTCAAAAACCCAAGAATATTTTAAGTTAAAGAATCAAGTCACCAATCCTCATATGGTCATGGCTGTAGGCCATTCAACCGAGGATGAATATGCTATGGCAGGATGAAAGCAAAATTTTCGCCGTTACAATTACTGGATTTTAAGCTCTTGGAGTCTCACTATGAGTTTATCGTACCCAAAGAAGATGATATCAATCTAAAGGACTTGTTCCAGTCCTACCCCGTTGATATAGATTTTGGGATTGGCAAAACAGAAGAAGAGGGTGAAATCCAGCTTTTCACCAAAATAGAAGTGAATAAAGGTAGGAAGAAAACTCTTCCAGGCTATAAACTGATGGTTGAAGGTGGTGGCACTTTTCGTATCCAAGATCCTGAAAACGTGGAAGAAGGCTTACGAAATAATCTTAGTCAGTTTTCGACTCTCAACATGATGATCAATAACTTGAGAAATATCATGTACCAAATCACTAACCTTGGTCCGATGGGAGGATATTTATTACCTCCGATTGATATTTCGGGTTTGTTAAGAGATAAGGCTGAGAAATTAGAGAAAGAGGAATCTAAGATAAAATCCTAAAAATTAAGGTTAATCAATTGCCTCAGGCGATATTGAATAAGGCATTTCGGGGTGAGTTGGTAGAGCAGGAAGTTAAGGAGTATGTGGGAGAGGCTGGGGAGGTGATGCTGGCGGCGGAGGGGGTACAAGAATATCCGGAAAAGAATATTAAATAAGGATCTTAATTCCAGAAAATGAAAAAAACGGAGATTGAATTTTTTCTTGATAGCATAGATACCGAAGAGAAGTTGAGACTCATTGATAGCTTTATGGAATCAATTAAGTATACAGAGAAAATTGTCCAAGAAACTACTAAATGGTTGGCAATTCTGGTATTCTTATACTATTTGCTTACAAATAGATTTTTAGAAGGATTTGAGATTTTTGGTGCTAAGCTATCTAGATTCGAATTCGTTGAGAAGTACTTTCCATTTGGGGTAAGTTGCTTAATTTTTCTTTATACAATTGCTACTATACATAAAGCGAAGTGTATAAAAAATTATGAAATATTATTTAGCAAGATATACATTAAAGAAAAGGATTTCTTAAAATATGTACCATATCTTACGAGAATTGTACTTCCATTTGGATTTTATCGAGAGCTAGAAAATAATGAGAATAGTGGATGCCTTAAACAATTCATAAATTTTATGTATTTCTCTCCATTATTAATCATTCAATTACTCCCTTATTTTTTCATGTATGACTCGTTAAAAGAGCTTTACTTTCAATACTGGGCTGAGCCTTATATTAAACTTATTTTCTTTTCGAGCCTAACGTTTATATTGGCTGCTTGGATTAAATTTATTGAATTTATAGTGAAGGGCGTTAACGAAACTTTGGAAATTAAGTATTGAAATTGAATGTAGTTTAACTCATTATCGAATGAATAATAGGGAGATTAAAATCAAAGCTATTTCAGAATATTTCGCGAGAATAGAAATACAAGTAAGGAACTTAAATCATCAAAACCTGAATGATTTAAATGTGGTTTCTGAAGTTTTATTCAGCAACATTTTTAATGTTATTTTTGATTATTGTCTAGAGAGTACCAATAAAACCGCCTCAAACCACCCTTGTATTGATTTAATCGATAAAAAAAACAGAGTGTCTATTCAAGTAACTTCAGATAAGTCTAATCGAAAGATTCAAAAAACTATTAATTGTTTTAGTTATAATCAAATGTATCAGTTTTATGACCGAATAATTGTATTTATAATTGGAGAAAAGCAAAAAAGCTATCGAAGTTTAGTTTTACCAAAAGAATTTTCTTTTAATCCAAATGAAGATATTATTGATTTTAAAACATTATTGAGGTTTACTAACAACTTGACTATTGACAAAATGAACAAGGTTATAAATATTTTACAAGTCGAATTGAAGGGTGGGTCTCCAAAAAGAAATAATATTAAAAATTCGAGAACTAAATTTAAACAAATTCAAACTATAAAAAAACGAATTGAAAAGCATCTTGTAAAAAACCTCACTCTAGCTGAATGGAGAGAGTATGCTGAATTATTAGAATTTGAGCCATGCTATAGATTCATGTACAGTTCATTAAATATAAGATCTATTGAAGATAGAAGTTATCCTGAATTAGTTGAAAACGAAAAAGGCTACAATAATTGGATGAAGTTAGAATTGTGGGATTTTTATCCAAATGGATTAGAGTTTGTCGTTCAGTATTCAAAAAAAGTTGTTGTTAAAAATGGGAAAGATTGGAGGTTTGCATTAAACAATGAAGAGGGTGCCTTGAATTGCTGTCTTTTTTTAAGACTGCCTTATGAAAATATTGTTGAATTAGAAATGGAAACAGATGATTACAATAGTTATCCGACTATTTTTGTAGAATATTTAAATGATGATTCCCCATTTGAGCAAGAGGTTTATGGCTTAATTGGATTCTATAAAAGAGAGAAAATGCAAAAACCAAGAAAGACATATTATCTTGGCGAGGTCCCAAGCCAGAAGTAGAACCATAATTGTAAATATTAAGGATCGAGCTTCAGGATTTTTTTAACCAGTTTAGGAGTATTATTTTTCCATCATCCACCAGTGGGGAATAAATCAACTAATTTTCATCCCTCACCTTCCTAAAATTTAAATGATAAATATTGGTGAATTCGCTATCATATTCCCATATTTGTGTAAATATCACAAATAACAGATTTAAGAAATGATCGAAGAATTCAGCCTTGGTAACTTTTGGTCTTTCAAGGAGATGCAAACCTTGAACATGACCGCAGCCAAGATCAAGTCCAAAAACAGCCGTCTCGATACCGTCAACCTTATTCCTGTGGGACATGATCTGAGTCTGCTGAAATCCAAAGCCATCTATGGAGCCAATGCCAGCGGGAAAAGTAATGTGATTAAGGCTTTGGTCGCATTTATCCGGATTACCAATGAGTCGGTAAAAAACGAGAAAGTATTGGAAATGATTGAGTCTTTTCAATTATCAACTGAGACGGTTAATGAACCCACTTTTTTTCAGATGACTATTAGAATTGATAATATCCGTTATCGATATGGCTTTGAGGCTGATGCTGAATCAATCAAAAGTGAGTGGCTTTTTTCTACTCCGAACTTAAGAGAGCAGGCTCTTTTTGTAAGGGAAGGTGATCAGGTTATTGACATCAATCAGAAGCATTTTGCTGAGGGTCAAAAGTCTATCGATCTATCAGGAGGAGAGGGGCAGATTTTTAGAAGTAATTCTTTGTTTCTATCCTCTCTAGCTTCTTTTGGATTTGGGAAAATTTCTAGGCGTATTGTTAATATGTTTTCATCTATTTCTGTTATCAATGGATTAGGTCATCCTGGTATGTTTGGATATGCCGGAGAATTTTTAGATAATCCTTCTAAAAAGAAATTTATTTTGGAGTTTTTGAAAAAAGCCGATGTAGGAATTCAAGATCTAAATGCAGTAGAACTTAAAAGTGATCAATTTCCTGAGAATATGTCTGATGAAGTTAAACAAGGGTTTAAAAAAAGTAAATTTATAATTTCTGATAGAAATAGATTTAATGCTGAAAATGAACTAGTTGGAAATGTCAAATTTGCATTTGATGTTCAAGAATCAGAAGGTACTCGTAAATTATTTGAATTAAGTCCATTTATTTTCAGTGCTTTAAATACGGGAACTACTTTGGTGATTGATGAATTTGATGCTCGATTTCATCCTTTACTTACTAAGAAGATTGTGGATCTGTTCAACTCGGAAGCAAATAAAAAGGGAGCTCAATTGATTTTCACTACCCATGATACCAATCTATTGTCGGCCGACTTGTTGAGAAGAGATCAAATCGACTTCGTGGAAAAGGATCGGTATGGTGCTAGTCATTTATATACTTTGGTGGAAATCAAGGGAGTCAGAAATGACGCATCCTTTGAGAAGGATTACATCCAAGGAAAATACGGCGCTATTCCGTTTTTAGGTGACTTTATTAACCTTATTGACTTAGACTAATGCCTAAGAAGACCAGAGCCATCAAAGTTACGAATGAAAAACATGCTTGGAATAGAAAATCTAGTCCCACGGGATATCGGGTGGAAACCATCCCGATGAATAAGTCGATTTTGATCGTCTGCGAAGGCCAAACTGAAGAGTTGTACTTCAAATCATTTCCGGTGCTAGGTGTTAGAGTTGATGCGGTTAATCTTAAAGGGCAATCCAAATTAAAGATGGTGGAATCCACTCAGGAAATATTGGATTCTTCTGCTGTAGCATATGATGAAATCTGGTGTGTCTTTGATATGGATGTCAGAAGAGGCGAAGATGAGTACAGTGATTTCGATAATGCCATCCATCAAGCAGAAAGTCTTGGTTTTAAGGTTGCCTATTCCAATGATGCTTTTGAGCTTTGGTTTTACCTTCATTTTGAATACACCGATGCTGAACATCTGAGAACATTCTATTATGAGGAGCTTGGGAAAAGACTGGGCTTGAATTATGAGAAAGACGGCAAGCGATATGATTTTTGCTTGAAGATTTACAATCTATTAGGAGAGCACAAAAGCTCCTTTCAGGAGATTGCAATAGAACGAGCTCGATCTCTTTTCGAAGAAAAGGCAGATTTGCCTTACCATGAGCAGAATCCGGTGACCAAGGTATTTGAATTAGTGGAAGAGCTGAATCGGAATTTGAGGAGGTAGATTTGTAGTAATAAATAAATGGGAATTGAAATAACTGTCAAATAGCTTTTTGAAAGGATTTTGGATCGATAATTGGCAAAACAGCTTGATGAAGGAATGTCCCTCTAAAAAATGAGAACATTAGGCCTCTAATTGAAGAAATTGTAATTGAATTTAGTGTTACAATGAATGGCTCCGGGAAGTTCAGGCTTTTGTTTTCATGAACAAAAAAGTCCTCTGACTTTTCGATAAAAAAGATGCAGCTACCTCGTAATTGTCCATAAAGAATATCTTTAGATTGGTCCTTTATTGAGACATTACAAATAACAATCACCAATTTTTTCTCAATATTAAATCGATGCTCAATTGCCAATTCAAACTGGAAATTTGAATTAGGAGGAAGCGGAGAGCTTGGTGCATTAAGGCACGAGTCCAAAATCTCCATTCCCATAATTTGGAAGCCTATTTCCGAAGTGTCTTTAGTTGACATAAACGTTATTTTAAGCTATGAATCGAACAGTTCTGCTCTGTGTACTTATTGAGGCGGTCATGATATCATTGAAATAACTCATTTTTTCTGTTTTCATACCCTCTTGATTAATGACTACCTGAAATTTAAGCGTGGCCTGCGGGATTGGTTCATCCCTACTGATCAATTCAATATCTAGGGCATGCTCCAGTTCAACAAGGGTATCCGTTGTAAAATTATGCGTACCTGAAAGCCATTTAGTGATAATAGAGGGGTTATCTTTCCCAACAGCCTCAAGCAAATCCTTCTTCTTCCAATTTTTGAATTTCATTGCATGAGCTATTTTGGCTGCAATTTCCATTTTCGCATCCGTCTTGGCTTGATCCAAGGGGTCGATTTCATTTAGAAGTGAAGAAAGTAGTGTGCTTTTTAGTTCTTTCATGGTTTGGGATCTAATCTTCAAATTTTAATTCACCTTCAAAATCAAGGTAATCCTTACTGAAATAAATCTCTTTAGCTATTTGAGACTTCATGATTTTCTGAGCTATTTCTCTTAATTGGTAATTTTCAGATTTCAATTTTTCATCTTCTTGAAGAGCTCGAATTGGTTTTGGTTTAGGACCTCCTCCTCCAAGTATAACTATTTCTCGACCGAAGCGAATACAGTATAAACGCAGTTTACTACCAGGTTGGTCATATAAGGCACAAAGTCCATCTCCTGGTTTCCCTTCATTTGGTTTAAAAAACCCATCTATAGCACCCGTTTTATTTGATATGGTTTTTATTCTCCTAATTATGTCGAAAATTTCATTTTTAAATGTAATCGAGTTCTCCTCAAGAAATGTTTCAAACAAAGATTTATTGTCACCATCGCGCATAACAGTGTAAAAAGAGGCCTTTCTACCACTTAAGTCCTTTATTTTGACGAGTTCAAAATCCATATGAATGGGATATCAAAGGTATAAAATTTTACTTTAAAGTGAATTTTTATTTTTAAAATGATCAACACCATGTTGGAAAGCAGAAAGACTTTTGATCTGTCGATAAGAAATAAAGTGAGAAATGTCATCGGCATGGATCAGAATGATCTTATTATTCTTTTTCATCACCATTGTTTCCTAAGACAGAAAAGTCAAGTCCGATGTCTTCTAAAAGTCCATAATAATGGGATTCTGAGATTCGTTCCTTTTCAAACAATTTTCTCGCTAAGTCTCCATAATCACCTAGTATTTCATGCTGCCTATCTTTTTCATACAGCTTAAGCGAGTACCCGTGATTCATGGCGCTGGTTCTTACAGCAATGCAATAGTCCTCCGCTTGATTTTTGTCGATGAGCTTCAGGTCAGTCAACCTATTTATTAAGGCTCGCCTAGAACAAGAAAAATATTGTTCAATTTTCAGAACTGTAGCCAGGGTGACTTTTGAATTTGATAATTCTGAATCAGGAATTAGAGAGAGAATTCCTTCTTCGGGGATAAGGAATTTGGAAGCAAAAATGTCTGCGCTATACTCCTCTTTGTCTTTTTTATTAAATAGTCCAACATGGCAAACTTGAGAATTGAACTCCTTTTGGATAAAGAGGTGATAAAGTTCATGGCAAATAGTAAAGTGTTGATGGCCAAGCGTGCGATTTGTATTAATCAGCATAAAGCGATTGCTTTCCCCGACCTTGATGGCCATTCCTGACACTTCCATCTCTAGAGGTCTGAAAACTGCCAGTACGCCTAGTTTATGAAGGAGGCTTTTGAGATGAATGCTTTCCTGATTACTGTAGCCATTCTCAGCTCGGAATTGGGATGCGTATTTTTCAAGAACTAATGGACTCATCAGCGGCAAAGGTTTTCATTCGTAGATAATTCCTTACAATTTTCTTGAATTGGGCTATTTGAGCCAAATCGGCAGGTTTCAAGCTTTCCGCTCTAAAGGCAAGTGCTAGATTAACGCTGGACAAATCAAAATTCTCTTCATAGAAATCATACTCATCTACTCCATACAGATTGGAGATTTGAGACATGAGTTGGGAGGGCATGCTACGAGTTCCGTTTTCGTAGTAGCTTATTTCCTCGCGATTTATAGTAAGGTATTCGGCCACTTGATCCTGTGTGAACCCTAATTTCTTACGAAGTGCTTGTAGGTTTTTGCCTATAATTTGATCTTGTTCCATATGTTGTGTTGTTTAAAAAATTGTGTTACAAAATTACAGTTTATTTTACATGTTTAATATTCTGTAACAGAATTTGTTTAGAATAAGTGGATAAGCACATCTGTATCGATCACAATTTTGATCTGAGTTGTGCTCTTCCCCATTTTCCGTAATTGGTCAATATGCACGGTATTAAGCTAGGGGCAGTGAGCTAATTCACACATCGTCTCTTGCTGAAAAAGTGTTTATTTCATTACCTCAGAATTACCCAAACCCCAATTCCATTTCAGGATATTTTTCTAAAAGCTCAGGAACTGTAATCACCGGAATATCAAGAATGTCACAGATAGCAGGGATCTTTTTGAAAAGCTTGAGATCAGAAGTTCCCCTCTCCCCACATTCCTAATTTCCGCTTCCGTGCTTCCCGCTCCAGTTTTTTAAAATAATCGGAATACTTCACATTTGGAGGGAAGGTGGCGGCGGAGGCATAACCTTTTTCTACCAGATGGGCATTTAAGAATGTGCCGTCATCCAGATAGACGTATGCCAAGGTTCTTTTGTATCTGTCGTATTTCCCTACGTCAAAAACGAGTCTTACTTTTCTTCCACAAAGAAACTCCTTCACATAGTTGGAAGCCTCTTTGCCGAAGAATTCCACTTCGGTTCGGCCTGTTCTTCTCGCTTCGGGTGTGTCAATCCCGATTAATCGGATTTTTTCATCTACGCCATCTTCATTTGTCACCCAGAAGGTGTCTCCATCTACGAATTTGGAGATTACCAATAACCCAGTTTGCTGCTGACCCGCTGCAACAAAGGAGAATAAGAAGTATGCTAATACAAAAAGTAGTTTTGCTTGAGATTTAATAATACTATTCACTGTTGGTTGGCTGAAATGAGGTTATAAGTTGAATATCCGATTTACTTTCGGTAACTGACGATAGAATCATAGAATTTGGTAAACTCTACCGGTCGAAGGTACCTGCCCAAATCTTCGGAAACTACCATGTCGTCTTTGAAATCCCGCCATTTACTGTCATTTCAGTTTTTTTCTATAATACATCCAAGGCTTTTCTTTTAGATTTTTCCAAATCCCATAACCTATCCTTACTTTTAAAAGCGGGTAGAAGATTGAGATTTAAATAGAAGGTATTTCACTTTTAGATACAGAATTTTAGCTTTCTTCCTGATTAAAATTTATAGAAAACAAAAAAAATATGGCGCTAACCAGCGAAGAGTTTCTTGTTTTGGATGAGTTGATAGAAAACCTTGATCCTATCATTCATGACCGTGGAATAGATATTCTTCATGACGATCGGGTCAGTTATTTGGGAGAGGATACAGCGCTTATGATCTATGAGTTCAGTGTGATAGGAAGCGGTAGAAATGTATATATCGTAAGTATTTGTCTGAATCAAGAGGTTGTCAAATACGGCAAAGAAATCAATGTGGATTTGGCGTCTAAGTGTTCCTGCATTTATTACCAAAAAAATCTGAGCTGTAAACACGTCGCAGCGGCCGCTTGCTATTTGGATTTTCATAGTGATGAAAGTTTTCGAAAGTCTCAATCTCATAAGAAAGTGGAGTCTCCAAAAATTGTAAAGTTGGTTCCAGAGAAATCTCTTTTTCCATTCACAATCTCCTGTCGAGAAGATGAGCTGGGAAATCTGGCGGAGCGGCTTCCCTTTATCAATACGCAGGCGAAACCCAAAAGCATTCAGAAGGTGGAGCTTGTCGATAACGGTATCTGCTATACAGTGAATCTTATTGGCTTTTCTGTGCAGCTCACCTTAGTTTTTGATCCAATCAACGAGCAAGTTAGAATCACTTGTTCGGATAGGACACCGATTATCCAAGAGCAGGCTGTCGTATTTCTCCAGCTAAATTGGAAGCACTCTACAAATTTTGACCTTAAACTCATCACCAATTCCCAGCGCGCCAAAGCGAAACGTAAAAAGCTAGCCGACCTGGGGTTGTTGGGGGAAGTGGATGATCCTGACACAGCGCTCGAGTTGGGTTTCTCAAATGGTGGTTTTCATTTTATTTACGCCGGAGAACTGGAGGGAATGAAAGATGTGTTGGCGCTGGGAAAAGAATTTAAAGAATTTTCAAGGCTGGAATTGACTGGCTCAGATGTGAAAACACTTGCTGAGAAGTCCGATTCCAAGGAATATGGTCTCTATAATGTGGCATTTGCACTAGCTATCAATGATTACGGTCAATTGTACAACCTATTTCCGTTCATCGCCAAAGGCAAAAAGAATGATCCGGCTGGATTTCATGTGAGATTTGATGTTTTAGAATATGCAGATGATATCAGACTGGCCAAAAATGATAATCTGGAGCGCTTGCTGCTGGATGTCAAACAGATGAAATCTTTTAAGGATCGGAGAAAATACGAATCACTTCATAACGCGCTTCATGGTTTTGTCGATTCTGTCAAAGACGAATATCCAATTTTTAGATGCTATGGGAGCTATAACTACGATAAGTTTCATAAGAGCGAAATCAAAGAATTATTGGAGTTTCAATATGCCGAACTGGAATTTACGCTAGCCAGGAGCAAATCTATATTCGAATTCCAAGCATGGCTGGTAATGGGAGAGCAGCGATTGAAAGTGTCTGATATAGCTGCGGAGCTTTTGATTTCGGAAATCTTCGGATTTTACAAGGATCGCGTAATTCTTCTTTTTGTAAAATTCTCTGATATAGCGCTGCTGCATTATTGGAAAGAACGAGTGCCCGTACGCTTTGCGGAAAATATGTTTCCGGAATTTGCGAAGCAAGTGTTAAAACCACTATCGGCGTTTGCCAAGTTTACGGATGAAACGGGTATGATTTCCGAGGTGGATCTTGGGGCTCCCATAGAGCGGGAATTGTACGTTTCAGAGCTTTCAGGATTGGTGATTTTTGAGCCAAAAGTAAGGTACGATTCGCAGATCAGCTCTAATCCACTTAATGCGACTACTCTTTTTGATATTGAATCAAATACTATTTATCTGCGCAACAGCGATTTCGAAACTGAGTTTGTAACGTTTTTGAGAAGCCTCCACCCCGCTTTTGCCAATCCAGCCGGAGAGGTCTATTTCAGTCTGAAGCATAATCAGTTTGTAGCCGGGAATTGGTTTTTGGAGACTTTTGGCCAACTCGAAAAGCAGGGAGTCAAAGTCTTCGGGCTGGATAAGCTTACATTAAAGCGCTATTCGACATTCCCTGCTTCGATATCCATGAATGTAAGTTCCAAATCGGATTGGTTTGAAATCAATACACAGTTGAAATTTGGAGATTATTCAGTTCGGCTAAAAGACATCAAACAAGCGGTCTTATCCGATGAGCGGTTTGTGCGCTTGGGGGATGGTTCCCTCGGTCAGATACCTGACAAGTGGCTTCGCAAATTCACAAAACTGATCCAGTCCTCCGAAACGGATGGTGAAACGGTCAAGCTTTCCAAGATTCACTTCAGTCTTTTAAATGATTTTGAAGAAGATATTTACAATCCGGCGGTGGCAAAGGAATTGGCTGAAAAGAAAGCTCGCTTGCAGTCTTTTGAAGAAATCCGAACGGTGGAAGTGCCAAAAGGAATAGATGCCGAACTGCGAAATTATCAGAAAGCTGGCTTGAATTGGTTGAATTTCTTGCAGGAATATGGTTGGGGAGGGATTTTGGCTGATGACATGGGCTTAGGAAAAACGCTCCAAGTCATCACCCTAATAGCTCAACTAGCTGAAAAGGGCAAAATCCGGACGCTGATCATAGCACCCACGACGCTGCTTTTCAACTGGAAAAATGAACTGGAGAAATTTGCGCCGCATCTGGATTATTTTATTCACCACGGAGATCGCTCCGATAAGGTCGAGGATCTCCAAGCACATTCCATTGTATTGACCAGTTATGGATTGGTGATCAATGACCTGGACTTGCTGTGCAAATTGGAGTTTGACCTGATCGTGGCGGATGAATCTCAGGCGATCAAAAACGTGACTTCGCTACGCTATAAATCCATCATCAAGCTGCGAGGAAAACTTAAGCTTGCAATGACCGGAACACCTATCGAAAATGGAATTGCAGAGCTTTTCGCTCATATGAACTTCGTCAATCCCGGATTTTTCAAAACATTTTCCGGCTTTAAGGAGCAGTATATCAAAGAATTGCGAAATGGAAATCCGGAGACCATGCAGGATTTGAGGAAGAAAATCCAGCCTTTTGTGCTTCGCCGTACCAAAGAAGAAGTGCTTACGGAGCTTCCCGACAAGATCGAAGAATACCTCTACTGTGAGATGGGAGCTCCGCAAAAGAAAGTCTATGAAGCCTATAGAAATGAATATCGGGATTTTCTTCAGGGCAAATTTGAGGAGGAAGGTTCCAATCAATCCAAAATGTATGTGCTGGAAGGCTTGACCAAGCTGCGGCAAATATGTGATTCGCCAGACTTGATCAGCAAAGAAAAGAAAGGTGCCAAAAGTGCCAAAATCGACCTGCTGATGGAGCATATCATAGAAAAAACCGGGAATCACAAGATTCTTATTTTCAGTCAATTTGTAAAAATGCTGGATTTGGTCAAAAAGGAAATGGTCACTCGAAACATTCCTTTTTCTTACCTGGATGGGAAGAGTTCGATGAAAGATCGTGAGAATTCCGTCAACCAATTTCAGGAAGATAATGCCATCAGAGTTTTCCTGATCAGTCTCAAAGCAGGGGGGACAGGGCTCAACTTGACTGCTGCTGACTATGTTTATATATTGGATCCTTGGTGGAATCCTGCCGTGGAGAATCAGGCGATCGATCGCTGCTATCGAATGGGACAGGACAAGAAAGTGATGGCCTACAGGATGATATGTAAAGATACCGTGGAGGAAAAAATCATGGAGCTTCAAAAGTCCAAACTCAAACTCGCCAAAGAGGTAATCTCCGAAGGCGATGGATTCCTCACCGGAATGAATGGCGAAACGATGCTGAAGTTGTTTGAGTAATCGGTACTAGTTTAAAAAGTGACTAA
>NZ_MSSW01000052.1 GCF_002150685.1 Algoriphagus antarcticus
CACTTTTTTGAGCCGTATTCTTTACTGAGACTTTTAGCAGATAGTTAAATCATGGGACAGAAGTAGAAAAAGTCATCGAAGACCTGTAGTGTTTATATGGCCTATTAATGTTTATCGCACTTTTAGTTTTAAGATATAAGGGTTTTCGTAGGTATCAAATTGATCTATGATGTTCTTAATCAGAAGATTTTCTAGCATAAATTGATCATAACTGGGGTTATCCTTCAATTTTTCCGCTTCAGATTTAATGCCATAAGGATCAACGCTGACATATAAAAACTCACCGTCAGAATCAATTGGCATGTTAATCAAAAATGAGGAAAGTTTACCAAATCCTGCACCGAACTCATCTTTCCAGTTTGTAATGATCTTAGTGGATTTATCTTTTATGCTGTACACCGCTGAGATCGGCTTCCCTTCATAAAAAAATCTAAAGAAAATTTTGTCCTCTGAAAAGTAGATGCTACCAAGAAGATCTATGTATCCATTTTTTTCTAATTCTTGACCAAACTCCATAATATCCTTGAAATCCTTGGAAAATAATTCAGAAGGAATCTTATTTGGACCAAAATCAAGTAGGTAGGTTGGGTTTAAATTATCATTTTCGATGGAATAGATCGTATCATTATAGGAATGAAAGAATAACATATCTTGATTGTAAGCAATAAAGTTATTTGGCTCGATTACATTAAGGTAATTTCTTTCATCGCCAAGTGGAAAGAACGTATTCAGTTTCTTATCATTTTGATTGTCAACCACCACTAGTCGTGCGCCCTCACCATCAAAAAATGTCCCCCCATAAATCCAGTAGTTGTTTTCTTGGGGATAAAAAGAGGAAGCTAATCTTAGAAATTTATTTTTCCATTCATTCTTAGGAACTCCATTTTTATCATAACGGATTATTTTGCCTTGATCAGAATCTAAAATCTCCACCAAAGACAAATATGGGTTCCAATGAATATCACTGAGTTTTTGGTATTCCAAAGGGCCATAGCCTTGGGATTGGATTACTTTTTCTAGATTCCCTTCCAGGTCAGCAATCAGCACTAGTTTAGAAGTTAATATCCAAAATTTATCTTCAATTATTTTAATATTTTTGATTCTTGCAATTGGAAAATTTTGTGAATTTTTGATTGGAATTACATCCACAACTTCAAAAATTTCTTGGAATGAGTAAGCTTTTTTACTTTCTACTTGAACTGATATCTTTTGAAGTAGTTGATCTGTAGTTTGACTTTTTTTTTCTACGCAAGAAAAAAGGATTGGTATAAATAAGAAGAAGAGGGTCTTTTTTGATGGTTTCATATTATTACGTTAATAAGTTGGAGAGGATTACCCTCTCCAACTATTTAGATTAGACAGGGCACTCTACACCAGTACAAGAGTTTAACGAATTAGTTGTTTCGAGGCAACAATACTCTCCTGTATCTATATTTCTAGCCATTGCATAGAATTTTTCGTTCTTGACAATTTCCATTTGGACATGTGTCTTCTGTCGCCATTACATTCTGAAGTCCAAAGAAGGCAAAGCTTAGAGCAAACACCCCAAGTCCTAAAATTATTTTTTTCATAATCGTTTAATTTATGGTTAAAATAAATTTACCCCTTGGCCAAGAGCGACAAATCAACTGATTCGCTAGTCGCAACATATTATTATTATTATTATTATTATTATCCAAATATCTGAAAGAATTAAATAGGTAATTGACTAAAAATTATCTTTTGTAGGCAATCAAAAGCGGCCACTTTCTGGATTTTGTAACTCTCTAGAAATTACTCCACAATGGTTTTCCCGAGTTCTAATCTCAAAACAGATTTTCTTGATTCTAAAATCTTGGCTGCCCTATCTTGATACTTACATCTACCTACTTGCTACTCCAGAAATTCTTACCTTTGTCTCTATGGAAGCAATTCAGAAAAAAGACATCCGTAAGCTATCTCTAGCGCAGTTGGAAGAATTCTTTTTGGCGCAAGGGGATAAGAAATTTCGTGCCAAGCAGGTATATGAATGGCTGTGGAATAAGTCTCTGAAGAACTTTGATGAGATGAGCAATATTTCGCTGAGTACACGGGAGATGCTTAAAACGTATTTTGAAATCAACCATATTCAGGTGGATCTGATGCAGCATTCCTCTGATGGCACCATCAAGAATGCGGTCAAGCTTTACGATAATATGGTCGTGGAGTCGGTTTTGATTCCCACCACGAAGCGGATTACGGCTTGTGTTTCTTCCCAAGTTGGCTGCAGTCTGAGCTGTAACTTTTGTGCCACGGGAAAACTGAAGCGCATGCGGAACCTGAATCCTGATGAGATTTACGACCAGGTGGTGGCCATCAAAGATGAAGCGGAAACTTACTTTCAGCGTCCGCTGACCAATATTGTTTTTATGGGCATGGGTGAGCCGCTGCTAAACTATGCGAATGTGCTGGAAGCAATCGACAAAATCACTTCCCCTGAAGGGCTTGGTATGGCGCCTAGGAGAATCACGGTTTCAACTGTTGGAGTCACCAAAATGATCCGAAAGCTAGCCGATGATCAAGTGCGCTTCAATCTGGCTGTTTCGCTCCACTCTGCGATCAACGAGACCCGCTCGCGCCTGATGCCTATCAATGACACCAATCCTGTGGAGGAATTGGCTGATTCGTTGAAGTACTGGTATGAAAAGACAAAGCGGATAGTCACGTACGAATATGTGATTTGGGATGGAATCAACGACGATGAGCGACATGCCAGCGCCTTGGCAAAATTCTGTAAAATCATCCCATCCAAAGTCAATCTCATACAATACAATCCTATCGACGAAGGAGATTTTCGTCAGGCAAAACAAGAAGCAGTGGATATGTACGTGAAGATTTTGGAATCTCAAGGCATCATTGCCAAAGTAAGAAAATCCCGTGGTCAGGACATCGATGCAGCCTGTGGCCAACTGGCCAATAAGAACGAAGTGGGTGAATTAACTGAGAATTAAGATTTGCTTTCTACCCTAAAGCCATTTAATTTCTTGTCGAATAGTAACAAACCCATTATATGAAAAAGGCTTTATTGATTTTTTGCGCCACTTTTATGCTCTCTTTTATCGCTTTGGCACAAACCCAAGAACAGGGAAATGCACGTTTTCATGGTTATGGAACCTACGGCCTGCAGTACCATAACTTCGGAGTGGGTGCAGGAATAGAATATTTCTTTGTGGACAAATTCGCCTTGATGCCAAGTTTTACCTTTGTTTTTCCGCAGGTGGGAAAAGAGAGTAATTTCAGCGCTGACTTACGCTATTATGTGTCAGAAGGGCCTTCTCAGTTATATTTCATGGCAGGGTATAGTCAAACTTGGGTAAATAGCCAACCTGACGGAGCTGGTACAAAAAGAAATCAAAATGGAGCGAATGTAGGAGTTGGAGCCTATATCCGATTAACTGATGCGATCGGGCTAAGTACAGAGTTCCGCTTCCAAAGTCCATATCCTAGAGAAGTTGGATTCAGAGTTGGGTTAGCGATTCCATTGTAATTGATAGTAGCAAGTATTAGGTAGCAAGTATCAAGACATTAGATTTTAGAAGCTAGAGCGTAGTTAAAAGTATAACTGATAGGCTATCTTCAGAATGAAACCCTTTGCACTTTCTTCGCGATCTTCGTGGCTAAATTACTTCGGTCTCCTGTCACCAGTCTTCCTGCTTCTTACTTTTTCGAAAACTCAAACAATTTCCGCTTCTCTTCTTTGTTCAACGCTTCGTAGCCACGATCAGCGATTTTGTCCAGGATCTTATCGATTTCCTCCTGAGTTGCATCGTCCGAACCAACAGCTTTAGGAGTGGATTTGGTGCCTTTATTGAAAGAAGAGAAGCCTCCACTATTGGATGTTTTGGCTTTGCGATAAGAGACTTTTACATTGCTTTTTCTCCCAGAAAAAAGATCTTCAAAGAAAATCCCTACTTTCTGGACAGGCATTCCCCAATCGGTTCCTTTGCGCAGCTGCACGATATACAAGTAGCCTAACAATGCGCCTCCTAAATGCGCCAATTCTCCGCCTGCATTTGCGCCGGCAGAGTTGGCAAAAGAAAGGATGACGTAGAATATCGCAATGTATTTGATCTTTACTGGACCAAGCAAAATCAAAGAGAATGTGGTGTTGGGTGAAAGTGTGGCTGCTCCCACTACAATAGCGAAGATTCCCGCACTTGCTCCTAGCATAAGGGAGGAGTTTAAAGTAGTATTAAAATAGGGAGAAAGATTATAAATCAATACATAAAAGAGTGCACCAGCAAGACCTCCCAGAATATAGAGGTTGGCTAGTTTTCGACTCCCCAAAAACTGATGTATCAGCTGTCCAAACCAATAGAGAAAAAGCATATTGAAGAGGATGTGAAATATCCCTTCGTGCAAAAACATATAGGTGAAAATACTCCAGGGCTGGGTAGCTAACCTAGGCAAATATGCTGGCATCATCAAGTATGAAAGAGCTGCGGTATACAAATCTCCCAATCCGCCAATGGTCATAAAAACCCGAAACACCAGCACTACGAAAAACACCAGAATATTAATGGCAATCAGCTTGTAAAGGCTATTGTCGCTGTGCTTAAAAGCGTTTCTCAGATTATCCCAAAAGTTACCGTACATAATTAATAAAAACTTTTTCTATCTTTTTTCCAGAAGTAAATCAAAACACCACCAATCACCAATCCGCTAAGATGGGCAAAGTGTGCTACGTTATCCAGCGGATTATTCACAAATACGTTATATATGGTGTAAAGACTGTAGAAAAGCACCATATATTTTGCCTTGATAGGAATCGGCGGGAAGAGTAAAAATAATTGCGTGTTGGGGAAAAGCATCGCAAATGCGATCAGAACCCCGAAAAGAGCACCTGATGCACCGACCATTGGAACATTCCCCTGAATATCCAAAATTGCATCCAGTGTTTGTTTGGCTTGACTGATTTTATTTGGATCATTAGGATTACGGCTGTAATCATCCACAAAATCAAATACTGAGCGCTGGAAAAACCCACGGTTCTCCAATACCAATTTATTAAAGGAATCTGGATCAGGATTGTTTTGGAACATCGCCACTTTTTCTTCCAGACTATTCATTCGGTAAGCAGTATATCCCGAGTAGAGAACTCCTGAACCTACACCACAAACCATCCATAGAATCAGCAATTTCTTTGGCCCCAAAAACTGCTCTAGCAATGGCCCAAAAATCAAAAGTCCAAACATATTGCCGAACAAATGCCAGAAGTCAGCATGCATAAACATGTAAGTCAGAAACTGAAACGGCTGGAAATAAGGGCTATGAATGTAATAAAGTGCAAACCACTGGTTTAGTTGCGGAAATATAAACTTGGCCACAATAAGCAGTCCCACATTGATTATTAGTAGATTTTTAACTACCGGTGTAATATTTCTAAACATGCTATTTGCCGAAGAAAGAATGAATACTGCTTAAATCTAATTTCACGAAGGTTTTGTTCCCTCCCATTCCATAATTCGGAGTTTGACAGGCAAAAAGCTGTCCTACCAGCGTTTCCATTTCTTGTGAATTCATTTTTTGTCCTTTTTTCAAAGACGATTTGCGAGCCAAAGAACGCGCTAAATTTTCTCTTGTGTCAAGTGAAAGCTCACTTTTAAAATGTTTGTATTGCTCCAGAAGTCCTTCGAAAAGCTCCTTTTCATTTTTGACTTGGATATCAGCAGGCACGCCCTGAATGAGCACTGTGTCTTTTCCAAACTCCGAGACCATAAAGCCCAAGCTGTGCAGCTCTGGCATGATATCCATCACCAAAGCAAAATCAGATGGGCCGAGATTGATCGTCGGCGGGAATAGACATTGCTGAGAAGTACCCTGGGCAAGCTTGAGCTGGCGCAAATACCGCTCGTACAATATCCGCTCATGTGCCGTCTGCTGATCGATGATCAGAAATCCTGCAGACATCTGGGCGACCACATAGCTCAACTCCACCTGAAAGGTAGCACCAGTGGATTCTGTTTCAGTTGGCCTGGGGATGAATTCGGTAGCTTCATCTGGATTTGCCCTACTTTCAAAAGTTAAAACCTCAGTCTCATCTGATGGTGTAGCTCGATTAATATTTCGGGTTCCTTGTTGGGTTCCTTCAAATAATTTTTCCCAGCCTGATGTGCTGGCCTGCTTGAATTCTGGGGTATTGAATGATTTGTAGCTGTATTCACGATCCACTTGCGCTTTTTTCTCAGGATCCTTATCCCATTTTTCATTGAAATTCACATCCAGACTAAAGTCTAACGATGGAACTACATGATGAGCTCCCAAAGCCTGCTTTACAGCCGATCGAATCACTGCATAGATCGTCCGCTCATCATCAAACTTGATTTCAGTTTTGGTAGGATGGACATTGATATCGATATGAGAGGGATCGATTTCGAGGAAAAGCACATAAAATGGATGCTGATCCGGCTGCAGTAATCCTTCGAAAGCAGAGCTTACCGCGTGATTCAGGTAACTGCTTTTGATAAAGCGATTGTTTACAAAGAAAAACTGCTCTCCACGGGTTTTTTTGGCATTTTCAGGTTTCCCTATGTAGCCTTTCACATTCACATGTGGAGTCAGTTCCTCACAGGGCACGAGTTGACCTTGATAGTTTTTTCCAAAAATCCCGACAATTCTGTGGCTAAGCTTGCCTGGTGTGAGGCTATAAACTTCCAGATCTTGCTGAAATAGAGTAAACCCGATTTCAGAATAAGAAAGTGCTACCCGCTGAAATTCATCCACAATGTGGCGCATTTCGACAGGATTGGACTTTAGGAAATTTCTACGGGCAGGTACATTAAAAAACAGGTTTTTCATGGAAACGGAGGTTCCTATATTACCTGCGAATGGCTCCTGCTTTTTCACTTCCGAGCCTTCGATTTGTATCAAAGTTCCCAGCTCAGATTCAGCTTGGCGAGTTTTCAATTCTACTTGAGCCACCGCAGCGATAGAAGCCAAAGCTTCCCCACGAAACCCGAAAGTCCGGATAGAGAAAAGGTCGGCTGAACTTCTAATTTTGGATGTGGCATGGCGCTCAAAACTCATTCGAGCATCAGTTGCCGACATGCCTTTACCATTGTCTATTACTTGGATAAGCTGTTTTCCTGATTCTTTTACCACCACTTGCACTTGGGTAGCGCCAGCATCCACCGCATTTTCGAGGAGTTCTTTCAGTGCAGAAGCAGGTCTTTGAACTACTTCTCCTGCTGCGATTTGATTGGCTATCGCGTCAGGAAGGAGTTGGATGATATCACTCATATTTCTTCTTGGGTTTTAGCCTGAAGAAAAAATAAATCGCTGCTAAAAAAGCCGCAACGTATGCCATGTATTCGAAGATCACTGAGCCTAAATAGATATAGCCAAATATTGACCCAAGAAGTAATAAAAAAATCAAAGTTCGGATCATGGCTGTAGAGGCAAACATATTTACTCCATCGCGCTCTTTTATTCCCTTGTGCTGCGCAAAAGAACCACGAATACCTGCTCCATAGGAACCAATGTCATGTGAAGTCCCATCACTTTTTTCTAAAAGCCCCTGAGCTTCCAAGTCCTTTTTGATCTGGGAGGTTCTTTGCTCGATTTCTTCTCTCACTGGATCATAATATCTAGGTTTGATATCAAATCGCATTGGAGCGGCGGTACGAAATATGGATGGGAATTTCATGACTTTGTAATTTTTAATGCGTGCTTCACGTTAGGTAAAAGCACAAAGACTGAATAAGTTCCAGCACAATAGACCAGACATCAAATTTATGACCTTTTTAACCTGATTTAGGGCAGAATGTTACCTTATCTTTCAGTATCTTCAACTATATGAGTTCCAAACTCCGTAGATGGAGTAGCCACGGGTCTCGGTGTGTTTGCAAAAGCCAAAGGGCAATCGAATCGGTCGATATACAAATTTATTTAGAAAGTTAAGGATTAAAAATTTACTCAAGCATGAGCAATAAGCTTTGGAGAGTTTTCGCAGTTGGTATTATAGGTCTTATTTTTTCCTCAGGGAAAATCGATGAATCATTAAAAATAGCGGATCCGCTTTCTACCACTGACTCAATGGCACAGCTCAATTGGGTGGACTCAGTATTTAGCAGCCTGACTTTTGATGAGCGTTTGGGTCAGCTTTTTATGGTGGCAGCGTATTCTAACAAGGATCAAAAGCACGTAGATGAAATCAGTAATCTTGTAAAAACAGAGAATCTTGGCGGTTTGATTTTCTTTCAAGGCGGCCCTGATAGACAGGCTCGCTTGACTAATTATTACCAAGCTCAATCCAAAACTCCTCTTTTCATAGCCATGGATGCTGAATGGGGCATAAGTATGCGCTTGGATTCTGTGCCTGATTTTCCAAAGGCGATGACTTTGGGAGCGGTGCAAGATGAAAAGTTGGTGTATGCCATGGGCAAAGAAATGGCTCGTCAGTTCAAGGAATTGGGCATGCATATCAATTTTGCTCCTGTAGTAGATGTGAATTCCAATCCTAAAAATCCGGTGATTGGATATAGAGCATTTGGAGGAGATAGAGAAGTGGTGACCACGCATGCCATTTCGTACATGAAGGGTCTTCAGGAAAATGGTGTGATTGCGAATGCAAAGCATTTTCCTGGCCATGGAGATACAGAAGCAGACAGTCATTACTCTTTGCCTGTGATCAAGAATCCAGAGCAGAGGATTTGGGATGTGGATTTGTATCCATATCAGGAGCTTTTCAAGGAAAATCTAATGTCAGTGATGGTAGCGCATTTAAACGTGCCCAGCTTGGATGATGCTAGAAATATTCCTACCAGCCTTTCCAAAAAAGTGGTGACAGACTTACTGCAAAATCGAATGAATTTTCAGGGCCTGATTTTTACAGATGCCCTTAACATGAAAGGCGTGGCGATAGCAAATTCCCCGGGAGAAGTGGATTTGAAAGCGTTATTGGCAGGGAATGATGTGCTTCTCTATTCTCAGGATGTGTCAAAAGCTAAAATGCTGATCAAGGCGGCAGTGGCGGATGGAAGGATATCTGAACAGGAAATAGATCGCAGGGTAAAGAAGATTCTACGTGCAAAATACTGGGCGGGGTTGAATGAGTACAGACCAATCAACACTTACAAACTGGTGGAAAGGCTCGATACCCCAGAGACCAAGACGATCATCGAGGAGCTTTATGCAGACGCGATCACCGTGGCAGTGAACAAAGGAAATCTCTTGCCATTCAAGAATCTGGATTTAAAAAGTTTTGCTAGTCTAAGCATAGGTGATGAGGGAAAAGATTTCAAAAAGTACTTGAGCAAATACACGAAGTTTGAGCACTTCAATATTGAGAAAGCAGCAAATGAGACGACTCACTACAATACCATGAAGCAACTTGAAGATTATGATGTTTTGGTAGTGGGCCTGATGGGGGTGACAAATAGTCCAAAAAGGAATTTCGGGGTATCGCCAAGTGACGTGCAGTTCATCAAAGATTTGGCAAAGCGACATAAGGTGGTGACTGTTCTTTTTGGAAATTCTTATGCAGCAGAACAATTAGATGGAATCGGAAATGTCGTTTTTGCCTACGAAAATAATCCTGTAACCCAAGAACTGGCACCGCAGATACTTTTTGGAGCGAGAGCTGCAAAAGGCATTTTGCCAGTCACTGTGAGTGGAGAGTTTTCGTATGGTGTAGGCGGATATATGGCTCCGGCAAATAGACTTTCTTATGGTACACCAGAAAGCGTCGGTCTGGATGGGAAGATCTTGGATAAAATCGATGCAGTAGCAGAAAAAGCGATCAAAATTCAGGCTACGCCTGGGGCAAATGTATTGGTCGTGAAAGACGGAAAGGTCGTTTTCGAAAGATCTTATGGGAGCTTAGAATACAAATCCAGTCCTGCTATGAATTCTGAAACTGTTTTTGATTTGGCATCAATTACGAAGGTTTTGGCAACTACCCAGGCTGTGATGTTTCTGGAGAGCCGGGGGGAATTGGATATGAAAAATTCTTTGCAAGATTATTTGCCAGAATTAAAAGGCACGAATAAAGGAAAAATGGAGCTTGCCGACGTGATGGCGCATGAAGCAGGACTAATTGCATTTATCCCTTATTATGCTAGAACAGTAGAAGCAGGTCAATGGCGAGGAGACTATTACAAGCCCATATCTTCGCCTGGCTTTACCAGACCTGTTTCCAACGACATGTATGGAATGAATGCACTTCGCGATAGTATCTGGCATTGGACAGTGGATTCGAAGATTACCCCAATTCCTAGAGGAGCCAATAAGCATTCATACGTATACTCGGATCTTACTATGTACTTGATGCAGGCAGTGGTAGAGCGGGTAGTGAATCAACCATTGGAATCCTTCTTGGATCAAAATTTCTACGCTCCTCTAGGGCTTAGTACATTGACCTTCAATCCGGCTTTGAAAATGCCTATTGACAATATAGCTCCTACTGAGAATGATATTACTTTTAGAAAAAGGCAAGTTCAGGGATATGTTCACGATCAAGGAGCAGCTATGTTTGGTGGAGTAGCGGGCCATGCAGGTCTCTTTGGCAAGGCAAATGACCTAGCGGTGATGATGCAAATGATGCTCAACGAAGGTAGCTATGGTGGAGTAAATCTAATTCGCCCAGAGACTGTGAAGAAATTTACCAAAAACCAATCCCGCCAAAGTCGCAGAGGATGGGGCTGGGATAAACCCAATACGGAAATTGGAAGTGGAGGGTCGGCAGGTGACTTGGCTCCAAAATCTACTTTTGGGCATACAGGATTTACTGGTACCTGCGTATGGGCAGATCCGGAGAATAATCTAATTTATATTTTTCTTTCAAATCGTGTCTATCCAGATGCTACGAATACGAAATTGCTAAAAGAAGGAATCCGAACCGATATCCATGATATTATCTATGAGGCGATGGGGAAGAAATAAGCTTCGTTAGAAAGGCAATTTCCCTAAATCCACATTTCCTCCTGAAAGAATAATTCCAACTTTTTTGCCTCTGAATCGATCTTGATTTGCCAGCAAAGCTGCTAAAGGAACTGCACAGGAAGGTTCGATCACAATTTTCATCCGCTCATAAATCAGACGCATCGCTTCAATGATCTGTGGGTCGGTAGCCAGCAAAATGTCAGAAACGTATTCCTTGATCAACTCGAAATTCAAAACTCCCAAGGAAGTTAATAAGCCATCTGCAATCGTGTTTGGGCCAGATTGCGGAATTATCTTTCCTGCATGAAAAGATTGGAATGCATCGTCCGCACCTTGTGGTTCAGCAGCGATTACTTCTATGTTTGAATTTAGGTAATGTGCTGCCAGGGCAGTGCCGCCAAGTAAGCCACCTCCACCCACAGGAGCCATAATAATGTCTAGGTTTTGTTGATCTTCAATAAGCTCCAGCGCGCAGGTTGCCTGGCCTTCGATCACATCCATAAAGTCATATGGAGGAATAAAAGTCGCCCCAGTTTTTGCTACGACTTCTTCCAAAGTCGTTTCTCTGGCTTTAAGATTGGGTTCGCATTCGATGATCTCTCCACCATAGCCTTTCACTGCTTTCTTTTTGATTTCGGGTGCATTGGACGGCATCACGATGTATGCAGGGATTCCAGCTACTCTTGCTGCTCTAGCCAATGCCGCTGCATGGTTACCACTGCTGTGAGTAGCTACTCCTTTTGATTTCTGTGTAGCGGTGAGTTTCATCACTGCATTTGCCGCCCCTCTTGCTTTGAATGCTCCTACTTTCTGGAAGTTTTCACATTTGAAAAAAATCTCACAGCCGGCGATTTCATTAATTGCTGAGGAAGTCAGAATAGGCGTGCGGTAAATAAAGGGTTGGATGCGATCGTGAGCAGCTTGAATGTCTACGAGAGAAGGGAAAGCGGTTTTCATGTGTTGAAATTAGTGAGAATATGAGAAAAGAGATTTAGAGATTTGAGAAAAATATCCGCCTCTTTGAGATGATTATTTATCTTCAGGCATGAATTGGAATATGACTGATTTTTTCCCGGTCATGGGTGAAAAGTTAAGTAGTGAGAATACCTTCAAAATGGATTTTAGTCCCACAAATCGAGATTTGGAGAGTTTGGATTTGGCAGATACGAACATATTTGATGCGTACGTGACTCAGCAGATTAAAAACTCTGGAAGTAAATATGGCATTGGAGGCTATCTGGAGCATCGGGCGATCTACAGGAGAAGTTTAGTCTTTGCGACAGCAGCCGCTGATTTCCGAAATATTCATCTCGGCATAGATATCTGGACGGATGCAGGAGCGCCAATCTTCGTTCCTTTGGATGGACGAATTCACAGCTTTCAGGATAATGCAGGATTTGGGAATTATGGTGCTACCATCATTTTGGAGCATGAGTTGGGAGAAAAAAAGCTCTACTCATTGTATGGACATCTTTTCTTGTCTGATTTAGAAGGAATAGAAATAGGACAAGAAGTAAGGTCTGGCGATTTGCTAGCTCATGTGGGTCCATTTCCAGAAAATGGTGATTGGCCTCCACATTTGCATTTTCAGTTGATGTGGGATTTGATGGGAAATTTTGGGGATTTTCCTGGTGTTTGCTCTAAAAGAGAAGTTGAGAAATACGTGGCCATCTGTCCAGACCCCAATTTGATGTTGCGAAGCGAAGTACTATAAATACTTCACAAAAAAGGTCAGGACTGGCTACCATGAATTTAAAATCTGGTTTAAAGATTGGCTTCAGTGATCAATCGCAATCCTTCCAGCGTCAGATTTCTGTCTATTTCATGAAAGACTTTTTCCAATGGAGTCAAAATTTCAGCTAATCCCCCAGTTGCAATGACCGTGAACTCCATTTTTGTTTCCAGCGAAATCGTCTCAATCATGCCTTTGACCAAACTTGTATAGCCATAAAGCACTCCTGCCTGAATCGCATGGATAGTGTCTTTTCCAATCGCAGATTGTGGAAGCTTTAGAGCCACGTCAGGAAGTTTGGAAGTGTTGGTAAATAGGGATGTAATGGCCGTTTTTAATCCCGGGACGATATTCACCCCTATGATTTCTCCTTTAGCATCCACCACAGTAAAAGTGAGTGCAGTACCGAAATCAACTACGATTAATTCTTTTCTGTACTTCGAATAACCCGCCATTACATTACACATCAGGTCTGATCCGATTTCATTGGGACGCAGGCTTTTTATAAGAAGTTTTTCGAAACTAGCGGGCGTGATAAGGTAGGGTAGGGTACCGAAGTAATTTTCGCAAAAATGAAGAATCTGCTCATTTATCTCAGGAACTACAGAGCTGAAACCGATTCGTTTGATTTCCGCGGGAATAATGCCGTGCTCTAAAAAATAGAGCGGGACTTTTTTGTGGAGTTGCGCCGCGAATTTGGAGGATTGAGTCTCAATACGAAAGTGATTCTTCCAGCTTTCATTCACTTCATCATACAGTGCAAAAACCACATTTGAATTTCCCGCATCTATTGCTAAAAACATTGTTTCTCAGATTTTATTAAATTAGCCTTTCCCAAAATTAAACGGTTTTATAAACTTTAGACATGTACACGCTAAGAGAAGGAAAAATAGAGGATCTTCCTCGGGTATTGGAATTGATAAACGAATTGGCGCTTTATGAGAAAGCCCCTGAGCAAGTGACGAATACACTTGCAATGATGGAAGCCGATGGATTTGGTGAAAATCCTGTTTTCGGGACATTTCTTTGTGTAAAAGATGAGACCTCAGAGATTGTAGGTCTTGCTATTTACTATTACCGCTATAGTACGTGGAAAGGAAGGAGAATTTACCTGGAAGACTTGGTGGTGACCCAATCCGAACGAGGAAATGGTGCAGGCAAATTGCTTTTTGATCGAATCATGAAGAAAGGACTGGAGGAAAATTGTACTGGTATGATGTGGCAAGTACTTGATTGGAACGAACCAGCAATCAACTTTTATAGAAAATACGGCGCAACCTTAGAAGCAGGATGGCTAAACGCACACTTACAAGACTATGAAATCAAACAGCTTCTTGATTAGGAGTCGATTAAAATATTGCAAATACAATATTTAGGTATTGTATTTGCAATAAATGTTTGTAAATTTAGGAGGGTTAAATGAATAGCTATGACACACACTTGGAAGATATCGTTTGGTGAGGCGGGAGCTGAGGCCATTCGCACAGGCAATGATTCTTATTATTTTTTTCAAGAAGTTATTTCTATGGTTAGTGAGCCCGCTGCTGTTTATGATGTTGCTGTTTCGTTTCAGGATACTGGTGAGATTTTTGATTTTTTGGAGTTTACTCAGCAGGACGTTTCGGAGATGCTAGAGGTAGATCCGAGTACATTGTCCCGCTGGCGCAAAGAGGACAGAAAGCTTACGAAGATGCTTTCAAAGAATATTTTGGAGATGGATCAGGTTATTGCCAAAGGCATTAGGATTTTTGGATCGGAGGAGTTGCTCTCGCTATGGCTTCAATCTGAGAATACATCCTTAGGTAATCAAAAGCCCTCTACGCTTATGAAGAATCCCTATGGTATTGATCGTGTGGATGAAGCGATGGAAGCTATGTCTTGGGGAGCTATTTTGTAGGTTGTGAGGTATTTTCGTCTAATTGAAAATCTTGAGGGAAGAAGTCCACTTGGCTTTGGTCTGGGAGCGGGAAGATGGAATCAATTCGGAACACCCATAATCTACGGGTGCAGTGTTTCTTCACTGAATTTTCTGGAGCTTCTGAGCATCAAAGGAGCCGTGGTCACACAAAGTAAGTGGAAACTGGTCGTACTTGAAATTAATGAGCTACTACCAGAATTAGATGCTTCACTATTGCCGACTGATTGGAAAAATAGACCTCATCCTCGATCGACTCAGGAGTTTGGGACTGCTTGGGCAAAAGGGATGATCTCTCCAGTTCTTAAAATCCCATCTTGTCGAATTCCTATCAGCAGCTATCCTAGTGAACATAATATATTGATTAATCCTCTACATCCTGATCTTCCAAATTCAGTAAAACTTGTGGAGGAGTGGGATGTGAGTTTCGAGGTTAATTCTTAGGATTTTAAAATTGAAAAAAATTCATTCTCTCGTAAACCAAAAAAGACAGGAAATCTCCGGTCTCTTTTGGTATTACTCAGTAGAATAAAAATCCTAGTTACTTTTATGATTTGATGCTATAATTTGGCGCTTCTCTAGTTACACTTACATCGTGTGGATGTGACTCTTTCGCGCCAGCAGCAGTGATTTTAACAAATTTACCATTTTTCTGAAGATCCGCGATCGTCTTAGTACCGCAATAACCCATTCCTGCTTGTAGTCCTCCGACAAGTTGGTATAGAACTTCGGAGACCAAACCTTTGAAAGGAACTCGACCTACAATTCCTTCTGGAACTAGCTTTTTAACATTTTCTTCCGCGTCTTGGAAATAGCGGTCTTTGGAACCGGACTCCATAGCTTCCAATGAACCCATACCTCTGTATGACTTGAATTTTCTTCCTTGGAAAATGATCATTTCACCTGGCGCCTCCTCCGTACCTGCAAGTAAGGATCCTATCATAATTGAGCTACCACCAGCAGCAATTGCTTTGACCAAGTCACCAGAATAGCGAACTCCACCATCTGCGATGACAGGTACACCACGACCTTTCAAAGCCTCTGCGCATTCATACACAGCAGATAATTGTGGGACACCTACTCCAGCAATGATTCGAGTTGTACAGATAGATCCTGGGCCTACACCGACTTTTACAGCATCTGCACCAGCATCTGCTAATGCTATAGCTGCTTCTGGTGTAGCAATATTTCCTACGATGACTTCCAGATCAGGGAATGCATCTTTGATTCTTCTACAAGTTTCGATTACCCCTTTGGAGTGTCCATGCGCAGTATCAATAGAAACTACATCGACACCTGCATTTTTCAATGCTTCTACTCGCTCCACAATATCCGCTGTCACACCCACTGCTGCACCTACACGAAGTCTTCCGTATTCATCTTTACAAGCGTTTGGCTTATCTTTTCTCTTGAGAATATCCTTGTAGGTGATCAAGCCAGATAGCTTGTATTCATCATCTACAATTGGAAGCTTTTCGATTTTGTATTCCTGTAGAATTTCCTCTGCCTGCTCCAATGAAACTCCTGATTTAGCTGTAATCAGATTGTTAATTGTCATGATCTCCCGAATAGGGCGATCCTGATCTTTGATAAAGCGAAGATCACGATTGGTGATGATGCCTTTCAAAATTTTATTTTCATCGATTACAGGAATCCCTCCAATGTTAAATTCACGCATGATTTGCTCGGCATCGCGAACTTTTGAATCTATGTGAAGCGTGATGGGGTCTAGTATCATTCCAGCCTGAGACCGCTTTACTTTGCGTACTTGCGCCGCCTGCTGCTCGATAGACATGTTCTTGTGAATAAATCCAAGACCGCCTTCTAAGGCAATAGCAATAGCCAATTCAGCTTCAGTCACCGTGTCCATAGCAGCGGAAACCAATGGAATGTTTAGCCTGATTTTCTTGGTGAGTTGGGTAGAAGTATTTGTGTCGCGTGGAAGGACTTCTGAATAACCTGGGACTAAAAGCACGTCGTCGTAAGTGAGCGCTTCGTAAAGGAATTTATCTGAATTTGTATTCATGGCAAATATTGGTATGTAGGAACCCTATTTGCACGTCAAAGTTAAAAACAAATTCTTATGCGAAACCAGTTAAGCACAAAAAAACATGCAATAGTTTTTAACTATGTTTTATTTCACTGGACAGATTTCCACTAATCAAAAGGCAAACCTCCTTCGAAAAAAGTGAATCGAACCTCAGATTCATTCTCTTGATTTGAACGGTGGAAATAGATTCCTTCTTTCGCAACCATTGGTTTGGCAAAGCAATCCGCAGGAATTTTGAAATGCCCCAAGAGTTCGAAGTCTTCGGAAATCACATTAATCCAGTGGTATCCTCTTCTAAAATTAATTCTTTCACCAGCTTCTGGAAAGCGCTCTTCCTTTTCTATCCGATAATAAAGCTTCCTGTAGGGATCCCATGTCAGATCCCAGAATTGAGCTGAAAACCTTATTGCTTTAACATTGTATTTCCCCTCCTCGAATGATGCAGGATTTATTTTTGTACTGATGAATTTACCTGGAATGCTTTTTTTCTTTTCTGTACCTGTCTTCGGATCATAAAGTATCAGCTCAGAAGTAAATGGAAATTGGATTAATACATTCTCTGATGAAGTGGTTATAAATGGGATGTTTAATCCTTGATACAGTTTAAGGTCGGATTGAAAAGCTTCGGTAAACTGAAATTCGTGATGATCCTCAAGTTCTAAGTCCTGATCCAGAAAGTAGATGCCAACTATAGTACTGGCTTTTGACAAATCGAAATAGGGCGACACCAACCTATTATCTATTATGGGTGTGAATGGTATATCATTTAAGATAGCAGTATATCCTCTTGATGAATTCGCGTAATTAACTCCATCAAAACTTAAAGTTCTTCCAAATGGAAACACTAAAGACTCAGAAAGGAAATTTGGATTTTCTTTGAAAGGAATCCTGTGTAGGCTAGTTGAAGATTTATAAAATAGGTGCTCTCCAATCTTAGATATTCCTCCGCCTATACCGAAGGGTATGGGATCTTGAGAAGGAAGTTCTATTTGAAATAGCGGAGTTTTCTCAGCTAAACTGAAAATATCGATCGAATGATTGTTGAAAAAGTATCCAATGAAATAGTCGTCGTCCAAAGTGTTGGCAAATTCATAAGTAGAGGAATAATTAGACTCAATAGGGATCACTAACTGCTCTAAGCTTGCAAATTCAGTAATAACCTCCTTTTTCTGCGAGCAAAAACATAATAAAATGAAGGAAAGAATTATAAATTTATTTTTCATAAAGAGAAAGATTAGTTGATATTAAAAATATCAACTAATCAGTAATATAATTATTAAGGAAGAACAGGAAGATCACAAGATTCAGGATAAATTATGTAAATCGGAGTTGAAGGGCCACCTCCATCACAAGCTTCTAAAACCGCATTAATAATCTCGAACTCTTCCTCAACATCACATACTAAATATGTGCCACCAAAACTTTCACAATCTGGTAATCTAGCATACACAGATTGAGAAACAAAGATTGCAGTCAACGCAATAACGGTAGAAATAAAGAATTTTTTCATGTTATCAAACTAAAAAATAATCACATGATTAAAGTTAAACTTTATTTGATCGGCTAGGGGGGGGATAGGTGGTTTTATTAAAATATATGCTTCTAATTTCTTTTAAACTTTACCTGTTTTAGAAGTTAATTCTCTAGTACAGCTGCCTTTTTCATAGGATCACGTTTTTAACTAATCCAATTTGGTGAAAATCTACTTCTTCTGTAGTCTAGCGATATAGAAACCATCAAAGCCACTTTCCTGCGCTAGCACTTTCTGATCTTCGATTAAGGTAAAGTCTTTTCCGGCTTCACTGGCAAGAAATATAGCGATTTGATCCTGATTTTCTGAGGGTAAAATACTGCAGGTAGCATAGACCATTTGTCCGCCTGGCTTCACCATAGAAGGGTAACTTTGGAGGATTTCCTGCTGCGTCTTTTGCACTTTGGCGATGGACTCTTCGGTGAGTTTCCACTTGGTGTCAGGGTTTCTGCGAAGAACTCCCAAACCAGAACAAGGAACGTCCAATAGTAACCTATCAGCCGTTTCCTTCATTCTTTTGATGGTCTTGGAACCTTCAATCACTTTGCGCTCAATGATAGAAACGCCATCCCGACGAGCTCTAAGTTTGGTCTGCTGAAGTTTCCATTCCTCCACATCCATGGATAAAACCTTCCCTTTGTTTTGCATCAAAGCGGCCAGGTGAAGGGACTTCCCTCCAGCACCAGCACATGCATCAATCACCCGCATTCCTGGCTCTACGGCCAGTGCCGCCGCAACTAATTGAGAAGAAGCATCCTGAACTTCAAACATTCCTTCTTTGAAAGCTGCGTTACGGAAAACGTTGGTTCGCTCATCCAAAATCAATGCATCTGGATAGCCTTTGATGATATGCGTATGGATATTATCCTCAGCCAATCTGTTTTTCAGCTGCTCACGGGTGATTTTCAGCGTATTTACTCGCAATACTACCTGTGCCTCCTGATTCAAACTGTGGATTTCAGCCTCCCATTTGTCTCCCAATTCTTTTTGACCTCTTTCAAAAAGCCAATCTGGAACAGACTCTAGCTTAGCAGGATCTTCAAGTTTCTCGTACTTTTCTTTGATTTTGTCAGGGTTGATTTTTGCAAATTCTTCCCAAGGAGGAAGGCTATTACCCTGCATCAGCCAATAAGTACCGAATAGATCGTAAGGCTCCTTGCTCGGGCTCAAAAAATTAATCAGACGCCACCAACGAACCATTTCATAGGTAGTCTCTGCGATAAATGAACGATCACGAGCTCCCCATTTCGGGTTTGATTTCAGTGTTCTTTCGATCACTTTATCAGCGTATTGTCCTTCTTCAAAAATTGCTGCAAGTGCGGTATGAACTCCGCGGATGGTATTGTTGTGTAGTTTCATGGGAAATAAATTCTGCACAAAGGTAGTTTTTCTTTCTGAGTCTGTCAGAATGAGATTTTAAAAGGCCCCATGAAACGTGGTTTGAGATTCTGAGCTGGGTTTCCAAAATAGAAATTTTGGTTTTGGTACCTTTACATTTTAAACCTCCATATCCATAGAACAATGCCAACCTTTCAAGAACTCCTTACTTCTTGGGCTTCCAAACTTACCGATTACGAAAGTCAAGAGGCTGAATCTTTGGTGAGCTGGCTGCTCGAGCATCATCTAGGATGGAAAAGAACTGATATTTTGAATAAAGCGGACGAAGCCTCTTTTCCTCAAAAGATTTTTGAAGACTTTGAGCGATTGAAAACGGGTGAGCCTATTCAGTACATTTTTGGAAAAGGCCCTTTTTACGGAAGAAATTTTTTCGTCTCTCCAGCCACTTTGATCCCAAGAAATGAAACCGAGGAATTGGTGCATCTTATAATTAATGAGAACAAAAGAGCTGGGTTGAAGATTCTGGACATTGGGACGGGGACGGGTTGTATTCCGATTTCCTTAGCGCTAGAGATGAATAGCCCTGAAGTTTATGGGATGGATATTTCTGAAGAAGCTTTGCGGATCGCCAAACAAAATGCAGATGAGCTTGATGCAAAAGTGATTTTCTCCAAATGTGATATTCTCACAGAGATCCCTGAAGTGGCTGAAATTGATATCTTGGTAAGTAATCCTCCATACATTCCAGAGCAGGAAAAATCGGGCATGCACAAAAATGTGTTGGATTTTGAACCTTCGTTGGCACTCTTCGTGAGTATTGATGATCCATTGATTTTTTATAGAAGGATCGCCGAAATAGGCAAGCAACTCTTGAAGCCAAACGGTAAGTTATATTTTGAAATCAATGAGAAATATGGAAATGCTGTGGCCAGCTTGATGCACTATCTGGGGTATGCAGATGTGAGAGTTCTGAAGGATTTGAATGAGAAAGAAAGAATGGTTGTTGGAAGAATTTAAATAAGACGCTAGACATAAGTATCAAGTAATTAAATTGTGCTATGATAAAAGTGATTCGGACAACTGAAATGTATCAAGACTATCTAGCTGGAATAGATGAAATTTTTGATGCTAAGAAAGGAACACAGGAAGGTGATGAGTTAGAATTGTTGGTAACTCTAGTCAGACTCTATGAACAAGAAAATTTTCATTTGCCCTTTCTAGATCCAATCGAAGCTATAAAAAATAGGATGGAGGATTTAAATCTCAAAAACAAAGATTGCTGGCAATATTTCAAAGATTTTGAAGGGTAAAAGAAGTCTGACCGTAGAGATGATTCGTGGATTAAGTGAAAAGCTTGGATTGCCAGTTGAGATTCTTGTAGGTAAATCAAATAAAGAGCCAGCCTAGAACTTTGAGAAGAAAGTATAAACAATATGAGTCAGAAAAAATGCCCAAACTGCGGAAAATGGTCAACTTGGACTAATAACTATGAGGATCGATGTGAGCATTGTGGTGAACCGTTGGCACCAATAGAACTCGACCGCAAAGCAAAAAAAGAAGAGGAAAAAGAAAAAAACGAGAAGGAATGGATGTTTTACATCAACCCTGAGGATAGTGGACTCAAAAAATTCTTTAAGAAATCAGGCAATCTTTTTTATACTGTCTTCATGGCTATCATGACTTTCATCATGTGGCTTATAGCTGCCTTGCCAGGATGATCGATATCGTCAAACACCCTATATTTATTATCACCTCAATGGCATTCTGGATCAATCAATATCTTGAAAAATCGCTTGGAATTTTCTTGCCATTATACCATGCTTATGGAGATGATCTGATGGCCATGCCAGTGGTTTTTGGGATTTGTCTACAGATGATGAGATGGATTCATCCTATGAAATCAGAACTTATTTTCAGCAAAAAGCAAGTTTTTATTGGTTTGATCTATTTTTCAATAGTATTTGAATTAGTGCTTCCAAAGCTTTCTGCGGCTCATACTGCAGATCCCCTAGATGTGCTATGCTATATGATCGGAGCTTGGGTATTCCATAGGTTTATGAACAAACCTGCTCTCCAATCCAAAAAATCTCCGGGGCTTTGATCTCTGTAATTCCCTCCGGCACTTCCACCATGGTCGCGTAGATAATAGGCAAGATCAATTCGCCATTTTGATTTTGGATTTGAACAGGCATACCTTCTTGTCCATGAATGTGGATATTGCTTTCTGCAAACCATTTTTTGAACACTCCCGATTTCACTGGGTAATATTTCCAATCACCATCTAAAATGGTAAGATCTAAAAGATCAAGTTTATCCTGTAGATCAAGTGCTTTCACATGGGAAAAGCCTACTAGATGCACAGCCTTATGATCACTGCCCAGTAGATAATCAATCCCCGTTTGCAAATATGTTTCCCCTGAAACCGTAATAAATTTCACAGGATATTGCTCTTCGAGTAGCTGTTGGTTTGATCGCTGAAAATCCTCAGAAGCAAGTATCGCATCTATTTTTATTCCCCAACTTAAAACCTGATCAAGCGCCTTTTCGCTTACAAGCACAGTTGGAACCCATTCTAAAAGAGGAGAAACTTGATCAAAACGAGTCTGGTCGGCGTCTAAAATCAATACTGCCGGCTCTTGCTGCTCTTTGACAAAGTGGTGAGACGACATTAGGTCTGGATTTTTCGGTAGAATTCCAGGGAATTTCTATAAGCCAACCCTTCCAAGTCAACGGGGCTTAATTTGTCTTCCATACTTTCTATTAGCGATGGATATTTCCCGGCATTTTCGACCAGAGGAAAATAGAAAGGAATGCGTGAAGGATCTCCAAAGTCTTTGGTATAAAAATAATCCGCTCCAAAACAGATGGCCTTTTCTCCTCCCAAATCAAAACCATGCAAAATATGCTCAAACAGCTTTTCTGGCACTTCTGGATCTAGGAAAGCTCTCAGGAAATTTACTCCAATAATTCCTCCACGGTGTATAATTTCCTTCGCAAACTCATCTGTAAGATTCCTTGGATGCTTCCATATTTCTCGGAAATTGGAATGACTTGCAATCACGGGGATGTCCAGCTTATTGCTGTCGATATGGTTCAAAATCCCTTCTGCAAGTAAATCCGAAGTGTGTGATAGATCAATTGGAATGCTTTTGCCAGCCATATAGTCCAGCAATTTTTTTCCATCGTCTTTCAAGCCAATTCCCTTGGTGTAATTTCCGCCGCCAAAGCGATTTTCGGTGTGATGTGTGAGACTTATGTAAGCGAGAGATTTTACTTTTTCTAGAATAAAATCAAATTGGCGGTAGATCGCTTCCCAATCCGAATGTTCATTACCAATGCCAGCAGCATTTTCAACAGACGCCATGATTCCGACACGATTTTGTCTGTCCCAATTCTGTAAAAAATCTGAATCTATGAAAGCCAAGTCAATGGTATATTTCTGATGAAGTTCCTCAAAAATCACAGCTTGTCTAGCTGCCAGTTCCATGCTTTGAGGCTTCACGTCTGTGTAAATCGCCAAAATTTGCATGCGTACACCTCCGGAAATCAGCCAGGGAACGGCACAGGCAATGTCATCTTTTGCAAAGGGATCGGCACCAGGTATTTTTGCCAGATAGGATAGCAAGTCACAGTGCATGTCGATAATCGGGAATTTCATCTGAATATAATTTGTCTTATAACGGCCATATGGAATCTCGCAGGGCTATAATAATCCCAGTGTGTGACAGTTGAATCATGCTCGATTTCATCTGTTTATATTTTTTTTTCTAAGGTCAGATGGAATCTCGCAGAATTTATGTTGCCTCTTTGTGTGACACTTGAGTCATGCTCGATTTCATCGTTTTTTGGGGCTAAGGCAAAGTAAGCCAAAAAAGCGTACGTTTTTTAATACTTTTAGGTAGGATTGCAGTTAGTTAATCTTAGGATAGATTTTCAATTTCACCAGAATAATAAGCAATATGGCCTTAGCTCAACCTTTCAATTTCAAAAAATGGATAGACGAAAATAGACATCTACTCAAGCCGCCAATAGGAAACCAGCAGGTATATAAAGGAAATGATGATTTCATCGTAATGGTGGTCGGCGGGCCAAATTCTCGAAAAGATTATCATTCGAATGAAGGAGAAGAGTTTTTCTATCAGTTGGAAGGTGATATCGTGCTCAAAGTAATTGAAGACGACAAGCCAAAAGACATTGCTATCCGAGAAGGTGAAATTTTCCTATTGCCAGCCAAGGTGCCCCATTCTCCTCGTCGTCCTGCCAATACGATTGGATTGGTAATAGAGCGCTACAGAAGAGATGGAGAGATGGACGGATTTATCTGGCACTGTGAAAATTGCGGGGAAAAGCTTTACGAGGAATTCGCCGAAGTGACTGATATCGTCAATCAATTACCTCCGATTATGGAGAGATTTTGGAGCAACCCAGAAAACACTACTTGTAAAAATTGCGGAACAGTAATGGAGAAATAGAGTTATGATAATGATGCTATAGGTTATCCGCATTCGATACCCATTGTTTGATGTCCGAAGTCGGATGACCGGTGCTACCTAAGCGATATCAGTAACCACAACTTATGATGCTTTTGCCTGTTAAAAGTTAGAAGTTTAAATACCCCAACTATTTCAAAAATGAACTACGAATATTCAGTCCAATTCGCACGGGAGATGGATGAGAATGATTCTCTGACCCACTTTCGGGATCGTTTCCTTTTCCCCAAAGTAAATGGAAAAGATGCGATTTATTTCTGTGGAAACTCTCTGGGCTTACAACCCAAATCAGTGAAGGATTATATAGCAAAGGAATTGTCAAACTGGGCAGAAATGGCAGTAGATGGTCATTTCCATGGAGAGGACGCATGGATGTTTGTGAAGCAAAAGTCTAAGCCAGCTCTGGCTGAGATCGTAGGCGCACACGAGCATGAAGTGGTCGCTATGAATAATCTATCAGTGAATCTTCATCTCTTAATGGTTTCTTTTTATCAGCCTACTAAGGATCGGTATAAGATCATCGTTGAGGCCGGGGCTTTTCCCTCAGATCAATACATGCTGGAAAGTCAGGTGAAGTTTCATGGGCTAGATCCTGCAGAAGTAATAGTGGAACTTATGCCACTAGAAGGGGAGCATACGCTTCGTACCGAGGATATTTTGGCAGAAATAAAAAAGCAGGGAGATTCACTTGCTATGGTCAATATGGCCGGTCTGCAATACTATACTGGGCAGGTTTTTGATATGAAAGCTATCACGGCGGCAGCACATGAAGTGGGTGCTTATGCTGGGTTTGACTTGGCACATGCTGCGGGAAATGCCCCGTTGAGTTTGCATGATTGGGATGTTGATTTCGCAACTTGGTGCAGTTATAAGTATATGAATTCAGGCCCTGGGAATGTTTCTGGGGTATTTATCCATGAGCGCTTTGCAGAGCGAGCGGACTTGAATCGCTTTGCTGGTTGGTGGGGACATGATCAGGAACAGCGCTTTAAAATGGAAAAAGGCTTTGTGCCAATGCATGGCGCTGACGGCTGGCAATTGTCCAATTCAGATATCCTTGGATTGGCAGTTCACCAGGCTTCTTTGGATATTTTTCAAGAAGCAGGAATCACAAGTTTGAGACAGAAATCTGAGCAACTCACAGGATATTTAGCTTATCTAATTGAGGAAATCGGTGGAAAATCGGGGGTTTTGGAAATTATTACTCCTAAAAATCCTGCGGAAAGGGGCTGTCAGTTATCTTTACACATTCATCGCGGAGGCAAGGATGTATTCGATGAATGGTATAAACAAGGAGTCGTGGGCGACTGGCGCAATCCGAATGTGATCCGTCTGGCACCTACACCGCTCTACAACAGCTTCCAAGACGTGTTCCGATTTGCACAGATTTTGGAACAATCTCTGAAGAAATTCGCTTAAAGAAAGCGTGGATAAAACAATCCAAATGGAAAAAAATCAAGTGACCGTATTAGGAGCCGGATTAATAGGTTCTCTAATGGCTATATATCTTAAGCGTCAGGGCTTAGCAGTAGAAGTCTATGATAAGAGACCTGATAAGCGCAAGTCTACCTTTGATGAGGGCAAAAGATCCATCAACATGGCGCTTAGTCATCGCGGATGGAAGGCGCTGGAAGAAGTTGGACTAACGGAAAAAGTGATGCCTTTGGCTATTCCTATGTATGGCCGAAGGGTTCACGATGAGCATGGGGGCACTACTTTTATTTCCTACGGAAAAGAGAATCAGGCTATTTATTCCCTTTCCAGAGGAAAATTTAATCAGTTACTTGTAGAAGAAGGAGAACGCTTGGGCATCAAATTCAATTTTGATCACAAGTGTACTGATGTAGATTTCCGCAATCAGGAGATCAATTTTCAGACGCCAGAGGGCGAAAAGAAAGTCATTGCGCCTGTTTTATTTGGATCTGACGGAGCTTATTCCTCACTTAGATTGGCGATGCAAAAGCAAATCCGATTCAATTATAAGCAGGAATACATCACGCATGAATACAAGGAGCTGACCATCCCGGCAACTGCAGATGGTAAGTTTGCAATGGATCCAAATGCATTGCATATCTGGCCAAGAGGCAAGTTTATGCTGATCGCACTTCCAAATCCTGATAAAACATTTACTTGTACACTATTTTTGCCCCACAGCGGATCCAAAATTTGCTTTGATAAAATCAATGATGAGAAAGATCTTGTGATTTTATTCTCTAACTATTTTGATGATGCATACCAATTGATGCCAGATCTGAAGACTGAGTTTTTTGCTAATCCAACTTCAGCTTTGATCAATGTGGAATGTTTTCCATGGGTACAGGGCACGAGTTTGCTGATGGGAGACGCCAGTCATGCAATGGTTCCCTTTTATGGGCAAGGCATGAACTGCGGATTTGAAGATTGCTCGATTTTAAATGGCTTGATTGATAAGTTCGGGACAAATTCCTGGGATTTGGTCTTTGAAAAATTCCAGAAAAAGAGAAAAATAGATACCGATGCGATCTGTCAATTGGCGATGGAGAATTTTGAAGAAATGAGAGATTCTGTGGCCGATCCTAAGTTTGTCCTTCGCAAGAAAATCGAAGCAAAACTTTACGAATTGTATCCAAATGATTGGATTCCATTGTATTCTATGGTGACGTTTACGGATATGAGGTATTCGGAAGCTTATACTCAAGGAAAGCTTCAACAAGCAATCATGGATCGTGTAATGGCTGATCCGCTGATCACTGAAAACTGGAATAAACTGGATTACGAGGATATTATCTATAAAATGGAAACAGCAAAAGCGGTTTGATGCTTTTTTAAACCGCAAAGGACTCGAAGATTTTACAGAGAAGGAACAGATAAAATTTACGCTGTTCCCCTTCTGGAGAAGCAGGACAACAAAAAACTCCACTTGCCCCCTCCGCGCATCCCGATAATTATCGGAACTCTGTGACCTCTGCGGTAAAAAAAATACATTCACAAAAAAGGCGCTGAGTTCTCAACGCCATTGCTTTTTATAAAACTGTCCTAAACTGCCTCAGGAATCTCACATCATTTTCAGTGAATAACCTCAAATCTTTGATCTGATATTTCAGCATCGCGATTCGCTCGATACCCATTCCGAAGGCAAAGCCTGTATATTTTTTAGAATCAATTCCACAGTTCTCCAATACATTTGGATCCACCATTCCTGATCCGCCGATCTCTACCCAGCCACTGCCTTTACAGACATTGCAGCCTTTGCCTCCACAGATCAGACATGTGATATCGATCTCAGCACTTGGCTCGGTAAATGGGAAATAAGATGGCCTAAATCGTACTTTGGTTTCTTTGCCAAACATCTCTTTCGCAAAGTGATAAAGCGTATTCTTTAAATCAGCAAAGCCTACATTCTCGTCAACATACAGCCCTTCCACTTGGTGGAAAATGCAATGTGCTCTCGCAGAGATTGCTTCATTCCTATAAACTCTGCCTGGAGAAAGCGTACGAATCGGAGGTTTTTGATTTTCCATCACTCGTACCTGCACAGAGGAAGTATGCGTTCTGAGTGCGATATCAGGGTTTTTCTCAATGAAAAATGTATCCTGCATCTCACGAGCAGGGTGATTTTCAGGGAAATTCAGCGCGGTGAAGTTATGCCAATCATCTTCGATTTCAGGTCCCTCGGAAAGGTTGAAACCAATCCTCTCGAAGATCTCAATGATACGCTGACGAGTAGCTGTCAGAGGATGAATCCCTCCAAGACTTTGATTGGAAGGAGGTAGAGTCAGATCAATATCTACAGATTTAGACTTCTTGTTAGCTTGATTTACTTTTTCGATCAGCTCTTGGAACTTCGCTTCAGCAAGCTGCTTTACACCATTTACCAGCTGACCATAGGATTTTTTCTCCTCATTGGGGATTTTCCCCATGCCGGCAAAAAGCTCCCCCACCACACTTCTCTTGGAGATATACTCCATTCTGTAGGCTTCCAATTCCTCTGGGCTGTTGGCATCTGCTGCTGCAATAGCTGCTGTAATCGATTCGATTTTCTCCTGATACATCACTTACTAGTTAATCAAGCCACAAAGCTAATGCTTTTGGGGTTTTTTGGATATAAAAGGCAAAGGGAATGCAATAAAGTACTCAGTGAAAAGCTTGCTTAATGATCAAGAATAGAAATCTTTTTTGAAGGGCACTAAATCCACTGAAATAGAAGTGCTCGTATCTCATCCCAAATAAAGAAACCAAAAAAATCATCAAACTAACAAGATCATGAAAATTCAAAATTTCTTCAAAGTGGCTTTCGCAGCATTTATTTTTCTTTCTGCAAACATGGCCTTTGCTCAAATGGAAAAAACAAAAATGGTAGGTGGCGCAGAGATGTATCCTTCTAAAAATATCATCGAAAATGCAGTGAATTCTGCCGATCACACGACGTTGGTTGCCGCTGTAAAAGCTGCTGGATTGGTGGAAACTCTTCAGGGAGCTGGACCATTTACAGTATTTGCTCCAGATAATATGGCCTTTGATAAACTTCCAGCTGGAACAGTAGAAACACTTTTGAAGCCTGAAAACAAAGCACAACTACAGGCGGTACTGACTTATCACGTTGTAGCTGGTAAAATGGGATCCAAAGAAATCGCTGCTGCAATCAAAAAAGGAGATGGTAAAGCTGTTCTTACGACAGTTCAGGGTGGCAAACTAACTGCTTGGATGAAAGGTACAGATCTTTATATCTCTGACGAAAATGGTGGAGAATCAAAGGTAACAATTGCGGATGTATGGCAATCAAATGGTGTGATCCACTCAGTAGATACGGTGGTTCTTCCTAAAATGTAAAGTTGCTTGTTACCCGATTGCCAAGCCGGCTCCTGATGGAGTCGGCTTTTTTGCTTGCTTTTTCTTTAACCGCAGAGCTGACAGAGTTTTTCGCGGAGGGCGCTAAACTTTTGTTAGCCTGCTTCTCCACAAGCTGGCCCATTTGATTCAATTCTCATGACTTGGATCGATGACATTGCAGTCTCATGACTGCCTTTAAGACTCTCAACTTCCTACAATTTACATGTATCGATATCTCCTCCCAGATTTACTTAAATCCCCGTTTGCGGTTTTTTCACAAAAGCTCCCCAGGAATCTGAAATAATGCAATCCCCGGATCTTCATCGGTAGTGAGTCCGTAGATTTCGTTGGTCTGTTCATTAATTACAATTTGAATAATTGATCTATCCAATTTTAGATTCCAAAGTGGTTTTCCTTTGTGGTCAAAAACTAATATTTCTTCGGCAACTATTCCAGTTTGATTATACTCTATCTGACTACGCCCGGCGTAAAGAGCAAATATGTATTTTGAAGAAATAGCTACATCCCTATATCTATACTTCGTGTCTGGTCTAAAAAATATAGATGGGCCCGAAGTCTCGTGAATATCAAAAAGTGGCAATTCTAAATTTGGACCACTTAATGTGATAAATTCCTTCTCATTATAGTCAAATATTGTAATGAGATCTCGGTACAAGCTTGATTTGACAAAAATTCCGGTATTAGGATTTCCGTCCAACCAGCCAGTGCTCATTTCCGAAACCTGCTTCAATTCGAGATCTGGCCTCTCAGGAATTTTTTCCCATTCTCCATACTTGCCTATTAATTCTCCTTCTCGATTGAACTCCAATAGTTTCTCCAGACCATCCCAAGGCGATGCGAGGTAAGTACTGTCGGAACCTATCTCCACAAAATGAATCATTGCCATTGGTTCAGACAATTTCCAGTCTTTCACTCCCAGAAGAGTACTGTCTGTTGTTGAAAATTGAACTAGCTTTCTCCGATTCATATTGTAAATCCAAAATGTGTCTGGATCGGGCGAAAACAAAAACTGGGCTGCATCAGTAATTTCGAGTGGCCCTTGTCCGTGCTTACCTTTTGGTTTGTCATAAGTCCAGTTGGAAGTATTGACCAAATGCATGCGTGGGTGTTCTTCAGGTACACGCCAAGCTTCAGAGATTAGAATTTTGTCATGGGAAAGCCCAATACCAGATGGGTTTATTATTTCCTCAAAAAAGTGCTTTTCTGAGCTGATCGAAATCTCTTTGAAATCCTCCTTTTTTATGATTCGTTGGCTTTCTACTTCAACTTCTTTTTCACAAGAAACTAGTACAAAAAGTAATATGAATAGAATGAATTTGTTCATAGCTAAAAGTCAATGTGTTCATGGTCGAGTTAAACTACTAATTCAATTTATGTTGTCAAAGCTATTTTTTATATGTAGGCATATTCGCCTTTTCAACTAGCCTAATCAATTTATCTAGGAGGAGCTTAATCGTTTAGCTGTGCAATATGCGCTAAACTCAGTGTCCTTCGCGGTCAATTTTCCCCTCACAAAAAACCGACTGAAATCATCCAGTCGGTTTCAAGATCTTTTAATCTCGTAACTCTTAATTCAAATTTCGTAAGTCAGTTTCTACCAAGTTCTGCCACCACTTGGTCTGCCACGCTCCCAAGGGTTATTAGAAGGCTCTGGCTGCTTGAAGTTACCTAAGATATAAGTGAATGTCAGCATGCCATAGCGAGTCAAAACATTGGTATAAACATCTGATACGGATACATCTGAGATGGTACGTAAGATACTGTTATTCTGCTTGAGCAAATCGAAGATGACTAATTTCATCTCGGCTTTGTTATTTTTCGCGAATCTATATCCAGCCTCGATATTCCAAAGCCAAACCGACTGATCAAATCCTTCGGAAAGTCCACGGTAAAGGTTATTGTTGATCGTATTTCCCATGAATAGCTTTCCACCATTTGGCGAGTAATACAAGCGTAGGTTTGATTCTTGGATGTAATAATTGTTGTTTAGATTCTCTTGCAAGCTTGAATTAACAATGGTATAAGTACCGGTAGTACTTATGGTAAAGTCAAAATCCTTGCTGATGTTGGAAGTAAAAGTGATTCCCTGACCAAGATTAATGTTGTCATTGATATTTTTCTCACCATTGATTATCCCAGGAGTTCGGTTGAATCCTACTCTAGTATTTAGGTTGATATTGGTTTTGATTCCCTTGATAGGTGCGCCGTAGGTAAAGAAAAAGCGGCTGCTGAAGTTCCCATTCAAGTTGACTGGCTGACTAATCTGTCCTCCCGGACGCAGCAATATCTCATTATTAATCAGGGTATCCTGAGAGGCGATGAAGGTACTGCTTCCAATATAATTGTTCGTGGTTGAGATATTTACAAACATGAACATACTGCGGTTATTCTTCACGTCGAATTTACCAATGTTAGCAAATATGTTGTTCTGAAAACTCTGAGCCAACGTAGGGTTACCTACACTCAAACTAAGTGGATTTTGATTATTTACCACATTCTGAAGCTGACTTACAGAAGGCTCATCAGTGCTTGTTCTATATCTTATACGGAAGTTTATTCCAGTTTCTCTATTTCTGAAGCTGACATTTGCGCTAGGCAAGATGTTATTGAAATCACGAGTGAAGACGCCTTCTGTAGGAAAGAAAGCCTCATTATCCATTTTAGCATATTGGTAATCAAGATTGAAATTCAAATTCCATCCTTGATTGGTGTATGCATAGCCCGTTCGTAGTCTATGTGTGATGAACTTGTTATTAAACTCATTACTCAGGGCTGTATCCAGAACAGCAATGCTTTCATCGTTGAGCACTCTGGTCTTTTGATTTGAATCTGTCTTGTTATTACCAACCTGATAGCCGATAGTAGCTATTGATTTTTCGTTTAGTGGCTCTGTTAAAGTTGCATTTACTCGATAGTTGAAGCCTTGAGAGAGTAAATACGTGTCCTGTAGTGTAGTGTCAATTTGATCTCTTCGATAATCTATACTTGCTGCCAACAGTTCAGAGGTCTGGTCTCTATTGTTCCAAGAAGTATTTATATCCGTAGAAAAAGTCCTTCCTTTCTTATCAAACTTATAGCGGTATGTCAGGTTGTTTCCGATATTATAAGAACTAGTCTCAGCATTTGTGATAGAGCGAAGTGAGGAAAGAGAATCCGTATTATTTGCCAAAGTCAAGGCATCTCTATCGCTGAACGTTTTATTTGTTTGGAATGAAATACTTGGGGTAATAATTAAAGAATTTTTTTCATTCAGATCAGCTTCGATTCGTGCATTTGCTCTGTGATTGAAATTTTCCAGTGAATTGATCAGGTTTTCTTGATAATTCTGGGTGGTACTTTCATTAATTACAGTTTGGCGATTGGTGATTTGTCTAAGGTTATTCTGCGTATTATTGAAAAAATAACTTCCTGTAAAATTGACTTTGGAGCCCCACTTGTCGCTGTAGTTAAGTCCCATCGCATTGGTAGTAATAGTTCCTATATCATTTCCTCCATAGAAGTTGTTATTGCCGCCACCAAATCCTCCACGACCTCTTCCACCACCGCCACCGCCCGATGCGTTTGCATTCACTCCTGCAAGATCATCGCTTGAGAAGTTTTGTTGATTGATATTGTTGAACAGTCCAAGTATAGACATTCGCCTGTCTCCGCTAAACAAATTTAAACTTCCTCCAGCATTATATCTATCGTCCGTTCCGTAGCCAGCATATGCTCTACCGAACTGACCATTTTTACTGTCAGCTCTCAAAATAATATTGATAGTCTTTGTATAGGTCCCATCATCAAAGCCGGTCAATCTACTTTGATCAGATTTTTGATCAAGGACTTCTACACGATCTATGGCATTGGCAGGAAGATTTCTCAGAGCGATATTTGGGTCAGAACCAAAAAATTCACGTCCATCTACCAAGATCTTTTGTACTGCTTCTCCCTGTGCTTCGACTTGTCCATTTGTAATGGTGATTCCCGGTAGTTTCCTTACCAGATCTTCAGCCATACCATTTTCCTTGGTTTTGAATGCACTGGCATTGAATGAAGTAGTATCACCTCTCATTTCTCCCAATGGACTTTGACCTTCTATCACTACCTCTCCTAGCACTTGTGAGTCTTCTACAAGTGTCAATACTCCCAGATCAATTGGATCTCTGAATGAATGCGTCTTGGTGATTGTTTGATAACCTATAAATTTGATTTCGATTTTTACAGAAGGAATGTTTGGTCTTACAATTTCAAATTGTCCTTTACCATCTGTCACAGTTCCAGACAAAAGTGAATCTGTCACTGTTTTGATTAGCACATTTGCACCGACCATTGGTGTTTTCGCAGTTCCGTCCATGACGGTTCCTGTGAATTTTCTTTCCGGACGATCTTGACCCGTAGGCCGCTGTCCGAAAGCTGAAGTGCCAATTAATAGGCTAAAAATCAGGATAATAAAAGAGTAGTTTTTCTTCATGTGGCTGCAATTTTCTACTACTTTGACCAGTAGATTAGGCCAAAGGTTTAGTCTGCATCTGAATAAAAACAAGAATGGATATTGGGACGGATAAATGGCGCAAAAACCATTTAAATATCAGAACAACTATATTTTCCCCATGAGATCTGCATAGGAGATCTCAAAGTGGCTGTTATCATACACAACCTCACCGTTCTTTATCAGCAATAATTGCGGTGACTCATGAGGGATTCGGAATTCTTTAGCCACCAAATCTGACAAATCACGGCTTGCTATCAAATCCAAAAAATAAGGCGTCACTTTCTCGGCATCCGAGTCTTTCCATTTGCGAAGTAATCGATCTAAAGACATACTGCTGATCGAACATCTGGAACTATGCTTGAAAATAAAGACGGGCTTCTCTTCGCTTAGTGCTTTGATTTCCTGTATTTGGCCGGGTTGAGTGAGTTTATTCCAATTCATTTCTTACGTTTTATATTTTTGGGGCAATAGTTGTAGAAGAAAGATCACCCATTGAAAACCAAACTTCATTTATGAAAATACAGTTCCACCGGCGATTTATAAACTTTCCGATACCTATCGTTTTAATAGGTCTTGTCTTATTTTCCTGCAAAAGTATAAACCCTGCTGTCAATCCAGGGAGAAGCACTCCACCGCCCATTGCTACAACTGATGTGAATGTGCCTTTAAAAATCCCTAAAGAAACATTGAGTAAACTCCTGAATGGTCAGATCCCAACCCTACTACTTCAGGAAAAAGGACTGGATATGGGCAGTGGAATTACAGGTGATTTTCAACTGATGAGAAATGGAAAAATCAGTTGGACAGCGCTGGATAGTCAGCGAATTCAGCTGACTGTACCTATAAATGTCGTGGGGGAAGTAGGCTTAAAGCCTAAAGGGCTGGGAAGTTTATTTCAATCCAAATTGCCTTTGAACGAGGATTTTGCGCCTGTCTTTGTGATAGACCCAGTCATCAATCCAGATTGGAGTTTAGGCGCCGAAAGTTTTGAATTGATGGATTTGGGGGGAAATCTAGCGGTGGAAGTACTGGGAATGCAAGTGGATCTGAGTGGTCTGTTGAGCAAAGAATTAAGGAAATGGGGAAATGAAAATCTAACAGGAGGAAAAGAGATTGCAAGTTTAAAAACCATGGTAGATCTCGCTTGGGCGCAAGTTGGCAAACCTTTTTCTATTGAGTGGTTGGGAGGGAATACCGCATTTTCCATCCAGCCACAGCAATTGAAAATCAAAGAGTTCTTTGATGATGATCAGAATTACAATCTCTGGCTTGGCATGAATGGAAAGATTAATTCTCACCCTGCAGAGGCTGCACCTTCACGGGCTTTCCCGCTTCCAGGACTCAGTCAAAATGATAATTCTAAGAATGAATTAGAGATTACCATCCCTTTATCAGTAAGCTATGCTAAGCTTGACGAGCTTTTAAAGCAGAATTTGGAGGGGAAGGCATTTCGCGTGGACAAGAAAACTACCCTGATTCCATCCAATATCAAGACCCAAGCTTTTGGGGATTTATTGGCTATAAATATGGATTTCACTGCTGAACAGACTAATGGTAAAACTCTTAGCGGAACTCTATTTGTAGTGGGCCAGCCGGAATATAATGCTGCTACTCAAAGCCTGGTTTTCGAGGATATTAATTTCAAAATGGAAAGTGGAAACTTCGGGGCACAGACAGGAGTTGGTCTGAAAAAACGCAAAATTATCCGCAGTATTGAAAGAAGGGCAGTACTCCCCATTGGAGATTTAATCGACGAAAGCATGGGAAGCATTCAGAATCGATTAGGGCTTTCGACTCCAATAGCCAATTTGAAAATCCAAAACTTGGAAATTATTCCTGCCGGCTTCCATCCTTTGAAAAATGAATTGCTAATCCAATTCAAAGCAGCTGGCAGTGTAGGGGTGGAATGGAAGTAATTGAGCAATTTTTTGGTCGGTTCCCGTCAAGTTTATAAGAATAATTACTTCATCTTTTTGACAAGATTCAAGGCATAAACCTTGAAAATAGTTGTTATACTAACTCTATGTGAAGTAGTGGTTTCATTTATTATTTGACAGTAAAACTCCTTAACGAATCAACTGCCCGAAGTTTTCAATTCCTCTGGCTTGAGCCTTTTTTAAAAGTTTCAATAAAAGCTGTGCAGTCAGAAATGCATCTCCGGCTGCAGTATGACGATCTTCTGTTGGGATCAGGTATCGATGACAAAGGGCGTCTAATCCATAATCCTCCGGTTTGACTTGGCTTTGATCCGCATGAGGTCCCAGTTCTAGCCGGATTGCAAAAGACATGGTATCTATCATGGGATTCGGTAGCTTCTCCAAGCCAAAAGGCCTACAAGCCTTTTGCATCATTTCTGAATCAAAGCCAATGTGTTGAGCTACCAAAATTGAATTCCCGAAGTATTCTAAGCTTTGCTCCGCAAAATCCCGAATCTGAATTTGATTCTCGCGTTCGATCAATCCGTGGATTGCGGCGGTTTTTTTCCCGGATTTTGAAGAATTAGGATAGAGCTCCAATACTGTTTCGATCAAAATTCGTTGATCCCGGATTTTTACTGCTCCTAATGAAAGGATATAATCGTCTTTTATCGAAAGCCCTGTAGTCTCCGTATCAAAGACGGTAAATTCAAGTTGGTCAAGACTCCGGATAGCCGGGATTTGCTTTTGATTCTTGAGAAGAAAAGCTTCCACAAAATCAGCTTTTTTCACTTTTTTTTGACCAAAATTCCACCAGCTCATGATGGAAAATAGTCTAATTGAAAGCGGACTTTTACGATAGTTTGAAGTTCGTTGATCGGCGAAAAGGTGTTTTTCAGCAATTGCCGCTCTAATTTCCCGAGACTTTCAGGCTGAATAAATCGTCCACTAGATTGATTTTTGAGCCCTTCCAATGCACGGGTACGCATTAGGATTTCATAAGCTTTTGCCGCCTGCTTAAAAAGAGCCTCGTAATTTGGCTCCAACTCTGCCAGACGATCAAATCGCTTAAAGGTATTATTCACCCCAATCACCCCATGACTTAGCACCAGAAGTCTCGCCAAGTCAGCCAAAGGCATCATCGCTCTTGATTTGATATCAAATTCATTTTTGTGCTCGCCTGACTTTTCCACTACAAAATCCTTGAAAAACCCAAGTGGCGGAGGATTCATTAACGCATTTTTTGCCAGAAAATTCAAGAAGATTTTCTTTTTCTGAATCTCCTCGTAGATATGTAAACTCAGCGTTTCGCCCAATCCAAGATTTCCAGCCACAGCTCTGAAATCAAAGAAAATGGTGGAGCTCAAGATTGCCTCTTCAGTCGGTCTGATGATCCATTCGGTGAAAAAACTTTTCCATTTGCTCATGGGCTGCACCCATTTCGGATTACTTGCCATGATATCTCCAGGGCAGGAGGCAAAGCCGCAGGCAAGGAGTACTTCGACCATTGCCGTTCCAAGCTTTAGAAAGTATGCATGGGCCTCTTCGTCCAAAGCTTCTGGCACGTCTTCGTAGACCAAGGCATTGTCTTGGTCAGTACGAAGAAGTTGTTCCTCTCGACCTTCAGATCCTAGTGAAAGGAAACAATACGGAATTTTCCGAAGTACCTCATCCTCATTTGCCAATGAATTTTCTGCGATTCGGAGCGCTTGCTTGATGATGATATCATTGACTTCGGTCATCACCGATGCCACAAAATCCATGGTCAGTTCATTTTCAAGATAGTAGCGGAGCATTTGCTCTGCCTGATCCCGGATAAGTCTCATTTCTTTCAGATCCAGCGTATTCATCAGGCCGTGAATCAATACGGCAGGGCTATTTCCCATTGAGAGCAGCACGTCATGATCAGAGATAATCCCGCAAACCGGGCTTTGGTCAGTTCCATCTTCGGTCAGGACTAAATGATGCAAGCGATTCTTAATCATGGTTAGATACAGATCTGAAAAAGAAGTATCCTTTCTTCGGGTCAAAATAGGTGCGCTCATGATTTTGGAAGCTGCTGTCTCCAGTGAAATTCCTTTTGAAACTACTTTGTTGCGAAGGTCCTTATCGGTAATTATCCCAAGTGGTTTCAAATCCGATCTGCATACGACGATACTGCCGACATGCTTCTCGCTCATAAGTTCGGCAGCCTCTTGGATCGTATGTTCTGGGCTACAAATCAATACTTTTTCCGAAAATTTAATTTCTGATTGATCCGAAAAAATCATCAGCGAATGATCGCGGGATTCATTCTTAAATGCTCCACGGGCTTTTTGCCCAGTAGAAAGATCCTGTCTTATCACGACTTGGCCTGAAGCAAAGCCTGCCGCAAAATACAGGGCAACTCTACTATTTTGCTCCAGAACTTCTTCAAAGACAGAAACAGGAATCGCATAGACAAGACTGTTTTCCTGCACTTTTGCAGAGAGTACATAGGGCCGCTTTCCCAATAAGGCTAAAACTCCAAAGACATCACCTTCATCGCATTCATCTCGAATTTCCTCTTGATTTTGGATGGATTCCGTCAGAATAATTACCCCTTCTTTTAGAATATAAAAATGGGTTTCGGCAGCTTGTCCTTGTCTAAAAAGGATCTCGCCCTTTTCCAAATAGCGGATTTCCACGGAGCCAGCCACTTTTTCCAAAACTTCTTTTGAAAGAAAAGAAAAAGGAGGAAACCGCTTGAGAAATTCTGCTACCCGGTGGACGATAACATTCATGATAAGTATCAATTATAAAGTGAGAAGTCTAAAATTTTTTAGATTTCTCACTTTTGCTTTCTGATTTTACTTCCTGCCTTCGATAATTTTCTCCACCACCTCTGGATCGAGCAAGGTACTGGTGTCTCCCATGCTGTCAAGACTCCCTTCGGCTACTTTCCGCAGGATTCTACGCATGATCTTACCTGAGCGGGTTTTTGGAAGCCCGGCTACGATTTGAATTTTGTCTGGCTTGGCTATCGGGCCAATCATCTTAGAAACCATCTCTTTGATCTCATTGACAAGATTATCCTCGGTTCGGTTGGTCATATCGCAGATCACATAGGCATAGATTCCCTGACCTTTAACTTCATGCGGATAGCCTACTACAGCCGATTCGATGACCAACGGATGTTCGTTGATCGCATTTTCAACTTCGGCGGTTCCCATTCGGTGACCTGAGACATTCATCACATCATCCACTCGACCGAGGATTCGGTAGTAGCCGTCATGATCTCGCTTGACCCCGTCTCCGGTGAAATACATGCCAGGATAGGTAGAGAAATAAGTTTGCTTGCAGCGCTCATGATCGCCATAAGTCGTTCGAACCATGGAAGGCCAAGGGAATTTGATGCAGAGATTTCCTTCTACTGAGTTTCCGGTCAGTTCATTTCCTTCAGGATCTACGATGCAAAGTTGAATCCCCGGAAGTGGAAGCGTAGCAAAAGCTGGTTTGGTAGGTGTGATTCCTGCAATTGGTGAAATCAAAATTCCACCAGTTTCGGTTTGCCACCAAGTATCAACGATTGGACATTTGTTTTTACCAATGTGCGTATGATACCAATGCCAAGCCTCCTCATTAATCGGTTCACCGACAGAGCCGAGCACTTTTAACGAACTCAAATCATAGCCCTCGATTGGTTCGGTTCCATAAGCTTGTAATGCTCGGATGGCCGTTGGGGCGGTGTAAAAGATGTTTACTTTATGTTTTTCGCAGACTGCCCAGAATCTTCCGGCATCAGGGTAGGTTGGAACCCCCTCAAACATTAAAGTTGTAGCTCCTGCCAGTAATGGCCCGTAAACAATATAGGAGTGACCGGTAATCCAACCGATATCAGCAGTACACCAATAGACATCGCCTGGCGAATACTGAAATACATTCTCAAAGGAATATTGGGTATAAACCATATAGCCGCCGGTAGTATGAACCACGCCTTTTGGCTTGCCTGTCGAACCTGAAGTATAGAGAATGAAGAGCATGTCTTCACTGTCCATTTCTTCGGCTACATTTTGATCAGACTCGCCAGCAATTACTTCATGCCACCAATGGTCTCGCCCAGATTTCATGGTTACCTCCTGATTGGTTCGCTGGTACACAATCACAGTTTCAACGGAACTCTTTTCCAAGGCTTCATCAACTAGGGATTTCACACCGATTGTCTTGTTTCCACGGAAATTCCCATCCGATGTTAAGACCGCTTTTGCACCGCAGTCAGTGATCCGATCTGCCAATGCGTTACTAGAAAATCCTGCAAATACGACCGAGTGTATTGCCCCGATTCGGGCACAGGCCAGCATTGCGATAGCGGCTTCCGGAATCATCGGCATATAGATGATGACTTTGTCACCTTTGCCAATTCCCTTAGATTTCAATGCATTCGTAAAGCGATTCACTTCATGAAAAAGCTCTCGATAGGTAAGCGTTCTCCCAGCTTCATTAGGATCATTAGCCTCCCAAATGATCGCTGGTCGATCGCCAATAGTATAAAGATGACGCTCAAAAATATTTTCAGTGATATTCAGCTTTCCATCCACAAACCACTTCACATCCGGATCTTTAAAATTCCACTTTAAAACATTTTTCCAGCGTTTTCGCCAGTGAAATGAATCGGCTATTCTCGCCCAAAACTCTTCGGGCTGCGTGACACTCTTTTGGTATTCGTAAAGATATCCGCTCAGGGTATGAATTCGATCACTCATGGGTTTTGTGTTTTATTGTTATTCAGTTTAATAATTTTTTTACTTCAGCGACTATTTCTTTGGTAGAAAAAGGCTTTGTTAGATATTTATCAGCCCCAAGGGCTAATCCTTTTTGGAGGTCCTTTTCTTTACTTTTTGCAGAAAGAAAGACCACTTTGGTTTTTAGGTAGTTTTCCTTGACAAAGGCACAAACCTCATAGCCATCGACTTTTGGCATCATGATATCCAAAATAATCAAATCAGGAATCTCATCTCGTATAAGCGCCATAGCTTCCTCACCATCTCGTGCGATAAGCACTTGGTATCCCTCCTTCTTGAAGAGAAAGTCCAAGGAAAGTAAAATATTAGGTTCATCATCTACAAGGAGGATTTTATTCATGATCTTAAAGGGTGGGGGGTTAATGCTTCTTGCTGCAGAGGAATACAAATTTGAAAAACTGTTTTTCCAGGCTCGGTACTTACATCTATTGTTCCTGAATGATATTCCATGATTTTCTTAGAAATAGCCAAGCCCAGACCTGTTCCAATTGGTTTTTTTTGAGTCTGATTTTTTGCCTGGAAAAACTTTTCAAATAGATATGGAAGATCTTCCTCTGGAATCCCAACTCCATCATCCGCAACTGCTATGGACAGCATTTGATCCTCTTCAACTGCAATGAGTTGGACGGAGGATTTGGCAAATTTTGAGGCATTGCTTAGCAAATTGAGCAAAACTTGCTTGATCCGATCCTGATCCACAAGTAAATAAAGTTTTTCAAATCTGCAATCGATTTGAAAGTCAAGACTTTTTTCCAGAAACACCTTTTCCATACTTTCTGCGCTTTCTAAAATCAAGTTTTTCAAGTCTGTTTTTTCCCAATTTAAGGTTTGTCTCCCGGAATCAAATCGCTCTAAATCCAAGACTTGGTCAATTAGTCGCGTCATCCGGCCTGTTTCGTCTATGATAATCTGGAGAAATCGTCTTTTCTCGTCTTCATTTAGATTTTCATCTTGAAGAATTTCTGAAAATGCCCTAATCGATGTGATGGGAGTTTTCATTTCATGCGTCACAGTAGAGATAAATTCGTCTTTCAGCATGTCGTTTAGTTTTAAGGCCTTATTAACTTCACTCAGTTTTTCAGAAGCTTTTTTCAGAGCTTTGGTTTTTGATTTTAGCTCTAGATTCAGACTTTTAATTCCCTGCGTTTCTTTCAAAATATTGAGCACTTCGTCCATACTGATCTCTTCTTCCTTCACTACTGAGGCTACTAATATTCTTGCTGAGGCTACGCCGATCACTCCGGAAAGGATTCGCTGTGCAAAGCTGACAAACTCGGGATCTGCCATTCCCTCATTTTGAAATGGTTTCCCATAGTTCAATTTGAAATCACTGAGTGATTTGGTAGATTTTTCTTCCCCGAGAAAAGTATTGAGTAGACTCTGTAGCGCAGAAAATTGGGCCTGACCTTTCCAGAAAATGTTGGTGTCCAGTTTTTGGTCATACTTGAATATATCCACAAAAAGCACTGCTTGATTCAGTTCTTTTGAGCTTTGCTTCGCAAAAAAAGAAATGGCTACAAAGCATAAAATATTAGCAAAAAGACTAAAAAACAATGCGTGAGAAACGATGCTCATCCCTTCCATTCCAAAGAGGCTATTTGGCCTTAGCCAAGAATAGCCAAATAATCCGTCAGTTAAGATTTCCTTAGGCACCAATCCGATACTTGCGAAAGTGGGTAAAATCAAGGTAAATCCCCAAATCCCCATTCCAAGGATAAGTCCTACTGTTGCTCCCGATTTGGAGGCTTTTTTCCAAAAAATTCCACCGATAATCGACGGGCTCAATTGTGCGATTGCGACAAAGGAAATTAGACCAGTTGAGACCAAAGAGCTACCCGTGTCTAGAATTCTGAAATAAAAATAGGAAAGTAGAATGATCGCCAGAATTGTAAGGCGTCTTCCCCAGATTAAAATACCTGGGAGATTAGATTGAAATCGCTTCGAAAAATTACCATTAGCTACCAAAATCGGCATCAGCAAATTATTACTGACCATAGTACTGAGTGAGATAGTAGAGACGATAATCATACTGGTGGCAGCAGCAAACCCACCTAAATATCCTAAAACAGCCAATCCTTCTTGTCCAAATTTCAAAGGGATTGCCAAAACAAAGGTATCGGCAAGCACAGGCTGATTTTGGAAAATCATCAGTCCAGAAAGAGCGATCGGTAATACAAATACATTGATCAACACTAAATAGAGCGGGAACAGCCACATGGCGGTGTCAAGATGCTTTTCGGAAGTGTTTTCGATGATTCCCATCTGAAACTGACGGGGTAAAAACATCACCGCCATCATGGAAAGTAAACCCATCCAGAACCAATCGGAGACTCCATTTTCTCCTGACAGCACGAAAAGATGGGACAGATCAGCTACTTTGGCCTGAGCAAAAATATCCGTGAGCCCATCAAAAAGGAAAAAACTAACGAATATTCCAATTGCCAAAAAAGCAAAAAGCTTTACGATCGATTCAAAGACCACAGCAATCACTAATCCCTCGTGTCTGGCAGTGGCCTCAATCGCTCGTGTGCCAAAGAAAATCGTGAAAAGTGCAAGGCCTAATGCAAGGTAAAATCCAGAATCACTAAAAACGGAGAATGAACCAGCAGCCAAGGGAGTCTCAGTCAGCTGCATAATATCTAACGAATTGGAAATTCCTTTGATCTGAATAGAGATGTAAGGTAAAATCCCGAAAAGGCAGAAAATCGTAACCAAAGCACCTAAATTGGCGGATTTGCCATAGCGTGAACTGATGAAATCTGCGATGGAAGAGATGTTCATTGCCTTTGAGATGCGAATGATTTTCCGCATCACCAGCCACCACAGTGGAGCAACCAGGCAAGGACCTACATATATCGCCAAAAAGTCGAGGCCATTTTCTGCCGCTCTGCCTACCGAGCCATAAAATGTCCAAGCAGTACAATAAACGGCCAATGATAAGGCATACACCCAAGGATGATTCGCCCATTTTTTTAATGGCGAGCCTTTCCGCTCTGTGTACCAGGCAATAGCAAATAGGAGGATTAAATATCCAAAAGTGACCGATATGATGACCTCCCGGCTAAGCATCCGTTTCGTTTTTCGATTTTTTGATTACGAATCGTGACAGGAGGATCATTCCAAAAAGAAATAGGAAAATATAAAAGTAGAGTACAGGAATATCCAAGATCATCAAATCCTTGTTGTACAGCATTAGGAAAGGATAATTCAAAAGAAAAAATCCCAGCAGAAATACTCCCCATAGACGTTGACTTTTCAAGGTGTTTTCGATTTTAGATCCAATTGAATTTACCAGTTTTGAAATATAAAAGAAGGAAATCTCAGGTCTATAATTCTGAGATTCCCTTCTTTTGAAATCAATGCTCGTTAGCAGCGCCTGCGCCACGAGGAATTCGAATTTCCTGAATCATATCCTGTACTTCCTGAGGAGGAGCAGGAGTCATTTTAGAAACCGCTACGCAGACTATGAAATTTAGAAACATGCCTATGGAACCGATTCCTTCGGGAGAGATTCCAAACCACCAATTATCAGCTGAATTCAATTCTGGGCTAATAAATTTAAAGAATATGATATAGCTGAGCGTAAATACTAAGCCAGAGATCATTCCTGCAATCGCTCCTTCTTTATTGATACGACTGGAGAAAATTCCCATTATGATTACTGGAAAGAAAGATGCGGCTGCCAAGCCAAAGGCAAAGGCAACGACTTCGGCCACAAAGCCCGGAGGATTGATTCCGAAATAACCTGCGATTACCACTGCACCTGCTGCTGCAATTCGGGCAATCCTAAGTTCATTTTTCTCCGACATATTTGGATTGAAGGTGCGGAAAAGGTCACGTGAAACAGATGTAGAAATCACCAAAAGTAATCCTGCTGCGGTAGAAAGAGCCGCGGCCATTGCTCCAGCGGCTACTAGTCCAACCACCCAGTTTGGAAGTTGAGCGATCTCAGGTGATGCCAATACCATGATATCCTTATCTATAGTTAATTCATTTTTGCTTTTATCAGCTACGTACTGGACTATACCGTCTCCATTTTTATCCTCAACCTTGATCAGATTTGTCTTTTCCCAAGTATTGACCCAAGTAGGTAAATTGTCGATTCTCTTTTCGCTAACTGTGTCTATTGCATTATAAATTCCAAATGCCGCCACTGCAGGGGCTGTGGTATAAAGGATAGAAATGAAAACTAGCGCGTAGCCTGCAGACAAGCGGGCATCTTTCACTCGTGGCACGGTGAAAAAGCGGACAATCACGTGGGGCAATCCTGCCGTTCCAACCATCAAAGCCAGAGTTATCATAAAAATATCCGCCATCCCTTTTCGCCCATCTGTATAAGCGGCAAATCCAAGCTCAGTCAGCACTCCGTCTAATTTGTCCAATAAATAAGTGCCGTCTGCCACCGTGCTTCCCAATCCCAATTGTGGAATCGGATTCCCAGTCAGCTGCATGGATACGAAGATGGCCGGAACCATAAAAGCAAAGATTAAAACGCAATATTGAGCTACTTGTGTGTAGGTAATACCTTTCATTCCTCCCAAAACAGCATAGAAAAACACGATACACATCCCGAAGACAACTCCCCATTCGATAGGAATTTCCAAGTAGCGCGAGAACACAATTCCTACACCGCGCATCTGCCCGGCAACATAGGTAAAGGAGATAAACAAGGCGCAGATAACTGCTACCACTCGGGCCTTATTGGAATAATAGCGATCGCCAACGAAATCAGGCACTGTGAATTTCCCAAATTTCCGAAGATAAGGAGCAAGCAGAAGTGCCAAAAGCACATAGCCCCCGGTCCAACCCATCAGGTAGACAGAGCCGTCATAGCCTGAAAACGAGATAATCCCTGCCATAGAGATAAATGATGCTGCTGACATCCAGTCCGCGGCCGTAGCCATACCGTTAGCAAGAGGAGACACTCCACCACCTGCGGTATAAAATTCTTTGGTGGAGCCTGCTCGCGTGTAGATCGCGATGCCGATGTATAGGGCAAATGAAACGCCCACCAGTATGTAAGTCCAGGTTAAAATTTCCATAATTTTTTGCTTTTTTAGGTGAGCTTATTCTTCGTTTACATCAAATTCTTTGTCCAACTTGTTCATTCTGACCACATAGATGAAAATCAGAATGACGAAGACGAAGATGGATCCTTGTTGGGCAAACCAGAATCCGAGTTTGTACCCCCCTATTTGGATTGTGTTGAGTGGTTCAACCAGGAGGATTCCGAAACCGAAGGAAACGGTAAACCAGATGATCAGTAATACGAAGAGCGTCTGGAGATTTTTCTTCCAGTAGGCTTTCATTTTTGGGTCTTGTTTAGGCATGGTGCTTTGGATTAGAGAAATATTTGTGTTTGTAAGACGAATTCCCCGGCAGAGCCGGACTTTTTATAGTTTTCAAAGAGTGGTCGCTGACTGTATTGAAAAGTGATTTTGGCTTGATGACCATTCATGTAGTAATTCATTCCAAGATCATATTGCCAGCTGCTATCATCAAAGTATTCAAAGTTTTTGTGAGTCAGCGCTGCAAATGGCTGAAGCCGACCTTTATCTTTCAATAAAGAGCTTGGTAATAGAAAGCCATGTAAAGTATAGAATATTGTACCGGTCCCGATGGTCGGTTGTAAGTTTCCATTTCCATTCTGTGTAGTTCCCGGACCAAACCCCACATTCATGATTCCGATATTTCTTAAATAATTGGGACCAAAATCATAGGAGTAGAGAACTGCATAAGAAGTGATTGCTGTACCGGTAGCTTTATTTAGAGGGATATCCAAAAACGCATCCAGTCCAAATAATTTCATATCGTGCGTCTGCATAGATCCATCAGCAAGTTTGGAACTAGTGGAGCCAGCATGATGGTACCAGCCTGCCCCGAGGTTGAAAATCTTTTTGGTTCCGAGGTAGCTTCCTACGAAATATGGAAGCTTATTATTTTCCGTTTCTAAGAATTGGAATGCGGCATAACCTTGTGTAGCCCAATTATCGGTCGGAGTATTTGCTGCTATTGGTCTTTGAGTGGCTTCATCATATCTCCCTTCGCTACCTACAGCAAATGGCTTATTAAGTGCTAATCGATAATTGATTTTCCCGATAGTGCCTTTGGTATACATCCCCATTTGTCGGGCAAATTGATCGGTAAGTTCAATGTTTGGCCAATTGAAAATCGGCGCATCAATTGCCATGAAATTCAATGTGGAATGACTGGTAAATCTTGAGATTCCATTCCAATAGTGAAGTCCCGCTCCGGCATACAGCCAGTCTGTGATCTTGTATTCAGTCCAGATATCGTGAAAAAATAGTTGAGGCTTTTTTGCAGAGGTACCCGTTGCACTTCCCAAACCAGTTTCTGGATCCACAATTACTGGTAGATTTCCAGCATTTCCTGAAGCTCCTCCTGCTGGTGCTCCACCATTTACAAATGTCTGATTGTTGATTCCAAAATGGGCAAGGATGAGAAATTTTGGAGAAACTTCCGCCACAGCGAGTATTCTTGCGCGACGGATACCAATATCTGCAGTAGCTTTTTTCGCCATCCCATCGATTCCCATTGTGCCGGGATTGTTTTGCGTGACGCTTGCCCATATTTGATTCCATATGATGAAGCGCACATATTTGCTTCCGTCAGCTGAAAGATTTAGCGTCAGTGGCTTGTAGGAATGATCGATTGGTGGTTTATCTGTCACCGGGCCTTGGGCATAGACTTGTTGACATAGCAATGCCAAAAAGACTATTGTCAGAAAATGGGTTTTTAAATTCATGATCTTGGGTTTATTGCTAGTTCACATTAAAGTCGGGCCCTGACGATAACTTCGATCAAGTTGGAGGCTTTCTGGAAATAATAAAAAAACAAGCTATACTTTTGTTAAAAAAATATAGCTATAAAAATAATTGATTACCTGTCCTTAAATCGTTCCCATTTGATGACCATAAATTTATCTCCCAATTCTGTGATAATCATCCCCGAACCTGCGATTTGGGCTTTTGAGGACATAAATTTCACAAGTTCCTCGTGACTAAAAATTTTGTAGGTTGGGCGGTAGTCTTGATTTTCAGGAGCTTTTATTCCATACTGCCTAACCCAATTCATCACCGATACATGGCTCACACCTAGGATTCTTTCGATCTCTCGAAGCGAGATCCCCTCTAGGTAAAGCTGCAATGCTTTAATTACATAGTACTTATCAATCACTTTACCCAGTTTAGCTACGGAGAAGTGATAATTGCATTCCTTGCATTTATAGCGTTGTCTGCCTGATATTATTCCGCTTTTAGTGATTTTATCACTAGAACATTTTGGGCATTTGATTTCTTGCATGCTAAAAATAATTATTGGCTATAGCTATTTAGCGTAAATATATCATTTTAGCAATAAATATTTAATGTTTCGTCTAAACCCTTTTGATGAAATATTATTCTGAAAAAAATAAAAATAAAATATGACGGAAGTCAGTTTTTTCAATGTCTCAGCTTCAAGGTACTGTTAGCTTCAAAAAAATAAGAGCTTCAAATGAAATACTCCGAAGCTATCGCCAAACCTGCGGCAAAAAAGCTCACCAATAATTTATTCCAATGAAAAGTGTGGTGTGGACTGCTTTCGAAAAATATGGTAGTCGATATGTGTAGAAAACCTCCAACGACCAACCCATAAAGCATTCCGATTCCTTCTTTCTGTAGAATACCATTTTCAAATAAAAACGAACTTGAGAACATTCCCAAGGGTGAGGCCAAAGCGAAAATTGTAAGGAGAATCAGGGTCCATTTTTTTGAAAGAGAGTTGCTCAAGACTGCAGCGAGTGCAAAAGCTGCGGGTCCTTTGTGCATGACTATGCCGATCAAGACAGATTTACTTCCATGGACATGAGCAACAGACTCTGCTCCGATCAAGGTGTCATGAGAGAGTAAAGTGCCTTCCAGAAATGCATGAATAAATAATCCAAGCATCACCGTAATTACACCGCTATTACTCTCACCATGAAGGTGATGGATGTGTCCATGCTCAATTCCGCTTGAAAGAAACTCTAGTATTTGTTGGAGTAAAAAGCCTATTAGTATGAAAAGACCAATTTCACCTCCATCAAATCCACTGTTGAATAATTCAGGTAATAAATGCAAAACAGTGATCGAAAAGAGATAGGATCCAGCAAAAACGAGTACAAGTCTGAAATATTTCTCTCTGAAATTCGGTGCAAAAAAAACCAATGATCCTGCGATCATGGCTGTGAGAAAAAGAAGCAAAAATTTGAATTCCATCGGCCTAGGTTACTTCCCTTTTTTCTAGTGAAAAGGTGAAAGCTATAACTCAGGCAAAGGTAATAAAATTCAATAGTGTTGCATTTAAAATTAATTCTCTTGAGGGAAAGATAAGAATGGCTTCAAACTTTCACTCGCAAAAGTCTTAAATCCACCCATTCCATCATCGTAGATCAAAAAGACTTCAATTTCACTAAGTGCTGAATCCAGGGCGATGGCCTTATCTTTTCCCATCACCATTAGAGCGGTGGCGTAAGCATCTGCCGTCATACAATTTGCCGCTAGAACTGTAGCACTGAGCAACGTGTGATCTACAGGATAACCTGTGGCAGGATTAATAGTATGAGAAATTTTTACTGAGTCGCGCACATAGAAGTTGCGGTAGTTTCCAGAAGTAGCCATTGCTCGATCTTGAAGTGCAATAATGCTGATCAGGTCAGAAGCATTGGCAGATTCCTCCGGTCGATTCACTCCAACTTTCCAAAGCTCACCTTTTTCATTCACCCCATTAGCCACCAGCTCTCCACCTATTTCCACCAAGTAATTCGAGATCCCTCTATTTTTCAAAAAATCAGCAACCACATCAGACCCGTAGCCTTTTGCAATAGCAGAAAAATCCAGATAGATACCCGCTACTTTCTTGCGAAGCTGCTTCTGGTCAAATTCAATTTTGGAAAAGCCGACCGTCGTCAGAAGGTTTTTGATGTCCACGCTGTCCTTGAGCTCAGGTCCGCCCGGGCCAAAACCCCATATATTTACCAGTGGCCCCACCGTCGGATCGAAAGCTCCGTCAGTATTTTCATAGACTTTTTTGGAAGCTTCCAGCACAGGCAATAAATAGGGCAATTTGAAGTCCAAAGTATCCCCTTGATTGAACCTGCTCAATTCTGAATCAGGGATGTATGTAGAAAGACTTTGATTGAAAACAACCAAAAGAGAATCAATAGAAGTTTGAAAGTCACGGCTTTCCTCATCCAGATAGGTGAGGTTGTAAGTTGTACCCATAGTTTTGCCCGAAAGAGTCATTTTACCGGCAACAGGAACTGTAGATGCCGTCAATTCTGTCTTGGTCTTGTCACGATTACGCCAAGAGTAAACTAGCATGATGGCGGTAAGGAGTACTATAGAATATATAATGTTTTTTCGGGCGTTTTGGCGCATGATCTTGGGAATTTGAGGGCGAATTTACGGCTTATTTTCCAGTTTTGAGGGAAAGGCAAGGTTTCAAAAATGCGGAGGAAGGCATTCGTATTTTTCTATATTTGTGAGCGTACGGATAAACTATGAGAGAAGATTATTTAAGTGGGGAGGACGAAAGTCTAAGCCCAAAGGACAAGGATTTCGAAAAAGCTTTAAGACCCCTAAGTTTTGAGGATTTTACCGGTCAGTTCAAAATCGTGGAGAATTTGCGCGTGTTTGTGCTGGCAGCAAAGCGTAGGAACGAACCTTTGGATCATGTGCTTCTGCATGGACCTCCAGGCTTAGGAAAAACTACACTGAGTTATATTATTGCTAACGAGCTCCAAGCAGGCATCAAAATCACCTCTGGGCCAGTCCTTGACAAACCCTCAGATCTGGCAGGTTTGCTGACGAATTTGGATGAAGGTGATGTGCTTTTTATAGATGAGATTCATAGACTTAATCCTATCGTGGAAGAGTACTTATACTCGGCAATGGAGGATTTCAGGATAGATATAATGCTGGATTCTGGGCCAAATGCACGATCCGTTCAGATTTCTCTAAGTCCATTTACGTTAATAGGCGCCACTACTCGATCAGGTTTATTGACATCTCCCCTCCGTGCGAGATTTGGCATCAATTCTAGATTGGAATATTATGACGCGAAATTATTAACGGATATCGTAACTCGTTCAGCTGGTATTTTGCAGACACCAATTGATGAAGTGGCTGCTTACGAGATCGCTAGAAGGAGCCGAGGAACGCCAAGAATCGCGAACATGCTTCTTCGCCGAACCCGTGACTTCGCGGAAGTAAAAGGAGATGGAACGATTACTTTGGAAATTTCCAAAATCGCATTAGACGCGCTCGATGTGGATGTGAATGGATTGGATGAAATGGACAACAGAATCCTGCTGACCATAATCGAAAAGTTTAATGGCGGACCCGTTGGTTTGAGCACCATCGCGACGGCATGTAGCGAGGAGGCGGAGACTATAGAGGAAGTTTACGAACCGTTTCTGATCCAGGAAGGCTATTTGAAAAGAACCTCTCGCGGTCGTATGGCAACGGAGTTGGCTTATAAGCATTTGAAAATAAAACCTGCCCAGGGGATGGGCGGGTTGTTTGAGGGGATGTAAAAAACTAAACTGGTATTTTTTACATTTAGGATAGGTAAGTATTTTGAGCGGACTTAATTCTATAATGCATATATCTATGTCCGAATCGGGTCTTAAAATTCAGATAGAGAAATATTGTAGGAAATCCATAAGCTATTAGATTTAGAATCTGAGCTGGACTCCGTGTACGAGCTTTCTCCCAAACAAAAAATAGCGATTGAAAAAGGGTAAAAAGAGATGTAGCAGAAGGAAGGCTGTATTCATCAAAAGATGCTGAAAAATGCTTCGTGGGTGGCTAGACAAATAGGTTGGGTTCTATCATCAATTGAAGATAGATTTCATATCTATAATTTTTGGAAAGATCACAACGGCTCTGATATCTATAGCGAGAAGCTAAAAAATTTTTTTGCTGATGCTGCCAATTTGGTTGCCGTGTTTCCACACATTGGAAGACAAAGAATGAAGGGGTCAGAGTAAAAATAGTGAAGGGCTATTTACTTATTTATTCACATGCTGAAAGGAAATCAAGGTTTTAAGAGTGTGGGACTCTAGGTAAAACCCTGCTAAATTGAGGCTTTAAAAGTGATTTTCAAGATATTCTTCAGAATAAGAATAAAATTTCAAATTATTTATTTCAGATTTCAAATCATTTCTTCGTCCCCTAAAAATCCGTTTTTTACAGCTTTTTGCAAATCTTCAAGTATGATATGAACCTGCAATTTCTTAGAAATATTCTCGGTGTTTCTTTGAAGATATATATGAGTTTTCGCCAAACTTTACTCTACCACTTAATAGAAATAAACAGGATTTAGTAGCGTGAAAAGTCTTCTCCTTAACTAGCATAAAAAAATGCCGTTGGTCATCCATAGTCCAACGGCATTATCTGAAGATTTTATTTCTTATCCGTAAATTTCTTCCAAAATTTGGGCTAATCGCACGCTAGCGGCTATCAATCTTTCTTCTAAAAGTGGGGTATTATCATAGCCATAAGAATAAGATAATTTTTTACTTTCTGGAAAGTTATAGACGGCTGGTCTTGCTGCGACAGCCTCTGCAAGCCAAGTATCCATAGTACCCGCTCGATATCCGGCGATCAAGTCTTTATTTAATCGTCGGGATAGCTCATCTCCAATTTCAGTGTAGCTCATTGATTTGCCATCAATGATTCCACTATCCCAAACGGCATGTAGGTTTGTTGATCTTCCAAAATATTCGAGCTTCACGTCGTTTCCTCCTCTATCCTCTCCGTTGCCTACGTGAAGCGGTTGATGAATGTCCTCCACCATGTGGATGAGCATTTTTAGCATTTCAGCTTCTTTCTTTGGATCAAGATTTCCAGCCTTAAGCTCGCTTTTAATTCGATTGATTTCGGCATACACGTTTCCACCTTTCTCCTGAATAGACTCATTGTATTCACCTTGTATGCTGGTCATGTAATGCCAGGAATTGGCATAATCAAATGCACTGTCTGACCTGATCTCGTCCATCCATGTACCACTTCTACCAAGAGACATCGGGGAAAGTACCTTTTCGACTTTTTTACGAACGGATCTTTTCATTTGCTTTTCTGCCATATAGCCAATCAAATAGTGCCCTAGCTGACCCCAAGCGAAGGTTTGGGTAACCAATAGAAAAACAAAAACTGAAGTAGCAATGATTTTTTTCATTGTATAATTAGTTGGGAAAATGGAAAGTTACTGCAAAAAGTATGATGGAAAGTTATCTTAAGTTTAAGCTTTACCGAGTTCGGAAACGGCCAAGAATGCCATCAAACCTGCTCCAACTTCCAAAGCATCCTCATCGATATCAAAAGTAGGTGTATGCACACCAGAAGTAATTCCCCTGGATTCATTTCTTGTGCCTAATCTGTAGAAACAACCATCCACTTCCTGTGAATAGAAAGCGAAATCCTCTGCTGCCATCCAAATATCCAAATCGAGTACATTCTCCTCACCTAGATATGCGATAGCTGCCTGATGAGATCTGTGTGTCAGCTCTGGATCATTTTTCAAAAAAGGATACCCTTTTTTAATTTCAAAATCCACTTCTCCGCCCATTCCTTCTACAATTCCTTTTGCGATTGATAGCATCTTCACATGAGCTTTGGCTCTCCAATCTTCATCAAGCGTACGGAAGGTACCTTGGATCTTTACTTCGTTTGGGATCACATTGGTAGCGCCCAATGCCTCCACTCTACCGAAAGAAAGAACGGATGGAATCTTCGGACTAGCTGCTCTACTCACCACTTGCTGCAATGCTACAATCATATGAGATGCGATCAAGACGGGGTCAATCAAAGTCTCAGGCATGGCCGCATGACCTCCTTTACCTTTCACTGTCACGTAGATTTCATCAGCACTGGCCATGTAGATCCCAGGTCTGAAACCTACTTTTCCCACCTCAATGAAAGGCATCACATGCTGACCAATAATTCCGTCTGGACGTGGATTTTCAAGTACTTTATCCGCAATCATCAAAGAAGCTCCACCGGGTGCTACTTCCTCCCCGGGCTGAAAAATCAGCTTGATTGTTCCCTCAAAGTCATCTTTTATTTCATTAAGAATTTTGGCAGCACCAAGTAGAGATGCAGTATGCGCATCATGCCCACAGGCATGCATGACACCTGGGTTTTGGGATTTGTAAGAAACGTCATTAGCCTCAATTATGGGCAATGCGTCCATATCTGCACGTAGTGCAACTACTCTTTTACCTGGATTTTTTCCCTCAATCAAAGCAGCCCATCCTGTGTCTGCTTTCGATTCAATGTTTGTAATTCCTATTTCTAGGAGCTTTTCCTTTACAAACTTTGAAGTATTGTATTCTTGAAAGGAAAGTTCGGGATTAGCATGAAGCCGGCGACGATTTGCAATTATTTCTTCTTTGTAGGCCTTAGCCAGAGATTTAATTTTGTCCTTCAGCATCTTGTTGATTGAGTTCATTTAGCGTCTTGAATTCTTCTCGCTGAAAGCGATCTTGAATTATCCTCGCTGTTGGAAATTGTGATTTTACTTCTGAGAAGCTTTTTTGCGCCTCTATTTTGTGTGCGAACTTACCAACCTTCACGAGATATCTCGGCTGTTGGTATTGCATTTCAGGAACTAGATCGGGGAAATTCATAACTAAATCATCACGGGTTTTGAAGGCCTTATTTCGATCAATTCCCGAATAAACTAGGACTGAGTACCCACTAAAATAGGGCTCGGACTTATTCTTACTGATCAAACTAGCCTGAACTTGATCCAATTGACCATCAATCGATTCTGTAGATTCAGAGGAGCCAATTGATGATTTAGAAGTCATCTGTGCACGGTAATCTGGATATACAGGAAGTGAAGAGCTCAAATTTTCCTGGTAATTCGCATAGCTTGACGAAGAACTCGAGGTCTTCCGAGTGGTTTTGCAACTTGCTAAAATCAGTACCAATCCTAAAATCCAGAATATTCTCATGCTTCCTTTAATTATCAATGATTACACATTTTCCTTCCTGCACATCCTGTTCCACACTTTTGTATTTCACATCAGACTTGGTAGTTCCATTGGTATATTGTACTGAAACCTTGTCATTTCTTCCGAAAGCTTTGTCAGATTTTCTAGGAGCTACCACCTGTGGAGCTGGTCTTCCAGCATTGGAAGCAGCTACTGCTGCAGCACGGTTAGCGCCTGGATTTAGTGTACTTCCAGCATCAGCTTTGGAAGCTTGTACTTCCGATTCGGCTACTCGTTGAGGGGCAGCAGCATGTACCTGATTTGGATCTTGCTTAGGCAAATCAGCTCTACTTAAGAACGTTGTCATGTCTTCATTCAGCTTTCCTATAAAGCGCTTGAACATTTCGAAAGACTCAAACTTGTAGATCAATAGAGGATCTTTTTGCTCATAAACGGCATTTTGCACTGACTGCTTCAAGTCATCCATATCTCTAAGATGCTCTTTCCAGTTTTGATCAACGATGGCAAGTGACACATTTTTCTCAATCGCCCTCACTAACTCCCTACCTTCTGTATTCACTGTGGATTCAAGATTCACTACCACACCGATTTGCTTGATTCCATCAGAAATAGGCACCATGATGTCTTTCACAGTAGCTCCTCTTTCTTCCTGGACACGCTTGAAAATCGGAAGCGCAGTGTTCATCATCACTTCACTTTTCTTTTGGTAGGTTTCAAAAGCAAGGGTGTAAAGCTCTTGGGTCAATTGACCTGCATCTTTAGATTTTAGATCATTCTCATTTACACGATGATCCACTCCAAGTGTAGTGAACACATTCATTCTGAAATCCTCAGGATCGGAGTTGGACTTGCCAATATCTACCAAGCCTTCGCAGACATCGTATAGTATGTTCAAAATATCCAATTCCAGCCTATCCCCTTTCAGTGCATTTCTTCTTCTCTTATAAACTACTTCACGCTGTGAGTTCATCACATCGTCATACTCTAGTAATCTCTTTCTTGTACCAAAGTTATTTTCCTCCACCTTGCGCTGCGCACGCTCAATAGATTTAGAAATCATGCTATGCTGGATCACTTCGCCTTCTTCCAGACCCATTCTATCCATCAGTTTTGCGATACGCTCAGAACCGAAAAGACGCATCAAGCTGTCTTCCAACGAAACGAAGAACTGGGAAGATCCCACATCACCTTGACGACCAGATCTACCTCGAAGCTGTCTATCGACACGACGTGATTCATGACGCTCTGTACCGATAATTGCCAAACCTCCAGCTTTTTTTGCCTCAGGAGATAATTTTATATCTGTACCACGACCAGCCATGTTCGTTGCAATAGTTACTGTGCCAGCTTGACCGGCTATAGCAACTACATCTGCTTCTCTGGCGTGTTGCTTTGCGTTCAATACCTGATGAGGTATTTTCTTCAACGTCAACATCCTACTGAGTACTTCAGAGATTTCCACCGAAGTAGTACCCACCAAAACAGGTCTTCCTGCTGCGACTAGCTCATTGATCTCGTCACCAACTGCGTTGAATTTCTCACGCACGGTTTTATAAACCTTATCGTCACGGTCAGCTCTGATAATCGCCCTATTGGTAGGTATTACTACCACATCGAGTTTGTAAATTTCCCAGAATTCACCTGCTTCAGTCTCCGCTGTACCAGTCATGCCCGCTAGCTTGTGATACATTCTAAAGTAGTTCTGAAGGGTAATGGTAGCGTAAGTCTGCGTGGCATCTTCCACCTTTACATTTTCCTTCGCCTCTATCGCCTGGTGCAATCCGTCAGAATAACGACGACCTTCCATCACACGTCCTGTCTGCTCGTCTACAATCTTAACTTTGCCATCCACCAAGATGTACTCAGTGTCCCGCTCAAACATACAATATGCTTTGAGCAATTGGTTTACTGTGTGAATTCGTTGAGCTTTGACGCTATAATCTTTGATAGCTTCCTCTTTACGTACAAGCTTATCAGTATCGGAAATTCCTTCTTCTTTCTCCAAATCGGCGATTAGTATTCCGATATCCGGTAGAATGAAAAACTCAGCATTTTCGTTCTTTGTAGTCATCGTCTCGATACCACGATCCGTCAAATCAACTACGTTTGTTTTTTCATCTATAGTAAATAATAGCGGCTCATCTGCTTCCGGCATTTGGCGCTTGTTGTCCTGCAAATAATGGTTCTCTGTCTTTTGAAGAATCACTCGAATTCCAGGTTCAGAAAGGTATTTGATCAAAGGCTTATACTTCGGTATTCCACGGAAAGCTCGGAATAGGGACAAACCACCTTCTTTATCATTGCCATCAGCAATCATTTTCTTGGCAGAGCTCAAGAAACCCTGAACCAACTTTCGCTGCTCATCTACTAGGGTAGAAACACGAGGCTTCATATCATCAAACTCATGCACATCGCCTTTTGGCACTGGCCCGGAGATAATCAATGGTGTTCTTGCATCATCAATCAACACAGAATCGACCTCATCAATCATTGCGTAATGATGCTTGCCCTGAACTAGATCACCCGCCTCACGAGCCATATTGTCTCTTAGGTAATCGAAGCCAAACTCGTTATTCGTACCGTACACGATATCCGATCTGTAGGCTTTCTTTCGTCCAGCTGAGTTGGGAGTAAATTTATCAATACAGTCCACGCTTAGTCCGTGAAATTCAAAAAGTGGTGCATTCCATTCGGAGTCACGCTTTGCCAAGTAATCATTCACTGTTACAATATGAACGCCACGTCCAGCAAGTGCATTGAGGTAAGCAGGCAGGGTAGAGACCAATGTTTTACCTTCACCAGTAGCCATTTCCGCAATATTTCCTCTATGGAGAACCATACCACCAATCAGTTGTACATCGTAGTGGATCATATCCCACACGACTTCGGTACCCGCGGCCATCCACCTGTTATGCCAGATCGCATCATCGCCTTGGATCTCAATGTTTGGCTTATTTGCGGAGAGCTCACGATCACGGTCAGATGCCTTCACCACTAGCTTTCCGTTTTCTTTGAAACGTCTTGCAGTTTCTTTCATCACAGCGAAAGCCTTAGGCAAGACTTTTTCCAAAATGACTTCCAAAGCTTCATTTCGATCTTTTTCGATCTGATCAATTTGATTGAAAAGCTGATCTTTTTCGTGAATAGCTTTTGCAGGCAACTCATCTACCTTCGATCTTATCGCAATAATCTTATCATCGAATTCCTTAAGATGAGTATTGATTTCAGTCCTGATTTCTTCAGTTTTAGCTCGCAATTGATCATCGCTGAGGCTCTTTAATCCAGAAAAAACCTCATTGATCTGTGTGACGATCGGAAGAAGTACTTTGATATCTCTATCGGACTTGGTTCCAAATACTTTTGCAAGTCCTTTTGCTATAATATCTAACATGCTAGCTTATTGTGATTCTCTATTAGGGCTTCAAAATTAAGCCCTTTTTGTTATAATTGATAATAAAACCAGTTGATCGGAGAAGTACTCCAATAGTAGGTCAAACACTTATTTCTCCGGCAAAGACCTGCTCTGCAGGCCCAATCAACCAGACTTCTTTGAAGACTCCGTTGTCGGAAGACTTAAATTTTACAGATAATTGGCCACCAAGGGTCTTGATTTTAATCGTAGCGGCTGGCTGATCTTTGCCAAAGACAATTGCCGCAGCCGTCACTCCAGTCCCACAAGAGAGCGTCTCATTCTCCACACCCCTTTCGTAGGTACGAACGAAGATCTCATCGCCGCTCATTTTTTCAACGAAATTAACATTGGTGCCAGCAGGAGTATACATTCGGTCATATCTAACCTTTATTCCTTCTTCAACAACAGGGTATTTCTCCACGTCCTGCACAAAGCGAATGTGATGAGGTGAACCGGTATTGACAAAAGAATCAGGTCCTTTTTCGTCTATTCCTGCTACATCACCCATCAGCAATTGCACCAATCCATCTTTCAAGATAGCCTCATGCGCTCCGTCAATGGCCAGGAAATTCGTCTTTTCATCCAGAATCCCCAGAAAAGCTGAAAAGGCAACTGCGCATCTCGCACCGTTGCCACACATACTCTGACTGCCATCGGCATTGAAATAGATCATCTCAAAATCAAAATCCGCATGATTTCGGATTAAAATCAACCCATCAGCGCCAACTCCAAACTTTCGGTCGCACAGTTTACTGATTAGTTTCAGATCAGAACTATCAAACTTCTGGGCACGATCATCGATCATGACGAAGTCATTGCCGGTACCTTGATATTTGTAAAATGAAATTTCCATGGAAAATTATTGTGGTCATTGGGACAAAAACCCATCCAAGCCAATGTCGAGATGCAAACTTAAGCATCTTGTCACAAATACAGACTTATTGTCTGATTCTCAATTTCAAATCGGTCAGATAATATTACCTTTCAACCCTTTTTAGAAGAATTTCAATCCAACTTATCCAAATATCTCTCCTACTTAACTCTGGTCAATGGCTCAATTGAAATATAGAACAATCCCTTGTTAGTCGTTTGGATTTCAAAAGAACCACTTTAGCTGATCGATTTTCTGCAGTTTCCATGAAATCTTATTCGGATTCAATCCTGAAAAAAGCCGGTTTTTTCGGTCTTTTTTAGTTATTTCAGCCTTTCAACTATTCAAAAAATGCAAGATCCGAAATCACTTACCTCAGTTGCTCAATTTCATCAGACCTTCAAACATCCTGTTTTGCCTTCTCCGTTTATCCCTGAGAAAGTAAGATGCGATTTGCGTGTCTCGCTTTTGGCTGAGGAGCTGAAAGAACTGGAAGAAGCTATCGCTAAGAACGACTTGGTCGAAGTGGCTGATGCACTTTGTGATTTGCAATACGTACTTTCTGGAGCGATTCTCGAATTTGGCTTGGGAGAAAAATTCAAAGTACTATTTGACGAAGTGCAGCGCTCCAATATGAGCAAAGCCTGCAAAACTGAAGATGAAGCCAAAGCAACCGTAGTGCATTACAATGCAAAAGGCACCGACTGCTTCTATGAAAAAGAAGGTGATTTGTATTTGGTTTTCAGAGAAGGCGATAGAAAAACCCTGAAGTCAGTGGCCTATTCACCAGCTGATTTGGCAGGAATTTTAGGTAAGTAAATTAAGAAGTCTTTAAGCTATCACCCTTATGCGTTTTGAGCTCAATGATTTTGGCTGGCAGATTGAAGCCGGCCTTTTCAAGTGCAGTCAAGACGCTGAGGATCGCTGTGCTCTTAATATCCAGGTCGCCAATTGTATTGTCTAGGGTATCTACCCAAAAGTTGATCTCGATATTTAGGGTGCTTTCTGCCAATTCATTTACTCGTACTGTCACTTTTTTCTTTTCTTCGAGAATCCCGGGGATCCCACGAAGGGCAGAATCTATTACTCCCATAGCGCCAAGATAATCCGATCCATAATCTAAGCCCACCATAAAATCGTACCTCAAATATCCATCGATCGTAAAATTCACCAAGGGGTTTTTGATCAGTAGGGAATTGGGTAAAAAGACATCTTTGCCGTCTAAGGTTTTGATCTGAGTATCCCGGAGATTCAAACTAAGCACTTGACCTCGAATACCACCTATATCTATAATGTCTCCTATTTTAAATGGTCTTTTGAACGCCAAGAGAATCCCTGCCAAGAAATTTTCACCAATGTCCTTAAGAGCAAATCCGATGATAAAGGCAGATATTCCGGCACCGGCAAGCATTCCTGATACGATGCCTGTGAGTCCTATAATTCGGAGAACGATCATAATCCCCATTATTACCACCAATGAGGCAAATATCCCGGCCAAAAAGTTAGCTAGGAGATCATCATCCATTTTTCTGGTAAGTCTTTTCTCTAAAAAGATTTTGGACTTGCGGGAGAGAAAAATAAATAATAGTAAAGTACCCAAGGCAATACCAAAGAGAATAACCCAGTGCTGAACGGAAGGCCAATCTATACTGAAATTTTGAAGATCAATCATGCCGCTCAAAATACAAAAAATAGCACCGAGTGTTTGCCCGATGCTATGTAAAAGTTTGCGCTTAGATCTTGAACAACTATTTCAATGTAATGACAACATTGGCCTGCCCACCATAAGCTAGAGAGCCTGCTATCCATCCTGGTATTGCATCCGGACAAACACCACTGCACCAAGTAGCCCCTAAGGTATAATAATAACTATTTTCATAGATATAATATCTTTTGTCACCAAGCGGCCATCCATAGACACTCGGTGGATATCCTCCATTCGCCCAAGAGACAGTCCTGTTTTCGTTGGGATTCCTAAAAGCCCCCTTGAATCCATATGTAGTGACCGTATAGGTTTTCGCATCCTCATGAACTGGAACAATCACTAACGAATGAACTCCATTGGAATATGCTCCTGGTAAGTATTCTACTAAATACTCTTTTGCGGTCACAGGCATATTGAGTATGATTTTCTTAGGATCATTGTTGACATTCACTTTCCCTATTACCTCTTCGCGTAATATCCAGTCGCCTGATCCAGGCACTCTGAAATAAATACTGGCTTTGATATTTTCTACCCCTTCTTTGATTTCTCCGTCAAGTGCTTGGTAATTTATCGCATTTCCTCGGGTCGTGGCAATCGTATTTTTTCCATCAAACATGCCGAATTTTCCTTCTGTAGACCATTCCACTTTATATTCTAATGCACTCGTGCTGACGATATCATTGACATTGTCTCCTCGCTCAAGGTAAAGTCGTACAGATTGCTTCTGCTTTCCGCTGAGCGTGATGCCATTTGGCTTCATCGCAACTTTCTGTTTTTTCACGTTGATAGTTGCTGTAGCATCACCTATTAAAGTCAAATCGACTCCTTTTTTGATATATATTTCTACTGTGACAGTCTCGTAATTGTTCTCTCCAAGATCAGCCGCATTAACTTCACTTCTAAAGTTGACACTGGCAGAGGTTGTTTCGATTTTAGGTCCTTTGATTCCTCCTGTGGCTGTGATTATTCCATATTTTCCCGTGGTAGACCATTTGTACAAGAAGGATTGACCCTCAGAAAGTTGTGTTTTGGTTTCTGCTTTCAAGGGCAAGTTGGCAAATGGAACCGTTGTCTCTTTTGCAGGATTAATTTTCACGTCCGTTCGACGGGCTTTTGCTGTGAACTCGACGATTCGGTCTGATATGATCAGCTCAGTGGTCAGTTTTCCCATATCCAACAGTTTTACGCACATTTCCACTGCCTTGATTACTTTCAGGTATTTGGCAACAGCAGCAGTATTTTTGTAATCACGATCCAAATCAATCCAAGTAGGCTTGTCCAAATTTTTATATTTGTTTACAACTATTTCAATAAACTGCTCTTGAAGTTCTTTACCTTGATTATCCACCACTATAAATTTCAAGAAATCTTCAATCGCTTTTTTAAAGTCTCCGCTTATAACCAAATCCAGAATTAAAGGCGTTTGCGAAATGGTGGCTTCAAAAGCATCAAAAGCCAAATTGTCTTCTTCTGCTCCTTTGATCTCAGAAATTATTTCAGAAAGAATTGGAAGAACAAAATCTACATAAAACTGCTTAAGCATCAACTTCTGCCAGGCTGCATTTTCTTCTGTGGTCATGCTGAGAGAACTAGAAGGTCTAAAGGCTGTGCCTACTACCCGCACCTTGTAAATCGCCTCATCTTCATTTTCTCCTAAAGCCAAAGGAATAGGCCCTGATTCCTTTCTCGCATATTCGATTCCATTTCCCGAAAGCTGATCCACGATGGTACCCAGCGTGCTGCTAAAGCCTTTCGTTCCCTCCACATCATTGGTAGATGTAGCTGCTTGACCGGGGCCAATAGTAGGTATAAGGACTACTTCGTCTTTTGATCCTTTTGCTTTATAGGCGGTTTTGTAGATAAATGCTTTTCCAATTCGTCGATAATGATTGGCAATCTTGATATTCACTGCGTCATTTTCAAAGATTTGTATGCCACTTTGAAACCCGTTAGGATCCACATTGATCTGTCTGGCTCGCATGTCCAAGACTTCTCCCTCCTTAGTATACTCACTAAGTAAAGTCGATAAATCCTGCTGGAACTTTAGATTTTCGACATAGAGCTTATCGCTGGTGATTCCTGCTGCTACTTTGGCCTTGAATTCCTCATAACCTGGAAGGGCTACAGACGGACTTAAAAACTCATTGACTACTTGCTCGGGCATATAAAAAACTCCAGAGCCTAGGTAGAATAGCGCTTGAGCTGTGGTCTCGGCGTTTAGATTTTTATTCTCTGCACTCAATACTCCCATTAGAATCAGATTATTTGCCTCATCAAATAAGAATCCTAACCGAACCACACTATCAGGCAACACCGCTTTGGACTTTCCAGTGGCATCTACTGGGAAAGTCATGAGTCCCGTAGAAAGTGTTGATTTTGACAAGTCAACATTCACTCCAGTGGGCAGGACTACATTGATATCTACAGTTTGGGCTAGGATGATAGTGCCACCGCCGCCGGCACTTGGGTTTCCTGGATCTGGAGTTGGAGTAGTGGGATCTTCTGGATCGCTACAAGCGAAAGCCAGGATTGAAAAAAGGATGAAAATCCATTTGGAGAATTGTGCATTTTTCATTGTAAAAGTCGTTTATACTACTCCATCGAAAACCTTAGAAAAGGTCATCGAAAACCTCAAAAAATCTCACCACCTAAAAAATGTACCCGACTCTCCCAATACGATTTATTCGTCCATTTCCTGCAATTGGAAAATCAATTCTTTTGCCTCTGCTCTATCTGAAGCTTTCAAGTAGGGAATTGCTGCTTCATATTTAACTTCTTTAATCAAAATCAATCCCGAATACCAATTGGCATCTTGGGTAAACTGGCTACCATCGCCTTTAATTACCTGCTCCAGCAATAGCTTAGCCTCTTCCATTTCTCCAATCTGCAAATAATCCATGGCCACAAAATACAAGAGGGTGTCATTTTGGGGTGATTGGTCCAGAAGAGGCTTCCAAAATTCCAAAGATTTAGCATATTCCCCCGACTTATAATCCACCATACCGCGATCAAATTCATAATCTTCCGAGTCAGACATCATCGAGGTCAATCCTGGGTCTTTGGAATAGTAAGCTGTAAAAAGTCGATCCGAACTGGAATCAAACCATCCTGACCAAAATGCCATCCCGGCAGTGATCACTATAAAAAGAGAAGCTGCCGCAGTCCAAACCCAAGTAGAGTTCAAGAATCGCTGCGAGGTTTTCGGAGCTGGCATATCCTTATGATAAGCTTCCATGCGAGACTTCATTGCTGCTCGCTCTATGCCTACTCTCAGAATCTCCACCTGTTGTAGTTTTTCTTGCCAAAGTGAATCTTCATTTAACCTTTTCTCAAAAGCCAACAAATCATCACTGGATAGCTTACCGTCAAGGTAATCTTCCATGGCGCTATATTCTTCTGGGTATATATTTACTTGTTCGTTCAGCATGTTATTAATTCTGTAAGACAAACTTCCGGAGCTTTTCCATACAACGATATTTGTTGTTTTTGACTGTCTGGGGCGTCCATCCAAACTTTGTGGCAATTTCATCCATGTTCTTTTTCAAGAAATAGAAGCTCTTCAGGATTTCTTGGCAGTCATCACCCAGCTTTCCAAAAGACTGTTCTACCAGTTCATATTTATCCTCCAAACTTTCCTCTAATGGCTCAGATGATTGATTCAAGAAAAAGGAATCTTCATGCTTTTGATCCCTTTTGAATCGAGCAGACCGAACCCAATCCAGCCATTTATTCTTAGCAACTTGAAAGAGGTATCCTTGAATTGCTGTCTGATTAGTGGGAATAAAGGCTCCCTTTTTGACATTTTGCCAAAGTGCCAAAAAGGCTTCTTGAAAGATATCTTTCGCCTCATCATCATTCCCATGATTTGCCCGCACAAACTTTCTCACCTTAGGAAAACCATCTTCATAGATTTGCCGGAGTATGACTTCATCATTTTGACAAATCGCATGCGTGATTTCATTTTGGGAAAATGTCTTAAAAATATCTCTTGGCATAGCTCGTTAAAAGCCAAAAAGATACAATTAATTGCATTTCACCTCAAGCATATTTAGCAATAAGATTCAAAGTATGTTGTTAATAATTTGCTAAAACTGATCGATGTCTTGATATATGTTTAGGTTTTTCGTTAAAATATCAATGAGTAAGTTCTCATGTGCCGTCGCAAAATTGTTATAATTATTCCCTGTGTAGTCAGCATTCCCATTGAATATCAAAGAAATTGCCATTCCATTATTGTGAATCATATAAGATGACCGCGTTCCGGGAAGTGCTCCATAGAAACTACGGACGTCGCCCCAGCTAAGAATTCCAATTCCAAATTGTGGATTAGGTATTGATCCTTTAATAAACTGGCTATAGCTACCCCCATTTAAGATGTCTGGCCGACTTGGCTTACCATCTATTGCAAGTGCAAATTTCAGCAAATCTTCTGCGCTAATGACGATACCGGCATCTCCATCTCTTCGCTCTATATTAAAGTTATATTCGTACCCTTTGGTGCCTCCCAATCCATAATAAGTAACCTCATTAGATTGCTTTCCCGCTAGACCATTCTTTACCATTACCGCACTTTTTATCCCTAACTCATCCAAAAAATTATCCTTCATAAAATTATAAAATGACTTGCCTGAAACTTTTTCTATGATTCTTGCCGCTACAAAATAATTCGTGTTGATATACCAATACTGTGTACCTGGCTCGAAAGTGAGCGTTGCATTGTCCAACATCCAATCAAAAAACACCTTATTAGATACTTCCTGCTTATAATCAATTGCATCTCTATTTCCATTGACCACCCAGCCTCCAGTGGTCATATGCAGTAGATTCTGTACCGTCACTTTTTTTACACGATCTGAATAAGGTTTGGTGCCGTATTCATTCCCTAAAATCCCATCCTCTCCAAAAACTTTATCCTCTAATCTAATTTTACCATCCTGTACTAGTTTCACGATAGATAACCCCGTGAATGTTTTTGAAACACTCGCTACGCGCAGTCGATGTGAATTGGTCATTTTTTCTTGCGATGCTACATCCGCTAAGCCATAAGCCTTTTTATAAACTAGTTTCCCGTTCTTAGAAATGGCCAAAACCGCCCCTGGTATTGAATTAGAGCTTAGAAAAGTCTCAATTTTCCCGTCAATCACAGCTAGGTCTTCCTGCTTGTCTGTAGGCTTACGCATATCCAACTGATCGTCTTCTTTGTCAATACAGGATGTAAATGCAGCTAGCAATAGTATCGTAGCATAGAAAAATTGAAATTTATTTGTCAAAATAGTTTTCATAATCAATGATGTTAAAGTTGAACTCAACATAGCATCGATAAAAAATGAAAATGTCATCAAGAAAAGAATACTTTTTTCTTCTTGCGATAAAAAAGGGCAAAGACAGCCAGTAGGACCAAAAGTCCCAAACCAAAAAGCCATTTGAGATCTCTAGCGGGTTGCAACGCAATAGGACTGGAATCTCCCATTGTGATCAGCCCTGCCCAAAATTCCGGTGAAAGTGATCGCCCTTGCGCTAAAGACAGGTAGTCTAGTTTCGCCAGCCTCAGCGCTTCATCCTTCGCCATCCCCTGAGCCAGATATTCGTAAAAACGCGAGGCAATTTTAGAGCTAGCCTCTTCGTCTATCTTCCAAAGCCCGATCAGCAGACTCTTACTCCCCGCATAATTAAATGCATGTGCCAGAGAAATCATTCCTTCACCTGGCTGATAGCTGGGCTTTCCTGTTTCGCAAGCCATCAGCACCGCCAATTCTGAGCTGAGATCCATTTGATAGATGTCTTTTGCAAAAAGGGAGTTCTCTTCATTTTCAGCAGTTTTTGCAAAAATGAGTCTTGAAAATTCCGGACTGAGATTGTCCGACTCGGCATGCGTCCCGATATGCAAAATCCGGTGTTTACCTGCTTCCTCTGCAAAATGCCCCAGCGTAGAAGCTTTTTGGGAATATACTTTTCCTCCCAGTAGGTTTTTGAGCTGGTCGACCAACCTGTCTGTAAATGGCTGAGGAATCAATCTCAAATAAGAACGGTCAATCTGGAGACTGTCCTTGACCGTGGATAGATAATCTTCCTTCATTTCATCAAAAAAACCAGGAGCAAAAGCCACAAAATTAGATTTGTAGGACTGTGGCTGCCCTGAATAGCTAAACAGAAGTGTGCTATAGTGATAGGAAATGCTATTTTTTGCTAAAAGCGAATTCTTCCTGAGCTGACTGTAATCTGAAATCAATCCGGGTGTAAGGATCTCAAAACTAAGGTTGAAAAGTCCGCCATCTGGAATAATTAATACTCGCTGAGTTTTTATCTGGGCCGCCAAAGGTGTCCAAAGTCCTTTATACAGTTCGTTTAGATTGGAGAAAGTCTTTGTCTTATTGTTCCACTCTTGTTGATAAATGGCCAGTACTTTGGTCACTTTATGATAATCCAGCTGAAAAAAGTGCAGCTTTTTAGTCTCTTTAGAAAGCACTAATGCGACCAATTCCTCTCCAACTAGCATATACCTCACCACCGTAGCTTCTGCCGGTAGTCTTTCCCAGATATCAATGTAAGTATGATCAAGCGTGGCGTATCTAAACTGGTAATATTCCGGATAGCTCATTCTGGCTTTTTGAAGGAATTTCTCCCAATCTGAGATGGCCTTGAGATAGCCTTCTATTCCGCCAGACTCATGCGCAATAGCTCCGCGAAGTCTAGATTTTAGGTCATTTTCTTCTGCAAAAAAAGTTGCCGGGATCGAGCCAAATCTTGTAATATCAACCTGATCAAGTCTAGTTCTTACTTTCTGATAAAGTGCGGATTCGTGAAGAATCAATAACCTAGCGAGGAACTCTTGCTGAGGTGATTTCCTATAGAGCTCCAGATAGAGTTGCTCCAAGAAACCGAAGTAAGCGGCATTTTCAGTGATCAACAGTGCCTTATCCTCCTCAGAATCTAGAAAAGTTTTTCTTCGCTCGATCACTTTCAGTCCATCTTCCAGTTCATTTACTATATCTTTTAGTTCATTTAAGGGATGGTCTGATGTGGCCAAAAACCTAGATTTGGTACCCAATAAAATCGCCTGAGGCTTATACCTTTCATTTTGTAATGAATCCAAGAGCGTAGAAGTATTGCTAAACTGATGGTCCAATGTATTCAAAGCCACGCGACTCCACTTGGAAGCCTCATCATATTTGCCGACTGTCAAATAAATTTCGCCTATATTCAATTCCTGCTCGAAAGCTATTAGATTACTTTTTCCTAAGTTACTTTTCACATACGTATATGCTTCCAGAGCTATTCGGATTGCTTCTTTTTCCTCATTTTTTTCAGCCAAAAAAGTAGAGAAATCTTTTAGAAAGCCCAGATAAACAAGGTCAAACTCATCTCCAAATATCTTTTTGAATAAATCATGCGCCATACGATAATGATTCTCTGCTAGTTCTTCGTTTCCAAACCAATTTTCAATCCTAGCCAAAGAATACCAACCATCTGCCTCATAGTCTAGGAAGCTTCCTTCGGTGTTTTGCAGTCCTTGAAGGCCGTTGAGAATTATATTTTTTGCTTTTTCAGGTTCAGATTGGTCAAAGTATAATTGTCCCAGAATGATCTCCGAAAGCCTGATATCTTTACTTTCTTCACTCAACTCTGCCTTTTTGCCATGATATGAAAATTCCATCAGGCTTTGTGCCTTTCGATAATTCCCTAAACCCTTATAGGCACCGCCAAGATTGTCCAAAGCTTGAAAGTAAAATTCTCTTGCACTCAGTCGGAGTGAAGGATCTTTTTCTACTTCCACATAGGCCACAAGCTTTTCGATGGTCATATTCATGGAAGCAATGGCCTCAGAAGTTTTCCCTTGACCAGACAGTACTCCAGCTAGGTTGTTATAAACTAGGGCAGGACGATAAAATGAATTTCGGGGAGTAGACTCCGTCTTTTCCAGAGCATGAATACATTTCACGTAATAATATTCAGCAGAATCTAGCCTGGAAGCGAAATAAGCCATACTCCCCAGATAGCTGTTGATCCGGTAAATGGATTCTGGGTCGGGATCGTTTTCAAGAAGTTTTTGAGCTTCAGCCAGATGCCTTTTAGCAGCAGGAATATCCATTCGATTTACTCCATAGGCTCCCAAGTTGACTTGCAACATCCCTAATTCCTGATTAGAAACATTGGGTTGTTTTTTTGCATAATCATAAGCTTTGACCTGGGCACGGTATGCTTTTTCTAGCAATCCAAGATACTCATACCAAGAAGCGGCCGCCCTCCAAAGGTCTTTATGTTGCTCGGGGGAAGTGAGGGTTTTATCCCAATTCACTATTTGAGAATCCACCTTAAGTATGGCGGATTTTTTATCATATATTCCCAACTGGATTCTGCCATACACTTCTAGATAATCAGGCAATTTGCCCGTTTCCCCATTTCCGGCTAGGTGCTGAAATAGTTGATGGATTCTCTTGTCTGCCTCAGCCGCCTGATCAGCTTCCACCAAGCTATCCAGCTCGACTTCTGACTGGGCAGCTACAGCAAAAGACCAAAATAATAAAATGCAAAAAAGGTATCGCATAGGACTGGAATCCAAGAATTAAACCTACTGAAATTATTAATAAATTCTGCTGAAAAATAACCTAGATAAAAGATAGGCTTTTCAAGTTAAGGATATATCGAAAAAATGGTAAAAGGTCATCTGGGGGAAAGAAAGAATCTCATAAACACAAAAAGCCCCGTATTTCTACGAGGCTTATGTACCAGGAGCGGGAATCGAACCCGCACGACCTTACGGTCACAAGATTTTAAGTCTTGCGTGTCTACCTATTCCACCATCCCGGCTTAATCTATATCCTGAAATATAGATTTTGTCTTTCATGGCTACATCCCGAGAATTATCGGGGAAAACCATCCAGCTTCACTTGGTCGTTACCAAGCTACAAATGCCCTATAACAAGAAAGCCCTTGAATCAAGGGCTTTTTGAGCGGGAGACGAGATTCGAACTCGCGACCCCGACCTTGGCAAGGTCGTGCTCTACCAGCTGAGCTACTCTCGCTTTTGTGTTAACTGGAACGTGATCCAGTTGAATTGTGGATGCAAAGGTAAGAGTCGAAGAGAAAATCACAAGCATTTCTTTGTAATTTTTTTCATGCTTTCTGTCATTAACTCCTCTTGTCGTTGATTTTCAAGACAATATCAAAACGGATATGTTGATAATATTTTTACCATTTCTCCCACATTCCTAGCTTTGAGCTTTTTTAGGATATTTTTCCGATGCGTTGCTACTGTGTTCACAGAAATATTCAATTCTTCCGCAATTTCCTTGGACTCTTTCCCCTCCAAAATCAACGTTACAATCTCTTTCTCTTTTTTTGTCAGCGTTACGACCCTGCTATTTGGAGAGTTTTTACTTACAAATATCCTTTTCCCATCCTCTTTTTGGTACGAGTAATTCCAATCATATCCATTAGTTTTTGGCTGGGTATGAAGCTGCATAATAATGTGAAGATCCATTGCAAAATTGCCTGCGGAATCTATCAAATATGGTTTTGCTTTTCCAAGCACCCAGGTGATATTATCGGTTTTTCGATGAACCCACCTCGTGGTATACGAAAATTCGAATGTATGCTTCTCCTCAATAGAGAGTTGATGAAAACTGTCGAAAACTATTTTTTGAAATCTAAAAAGCTCAGATCTATCCTCTGGATGAAGCATGGCAAAGGAAGTTTCCATTCCTTTGGATCGAAACATAGAGGCAGGATATCCTGTCAATTCCTCTACATTTCCTGTGTAAAATGACAAACTTAGGTTTCTATAGTCAAAGCAAGCAATAGTCAGTCCTTCGCGCATACCAATATTATGGCTCAATTGCTCCAGTTCCTCCATCTTTCTCTCTTCCTCAGGATGTTCTTTGAATTCCTGCTCTCTCCACTCCTGAAAAAATTGAGTGTACTTATTCTGCTTCCGTAAATCCCTCAACAATACCTTATCCATAAAAAATTGTTTTTAGTAGAAAAACCAATTTAATACACAAACCTAATTCTTTATTATTCAATTTTCTTTTTGATTTCATGTAATTTCAAAAGTGCCTCTATTGGCGAAATAGCATTGATATCAATTCCTTCAAGCAGATCTTTTGCCTCTCGGAACTTAGGATCCATCTCGAACATACTTAGCTGATAGTTATTTTTTGGAATAGATTTGATATTCTGTTTTTGCTCGGCCACCGCTTTGTCTTTCTCCAAATGTGACATAATCTCAGCAGCTCTGAGTACAATTGGATTGGGCATCCCAGCCATTTGGGCCACATGGATCCCAAAGCTATGCTCACTTCCACCTGGCTTTAGCTTTCGCATGAATATTACTTTATTTCCAACTTCCTTCACCGATACATTGAAATTCTTGATTTTTGGAAAATCAGAAGCCAATTGATTTAACTCATGGTAGTGGGTGGCAAAAAGGGTCTTTGCACGGCAAGTTGGATGGTTATGTAAGTATTCCACGATAGACCAAGCAATGGATATCCCATCGTAAGTGGACGTTCCCCGACCAATTTCATCCATCAGCACCAAGCTACGATCAGACAAATTATTCAGAATACTCGCAGTCTCGGTCATTTCCACCATGAATGTAGATTCGCCTTTGGAAAGATTATCGGAAGCTCCTACCCGTGTGAAAACCTTATCGATAATGCCAATTCTAGCAAAGGATGCGGGCACAAAGCTTCCCATTTGTGCCATAAGGACGGTAAGTGCCGTTTGACGTAACAGCGCTGACTTACCGGCCATATTGGGGCCAGTGATGATCATGATCTGCTGAGAATCGTGATCCAGATAAATATCATTCGGTACGTAATTCTCTCCCGGAGGTAGCTGCTTTTCAATCACAGGATGCCGCCCATCTTTGATTTCAAGAGTTTCGGTCTGCGAGATCTTTGGTCTACAATAGCCATTGGAAAGCGCCACCTGAGCAAAAGAAAGCAGTACATCCAAAGTGCCCAGAACTCTGGCGTTTTGCTGGATTTGCGTCACATACTGAGCCGTCTCCTGCACAAGCGCCAGAAAAAATCGTTGCTCAATCGCAATCATTTTGTCTTCAGCATTCAGGATTTTGTCCTCATAGTCTTTCAGCTCAGGCGTGATGTATCGCTCAGCGTTGACGAGCGTTTGCTTTCTGATCCACTCAGCTGGCACCTTGTCTTTATGCGAATGGGTAACTTCCAGATAGTATCCGAAGACTTTGTTGAATGCTATTTTTAGCGAAGAAATTCCTGTTTTTTGAACTTCCCGCTGTTGGATTTGCACTAGGAAATCTTTCCCTTTATTCGCTAAACCACGGTATTCATCCAGCTCTGCATCTACTCCATCCTTGATAATGCCTCCTTGGTGCGTGAGCATAGGAGCGTCTTCTTTCAGCTCATTTTCGATTTTCTCAAGTAAAAACTCACAAGGATGCAGCTGATCAGAAAGCCGCTTCAATGTGAGATTCTTCTGATTCTTGAGAAGCTCCTTGATTGGTTGAATGTTTATCAGTGCGCGTTTGATCTGGTTGATCTCACGGGGATTTGCTCTGCCTACCACTACTTTGGAAATCAATCGCTCCAAATCTCCGATATGCTTCAATGGATCGACCATCTCTTCTATCAGCGCTTCATTTTGGTAGAAAAAGTCCACCACATTCAGTCTTTCTTCGATTGTCGATTTCTCCTTCAGCGGAAGCACCATCCACTTTTTCATCATCCTCGAACCCATGGGAGTTACGGTCTGATCCAAGATATTGATCAAAGGTATTCCACCTTCGTGTTGTGGAAATACCAACTCGAGATTTCGAATCGTGAATTTGTCCAACCACACATATTTCTCCTCCGCAATCCTCGAAATGGCAGAAATATGCTGAATTTCTTTGTGCTCTGTCTCTTCCAAATAATACAAAATTGCGCCAGCAGCTACAATCCCCGATTCAATCTCTTCTATTCCGAACCCCTTGAGATTTGCAGTGCCAAAATGTGCTTTGAGTTTTTCGTAAGTGAAATCATATTGATATACCCAATCCTCGCAGTGAAAAGTGATGAAGTCATTCTTTAACAGGTCAGCTGCAGATTTTTTAGCAGCCTTAGCGAATATAATTTCTGCTGGTGAAAAGCTCTGGATAAGCTTTTCGAGGTAGGATGCAGATCCTTCCGCACACATAAATTCGCCTGTAGAAAGATCTAAGAAGGCAATGCCATGCTTATCTTTTCCAAAAGCAATGGAAGCTAAATAGTTGTTTTTCTTAGTGTCCAAGACCTGATCGTTAAAAGAAAGACCTGGCGTCACTAATTCTGTCACTCCACGCTTTACGATGCCTTTGACAGACTTTGGATCTTCCAGTTGATCGCAGATCGCCACGCGGTTTCCAGCACGCACCAATTTTGGCAAATAAGTATCCAAGGAATGGTGCGGAAATCCGGCTAGCTCAATATAAGTAGCTGATCCATTGGCTCTTTTCGTCAAAACTATATCAAGAATTTTACTGGCACGGACTGCATCTTCGCCGAAGGTCTCATAGAAATCCCCAACCCGAAAAAGCAGTAACGCACCAGGATGCTTGGCTTTGATGGCATTGTATTGCTTCATTAAGGGCGTTTCTTGGCCGTCTTTAGACTTACTCATGGGGTATGCTTACTTTTATACGAAATTTCGAAAACTCACTGGGGGAATAAAGTCGAAAATAAGCCATTCACAAAGCAGAACAAAAAAGGATGAAAAAATTAAGCATGGAAGAGCTCGAAAGAGTATCTGTGGAGAAATTTAAAGAAATGGATAAATCGCCCATAGTGCTTGTTCTAGACAATGTCAGAAGCTTAAATAACGTCGGTTCGTCCTTTAGAACAGGAGACGCTTTTGGCGTAGAAAAAATCTACCTCTGCGGAATCACCGGCACGCCTCCGCATCGCGATATTCAGAAAACTGCTTTGGGTGCAACCGAATCTGTGGAATGGGAATATTGCCTGAATACCATGCTAGCTATGGAAAAATTGAAAGCGGAAGGCTACCAAATATGTGCTTTGGAGCAGGTAGATCGCTCTGTCATGCTGAATGATTTCACTCCCGAGAAAGGCAAAAAGTACGCTTTGGTCTTCGGAAATGAAGTTTTCGGAGTGGAAGAAGAAGTGCTCAATGCCTGTGATGCGGTGTTGGAAATTCCGCAGCTTGGCACCAAGCACTCGTTGAATATTTCTGTTTCCCTGGGTATAGCGGTTTGGGACTTGATGGTGAAAATGAAGCAGTTTTAATTTTTATTGAAGCGGTATCTGATTCCAGTAGAACCCCTGAGGTAACTAAATTCGCTTACTATTCCAGCCAGTTCCATTTGAAAACCAAAATTCTTGTTTTCAAATGGATAAATGTTCAACCCCGCTGGAATCACTACACCAGAATAATAATTCGCCCTTCCTCCCAATCCTCCATAGAACTGATAGGTTTCATTTTGGACAAAAAGATAATTCACAACCAGTTCTAGTCCGGTATATTGAAAACTATTGTCCACATCAACCCTAAATTCTGGGAGCCATCTTTCTCCTAACTGCTTGTTTACAGCTACAAAAGGGCGACTACTGATGTGGAAAGCTGTAGTCCATTGCGCTTGGGCGAGTGTTGCCGTTCCTAAGAAAGTAAATAGAAGTAATAGTTTTTTCATTTGTATGAAATTAAGTTGTTTAAAATTTTAAAATCCAAGTTCGCTTAGCTTTACATGTGTTTTGATCATGTTAGAACTGGCCTTTGCCACCAGTTTACCTGAGCTTTTAGTGATTACGGCGTCCCAATGATTTAAGTTTGATCCAGCGCGAACTAATTTTGCAGCAACTTCTAATTTCTCTCCAATCTTTGCTCCTGACAAAAAATCCACATTAAGATTGATACTGGTCATCAAGAATTCCGAGCCAGCTGCGAAATTGCCCATGCCGATCACATCATCTATCATCAGTGATGCAACTCCTCCATGTAGGGTTCTCGCTGGATTACACATTTCAGCAGTAACAATGTATGATACCTTTATGAAGTCCTTTTCAATTTCCAAAAGCGTCCCTTCCAGCCAGTTCCCAGCCTTTGAAGGCATTGTATCGAGTTTTTGACCAATTAACTTTTTGAATTGCTCTAAGTTTTGGTTTAGTTTTTCCATAAGGATTATTCTTGTTCGTTGACCAATCTGTTATAGTCTTCCAATATAGTTTTTAAGGCTTCCTTTTCTTTCGGCTTTGACCAAATAGTGACCCAAGTGGAATCAACTTTGATCTTAAAATTGGCTTCTTCTTCCATCCAGGGCTCAAGTTGTCTGACATAACCAAGAAGCTCAGAATTATTTCCGTTTTCAAATTGAAATACCTGCTCTTTTTCTGCTGTTGAAGCTTTTATTTCCAGTGGCCAATCCAAATTCACAGGTTCCAGATAGAGGTAAGCCTCATCTTTAGGGTTATTGAGAATAATCATCAAATCCAGCAGTGGCTCAGTTTCCGAAATAGCTCTCTTCCCATGGCGAAAAAGAATCATCCCTGCATCTGAACGTGCTTCTCTATCATACTTTATAGCCCTAACATTTAAAAAATATAGTCGACTGGAAGAACTCATATGGAAAGTCAGATCCTTGTCAGAGTTATTTGCACGCTTTGTATCGAAAAAGGAAAGAAGTAAAACCAATCCAATTGAAACAAGGCCAAAAATCTTAAGAATTTTTATTAGGTCTGGCGATAAAACATCATTGGAATTTTGCCTTTGAGGCATATGATTTTTGCTTAAAGATTCAAGTTAGGCTCAATGTACATACGAACCTGCATTGATATCGATGCTCGCTCCAGTAGCATGATCTGCTAAGCCGGAACAAAGTAATGTCACCATAGGAGCTATATCTTCTGGCTTAGTCAGCTCAGTCAATGCAATGTCATTAAGCGCAAATGCCTCTCCGTATTCAGACAGGATCTCTTCAGCCATATCCGTTCTGGTAAAACCAGGCGCTATCAAAAATGCTTTAATTCCCTGCTTTCCATAATGCCTTGCTATGGATCTAGTCAAACTGACAATTGCACCTTTGGAAGCCGCATAGGCAATGTAGTCTGTGGTATCTCCGCGAAAAGCCGCTCTGGAGGAGATATTCACGATTCTCCCATTTTGGTTGATCAATGCATGTTCTACAAATTCTTTACACAGAATCCCCAGTGCTGTGGCATTTACTTGAAGCGTTTCTTGCCAAATCTTAACCCATTCATGTGTAGGAAGATCATCTGGCGCGGATCTGGCTATTCCAGCATTATTAACCAACCCTGAAATTGGCCCATATTTTTCAACCAATTTTGGAATGAATCCAATGATTTCGTTTACGTCAGACAGATCGCAAGACTCGACATAAGATGGATTTGATAATTCAGCTCGGAGATTTTCAGCCTCAGAAGCATTCTTATTAAAATGAATAATCACTTCAGCCCCTGACTCCGAAAGCTGCTTTGCGATAGCCCTACCAATGCCCCGAGATGCACCTGTGACTATGATTCTTTGATTTTTGAGGGAAATATTCATGTATAAAATTACTGGCTAAACTCAATTAATCCTCATGATTTCAGATAGAAAGAATGTATTACCTTACCAGTTTTCACGAATTATCAAATGCTGAATGTGTGCCAAATGATGCATAGAATGCCATTGATACATGAGTGTCACCTCAGATAAAGGAACAGAAGATTGAGATTCTGGGTGGAAATAGGTTTTTTCAAAGTCCTCAGAACTCATCGAATCCAAGATAATCGCCCATTTCGCATGAATGCCCCTGATGAGAGGGATTGATTCTGAACTAGGCGAAGAATAGTCGGCAAGCTGCGCCCAAGCAGCTTCATCATAAGGCTTGATAGTAGGATTATCCTCCGTAAGCGCCAATTTGAAGCGCATCAGTGCATTCATATGACTATCGGATAAGTGATGGATCAATTGCTTTACAGTCCATCCTTCAGGACGGTAAGGAGTATTTAACTGCTCCTCGGAAAATGCATGGATTGTTTCTTCCAAATACTTTGGAAATGCACGAAGATAAGCTACAGCCTCCTTTAGATTTTTGTCAAAAATATGCTCTGGCATCTGAAACTTGCCAATCGGGTACTTCAATAATTCTATATCAATCATAATAGCTATCCTCCTGCTGCAATAGTTACCAAATCTACATTTTTTGCATGATTTGCCAAAAGTACATTGGCACATGCACACAAAGTAGCCCCAGTAGTCATCACATCATCTACTACAAGAATTGACTTGCCGGCAATTGAAGAATTAGGGGAACTTTGAAACACCTCGTCCATATTGTCCATCCGTTGTAGACGGGATTTTTGGGTTTGTGTTTCTGTGAACTTTCCACGAACCAATCCATTTTCAAGCTTAACTGACAAAGCCTCACTTAGCCCAAGGCCAAAATGTTCGCTTTGATTATAACCTCTGCGGCTTTGCTTGAGCGGATGGAGTGGCACAGGCACAATGAGATCCCAGCACTTTTCAAATCCATGTTCGTAAAGAATTTTACCATATAACAAACCTAATTCCTTAGCCAATTGAGGCTTATTCCTATACTTCAGCTGATGCAGAAGCTTTTGACTATTGCCACCCTTGGTAAATTTCAAATAAGCCATCACCATGCCCAGGGTACTCAATCCTCTCACTTTGTCGCACAAATCATTATCAATTGGCCTCAAATGGTAACTCGTTACAGGGAGAGTGCCTTTACAGATCAAACAAAGGTTTTCCTCCTGATCATAAAGAGACCTACCGCAAAGAAGACAATTGCGAGGAAATACTAAATCCAAAAAATCTTTTACAAAAAATAAACGCATTGTGAAAAAGGCTTGTTCATATCTGCCAAGGGCAAATAGTGGTATATTTGCTACTTGATTCTTCCTATACAGTTAAGTTAATGAATCTCAAAGAAGAATTCAACGAGTACCGAAGTCAGATAAGTGATAATATTTTGGCTCAAGACAATAAAGTGACCAAGCGTATATTTGATCTTGATACCTATGCTAATGGAAACATAGATATCACATCCAAGGAAATGATAGGATTGGCTTGCTCCATGGGATTGAGATTCGATGAATATGTAAAGCATCATTTAGGAAAATGTCATGAGACAGGTTAGTCTAAGGAACAGGTCTTTGAAGTTTTTTCTATTGCTACTTTGATAGGAGGGACAATAGTAATTCCGCATTTAAGAAGAGCGGTAGAATATTGAGAAACAATTAATAATCAATAGCTTATAATGTTTAAACGCGATCTAGAACTAGAAAAACGTTGGTCAAAACTATTAGTAGGCCTAAAAGAAACCATTGGTAAAAAACCCGCGGACTTAAATGGCGTACTCTTTCTTATTGGTGTTCAAGAACTTGGACAAGGCAATAAGATATTTAGCAAAGAGCAGAAACAGGATCTAATGCATATCGCTGTTTGTAAAGTGTTGAGTTACGATGGATTTTATGAACTTGATCATGTAGATCAAGAAGGATGGCCTCATTGGAAACTAATTAAGGAGCTTCCACATTTTGATTTATTAGATCAAGAGAAGCTTTTGAAGATTCAAGTATTGGAATATTTTGAAAAGGAGTACGAAATAGTAATTGAATAGCTTGTGAAAATAGTATCGTATAATGTGAATGGCATTCGTGCTGCAATGAATAAAGGTTTTATAGATTGGCTGAAGCTTGTAAATCCAGATGTTATTGGTTTACAGGAGGTTAAAGCAAATCTGGACCAAATAGATGCTACTATTTTCGAAGATCTAGGGTACGAAATATACTGGTATCCAGCTTTTAAAAAAGGGTATAGCGGTGTAGCTATTTTGACAAAATTGAAACCAAAATCTGTAAAACATGGTATGGATTATTCAAAATACGACGATGAAGGAAGACTACTTCAAGTTGATTTTGATGACTTCTCATTCTTAAACGCTTATTTTCCGTCTGGTACCACTGGTGATATTCGTCAAACATTTAAGTATGAATTCCTTGACGATATATACGGATACACGCAGGATTTAAGAAAAACTACTCCTAACTTTATCCTGAGTGGAGATTATAATATTTGTCATAAAGCAATAGATATCCATAATCCTATATCAAATAAGAATACCTCTGGCTTCTTACCTGAAGAAAGAGCTTGGATGGACAAATTTACAGAATCGGGTTTTGTGGATAGTTTCAGAAAATTTAACGATAAGCCACACAATTACACTTGGTGGAGTTATAGAGCCAACTCTAGAACAAAGAATTTAGGTTGGAGAATTGATTACCACATGGCGACATTTCCAATGGAAGAACGTCTAAAAAGCTCAATCATCTTAGCAGATGCAAAACACTCCGATCATTGTCCAATTCTTATAGAAGTCGAATAATTAAGTAGATAATATTCATTGAATATAATTATGATGAAAAACATAAAAATTTCTATTCCTTCTCTAATTGAGAACATAAAAATAATTGAGAGTTTCATCGACAATGCTCGTGAAAAATTCAAAATCAATGATGATATCTATGGTAATATTATGATTTCTGTAACTGAGTGCATTAGTAATGCAATCATACACGGAAATCAGGGTGATAAAAATAAACTCGTTCATTTAGAATTAGCTCTCGACAAAGAAATGCTATTATTCACCATTCAAGATGAAGGAGCGGGATTTGACCATAATGAACTAAAAGACCCTACAGCACCTGAAAACATTGAGAAAACTGGTGGCAGAGGAATATTCCTCATCAAGCATCTATCAGATGATGTAAAATTTGAAGAAAACGGCACTAAAACAGTTTTATCATTTTACATGAATTAAGGCATGCCTATTAATTTCTTTGCTGAAGAAGTATCATTTACCCTAAAAGAAAAGCGAAAAAGAAAAGCTTGGCTTAAGGAGATTGCTGAAAGAGAAAACCATAAGATTTTAGATCTTAATTACATCTTTTGCTCAGATGAGTATTTATACAACATCAATGTAGAATACCTAGATCACGACACTTTCACAGATATTATCACTTTCGATAATTCTGAAGAGAATGGAGAAATAGCCGGAGATATATTTGTAAGTATAGAAAGAGTAAAAGAGAATTCTCAAATTCTAAAAATTAAAGAAGAACGAGAGATAAGTAGAGTTATCAGTCACGGTTTGTTTCACTTGCTAGGATACATGGACAAGACAGAAGCGGAAGTAAATTTAATGAGAAGCAAAGAGGAATTTGCAATCAATTTATTCGAAAAGATTTGAAAGTTTCACGTGAAACAGTTCTTTTCGTCAGGGAATGAAAAGTGAACGTTTCACGTGAAACAGTATAATAAAATGAATACAATGTTTCCAATATATGATGTCATAGTAGTAGGGGCAGGGCATGCAGGATGCGAAGCAGCACATGCGGCGGCAAAGATGGGCTCTAAAGTACTGCTGTGTACAATGAACATGAATACAATTGCTCAAATGTCATGTAATCCAGCAATGGGAGGAGTGGCCAAAGGGCAAATAGTTAGAGAAATAGATGCTTTAGGAGGAATGTCAGGTATTATATCTGACAAATCTATGATCCAGTTTAGGATGCTAAACAGATCAAAAGGGCCAGCAATGTGGTCACCCCGATCTCAGAACGACCGCATGAAATTTGCAGAAGAATGGAGGTTAACCTTAGAACAGACACCAAATGTGGATTTTTGGCAGGAAATGATCACCGGCCTATTGGTGAAAAATGGAGAATTAAGAGGTGTAAAAAGTAGCATAGGCCTAGAAATACTAGCCAAAAGTGTCGTTTTGACCAATGGAACATTCCTGAATGGGTTAATACACATTGGTGAAAAGCAATTCGGTGGTGGTAGAACAGGAGAGGCCGCTGCAAAAGGAATTACTGAACAATTAGTGTCGCTTGGCTTCGAATCAGGTCGAATGAAAACAGGCACTCCGCCAAGAGTAGATGGTAGAAGTTTGGACTACTCAAAAATGGAAGTTCAACATGGAGATGAAAATCCTGAAAAATTCAGCTATTCTGATATAACAAGCTCATTAAAAGAACAAAGAAATTGCTGGATTACTTACACAAATAAAGATGTTCATTCTACCCTAGAAGAAGGATTTGATAGATCCCCGATGTTCAATGGGAGAATTAAAGGTCTTGGTCCACGTTATTGCCCATCAATAGAAGATAAGATTAATCGATTTGCGGAGAGGGATAGACATCAAATCTTCGTAGAGCCAGAAGGATGGAATACTGTAGAAATGTATATTAATGGCTTCTCAACATCACTTCCTGAAGATGTACAATTTAAAGCTCTAAGAAAAATTGCCGGATTTGAGAATGCAAAGATGTTTCGGCCTGGCTATGCGATAGAATACGACTTTTTCCCCCCAACTCAATTGAAACTCACTCTAGAGACACAATTGATAGAAAATCTTTATTTCGCAGGACAAATAAACGGAACTACTGGATATGAGGAAGCTGCATCACAAGGATTGGTGGCGGGCATCAATGCAAGTCTCAAAGTTCAGCAGAAAGACCCTTTCCTGCTGAAAAGATCAGATGCATATATAGGCGTATTAATAGACGATCTCATAAATAAAGGCACGGATGAACCTTATAGAATGTTTACGTCAAGAGCCGAGTTTAGACTTCTGCTCCGTCAGGATAATGCTGACCTAAGATTGACACAAAAAGGTTATGACATAGGTTTAGCATCTGATAACCGCTTGGATAAAATGAATACAAAAAAAGAGCAAACCGCTAAACTTATCAATGATCTCAAACAAAAGAAATTTTCCCCAGAAAGTATAAATGACGGATTGGAAGAATCTGGTACAGCTAAAATAAGTGAAAAAATATCTGCTGAAAAGCTATTGAAACGTCCGCAAATTGGTCTTCAGAATTTGAGAACTTTCAATTCTGAAATCGGTGAATACTTATCCAAATATTCGAATGATGTTTTAGAACAAGCAGAAATACAAATAAAATATGATAGCTATATAGAGAAAGAACAACAGATGGTCGAAAAGTTAAGTAGTATGGAAAACTTTAAGATTCCAATGAAATTTGACTACATAGCCATTCCTGCACTTTCCTCTGAAGGAAAACAAAAACTGACGAAGATAAGACCTGAGACAATGGGTCAGGCTTCAAGAATAAGTGGAGTGACTCCAGCAGACTTGTCTATAATCACCGTTTACCTAGGAAGATAAAATGGTAGAAAGACTTACAAAATGTCCACTTTGTAAGAGTGGACATTTTCTTAATTATCAAGAAATAAAAGATTATGCAGTAAGCCAGGAGTCATTTATTATTTGCAACTGCACTAATTGTGGACTGAAGTTTACTAATCCCAGACCAACAGAAGAAGATATTTCCCCATACTATGATTTCCCAGAATATTTCTCCCATGAGGACAAAACGAAAAACCTAACTCAATTTATCTATCACAGAGTTCGAAAATATGCAATTTCACGAAAGATAAAATACTTAACTAGTCTAAAGCCTCTCAAAGGAAAATATCTTGATTACGGCTGTGGTACTGCTGAGTTACTAACCAAAGCAAGTGAAAATGGGTGGAAGGTGACAGGGATAGAACCTAATGAAAAAGCTAGAAATCTAGCTAATTCAAAATTAGAAGGAAAAGTCTATGAGTCAATTAATAAATTACCTAAAGGAAGTTCATTTGATATTATAACACTTTATCATGTTGTGGAGCATATCCATTCGCTTAGAAAAACGCTAAAAACACTCATAAAACACTTAAAATCAGATGGTTATATATTAATTGCTATTCCAAACCCTGATAGTCATGATGCTTTAAAGTATGGCAAGCATTGGGCAGGATGGGATATACCAAGGCATCTCTACCACTTCAATCATCTAGCAATTGAGCACTTCGGAGAGATCTTTGATTTACAACTTATCAAAAAGTTACCAATGAGTTTTGACAGCTATTATGTCTCCTTATTATCTGAAAGCTACAAGGACCAAAAGCAATCATTGGTCAAAAAATATTCTAAGGCAATTATCTCAGGAACAAAGTCTAATAAGGAAGCAGCAAAAACTGCAGGAAATTATTCTAGTAACTTATTCGTTTTCAAAAAGAAGTGAAACACAAAAACCCAATAATACTTTTAGTTATAAGCTTACTGGCGTTTTCATGTGCCAAACAAAGTGCACCAATGGGTGGACCTAGAGATGAAGAGCCTCCAAAGGTATTAAATATGACTCCCAACGATCAAAGTCTGAATACTAAACCAGAGGAAATCACCTTAATTTTTGACGAGTATATCAAACTGGATAATGCCAACAAGAACATACTGATCACTCCAAGAATAAACAAGGATGAGGTAATCATCACAGCTATTAAAAACACCCTGATAATTGAGCTTAATCAGGATCTTGAAGACAGCACCACCTACGTTTTCAACTTTCAAAAGTCAATTCAAGATCTCTCCGAAGGAAATCCAGCAGAAAATCTAAAATTAGTTTTTTCAACAGGTGTAAGCATCGACAGTCTTACCTTCTCAGGCTCGGTCAATTCCTATTTCCCTGGTAAAAATGACAAACTAGAAGATGCCATAGTAGGTTTATATCCAATCGATGATACCACGAATGTGTTCATGGCGCCCCCATATTATTTGACACAAGTCGATACATTGGGAAAATTCAACATTTCCAATATCAAAGCAGGAAAATACTTCGCTTACGCCTGGCAAGATGATAACAATAGCCTAAAGGCTGAATATAAATCAGAAGCATTCGATTTCATAAAAGACACCATTAGCATCAACCAAAACATAGACGGCATCCAATTCAATCTATCAAAAGGTGATCAAAACCCAATCAGATTACTGAGATCTTCACCTTCAGGATCAAATTATACGATTGTACTAAATAAAACGCCCCTTGAAATCTCTTTAAAAAACGAAAAACTGGGCAACGAGATATTCTATACGCTAGGAGATAAAAGAATAAATCTATATTCAGAAGAACCTATTAGAGATAGCTTGGCATTCAATGTAAATTTGAGAGATTCAGTAGGGTATCGAGTTGATTCACTTATTTGGGCAAAATTTGAAGAGTCAGACAGAAAAGCTGAAAAACTAACCGTCACTCCGAATTCTGGCAAGAGCTTTTATCAAAATCTTTCTATAGAGTTGACCTTTAACAAACCTCTAAAGAATATTAATTACGACTCATTATATCTGTATTACGATACAGCTTCCATAATTCCAATTAACCCAGATATGCTAAACTTCAAGGACTCTTTAAGAAGGGATATACTCCAAATTAGCCTCAGCATACCAGATTCCATACCCTATGAAGCGTTCACATTAAAGGCAGCTGATTCTACTTTCATGGATATAGGAGGCCAATACAATGAGGTAGCGCTCTCTGCTAATTATAAAAAGTTGAAAAGAGAAACGCTCGCAGATGCGATCACAGGATCCATAGAAGGAGCAGAAGGTCCATTCATTGTCCAACTTCTGGATAGTAAAGACGAATTAAAAAGAGAATACTATTTCGACACAGGAAATAAATTTGCATTCAACTTAATAGAAGCAGGAAACTATCAAATCAGAATAATAGAGGACGCAAACGGAAACCGTCGCTGGGATCCTGCCAATTATGCAGAAAGGCGATATGCAGAAAGAACCTTTTACTACATCGATCCAGAGACAGGTAATAAAAATATATCTATAAGAGGTGGCTGGACTTTAGAAGATCTTGTGGTCACACCCACACCAAAAACAGGCATAAAACCAACCCAAAATTAGAAGTGCATAAGTACCATTGTAACTGTGGATAGTAGTGTACTACTTAGTGATAACTGCGCACTTATACACGTACCCATAGCTGGCTTTTTCGCCAAGTTACTATTTTGGGGAAAAGCCAACAGTTATCCACCAATTGACATCATTCTATGCACAGCCTTTTTACCAACAATGAATACCTAGCTCATAATCCACAAAAAATAACCTAATATTTTACCCTCATCATTTACAAGAACTTACGTGTGGACAACAAGAGGATAACCCGTGGGAAACTCAAAGGTTACTAAAGCATAAACGTTGAGAAGAATAATTAGCTGTCTTTTCCACAAATCCACAGTCCTAATAACCTTAGTAAATAAATTTTTTAAAAATCTATTTTACAATTATTATAATAAGAGAGCGTGGATAACTCTTTGTAATGGACTCACATTTTGTTAATATTATACCACACCCAAAATGATGAACTATGGAGCCTACCAGACTTTTTGATTTGATTCCCTATCAGATCGCAACTTATGATAAAGAAATAGCGCTCTCCAAAAAGGAAAATGGACAGTGGAAATCTTTTTCCTCTAGAGATGTCAAAAAGATCATAGACGATTTGAGTTTAGCTTTCCTTAAAACTGGAGTCAAACCAGGCGAAAAAATTGCAATCATTTCAACCAACTGTCCTGAGTGGAATTTTATTGATTTAGCCTTGCAGCAGGTTGGCGCTATTTCAGTTCCTATGTATCCCACTATCACGTCTGCTGACTATGAGTACATTTTTGAGCATGCAGAAGTGAAAATGATTTTTGTGGGTGATGAAGATATCTATGAAAAAGCTAAAGCTGCTGCGGGGGATCGATTGATCTACAGTTTTGAAAAATTGGAAGGTGCTATCTTCTGGGAGGACTTATTATCCATAGGCGTTAATGAAGATATTGTGAGTTTGGAAAATGCTAAGGAGAAAATAAATCCTGATGATTTGTTTACCATAATATATACTTCTGGTACTACTGGTAGGCCAAAAGGGGTGATGCTTTCCCATACGAATGTTCTTTCAAATGTAATAGCAATTGCGACCATTATGACACCTCCACAAGGTTCATCCAGAGTGCTGAGTTTTCTTCCTCTTTGTCACATTTACGAGCGCACTGGTTCATTCTGTTTTATGTATTTGGGATTCTCTATTTATTATGCAGAAAGCATAGAGACTTTGGGAGAAAATATGAAGGAGATCAAACCTCATGCTTTTAATACCGTGCCACGTCTTTTGGAGAAAATTTATGATAAAATAGTTGCCAAAGGATATGAGCTTACCGGAATTAAGAAAGGACTTTTCTTTTGGGCGTTAAACCTAGGCTTAGAATATGATCCTGGAAAGGAAATGGGAGCTTGGTATAATTTTCAGTTGAAAATGGCGAACAAACTTATCTTCAGTAAATGGAGAGAAGCGCTGGGTGGAGAAGTGATGCAGATTAATTCAGGGGCTTCAGCCTTGCAACCTAGATTGGCTAGAGTTTTTTGGGCTGCAGGGATTAAAGTCTGTGAGGGATATGGTCTTACGGAGACTTCCCCGGTAGTCTCAGCCTCTGTATGTACTCGTGAAGAGATGAGAATAGGGTGGGTAGGAAAAATAGTGCAAGAAGTGAAAGTCAAAATCGCAGAAGACGGAGAAATCCTCGTCAAAGGGCCAAGTATCATGCAAGGATACTACCGACAGCCTGAAATGACTGCAGAGGTACTTAAGAATGGCTGGTTTCACACCGGAGACATTGGAGAGCTAGACGGAGAATTCTTAAAGATTACAGATCGAAAGAAGGAAATGTTTAAAACTTCAGGGGGAAAATACATTGCACCACAGCTGATGGAGAATAAATTCAAAGAATCAACTTTGATTGATCAGCTGATTATATTAGGGGAAAATAGAAATTATCCTTCTGCGCTAATCGTTCCAAGTTTTGAAGGCTTAAAAGATTATTGTAAGCACAAGGGGATTCCCTATACAACAGATAAGGAGATGATCCAAAAGCCAGAGACAATTGAAAAGTATGATAGAGAGCTAGAGCAGCTGAACAAGTACTTTGGAAAATGGGAGCAAATCAAGCGTTTCAAACTTTTGCCAGAACCCTGGGGAATTGAATCTGGAGAATTGACTCCGACAATGAAATTGAAACGCAAGGTAATCCATCAGAAATTTGAGAAAGAAATAGAGAAACTCTATAAGGATTGATGTAAGGTTATTATCAAAAATTCATAGTTTTTAATGAGTGTTCACTTTGTTGCACGTTCCGGAAAGGGGATTTTAGGAAGCAAATCAGTATTAAATTTGGTGACGTGCAGGATTGCGGATACTCATTTAATTTTTTAACATCAGTAGATATTTCTTAGAATTATACATTTTATTTCGTTTTGTTCTGATTTATAAACGAAAAATCGTTTACACTTAGATTTTATGCTTCAAATTATGTCTTTTGCCAGATAGTATTTGTGATGCATGCATAACTTTTTTCAAATATAGTATGCATGCATACATTATTTTTCTTAACTTGGGAATTATAAAATTGAATCATTCTGTAGAGATGAAGAGAGAAGAAACAGTTGATTATCACATAAAAAGTGTTTGGCATGCCATCTCAAGAATGTACAATCAGCAAGCATCAGAAGAAGGATTTACAACTGCTATCGGTTTTGTGTTGATCAATATCAATTCGAAAGAAGGCACGCCTGCGACTAAGATTGCTCCACAGATTGGCTTGGAGACTAGAAGTCTAACTCGCATGCTGAAGACAATGGAGGAAAAAGGACTGATTTTCAAAAAGCCAGATTTGGTAGATAAGCGATCGGTGCGGATTTACCTTACCGAAGAAGGTAAGAGAAAAAAAGCAATTTCAGTAAATACGATCAGGGAATTTAATGAACAAGTACGTGAAGTAGTCAGTGAAGAAGATTTAAATGGCTTTTTTAGCGTATTTGAGAAGATACAGTTTGTCATAGATCAAGTACAAACTGATAAGGGAGTAGATATAAATAAACCAATATTTGAATTATAAACTAATAACCACCATCCGGTTAATAACACCAAAAGCCCAAAAATATGAACAGAACCATTAAAAAAGTTGCCGTTTTAGGTTCGGGAGTTATGGGATCCAGAATTGCCTGTCATTTCGCCAATATCGGCGTACAGGTACTTTTATTGGATATAGTACCTTTTGAACTCACAGAGCAGGAAAAGAAAAAAGGACTGACGAAGGAAAATCCTATTGTTAGAAACCGAATAGTAACTGATGCTTTGCAAAGTACACTGAAGTCAAATCCTTCAGCTATATATGATAAAGCATTTGCCTCTAGAATTACCACAGGAAATTTTGATGATGACCTACCAAAGATCAAAGATTACGATTGGGTGATTGAGGTAATTGTTGAGCGATTGGACATCAAACAATCTCTTTTTGAGAAAGTAGAAAAGTACCGAAAACCAGGAACCTTGATTACCTCGAATACTTCGGGAATTCCTATGCATATGATGTGTGAAGGAAGATCTGATGATTTTCAGGAGAATTTTTTAGGAACACACTTTTTCAACCCACCACGATATCTGAGGCTTTTGGAGATCATTCCTGGACCAAAAACGAACCCGGAAATCGTAGACTTTATGATGGAATACGGGGATAAATTCCTTGGAAAAGAAACCGTACTTTGTAAAGATACCCCAGCATTTATTGCCAATAGAATAGGTGTCTATGCGATTATTTCTGCGATGCATACCATCGAAAAAATGGGCTTTGGAGTATCTGAGGTGGATAAATTAACGGGGACCCTCATTGGCCGGGCAAAATCAGCCACTTTCAGAACAATGGATGTAGTCGGTTTGGATACGACTGTAAATGTTGCAAACAACCTTTACAAAGCTTTACCAAACGATGAGTCAAGGGAGAAATTCAAGCTTCCGAAAATTGTAGAAGTTCTTTATAACAATAAGTGGTTTGGAGATAAAACAGGCCAAGGTTACTTCAAGATGATCCGTCATGAGGATGGCACTAAGGAGCTGAAGGAAATTGACTTCGAAACTTTCGAATATAAAGATGTGGAGAAGCCAAAATTCAAAGCGTTAGAAGCTGCTAAGGAATTTGAGGATCTGAGAAAGAGAATCAAGTTTTTGGTGAATTTTGACGATCGTGCCGGAGAGTTTTACCGTGCGTCTTTTTATGATCTGTTCAGATATTGTTCAAATAGAATCCCTGAGATTTCCGACGAATTGTATAGAATAGATCAGGCGGTTTCTGCTGGTTTCGGTTGGGAACTTGGGCCTTTCGAGACATGGGATGTTCTCGGTGTCAAAGAGACTGTGGACAAAATGGAAGCAGCTGGTGAGAAGCCCGCAGCTTGGATTTATGACATGCTCGATGCAGGAAATGTGTCATTTTACAAAGTAGAAAATGGAAAAAAACACTATTACGACATTCCAAGCAAGTCGTACCTAGAAATTCCTGGCCTGGATGATTTCATTATTTTGGATACACTGAAATCGGCTGGAAAGAAAATCTGGAACAATGCTGGAGCATCTGTATATGATATAGGCGATGATGTCATTGGATTGGAGTTTCATACCAAAATGAATTCTATGGGCGCTGAAGTAATCGAAGGGATTAATACCGCAATCGGCATGGCTGAGAAGTCCCACAAAGGACTAGTGATCGGAAATGAAGGAGCGAATTTCTCTGCAGGAGCAAATTTGGCGATGCTGTTTATGTTCGCAGGGGATCAGGATTATGATGAGATCAATTTGATGATTGCTCAGTTCCAGAATACAATGATGCGAGCTCGTCTTTCATCTGTTCCAGTAGTAGTAGCTCCGCACAATATGGCTTTGGGTGGAGGATGTGAACTTTCGCTTCACTCTGATCACGTTCAGGCTCATGCGGAATTGTACATGGGATTGGTAGAAGTTGGCGTTGGTTTGATTCCTGCTGGCGGCGGTACCAAGGAGATGACCTTGAGATTTTCGAATAGGCTGATTGCAGGAGATGTAGAATTGAATCAGCTGCAGGAATACTTTATGAATATCGCCATGGCGAAAGTTTCCACTTCAGCTGAAGAAGCTAGAAATCTGGGTTATTTGAGAAAATCAGATGGAATCACGCTGAATAGAAAGCGTCAGTTGGCAGAGGCTAAGACTAAAGTGCTTTCCATGCACGAGGCAGGATACACGCAGCCAATTGAGCAGACAAATATTAAGGTATTGGGTAAAGAGTCGCTAGCACTATTCGATGCAGGTGTGACAGGAATGCAATATGGTGCCTATATCTCGGATCATGATGCTAAGATTGCGAGAAAACTAGCTTGGGTAATGTCTGGAGGTGATCTGTCTTCTCCGACAGAAGTTTCGGAGAGATACTTATTGGACTTGGAGCGAGAAGCATTCTTGAGTCTAACTGGTGAAAAGAAAACGCTGGAGAGAATCCACAGTATTTTATTCAAGGGCAAACCGTTGCGCAATTGATGACCAAAGTACAATGTACCAAGTAACTCAATAACCTAAAAACACAACAATCAATGGAAGCATATATAGTAAATGGATATAGATCGGCGGTAGGGAAAGCCAAAAAAGGAGGCTTTAGATTTTACCGTCCGGATGATCTCGCTGCAGATGTAATCAAGCATTTGGTAGCAAATACACCAGGTTTGGAAACCAAAATGGTGGACGACCTGATCGTAGGAAATGCAGTGCCTGAGGCAGAACAAGGAATGCAAATGGGGAGAATGATTTCCCTACTTGCTTTGGGAGTAGAAAACCCAGGCTTTATAGTCAATCGTTATTGCGGATCGGGGATCGAAGCTATTGCTTTGGCAGTAGGAAAAATAAAAGCCGGAATGGCGGATTGTATCATCGCTGGAGGGACAGAATCTATGTCTCTAGTTCCTATGATGGGATACAAAACAGTTTTGAATTATAAGATAGCGACCGAGCACCCTTCCTATTACATCAGTATGGGATTGACTGCTGAAGAATTGGCAAAGGAATACAGCATCACTCGGGAAGATTCAGATGCTTTTTCTGTCAAATCTCACGAGAAAGCACTAGCAGCCATTGCAGCTGGAAAATTCAAAGATGAGATTGTTCCTGTAGAAGTGGAAGAGACTTATCTCGATGAAAAAGGCAAAAAGAAAACCCGAAAATATGTAGTCGATACGGATGAGGGACCTCGCCAAGGAACTACGATGGAGGTGTTGTCTGGATTGAAACCAGCTTTTAAGAACGGGGGTCAAGTGACGGCAGGTAATTCTTCCCAAACTTCCGACGGAGCAGCTTTCGTAGTAGTAATGTCTGAGCGAATGGTGAAAGAATTAAATATTGAGCCTATTGCCAGAATGATGTCTTATAGCGCTGCTGGGGTTGATCCGAGAATTATGGGAATAGGCCCAAAGATAGCAGTTCCAAAAGCTCTGAAACAAGCAGGGTTAAGCCTGAATGATGTTGATTTGATCGAGTTGAATGAAGCTTTTGCTGCACAAGGTTTATCAGTAATTAAGGCGCTAGACCTCAATCCTGAGATTGTGAATGTAAACGGTGGAGCTGTAGCTCTTGGTCACCCATTGGGATGTACCGGAGCAAAACTTTCCATTCAGATATTCAATGAGCTTCGCCGCCAGAATAAAAAGTACGGACTAGTTACTGCTTGTGTCGGCGGTGGTCAGGGCGTTGCTGGGGTTTACGAATTGCTTAAATAGGAATTCCTATAAACTTCATCATTTGAAATTCAGAGTTAGACATTCGACATTCTGAAATTCAAAGATTTTCAATATCGAATGAAGAATTAAGAATTAGGAATTAAGAATAATGAAAAAAATAAGCTGATAATAACAATAGAATATGGCTACAAAATCCACCCAAGGGGGAGAATTCCTCATTAAAGAAACTGATGCGCAAGACATCTTTATAGCAGAAGAATTTACTGAAGAACAACTAATGATGGCTCAGGCCTGTCAGGACTTTATCGATACTGAGATCACACCACACTTGCAGGAAATCGATAGCATGAAAGACCCTGATCTAGTTCCTCGCATTTTCAAAAAAGCTGGAGATCTAGGCCTTTTGGGAATCTCTGTCCCAGAAGAATACGGGGGAATGGGAATGAGTTTCAATACATCCATGCTGATCGCCGATATCATCGGTTCAGCAGGATCTTTCTCTACTACCTATGGAGCACATACGGGTATTGGTACACTTCCAATCTTGTATTACGGAACAGAGGAGCAGAAGATAAAATATCTTCCCAAGCTCGCAACAGGTGAATGGGCGGCTTGTTATTGCCTCACTGAGCCAGATGCGGGATCGGATGCCAATAGTGGTAAGACCAAAGCTACACTTTCTGAAGATGGTAAAATGTACCTTCTCAATGGACAGAAAATGTGGATCTCAAATGCAGGTTTCGCTGACTTATTCATCGTTTTTGCCAAAATCGAAGATGATAAAAACCTGACTGCATTCATCGTAGAGAAGTCTTTTGGCGGAATCACAATGAACGAAGAGGAGAAAAAGATGGGAATCAAAGGCTCATCTACTCGTCAAGTTTTCTTTAACGATTGTCCTGTCCCAGTTGAGAATATGCTTTCTGATCGTCAGAACGGATTCAAAATCGCTGTGAATATCTTAAACATCGGCAGAGTAAAGCTCGGCTCAGGAGTATTGGGAGGAGTTCGGACAGTTACCACTCATTCTATTAAATATTCTACAGAGCGAAAACAATTTGGGGTTAGTATCAATTCATTTGGTGCGATCAAAGCCAAGCTCGCTGAGATGGCTACCAAAGCCTACGTTTCTGAATCGCTTTGTTACCGTGCTGGTCAAGATATTGAGAATAAAATCAATGCACTTGAAGCCGAAGGAATGGAGGCAAATGAGGCCAAACTGAAAGGCGTAGAAGCGTTTGCTATTGAGTGTGCTATCGCAAAAGTGCAATGCTCTGAAGTGTTGGATTATGTGGTAGATCAAGGAGTTCAGATCTATGGTGGTATGGGTTACTCAGCCGATGCACCGATGGAGCGGGCTTACCGTGATGCCAGAATATCCAGAATTTATGAAGGAACGAATGAGATCAACCGCATGCTGATGGTAGGAATGCTTCTTAAGCGTGCGATGAAAGGAGAAATTAATTTTTTCGATCCTGCGATGGCTGTTTCTAAAGAACTTATTTCCGTGCCGTCATTTGAGACGATTGACACTTCTGAGCTTTTTGCAGCTGAAAAAGAAGTGCTCATAAAGCTGAAGAAAGTATTCCTTATGGTGGGTGGCAAAGCCGCAATGACTCTTCAGGACAAAATCGAAGATGAGCAGGAAATCATGATGAATCTAGCTGATGTGATGATTGAGATCTATGCGAGTGAATCTGCTATTCTTCGTACCGAAAAGCTGGTGTCAATCAGAGGAGAAGAAGCCTGCAAGAATCAAATCGCAATGTCACAGATCTATCTTTCTGAGGCAGTTGACAAAATCAATACAGCAGCAAAAGAAGCGATTGGTAGTTTCACTAAAGGCGATGAGCAAAAAGTAATGCTGATGGGATTGAAGAGATTCACCAAATCAGAACTTTACAACACCAAAGAATTGAGGAGACAAATTGCTGATTATATGATTGATCAAGGGAAATACCCATTTTAACATTGGGATAAATTGAGTACCAAAGCCTCCGAAATGAAAGAGTTCGGAGGCTTTTTTATGGGAAAAAGTGTAACTTATTTCTCACATAAAATATTGAATATCAAGATCTGAGAACTAAGATTTAAAAACCCTAAAGAAATGAAAAAAGTCTATACCTTGATTGTGCTTGCATTACTTGGCCTTGTGGTAGCCACGCAGCTTCTGAAACCTGAACCAATCATAGAGTTATTGAACTCGTTCAATCCCGAGCAAAAGGCGAAAGCCATGTTTGCCATGAATGATCCCAAGAAAGAGGATTGGCATTTTTTCCCCAGCACCATGTTTGAGCGAGAGGGAGTCCCTATTAAAGAAATGAATTCTAAACAAAGAGCGCTTGTTCATTCGGTTTTGAAATCTTTTCTCTCCAAATCTGGCTATGAGAAAACGCTTGAAATAATGGAGTTGGAAAATGTGCTTAGAAGTTTTGGTCAAGATTCAGTCATGCGAGACTCTGAGAAGTACTTTATATCCTTTTATGGTAGCCCAATGACGGATGACATTTGGTCCATGTCATTTGAAGGGCATCATATTTCTTTGAATTTTACAATCAATGGTGATGAAATAGTTGCCTCTCCCAGATTTTTTGGAGCAAATCCTGCCATGATTCCTGAAGGGCCTAGAAAAGGTGATCGAACGTTGGCGAAAGAAGAAGATCTTGGGTTTGGTCTGATCAATTCAATGGATTCCCAGCAGCAGGAAAAAGCGATTTTTCAGCAGGAATCTTTCAAAGATATAGTATCGCTAAACTTGCCTGAGATCAGGCCAATGAAACCGGTGGGAATTCGGTACTCGGAACTGAATCCAGACCAGCAAAAACTCCTTATGCGGCTAATTGATCAGTATTTATCCAACATACCAAGTAAAATTGCTGACGCTAGGAGGGAAAAATTAATGGCAGAAGATTTATCAGATCTCTATTTTGGATGGGTAGGGGCAAAATCTCTGGGAGCGGCTCATTATTACCGAATTCAAGCGAAAACATTCTTGATCGAGTTTGATAATTCTCAAAACAATGCCAATCATATTCATACCGTTTGGAGGGATTTTGATGGTGATTTTGGAAGAGACTTGATTAAGGAGCACTATGCGCAGTCTCATACACATTAATTTTTGGTATAAGGCATTGGAGCAATATTAGAAAATCAATAGGTGATTATACGGAATCTTGCCAGTAGAAAATTTATAGGATCGAAAATCCAAAGACACATTAAATTCTGGTTTACTCCGGTCTTCGGTCATCGGCCTGCCTCGCCTTGGCGGGTCTCCTAACCCGTTGACCAAAGAAAACATACAGAAATCAATATATCTTGTTTAATGGTTAAGCAGCAGAATTCCCTTTAAAAGCTTATCATATTTTTCGTTTGATATACTAGATTTTAAGATTCACGCTAGATTAACCTCAGAAAGAAGAGATGCTTTTTCAGCACATTTTCTTGCGGAGAACTAAACGGTGGAAATGTTTTTGAAAGAAGTTAAATATCCATTTTAACATTTGAGTACCAAAGCCTCCGAAATGAAAGAGTTCGGAGGCTTTTGTGCTTTTAACCGCAGTGGCCACAGAGGTTTGCGCAGAGGGCACAATTGTTAATCTTTATAATCAAAACAGAGCCGAAAGCCTGTTATAACAAAGCCCAGCTCAGTAGGGCTGGGTAATTATGGTTAGACAGCAACTTCGGCTCTGAAAGAGCGAAATATAATTTTATTGGAAAGCCCAATTCACTATTTTTTTTGAACACAAAGCCCGCAAATAACGCACAAAGAGCAGGGTTGGTTTGAAGCACATTAAATTTAAAAATTGATTCCATATATCTATCCAAATTACCCTAAAGAGGCTTTTTTGCCTAACTTATGTCCCTTTAGAGAATCATATTTTAACAAAAAACAAGCACACAATGCAGACTATTGAGCCTTTTAAAATTATTGGAATTTCTGTCAGAACTTCAAATACATCTGGAAAAGCTGCTGAAGACTTAGATGTACTTTGGGGAAGATTTTTTGAGGAGCAAATTGGAGGAAAAATAACTGGAAAAGTAAGTGAAGATATTTACGCGATCTACACAGATTACGAGTCTGACTACACGGGAAAATATACCTGTATGATTGGTTATCAGGTGGATAGAGTGGATAATTTACCGGATGGCCTTATTGCCAGAGAGTTTGCTGGTGGAAAGCATTTTAAGTTTACAGCTAAGGGTAAAATGTCTGAGGCAGTTGTACAAACCTGGCAGGAAATCTGGGCTCAAGATGCGGAGTTGGACAGAAAATATACAGCGGATTTTGAAGTTTATAGAGCTAACTCACAGCAGGGAGACAATTCGGAGGTTGATATTTTTATAGCAGTGAATTAGTTTAGGAATATAAGATTTGTGACTAGCTGAAGGGCATAAAAATAGTTACAGGACTGGTTTGGGAGTTGGAGAATTCCCACTATCTTGACGGGAATCAGTTACAACATTTTACCAATGAAACTATGGCTAAGCAACCGGAAGGTAAACCTAAGAACGATAAGTCTGCGGCTACCAAAACTCTGAAAGAAAAGCGAGCTGATAAAGCCGCGAAAAAGGAAAGTAAGAAAAACAATTGATCAATTAGCAGGAGTCAAAAGCTCCTGCTTTTTTTGTGAAATTCATTTTTATCCGCAGTGATCACGGAGATTTTCGCAGAGGGTCTTACTATTGAAAATTTAATGAAAGTCTTGTGGCTCAAAATGGGAGATATCATACTTCTTTAGAATCTGTACTTAAGAATCATCTTCGTTAAATCTTTGCGAAATTCTTTGCGCTCATCGCGACTTTGCAGAAGAATAAATATTTTAACTTGAATCTCTTGAACCAATTTGTCTAATCTATGCCAAATGAGCAGAGTGATCAAGTGAGTTTAAAAGAAGCAATCTCAATTGGTATAGGTGGAATGGTCGGTGGCGGAATTTTTGCCGTGCTTGGTTTGGCTGTTTCATTGTCCAAAGGAGGAACACCAGTTGCTTTTTTGATTGCGGGTCTCTTGGCCTTAGTCACTTCTTATAGCTATGTGAAATTGTCCTTGGCATTTCCTGATCGAGGAGGCACAGTCAAATTCATCAATGAGGGCTTTGGAAATACTATTTTCAGTGGAGGAATCAATAATCTGCTGTGGATAAGTTATATCATCATGCTTTCCCTTTACGCTTCTGCTTTCGGCTCCTATGCTCCAAATCTTTACGAAATCACAGCTAGCAAAAATCTAGATTTTCATCTATATGCCAGTGCGGTTATCGTTTTTGCAACAGCTATAAATTATTACAGTATCAAGGTAGTCGGAGCTATTGAATCCTATGCAGTCATCATCAAGCTGATTATCCTACTGGGCTTTGTGGGTGTTGGTGCGTATGGATTGATAGGGAATGAAAATCTGGCTCAGTTTTCCTTTCCAAACTGGGAAAGTCCAGTTAAGCTTTTGACTGGAGGGATGGTGATTTTTGTTGCCTATGAAGGGTTTGAATTGATAGCCAATGCAGCACCAGATATCAAAGATCCGGAGAAAAATATCCCAAAGGCCTACTACTATTCAGTCATTTTCGTGATAATCCTCTATATCATTATAGCAATTGTAACAGTGGGTTCTTTACCATTTGGGGAAATAGCAAAAGCTGAGGACTATGTCTTGGCGGAGGCGGCGAAGCCTATGCTAGGACAAATCGGATTTACAATAATTACGATCGCGGCTCTGATTTCGACTTTTTCAGCCATCAATGCTTCACTTTATGGAGGAAGTCGCGTGAGTTATGAAATCGCGAAAGATGATGAACTGCCTCATGCGTTGACCAACCAATTTTGGAATCATCCCGTCGGGCTTATGATTACGGCGGTCTTAACTCTTTTTATAACGAATACACTTGATTTGGAGAGCATTTCTATTGCGGGCAGTATTGGATTTTTGTTGATTTTTTCTACTGTAAATTTGGTAGCATACAAGCGCTCAGCTGATGTGAAAAGCAAAAAATCAATCACGCTTTTGGGTGTGATACTGTGCGGAATCGCAACCCTCGTGTTGACTGTGCAGCAGTTTAATACTAATATGCTTGGGGTGCTGATCGCACTTGGCATCATAGCTACCTGCTTTTTGGTAGAGTGGATTTATAAGAGAAAAGAAAAGAATAATCTTCAATCTGATAGCTAAAATTATTCTTACATGCACTGGGGAATTGGTTTTTTGTCCACAGTTTTTAGTCTATATTTGAAACTATTGCACGGGGTGCCTTCCTTTTGTTAAGGCTGAGAAAATACCCGAATTACCTGATTTGGATCATGCCAACGTAGGGATGCTTAAGCTGGAAAACGCCTTTGTTTTCTCTTGGTTGCCTGACCGCAGGAAATGCAGTTAACATTTTTGCAACCTTAAATTCCCTATGGAACTCGAGAAAAAGAATTTTGAATTACTACCCGATGCGCATAAAAACTGGCAAAATCGCCCTGAATGGTTTTTCAATCGTGCCCATACAGACACCTATGAACTTTGGTATGAAGGAAGATACAAACGTGCCGAAGTCTGGCAAAAGAAAGTCATGGAGCAGTTGGTATCTAAAGACAAAAGAATCAAAACGCTTTTGGAATTCGGCTGTGGAACTACCCGGTTTACACGCTGGTGGAAGGAGATCGGTATTAAAGCAACTGGTGGAGATATTTCTCCACTAATGCTTTCCCAGGCTATTCATTTGTTTGATGGAGACTTGGTTATGGCAGATTCCCATCACATGCCATTCAAGGATCGTACGTTCGATTCCTTGGCGTTCATCACCACGTTTGAATACTACAAAGATCCGGTAAAAGTAATCCGAGAATCTGCCCGAGTAGCCAAATACGGGATAGCAATGGGTATGATGAATCGGAACTCTCCAAAAGTATTGAGACGCAGGGTACAGCAGCTTTTTGGTAAGAATCCATTTTATGTTACCGCAACTTTCTATACTCCAGCCATGCTAATCGCTATCATCGATGAAGCGCTTCAAGGCCGGGAATACACTATAGAATGGTCGTGTACGGGCTTACCAAAATGGTTTCCGGTCCAGCAATGGAGCGTGCCTTATGGTGATTTTTTTGGATTGTATGTCAAACTGAATGATGTACGATAATGGCTGACCAACTCGGAAAAATCAACTCCCAAGGATATCAGGATTTGCTTGCAGGAAGATTAGGTTCTTCGCGAAAAGAGGTGAAGCAAGGTCCGGCATTCGGTGTGGATGTTTCTATCACGTCACTGCCGGGAGGCTTGGCTTTAGCGGCAACCAGCGATCCACTTTCCCTGATTCCTTCTATGGGATTGCAGGAATCGGCCTGGCTCAGCTTACATCTGATGGCAAATGACATGGCCACGACTGGCTTTGCTCCGCAATATGGGCAGTTTGTTCTGAATCTGCCAGACACGCTTTCAAAGGCAGATTTCAGTACTTATTGGGGATATATCGACCAATTTTGTAAGGAAATCGGCTTAGCAATTACAGGAGGTCATACTGGCTTTGTGCAGGGACAAAATTCCACTTTTGCAGGTGGAGGTACTTTGATGACTATCGCTCCTGAGACGGAAATGATTTGCTCTACTGGCGCTCAAATTGGCGATGCTATTATGGTGACCAAATCATGCGGACTGACTGCCACAGCGATTTTGGGAATGAGTTTTCCAGAAACAATCACACAGAAACTAGGTGCAGAAGTTTATCGAGCATCTTGCGAGCAGTTTTACCAGACTTCATCACTTCTAGATGCACTTTGTGCTGCTGGCATAGAAAGCAAATTCTCTGAGATTCATGCAATGCATGATGTGACAGAAGGCGGTGTTTTGGGAGCAATATATGAATTGGCGATTGCTTCTGATAAAGGAGCTTTAATCCAAGATGAATTGCTTCCGGTAGGAAATATTGCTGCTGCCATTGCAGGATTGTTTGGCCTCGATCCCCGCTATTGTGTGGGTGCTGGATCCATGATCATCGTATGTGATCCTGAAAAATCTGACGATGTAATCAAAAGGCTGGATATAAAAGATATTCTCTGCACTGAGGTGGGAAGAATAACTGAAAAAGAGGTTGGGGTGCAAATTCAAAAGTCTGGGTTAATGTCTCCCCTAGCCTATCAGGAAACGGATCCTTATTGGATGGCTTATTACAATGCTTTAAATGCAGGATGGAAATGAATCTACGGGGTAAAATAAGTCAGGGGATTTATCTGGTGATCGATCCTTCTATGGAAGAAAATCAGCTTTTAGAAACTCTTGAAAAAGCTATTTCCGCTAACCCTTGTGCGCTACAGATTTGGGATAATTTCAAGTCTCAAGCTCAAGCTTTCAACCTGATATATAAAATTAAATCAATCTGTATAGGAACTGGAATTCCTATTCTAATCAATAATCATCCTGAATGGGCAGAATTATTTAGACTGGACGGTGTGCATTTTGATGAGCTGTCAGCTGAAAATTCATCATCAATTCCAAAGATAAAGAAGCAGGGAAAAATCATTGGAGTTACAATAAACAATGACTTCGAATTGATTCAAAGTGCCATTTTAGCAGGTGTTGACTATCTCTCTTTTTGCTCCATGTTTACTTCTTCCACATCGAATAGTTGTGAATTGGTGAATTTTGAAATAATCAAAAGGACTAGGAAACTCACTAAAATTCCAATTTTCCTGGCAGGTGGAATTTCTCCTGAAAACATCTCCCAACTTCGATCTCTAAATTTTGATGGCGTTGCTATCGTTTCAGGCGTCTTGAGTGCTGCTAATCCTAGCCAAGCCATTTCCACCTACCAGCACTTACTAAAAAACTTAAAAAAATGAAATTGGAAACTATAAATAAACTCTGCTGTCCCTTTGACAAGCAAGACTTGATTTTGAAAATCATCCTGAAAGATGAGCAGGATAACATCCATGAGGGATGGCTCAACTGTCCTTCCTGCACTAGAATCTATCCCATTATCAGAGGCATACCCATCATGAACCCAGATGAATACAGGGAAGCTCATCTTGAACAATCCGTTCTAAAGAGATGGCAAAATCAACTGGATGGCAAAGAAATTATGAACTTTAGGTTGATAGATAGCCCATCTATTCCTTAAATAAAAAATGTGATTATACGGCATCTTGCCACTAGAA
>NZ_MSSW01000053.1 GCF_002150685.1 Algoriphagus antarcticus
AAGAGGATCAACTACCTGCTTAAAACAAGCTTAAAGCCTATCCCATACAACCTAAAATCAAAAACCCAGACCGATTGTGAATCTGGAAAGGGTGTTGTGGCTTGTGCAGGCTGAGTTTTTCAGCAGGCCCTAATTGGAGATGGAGTTTGATAAATGCCTGCTAAGGATCATAAAGGGTAATCGCTACACCTGAATAAATAGAACAAGATTTACCTCCCACAGATCTCCTTGTAAGGACAATACCCACATTTCTTCAAATCGTCAGTTTGGTCAAAAGGAACTTCAGGGTTGTAAATATCCTCCAATAATGTAGTTAGTCCCTCTTTGTATTCGACTTGGAATTCTCGGTAATCATTTACTTCAATGCCTGATTTATAAGGCAATTTCAGCTGTAGATACGGATTGAAATCATCTCCAAACATCTCCCGAAGATTGAAGATCGCGGGCTTGAGCGGCAAGGTATTTTCCGGGTTCGTGGCCTGATAGATTAAGCCATAAAACATGGTTTGCATCGCGGCCTTATTTCGGGATTTATGCTCCCGATCGAAGAGCGAGGCCACATCGGGAAAGTTCTTATTGTCCTGACCTGACTTGTAGTCAATCAATCTCACCGAGCCGTTTTGCTCATCTACACGATCAATAATGCCTTTCAAGGAAACTGTTTGAATACCGGAGGCGGTGTTGATTTCCAATCCTGCCGTATATTTTTTCTCTTTCTCCAGTGAGATCAACTTAAATGGAGCCGAAGCCTCATCGACTTTCAAGATCTGGTGCAAGTATTTCTGAAGCACATCCCGCGCGATTGCCATCTGCCCATTCAATTTCGTGTCGGCCTCGCCTTCCAAATGATAAAACTTTCGAATTGCTTGTTCGATCGCCGGAAATGTCCAATTCTTGCTCAATTCCTCAAAATCTGACTTATCGAGCAAGGTTCTATTCTTTCGCTTCGCAAAATCCTGGTATAAAATCTCCATGCTCAGGTGCGCCAAATTCCCAAAAACTGCCGCATCGATTTCCTCACTTACTTCCTGCTTTTCCTGAATATTGGCCAGGTACTGAAGGTAGAATTTCAACCTGCAATCCAAGAAAACACTCAGTGCAGATGGGGAAAAGGAAGTCTCAGAAACTCCATTTTCATTCCTCAAATACTTATCAAGCAAGCCAAGCACTTCGGCACTCTTTTGAATCGTGATGGCTTCAGGAGATTTCTGATCGATGGGAATAAAAACCACTTCTTCCTCCATCTTTCTTCCCAGCTCCACCCCCATTTGCTGCATGTATCGGCTCTTTTCGCCTGCTTTTCCCTGGTCAGAGGCCGTGGTATAAATCATGTGAACTTCCTCCGCACTATGCAAAAGCCGATAGAATGTATAAGCATAGATCGAGTCATTCTGCTCTTGAACCGGCAATCCAAATGCCTTGCGAATATTGAAAGGAATCATTGAATTCAGACCCGCGGATGGCGGAAAACTATCCTCATTCATATTGCAAATGATCACACGTTTGAAGTCCAGATTTCGGGATTCCAACACGCCCATGATCTGCAAACCTTGTAGCGGTTCGCCTTCAAAAGGCAATTTTACCTCTCGGAAAATCTGACGGAAAAGCCGGATAAAAAACTCCCGATTGATGGATAGAATATCCTGTCCCGCAAAAATCTCCCGCAACCTGGTCAATTGCTTGAAACACTGATAAAGATAGGAACGCTGCAAGGGTTCATCCTTCAATCGCTCAGCAAGCGCTTCCATCAGATTAGCCAAGTATGGGAATAGCGAGTCGTTCTCCAGCTTTTGGAAGATCAATTGATAAAATGAACCACCCGCATGAAGCTTTTCTGCCGAAACATGAATCTGGTTCAAACGCTGCATTTCATCCATCAACTCTTCTGCAAAACCTGGATTTTCACTTTTCAAATAGATCGAGCTCAACAGATTTTTGACCGCCGTATGGTAAAAAAGCAACTTACCATCTTCCACTTTGATAAAGCGCTGCATTTCTAACACCGCCTCCAAAAAGGAATAAACAGGCGCATTTTTCACGGGATATCCCATGGTCACGTTCACTTTATTCACTTGCTCAGGCAGGGTGTGCAAGACCGGAAAAAGCATCTGCTCATCAGGCAAAATCACCACAGTTTCTTCCCAAGCTTCTCCAGCCGGAATTTTCTCCAAAATCGACCCAACCAAATTGGCTTGGTTGGTTTTCAAAGGAGTCGCATAGGTCTTAATCCTAGCATTTCGATCGGCTATCTGCGAGGGAATCTCCTCCGGAAAAGTCGGCCCGAATATCTTGTCTTTTTGATAATCTCGAAAAAACAAACCAGCTTCCTGCACTTTATCCTCCAAATAATAGGCGTCAACATCCCAATAGATCTTCGCTCCAAACTGAGTGATGTAATGCTTGATCAAAGCTTCCTCTGTTCCGGTGAATGCATTGAATCCTATGAAGTGATGGGTTTTGTCAGGGCGAGAAAGGATATCCAAAGACTCTGCAACTTTCCGATACAACATCCCTGAGTAAGCCAAGCCAGAAATGGCCAAAGAACCTTGGAAACTTGCATAAAGCGGACTGAGCAGTTGCCAGAACTTCAAAAACTTCTCCTGATGATCTCTATCCTGACGGATAAACGAGGACCAGAATTGCTTAATCAATTCAACTTGACTTTCGGTCAGAAAACTTAAGTCTGACTCCAGTTCCTTGATTTCAGACAGATGATGATAGAGTTTATCCGCATTCGCCATGAATTGATCTACATCATTGAAATCCTTTAGGATCATTTCTCCCCAGAAATAAAATCGATCAAAAGTCTCTGCCTCCGGATTGAGTTCCTGGTATACTCGATACAACTCAAATATCAGGGTCAAATCATCCGCGGGGCGATTTCCAGCCAAATCATAGAAAATCTCCTCAATGGTTTTTACCTCAGGCATCCAAGTCGGGGCTGTAATCAGGCTTCCCAAATGCTGGGTAAAAAATAATCCTGCTCTTCTGTTTGGCAAAACAACCGTGAGCTTTTGCAGATCAACATCACTGTCGAGGATCTCTTTTGCTGTATTTCTTAAAAAACTATGCATGAACCTCCTCAATTAACCCTGTTTCTAAATAACATAAATAGCCTTTGGCTTGCTTCTGCGACAGCTTCGATACCAATTCCATGTATTCTCGGACTTGATTGGCATAGCGACTTTGGGCTTCACCTGTTTTAAAGTCCACAATTAAAGCTTCGGTATCTTTTAGAATAATCCGATCAGGCCGTTTTTGCTTTCCTCCTGGAAGAAGAATGCCCTGCTCCGCTAGAAGAATTCCTGACGTACCGAACCAAGACGCAAAAAGTGGATTTGTAAAAAGGTGATCCAACTGCTTTTCCACCAACTGCTTCTCTTCCTCATTTAACCTTCCATCGAAATAAAATGCTTGCAAATTCTGCATTGCAGCCACTTTATCAGCAGATAACTCTAAGATTTCATGTACGATCAAACCAAACAACTGCTTCTTCCGCTGCTCAATACCTTCTATCGAAAAGTCCACCGCGTACTTTTTTAGCGTCAGCACTTCAGACCAATTTTTATAGGCCCATCGAAGTTCTGGGGACTTAGACGGGATGCTAGTTTTATCTTGATTTTCAGGCCAATCCCCAAATTCAAACACTTTTGACTCTTGGTCATAATAGGAAGGTAGACTCAGTTCTGATGCTGGATCAGTATGCGACTGAATAAATTGCTGCAACTGAATTTCAATCGAATTCTGAGATCCAATTTTCTCTTTATAAGGAATGAAACCAAAAAAGACATCTTCCGCTCGCGTGAGCGCCACGTAAAGCATATTCAAACTGTCTAAATAAGCCATTGTCGCTTCCTCCGTGTAAGTATCGCTGAAGTCAGAGTTCGCCAAATCTGAAGTCAGCGTCAATGGGATAATGGCCGAAAGTCCTTTTTCTCGATCCTCAAAGGGCGACCAGACTACATTTCCCTTACCAATATCGAAGATTGTCCATTTGAGAAAAGGCATTAGAACCACTTTAAATTGTAAGCCTTTCGACTTGTGAATCGTCAGAATCCGCATGGCATTATGCCCTTCGGGAATTTTGACTGTGCGCTTCGTTTGATTGATTTCCCACCATTCGAGGAAGCCACTGAGATCTGCCCGATTATTGGCCGTAAAGTCGTACACAGCCTCTTTAAATCCTGAGATATACGCCTTCTCCAACCCTAGTTCCATCAAACCAAGCACTTTAATCAGCTCCTCCAAAGCCTCCATAAGCGGCAATTGAAGCATCAAAATTTCCTTTTCTTGGAAAGTTTTGACTTGCTCTTTTAAGTATGCAGGCATCTGATCCAGCGCAAAAAGCTCATGATTAATAGGCGAATCCATCAACACCGCCAAATAGTACCACATGGTCTTGTGCTGAACCTTGTCGGCTGGATTGTGCAGGTAATTAAAGCCCGAAACCAAGGCTTTGACCGAAGCTGCTTTGTTCAAGTACATGGATTCGTCCGAAAGCACATCGAAGCGATACCCAGAATCTGGATTTTCCGCTGCATAACTCATCAGACGATCTGCAATGGCCTCGCCCTCTGATTTCCTCCGAACTAGAAAAGCGATATCCTCCAGTTCATAACCGTGATCCTGAAGCTCCATGATAGTTTTAGGAAGTTTTTCCAGAACAATCTCATCGAACTTACCCTCATTTTCGTCATCTTTCGGATCGATGAATTCCAGTTTGACCTTTCCTTTGAATTGGGATTTTTCTTTTTTTGGAGAAATCTTCTGAAAGGAATCTGCATAGGCCTGAGAAAGAATTTGTGGGTTCTCGACCCCGTAAGCTGTACTTAAAACTTGTTCCATTGCCTGCGGCAAAGCTTTGAAAACCGCATTATTGAAATTGATGATGTTTGGAAGACTTCGGAAATTCGTATCCAAATTCTCCAGTTTTATCCAGTCTTTCCCGATTTCTTCCTCAACCTTCGAAAGCAGCAATTTCATCTCTCCTCCACGCCAGCGATAGATCGACTGCTTCACATCACCGACCAATAAATTCGTTTGATTTTGCCCAAGTGAGTTCTCCAGAAGAGGTTTGAAACTCTCCCATTGAAAGCCTGAAGTATCCTGAAACTCATCTATCAGGTAGTTTTTGAATTGATTTCCAACTTTCTCATAGATGAAAGGCGTGTCATTCCCTTTAGTGATTTCTTTTAGAAACTCGTTGGCATCCGAGATGAGAAGTATGTTTTCCTCGTCCTTGATTAGTGTGAGTTCGTCGAGGAGATTCCGGAAAACACCATAGACGTAGCTGTTTTTGGCAATGGCTTGCAGTGTATTCCACTTGCCGGTAAGCGTCACCATTTGGGTTAAAATCAGATTTAATCCGGCGTCATAGGCTGCTAGAATAACATCGATATGTTTACACGTCTTTGTGAACCATGCTTCGGGATTATCTATTTTGGCTAAGGTTGCGGCTGTCAGCTCGGGGATAGGGGCATTGCGATCACCCAGCTTATCAAATAATTTTGGAAAGCCTCTGTTAAAATCCGACCATTCCAGACCGTTGGAAATTCGAATTGCATTCGCTTGCTCACCCAGTTCTTTGGAGAGTTTGACGATTTCGGATTTTCGCTCCCGAGTAAAAGATTGTAGTAAAGTAATATTTTGCTTATCCTTCAGGAACTCCTTGATTTCAGGCGCATATTTTTTAAAATCTTCCTGGAAAATCTGCTGACCAAGACCACGGATGTTCTTTCTGATGTCCCAGGATTTGCCATTTTGGATTTGCTCGTAAGCATAATCCACCAACCATTTGTGCAGGAATTCATCTTCCATCACATGCATCACAACCCGATCTACCACCCGATCCAGCACGGCAGCTTGATCGAGTTCTACCTCAAATTTGGCATTCAAATCTATCTCTCGAGCAAAAGCTCGCACCACTTTTTGGAAAAAACTATCGATCGTGCTGACCGAAAAACGACCATAATCATGGAGAATTGCCGTGAGAGTTTGCTGTGCCAAAAGCTTCAATCCGGACTCATCTACACCTAGCGATCGCATTAATTCCTGATCCATTTTCTCATCTGGATTGACTTCGTTTCGCATTCTTTTCAGCTCCTCCAAAATCCTCTCCTTCATTTCCTGAGTCGCTTTATTGGTAAAGGTGACTGCCAAAATCTGCTTGAAAGCATGAGAAGAACGAAGTGCCAGCTTGAGATATTCCAGCGTCAACGTGTAGGTTTTGCCTGAGCCTGCTGAGGATTTGTAAATGATAAAAGGTTTGTCTGTCATGGTAAAAGTCTAGCCAACTAAGATAGGACTGGCATTTAGATTAGCTACAATTTGAAAAGCACATTGACAAAAAATGTCGGAGAAAAGGCGAATAGAAAATCTGGCTTACTCGGGGATTTCTGAGCAAAAAATCAGCACTTACTTTGAGGCGGGTTTGCTCATGGGACAATAAATCTTCTCAATAAATCTCGAATTCGAGTCCGAATTAAATTGGGTAAAAATTCATATTTTGGTCAAAATTTGATTGAATTATAACTTGATTTGAAAAACTCTTAACCACTGATTTATATGCTAGTTAAATGGTTTTGTTTAACGAGGTAAAAATCACTCAAATCACATCCGAATTTTGATCCATTGGCAGATCAATTCCATCACCTCTTCCCGATCCAAATCATTGATCAACTCATGATATCCGCCAGGAAAAATCCGAATCGCTTTATCTGTTGAAACAGCTTTTTGGAAAAGCAATTCAGATCCTTTAGGATTGGTCAGTCCATCATCAGTACCATGAATTAGCAAAAATGGAAGGGTAAAATCCGAAGCATTTTCTTGGATAAAACGCATCATTTGCAGCAATTCAAAGCCTGTTCTCGCTGGGATAGCATCAGTGTATACTAAGGGATCATTGAGGTATTTTTCCACTTCAGCAGGAATTCTGGATATTTTTTGTGCATCAAGTTGTAATGCTTTCAATCTTGGAAAGTACTTACTCACAAGACTAGAAATTGCAATCAAAAACATGGACGTTCCTTCTGCTGGTTTTATCGCAGGAGAACTCATGATCATACCCGCTGTATCTGGCTTATATTTCAATGCATAGGCTGCAACCATTCCTCCACCCATGCTATGTCCATATAGAAAAGCTGGAACTCCCGGCACGTAGCTTTTCACCTTTCCAAAAAGTGCATCGATGTCTTTGAGGTAATCTTCATAGGATTCAAAGTATGCGTCCGGTTTCCCTTCCGCGGACTTACCATGCCCTCTCCCATCAAAAGTGAAAACCGAAATACTCATTTCATTGAGCTTTTCAACCAAATGCAAATACCGGCTGCTGTGCTCGCCCAAGCCATGAACCAAAAGCATACTCGCTTTTGGGGATTCCGTCATCCAAGCTTGCAAATAAAGCTTCTTGCCATCGTGGGTTTCGTAGGAGGTTTCGAGGTGTTTCATGGAATTAAATTAGGAAAAAGAACCAAAAGTGAATTAATTTCCCACAAAATGCACAGAAATAAACCATCGAACGAAAACCCATGATCTACCGAAACCTTAGATTTTTATTAATTCCACTTTTCCTCTTCAGCTTTGGATCATTCGCTCAAAGCCAAATCGAGCTACTTCAGGACCCGACCTCCCTTTCTGCAGATCGATTAAGTCGATATGACTCCTACCTTCAAAATGAAGTTGACCAAGGCAGGCTTGCCGGTGCAGTGACTTTGATCTATAAAAACGGGGAAAAGGCACACGAGAATACGATTGGATATTCGGATCTTGAATCCAAGTCAAGAATGAAACTGGATCAGATTTTCTTTATCCAATCGATGACTAAGCCGATTATTACTACGGCTTTTATGATGCTTTACGAAGAGGGGTATTTTCAGCTTAGTGATCCACTCTCAAAATATATCCCGGAATTCAAGGATGCGATGGTTGCCAAAGATGCAATGCTTGGAACAGAAGGAGGTTTGGAACCTGTCAAATCACCGATTCGCATCCATCAATTGATGAGTCATACCGCCGGGTTTTCGCATGGCTTGGGCCAAAGCAAAGTTGATAAAGAAGTCATGGAAGGCATCTATTACAAACCTCATACAACTATCGAATCTAGGGTAAAGACTTATGCCACACTTCCGCTATACGGTCAGCCAGGAGAGCAATGGTACTATTCAGCTTCGCCGGATATTTTGGCTCGTTTGATCGAAGTGTTTTCGGGAATGACTGCAGCAGAATTTTTACAAAAGAGACTTTTCGATCCGCTGGGAATGCCAGACACCGGATACAATCTCTCCGAAGAACAAGCCAGCCGCATGGCAACCTTGCATACCTACAACGAAGAAGGCAAACTAATCAAAGCTCCTCGTCAAACTCCAACATCCGGCAATAAAGTCTTTGCAGGCGCAAATGGCTTATTTAGCACCGCTCAGGATTACGCTCGATTTGCGCAAATGATGCTCAATGGCGGTGAATTAGATGGTAAACAATACCTCAGCCCCAAGACGGTTGAGATCATGACTATGGATCAAACAGGCGGAATCTATAAAGCTCCGGGTCAAGGTTTTGGATTTGGTTTTGGGGTGATGATGGATTTGGCTGAGGCAAAATCCTTGGGATCTGTGGGAACTTACTATTGGAGCGGAGCTTATTGCACCTATTTCTTTATTGACCCTAAGGAAAATTTAATTTCGATCCTGATGACCCAAACTGCTCCGTTTAGTGGTTTCTATGAGCAAAAAATGCGTCAAATGGTATATCAGGCGATTGAGTAGATTTAGGAGACAAGAGAGTATCTAGTATCCAGATGTTAGTATCAAGACTCACAGAATCAAGATCTGAGATCCAAGAGACAAGAGAGTATCTAGTAGCTAGATATTAGTATCAAGACTAGCAGAACCAAGATCTGAGAACCAAGAGAGACGAGAGAGTATCTAGTAGCTAGATATGAAGTATCAAGATTCGCAGAACCAAGATCTGAGAACCAAGAAACAAGAGAGTATTTAGTATCCAGATGTTAGTATCAAGACTCACAGAATCAAGATCTGAGAACCAAGAGACAAGAGAGTATCTAGTAGCTAAATGTTAGTATCAAGACTCGCAAAACCTGGAATTAAGTGCTATAGAACTAGCTCAAAGCGTTCGAAATAAAAAAACCACGAAGTGGTTGAACTGTGAATAGCCCCCGGTGGAGCCTGCGGAACCGGGGGTTTTAGGATCAAAGTCCAAATCCCCTCCCGCCAGAATCTATGTGGAAACTGCTAGGTGAGATCGGGAGGATAGAAATGAGTTTTAAGTATCTAGTAGCTAGATATTAGTATCAAGAATCTCAGAAACAAGATCTCAGAACCAAGAGACAAGAGAGTATCTAGTAGCTAAATGTTAGTATCAAGACTCACAAAACCTAGAATTAAGTGCTATAGAACTAGCTCAAAGCATTCTAAATAAAAAAACCACGAAGTGGTTGAACCATGAATAGCCCCCGGTAGAGCTTGCGGAACCGGGGGTTTTAGGATCAAAGTTCAAATCCCCTCCCGCCAGAATCTATGGAGAAACTGCTAGGTGAGATCGGGAGGATAGAAATGAGTTTTAAGTATCTAGTAGCTAGATATTAGTATCAAGACTCACAAAATCAAGATCTGAGAACAAAGAGATAAGAGAGTATCTAGTAGCTAGATATTAGAATCAAGATTCGCAGAACCAAGATTCTCACCAAGAATTAAAATTTTAGAATTAAGAGTTCGCGGGATAAAAAAACCACGAAGTGGTTGAACTGTGAATAGCCCCCGGTGGAGCCTGCGGAACCGGGGGTTTTAGGATCAAAGTCCAAATCCCCTCCCGCCAGAATCTATGTGGAAACTGCTAGGTGAGATCGGGAGGATAGAAATGAGTTTTAAGTATCTAGTAGCTAGATATTAGTATCAAGAATCTCAGAAACAAGATCTCAGAACCAAGAGACAAGAGAGTATCTAGTAGCTAGATGTTAGCATCAAGACTCGCAAAACCTGGAATTAAGTGTTATAGAATTAGCTCAAAGCGTTCGAAATAAAAAAACCACGAAGTGGTTGAACTATGAATAGCCCCCGGTGGAGCTCGCGGAACCGGGGGTTTTAGGATCAAAGTCCAAATCCCCTCCCGCCAGAATCTATGTGGAAACTGCTAGGTGAGATCGGGAGGATAGAAATGAGTTTTAAGTATCTAGTAGCTAGATATTAGTATCAAGACTCGTAGAATCAAGATCTGAAAACCAAGAGATGAGAGAGTAATTAGTATCAAGATGTTAGTATAAAGAATCTCAGAAACAAAACTCACAAAATTAAATTTTAAGAATTAATGATATAGAATCAATCCTGAATCTCCCCTTTAAGCCATAGCTACTTAAATCTTGCCAATTAAGTCTAGCTTCTTACCTCTTCATTCTAATGTCTTGGTTCCTATCCCTAATCTCCCCCGAAAGCCCCGATAGCCATCGGGGGCGCTCTTGGTTCTTGTCTCTTGTCTCTTAATCTTTTTCTTCATAGCTCTTATTTCTTCGCTCTAAAAATCTTGATACTTAAATCTCAATACCAGCTACTCCTTACGGTATCCACTTATTCGCTCCAAAGTTCGGCTTTCGCTTTTCCAAAAATGCATTCCTACCCTCTTTGGCTTCTTCAGTGCCGTAAGCCAAACGTGTGGCTTCTCCAGCAAAAACCTGCTGACCGACCATTCCGTCATCGGTAAGGTTCATCGCAAACTTGAGCATCTTGATGGATGTTGGGGACTTGGCCAAAATCTCCTGAGCCCACTCATAGGCAGTTGACTCGAGTTCAGCGTGTGGGATTACAGCATTCACCATTCCCATTTCATAGGCTTCCTGCGCAGAATAGTTTCTTCCCAAGAAAAAGATCTCTCGCGCTTTTTTCTGACCAACCATTTTCGCCAAATAGGCCGAACCATAACCTCCATCGAAACTGGTTACATCTGCATCCGTCTGTTTAAAAATCGCATGCTCTTCACTCGCAAGTGTCAAATCACAAACCACGTGAAGACTATGCCCTCCTCCTACTGCCCAACCTGGGACGACGGCAATCACCACTTTTGGCATAAAGCGGATCAAGCGCTGAACTTCCAAGATATTCAGTCGGTGATAACCATCCTCTCCCACGTACCCTTGATCGCCTCGAGCCTTTTGGTCACCACCAGAGCAAAAAGCCCAGCCGCCATCCTTTTGGGAAGGTCCTTCGCCTGTAAGCAGAATCACCCCAATCGAAGTGTCTTCTTGCGCATCATAGAATGCATCATAGAGTTCTGACGTGGTTTTTGGACGAAAAGCATTTCTGATTTCTGGTCGATTGAAAGCTATTCGAGCAACTCCGTTACATTTTTTATAAGTGATATCTTCGTATTCCTTGGCAGTTATCCAGTTCATATCTTTCGATTTGCGTAAAAATCTAATTCTTTTGCAAGATAACAGGCTTCCATGAATTTTGAAGTCAGGATGTTTACCTTCGAAAAAAGCACCATTACAAACTCAACGCATGTTTCAACTCACCTTCGGTAATTATACCTTTCAGAAAAAAGAAGATTTTGAGTTTGAAAACGGTGATTTTCCAGACTTTGCAATAGCTGCCATACGATTTTGCCATGAATGGCTTTCGGGAGAAAATATCTTTGTACAACAAACTTCTGGCTCTACTGGTGTTCCAAAAAAAATCGAGATCTCTAGGGTTCAGATGATCGCTAGCGCAAAAGCAACGCAGGCTTTTTTCAAAACCAATCAAAATACGAGCTTGCTTTGTTGCCTCGACCCAAGTTACATCGCTGGCAAAATGATGCTTGTCAGAGCAATCGTCTGGAATAGCCCGATTCAGATCACTCAACCTAAATCAAACCCGCTTGTGGAGATTACAACTGTTCCAGATTTTCTGGCGCTTGTGCCGATACAAGTTGAAGCTAGTCTTCAGGATAAATCAGCGCTTGAGAAATTGAAAGGTATCCAGCATTTGATTATCGGCGGGGCTCCTCTCAGTTCAGCTTTAAAACAACAACTCGTTCTCAGTGGCATCAATGCTTATCAAACCTATGGCATGACCGAGACAGTTTCTCATATCGCTCTAGCTAAAATCGAATCTGGTGAATTGGTGTATAAAATTCTTTCTGAGACTGAATTTGGCCTGGATGAGCGAGGAGCGATTTGGGTGAAATCAGCTGCAAGTAACCATGAAGTTCTGCAAACCAATGATTTGGTTGAATTGATCGATAGAAATTCCTTTCGTTGGCTGGGTAGAGCTGACTTTGTCATCAACTCAGGTGGTTTGAAACTTCACCCAGAATTGTTGGAAGCCAAAGCAGAACATACCGTTCACAGTTTTTTTCCTTCCTCAGCATTTTTCTTTTTTGGCAAAAAAGATGAGGAACTTGGTGAGAAATTATGCTTGGCCATTGAATCAAAAGATTCAAATAAGGAAAAGGTAAATAAGCTTCTTGAAACACTGAAAATAGAGTTGGCTCGATTTGAAGCTCCAAAAAAAATTTTCATAGTTTCAGAGTTTAAAAAAACAAGTACAGGAAAAATAAGTAGGTCAAAAACCATCGAAAAGCTATGAATATAATATTTCTAAGCCTCCTATTTTTTATCACTATCTCCAAATCTCAAAATGATTCGGGCTCAATAGAGCTGGTCATTTCAGAAATTACCTCTGATGATGGAGTGATCCAGATTCTAATTTTCAGTCAAAAAAAAGGCTGGCCCGAATCACCAAATGATGCTTGGAAGATGCTAACTCTTCCAATAGAAAATGGAATTGCTAAGAAGACAATTACTAATGTTCCTGCTGGAAACTACGCAATCACGGTATTTCATGATCATGATGAGAACGGAGAAATCAGAAAGAATAAGGTAGGATATCCGTTGAATGACTTTGGCTTTTCCAACAATCCAGGCTTGATTTTTGGAGCTCCCTCTTTTGAAAAATGCAGTAAAAAAGTAAACCCTGGCAAGCCCACTCGTTTCGAAATTGAATTGCGCTAAGAAATTTTGAGGTAAAAGGCCTACTTTTGCAGCAATGAAAAAGAGTAACGACCACACGAGCGGAATCGTAATTGAATTCGATTCAGGAATTACCCCACCACCTTATAGTCATGTATATAGACTTTCGCTAGACTGGAGCGGTTCAGAGATGATTACAGAATTGGAACTGCATTATACCGACAGAGAGGATTTGACAGAAGATGAAATGTTCGATGAAGGATTTACAGCAAATGATGATTTTAGCTTCAAAGGAACCCTAGATTCGGTTTGGAAAAAGGTAGTATCCATAGAATTCGAAAAAGTTAAGTGGAGCGGCAGGCAACTGGAAGAAGGCGGACTTACGCTTTCAGAGTTAGAAGATGGTAAGACTGGCTCTGCGAAAGTCCCAGCAGATCAAGAAGGCTGGCAAATGCTTGCTCAGGATGTGATTCAGGCAATTTACGAGACCTCAAAAAAGGAAGCTCCACTAACGGTGAATTTCCGTCAGGTCACAAATGAGGAAAGCGTGGATTGCTCAATTACTATGAATTTCTCGAATCGTGAAGCCCTTTTCACTTCAAAAAACGAATCAAGAACTATCAATTGGGAATATGCCGTTCAACTTTTAAAATTGGTCTTCTCCCCAGACTACAATTATGACATTGCCAAGGAAACCGCAGGAGCTAAGCGCGGTGAATACATCGAATGTGGAGATGGCTATTGGCATGAGCTGGGAAAGGGAGTGGTCAACGTTGACAGCTCTTTTGATGCAGTAGGAAAGATTAAAGATGGATTTAAAAACTTGATTGGAGAATAAAAATATCCCTTCGTATTGCATTAAAGAACCTGATTCGCTTAACTTTAAGTAGATCGAATCAGGTTTTTTTATGGAAAAGAATAAAATTTTTCTCAGCCACAGACACTCAGACACCCAAAGTGATTGTCATAGAATACGGGAAACTTTAGAAGAAGAGTTCGGGGAAGATGCTGTTTTCTTAGACATAGAGAATCTTGAACCGGGAATTCGGTTTGCAGATGCGATTGACAAAGCTCTGACAGAGAGCAAAGTCGTTTTGGTAGCTATCGGACCAGATTGGTTTGGTGATGCAGATGAAAATGGTGTTGCCCGGTTGTTCCAAAAAAATGATTGGGTAAGAAGGGAAGTTGGAGCAGCATTGGCTCGGTCTGATACGCGAGTGATTCCTCTATTACTAAAAGGAGCGACTAGACCTACAGCAGATAAATTACCTGACGATCTGGTAGATTTGGCAGATCTACAAACTTTCGAAATTTCCATCACACGATGGAAGTACGATTTGGGAGTGTTGGTAGAAGCATTGGCAAAACTTATTCCTAGAAAAAAGAAACCAATAAATCCTACTCCTCCAAGGCCTACTCCAGTTTCAAAGCCTCAGAAAAGCTGGTGGGCAAAAAATTATTTATGGGTGCTTGGAGTTTTTGTAGTCCTAATGATTGTGGTTATTAGCAGTGAAGATTTTCAAAATGGCTATCAGGAAGGGCTTAATGGTTCAAATACTATTTATGATGACCCAATCGATAACAGTGGTGCGCAAGTGGATAATGAGCTTAGCCAAGCCGAAATCACTCAACTAAGAGAAGATAGTCCTGCAGGAAATGAGATCTCAGAAAATTTTCAACTTGAAAATGAACAAGTTACACCTCCAGCTGCTCAAGCTGGTTTTGATTACTCAGGCAAATGGTGGTTATGGGAAGATGGAATTAGATCTGGTTTCATACTGATCAATCAAAATGGATCATATTTTACTTTTGAGTACTACTATTTGAATGAAAAAGTAGGTCAGGGAACTGGAGAATATGATGGCACTTATCTTTACTCTACTTTATTTGTCATAAATGATCAAAGCCTATATAGCTTTTCATTTGGATCAAATACCGGAGGCGAGAGTTGGGTGGGTCAGACACAGGCTATCGGCGTCATAAGTGCTGCTGAGTTGCGAAAGGATTAACTCTTCAGCGTCCTCAGGTCAGCTCGGATATCTGAGATCATTTCCCCTAGATCCTCTAAGGTCAGAGGTTTTTTCTTATCACCTGGATTTGGGAAATCAGTACTTATAAAAGCTTTGGCCTCCCACACTTCCACCACATCATCACCTTTTACCTCATAGGGTTTGTACTGCTCATTGTCAGAAACCAAAAATAGTTTACCGTTATCGCTGAGGTAATTAAAAACCCGCTTGTAAACCACCCCTTCTGTCTCAGTCACGAGGACGTAAGTTTTGCCACTTTTGATATCGGTCAATTGACCCACATAAGCACCAATCACAATTGTACCCGAAGTCAGAGGAAGCATGGAATCTCCTGCCAGCTCAAACGCACGGTAAGTGGCTTGCTTAGAAAGTGTGGGAATCTGGAATTGTGGAAGGCTCTCCATGTATTCCGTGTCAGCAAATCCGTTCAGGTAACCAGCTGAAGCCTTCTGCCCTACCAACGTAATATTCTCCTTTTCATCTGGGTCACAGGCAATCGTAAGAATATTGATTCCTCTTTTCTGGGTTGCCTTTCTACCATTGCCTTCGATGTCATGGTTCAAAAGCTCCTCCATCCCTATGTCAAGCGAATCACAAAGCTTCCCAAGTGTCAGAAGCTTTGGCTCAGACCTCCCATCTTCATAAGCCGAGATCATCGTACGTTGTACATCCAATTGATCTGCCAGATCATTTTGAGTTATTCCTTTTTGCTTTCGCAAAAAGCGAAGGTTGGAAGCAAGATGTTTCATGCTGAGTATAAGTAAAAGTTGTGATCTTCGGGAGTGGCAGGAATAGGGAAAAATGAATTCATATTCAAAGAAGTATTCCTTCTTCTCTCCATTCGCTGTTTGATTTCATCAATTATTTCACCGACGGGCTTGGGACCATTTACCAAAAGGTAGCCATACTGTGGCTTTGTCTCGTCTTCGATGAAAAATTTAACCTGGCAATTACCTGATGCCAAGGTTTTTGTCGTAATGCTGATCTTTTCCTGAATTTCCATAACTGATTGTTTTAACTTCAGCTAAGATAGAAATGTTGTTTTTATAAACATGCATATGTTATAAAAACAGACATAATTTTTACGACGTAAATTGTCAGTGAACTTTTTGAGTTAGCGATGGTTAACTAAGTAGGTGATCTAGATATAGGAATTTGAATTCTAAATATCGTTCTAATTGAATTACACAGTTCAATTCAACATTTGACCGCTTAGCTAATTATCCCTCCCAATAAGGACTTTTAGTGTGTTACTTTGTATGTAACAGCAAAGTTTAAGCTAAACATCGCATTAGCAAACGCCCTGTCGAGGAATCCATAGTTCAGAAATCCCTATTAAGCCAACTACAATGAAAAGCTGCCTTTACCTATTTATTGCCTTTATGGTGATATCTCAAGTTTCTGCTCAAACTTATTCTGTAAAGGGAAGAGTAAAGCAAACTGGAACAGGGGCCACCATTCCTAATGCTACCATATTGCTTCAAAGTCTGCCAGATTCGATTCAGGTTGGCGGAATGATCTCTGACTTGGACGGCGAATTTGAAATAACTAACATCAAAGAAGGTGAATATCTGTTGAAAGTGCAGTACCTGGGTTTCGAAAACCTTTTCAGAGCAATCAATGTCAATAAAGACCTTGAACTTGGTACTTTATCATTAAGCGAACAGGCAACGGCACTTGACGAGGTGACCATTAGCGCCAGAAGAGCACAGGGAGAGCAGAAAGGCGATACCACTTTATATAATGCAGATGCTTTCAAAACTATGAAAGACGCAAGCGCGCAGTCACTCGTCGAGAAACTACCCGGAATAGTCTCTCAGGACGGAGCCCTTCAAGCCCAAGGAGAAAATATTGCTCAAATTCTGGTGGATGGCAAACCGTTTTTCGGAGGAGATATTCAGACGGCTCTGCAAAACCTCCCTGCGGAAGTTATTCAGGGCATTGAAATATTTGATCAAAAAAGTGATAAGGCACTACTGAGCGGATTTGATGATGGTGAACGAATGAAGACAATCAACATCATCACCAAACCAGACAAAAGGAAAGGGCAGTTTGGAAAGGCCACGGCAGGTTATGGGACCGATGATCGCTATCTGGCTGGAGCCAGCATCAACTCTTTCAACGAAGACCGTCGCATTACATTCACAGGACTTAGCAATAACATCAACGTCCTGGATTATTCCAGTGACCCCAATGCCCAAAGCAACAATCGTCCTCAAAACGGTATCATCACCACTAATATTCTTGGTCTGAATTATTCAGATAATTGGGGTGAAAAAATAAAAATAAGCGGGAGTTATCTCTACAACAATCGAAAAAACTTGGGGATTTCTTCAATGGTACGCGAATATGTTACGGGTTCAGAATCAGACCAAACTTATACAGAAGAAAGTATCGATGAAAGCACTGTTCAGGATCATAATTTCGACATGAGATTTGAATATAATATCGACGAGAAAAACAGGATCCTTTACCGGCCTAGGTTCTCTGCTTCTTTTATTAAGCAAAATTCAAGTTTCTTTGGCCAGACCGTAAATAATGCCGGACCTCTTAACCAGACTGAAAATTTTAGAACCGAAGACAATTACGAATTTGATATTAACAACAGCTTGTACTACAGTCACCAGTTTGACAAAGCTGGTAGAAGCTTGACAATAGATGTAAGAACGGGAAACCACAAAGATGAAGATGACGCATTACGTAATGCCCAAAACATCTATTTCCAGCCCGTAGAGCGTGTTGAGCTACTCAATCAGCAAATAACTCGTGACAGGACAGGGCTTGATTGGGAAACTGGCTTTTCCTATACTGAAGCAATTGGCAAAAATGGCCAAATGGAACTCGAATACGAAATTGGAAATAGAATAAACGACTCCGATCAATTAACATTTGATATACTTAACGAGGAAATGCAAGACCCTAATCTCGCTCTCGACACTGCACTAAGTAATTCATTTGAGAGCAAATACCTCAGACAAGAAGTAGAACTGGGATATCAATATAAACTTGAAAAACTGAAATTTCAGGCGGAATTAGAATATCAAAACGCAACACTTAAAAATGAGCAGTTTTTCCCTGCAATGGGGTCTCTGGACAGAACATTCAAAAGCTTCATGCCTACGGTTAGATTTGATTATGAATTCTCTGACAATACCAATATTGAATTGGATTATGATACTGATGTAGACGCACCTTCAGTAGGTCAGTTACAAAACGTAATTGACAACACCAATCCACTACAATTGAGGACAGGAAATCCTGTTTTGGACCAATCCTATACCAACAGGATGAGACTACGTTTCAGAAGCAATAACCCTGAAAATGATCGTTCATGGTTTGTTTTTGCCCAATACAGGTTGACAAAAGATGCTGTTTCAAACAGTACATTTACAGCTCAGGAGGCCACAGAGCTACCAGGAGGCATAATACTGGAAGAAGGTTCCCAACTTTTCAGTCAAGTCAATTTGGATGGGTACAGGGATTTTCGCTCATGGGTCAGTTATGGAATACCCCTTGGTTTTATTAAATCCAATTTTAACATCAATGGCGGATTTAGCAACACCAAGAGACCAAGTCAGGTAAATGATCAATTGAGCTTCAATAACTCATCTAGGCTGAATACCGGAATTTCACTAAGCAGCAATATTTCCGACCAAATTGACTTCAATATATCCACCCGTGCCTCATTCAATAATGTCGAAAACACACTTAATTCAAACCTTAATAATAACTATTTCAATCAAAGATCAAGATTGAATTTAAGTTGGATAATCTGGGAAGGATTCGTATACAGACTGGATGTAAACCATCAGCTCAATACCGGGCTTTCGGAGGGATTTGATGCCAATGTGCTATTGATGAATATGAGTATAGGTAAAAAAGTATTCGGTAATCAGCGAGGAGAGATCTCGTTGAATGTGTATGATTTGCTTGGGCAAAACAGAAGTGTCTATAGAAATGTCACGGATGCGTATGTAGAAGATGGGCAAAACAACGTGATGCAGCGCTATTTCATGCTTTCCTTCTCTTACAATATCCGACACTTCAACAAAGGGACAAATATGGATGACTATAACGAAATCTATAATTAATAAAAATGGCTGAAGAACAATTCATCAGCCATTTTTTTTTAATCTAAAAGAGTCTCGCATTCTGCTATGCAATGGCGGCAAGCTTCTGCACATTTTTTGCAACTTTCGTGCTCATGCTTTTCGCATTCATTAGCGCAATTGTAGCAGGCATCCATACACTGTTGCATAGTGATGGCCATATCCAACGAATTACTTTTAGATGCTGCTATACAATCTTTGCAAGCATCAATGCATCTTTCACAGAATTTAATGCAGTCCTGCATTCCAGGTCGGTTAATGCATGATTCGATACAAGTGCTACATGCTTCGATACAACGTTCGCATGCCACAACACAGTTATTTTTGATCATTGCTTCTGAGCTCATAAGAATAAATTTTTGGTTGGAAATAATGGGTCACATTATCTGCTTAAAAGATTCAATCAATTTGATAAAATCTGTGATTTAATGTGAATCAATTAGTTAATACTTAAATCATAAATCAAAAAACCTGCCACTGACAAAATCCACCCTTGACAGTACCATGTTAATTCCATCAGAAAAACCCCCACTGAAAATCAATTGTTTATGAGGTATAAAACTCACAAACTGTGTATGTCAGAAACATATAAATTTATCTGTATGTACGCTTTTCTGCCAGTAAGCGAATTCTCTTTGGTCAACGGATTGGAAGACCGATGACCGAAGACCGGAGTAAACCAGAATTTAATCTGCTTTTGGATTTTCGATCCTATAAATTTTCTACTGGCAAGATTCCGTATAAACACATAAATTTAATTTAAAAAGGCATTCAGAAACTTTCCTGATCGAATTTCAATTTGCTTACTAACCACAAGCAACTACCTAATTTGAAATCGAACCTACCCTATTCCCTCCTTGATCTTGCCATCATCCGTGAAGACTACGATGCCAGAGACGCTTATGAAAGATGTTTAGAAATAGCAAAACATGCAGAAAAACTTGGCTACACCAGGATGTGGCTTGCTGAGCATCACAACATGGCAAATGTCGGAAGCTCTTCACCTCAGATCTTGCTTGGGTACTTAGCCAATGGTACTTCCACTATTCGTTTAGGCTCTGGCGGCATCATGCTTCCAAATCATAGCCCACTGATTATTGCCGAGCAATTCGGAACTCTAGCCACGCTTTACCCGAACCGGATTGATCTGGGTCTCGGTCGGGCACCGGGCACAGATCAAACTACGGCAGCAGCTTTACGAAGGGGAAGACATGAATCTGTTCAAGAATTCCCAAGTGATCTCGATGACCTTCGGCGTTATTTCTCAGAAGATAATATGGACTCCAAAGTCCGCGCATTCCCTGCCGAGGGTTTGAATGTGCCTATTTATCTTTTGGGATCAAGCATGAGTAGTGCTGTTCTTGCTTCGCAAAAAGGTTTGCCTTACGCTTTCGCCAGCCATTTTGCTCCAGGATATTTGATCAATGCTTCGAGATATTATCGAGAAAATTTCCAGCCATCAGAGCATCAGGCAAAGCCCCATTTTATTTCTTGTGTGAATGTGATCGCAGCTGACACAGATGAAGAGGCTCATTATCTGGCAACTTCATTTTTCCAGACCGCTTTAGGGATTATTCGAGGAAAATCTTATCCCATGAAAAAACCGGTGGATAGTATGGAGAACATCTGGAATGAAGCCGAAGCCTCTGCTATCCAAAATATGATGGCGTGTACTTTCATTGGTACAAAGGAAACTCTAAAACCACAATTTGAGAGTTTCTTCCAGCAAGTGGAAGTGGACGAACTGATGGTTTCGACTAATATCTACGATCCTGAAAAACGGTTACGATCTTTGGAGATCACTGCTGAGGTTTTAGGGTAAAAGAGAAAAGGGAATCAAATTCCTTTTTTTTAAAGTGCTTTGACTCGTGAAGTCAATTAGCCGGAGACCTTCCAGGTTTTGAAAACCTGGAAGGTCTTTTAATTTCAGTTTTCCTGCGCCTTCTTTATTCAGTTTTCCAACTTTTCTTACTCATCCGCCAAACTATCCACTGGATTCCCTAAAGCTGCTTTCACTGCTCTATATCCTACCGTGGCAGAAGTGATCAGGAGCGAAACTAAAATCACTAGCACGTACAAAACTACAGGAACGTTGGTCTGATAAGTGAAATTCTGCAACCACTGATCCGTCAGGTAATAACCAACCGGCACAGCTATCGCAAAAGCAATGAATACCAACAAAATGAATTCCTTCGAAAGCAGAAATGTAATCTGAGAAATAGAGGCACCCAGTACTTTTCTAATCCCGATTTCTTTAAGCTTTTGACCTACTAAAAAGGAAATCAATCCATACAATCCAATCGAAGAAATCACAATCGAGAGCACAGCGAAGATCTTATAAACCAGTGCCAACTGATTCTCTCGTCGGTAGAAACTAGCAATGCTTTCATCCCAAAAAGTCCCAGAATAAATCGCCTCAGGATAAATATTTTTAAACTCTTCTTCAATGGTAGCTAACGTTTCCTTACCTGCATTTTTGTCCAGTTTCACCCCTAGCAATTCGTAATTAGCTTTTTCTGTAGCTATAATAAAAGGCTTAATTTCTTCACGCAAAGAGTTTTGAGCAAAATCCTTCACCACTCCCGTGATTCTCATCCACGGTTCGCTCCCACCAATTGTGATTGTTTTTCCGATAGCTTCTTCTGCATTCGTCAGATTCAGTTTCTTAGCCATGGTTTCATTGATTACTGCTTCCTTGAGGGTATCACTTTCTGAAAAGCTACCACCGGCTACGAATTCTAACCCGTAAGTATCAAAGTAATCAGCATCAGCATATTTCAAAGATGTAGGGAATTGCACACTTTCTCTAATGCCATCAAACCAAAAATTCGATGCCCAATTGTTAGCAGAGGAAGGGACATCATTAGAGACACTTACACTTTTGATTTGAGCATTAGATTTCAATCGTTGCTTGAGCACATCGAGTCGTCCATCTTTGGCCTCATCTGTAGGTATGTCAATGTAGTAAACGGCCTGCTTCGAAAAGCCAAGATCGGCGTCCTGAATCTCTGTCATCTGCTTCACTGCAACTACCGTTGCGATCATCAGAACTTGCGCAATCACAAACTGCATCACCACTAAACCTCTACGCAGCGAAACACCTCCGATTTGAGCTACTTGAATCTTATTTTTCAATGCCTGAATCGGTTGAAATCCCGATAAAATAAGCGCTGGATAAAAACCAGAAAGCAACGTCACACCCAAAATTATGAGTGTAGAAAAAAGCAAAAAAGAAGGTGTAACCAAGCGAATCGAATCGGGCACTTCAGCCACTTCACTGAGGTAAGGAAGCAAAACAGTAGCAGTTATCGTAGAGATAATCGCTGAGATAATGACAACCAAAAATGTCTCTCCAAAGGATTGTCCAATTACCTGAAGTCGGCTTCCTCCCATCACTTTGCGAATCCCTATTTCCTTACTTTTACCGATTGCCTGAGCTGTGGAAAGATTTACAAAATTGATGGAGGCCATGATCAGGATGAAGATTCCTATCAAACCTAATGTATAAATGGTGGCTTTTCGGATCATTTCCCCGTTGATCGGTTCAAATCGGCTATCGAAGTGAATATCAGGCATCGCCTGTAGGTAAAATGACTTCTTGGAAGTACCGCGATCCTTATAGTTCTTTTCTGCAAAGTTCCGAAGCTGCTGATTGATCTGATCCGCGCTGCTGGACTCAGCGAGCAATAAGTACAATTGAAAATCGCTTCCAAAGCTGCCCCATTCATCAAAATGATAATCAAAAACATCCTCATTGCTTTGCAAGGTTTTGTAAGAGACTAGCATATTGAACTGGAAATTGCTGTTGACCGGAATATCAGCCACAATTGCCCCAACTGTTGCTTCCACACGTTTTGATAGTAAAACTGACTTCCCAAAAGCATTTTCCAAAGTCCCAAAAAGCTTCTTGGCCTCAGTCACGGTGAGCACTACCTGGCCTGGCTCATTGAGTAGTGCCAAATTTCCAGCGAGCACTTCCATATCAAATAATGTGGCATAATCAGAGGTGGTAAAGAAGGCATCTTCTATGATAAAGTTATTCTCACCTGTGTTGGTTACAGCTTGTTCTGTAGAAACATTAACTGATGAATTCACCACCGGAACAAGTGCTTCTAAACCCGAAAGATCTTCTTTCAGCGCATCGGGCATCGGCGGCGAAACGCCGGGATTGTATGCAGTGCCATCTGAATAGTCGTCTTGGGTAACTACTCGATAAATTCGATCTGCATTCGTCTGAAACGTATCGTAGCTCAACTCATAGCTCACCACCGTGAAAAGCAAAAAAGCAGCTGTGATTCCCAGCGTCAGACCAAAGATATTGATCAGCGTCACGCGCTTGCCTTTCTTAAGATTTCGCCAAGCAATTTTGGAGTATGTTTTCCACATGGGTTTTGAAGTTTATCTACGGATATCAGCTGGAGGCCCAGCTTTATTTTGCAGGGATATTATCCAAGATTGCACCAGAAAAAAAGCACGACTAGAAGCTCTAATTAAGGTTTTCAGAAAAATTGACAAATTTCCTCCGAACATTTTTGTTCGTTCTCGGGCGAATTTAAAGTATTAGTCACAAAACTATTACTAAGTAATATTTCGAAAATCGAAATATTACTTTTTTTAAAAGACACTATACAGTTCACAGTGTAGTTTCTATTCGACATATTATTTATATATTTGTAGAATAGATTCGACAAAAATGGATATTCTGTTTTCAAATTTCAATAATTTACTGAGTCAGATTGACGATAATTTCTTTCGATATCTCTTTACAGAAATTGATTGGAACCAGCGGATGATTGCCATCAAAGGGCCGAGAGGTTCGGGCAAAACAACCCTAATGCTCCAGCGAATCAAGTATGGAATAAAGCCCAAATCCAACGAGGCACTTTACTTTTCAGCAGATCACTATTGGTTTTATACTCATAATTTGGTGGAAACAACCACCACTTTTTATCAGAATGGAGGTCGATTTTTGTTCATCGACGAAGTGCATAAATACCCAAATTGGTCTCGTGAACTCAAGAACATTTATGATTCGTTTCCAGATTTGAAAGTGGTTTTCTCCTCCTCGTCCGCTTTGGATATTTATCGCGGTGAATCAGATTTGAGTCGCCGAGTGATCACGTATGAATTGCCCGGAATGTCATTCCGTGAATATTTATATTTAACTCAAGGGCATAACTTTGCTGCTTTCTCGCTAAGTGAAGTCCAGAATTCTCATTCAGAAATCACCCGTGAAGTCAATTCAAAACTTCAACCGCTTCCAGCATTCAAGGAATATTTAAAACGGGGATATCTGCCCATCATAACAGAGTCGAACCCAGAGACGATTCCAGTTTTCCTCCAGCAAATCATCAATACAATAGTAGATTCGGATTTGGCATTTATTGCAGATTATAATGCCGGAACGGCCTACAAAGTCAAGAAACTGCTTGGCGTGTTGGCTGAGTCTGTCCCTTTCAAACCCAATGTATCCTCAATTGCTCGTAAAATAGAAACCAGTCGGGATTCTGTCTATGAATGGCTCACGCAATTGGAAAAAGCGAGATTACTCAATTTCTTGATTGCCGAAGGCAAGGGAATTTCATTGCTGCAAAAGCCAGACAAGGTTTACATGGAAAACACCAATCTCTTCTATGCGCTGAAGGAAAACCCAGAAATCGGTTCGATTAGAGAGACATTCCTTCTAAACCAACTCAAAAACCTAAAAAAAGAAATCAGATTACCAAAGTCCGGTGATTTCTTAGTCGATGATTTAGTAATAGAAGTTGGCGGCAAAAACAAAGATGCCAGCCAAGTCAAACCTCCTGAAAACTATCTGATAGCTGCGGACGAAATTGAGCATGGCTTTGGTAAAAAAGTACCACTTTGGGTTTTTGGAATGATGTATTGAGAGAACCAACTCTCCAAGGGTTTGAAACCTTTGGAGAGTTGTGGTGATCTACCGCTGTAAATGAAGATACTAACTACAGCAAATACCTCAGAGTATAACCACTCAGCGCCTTCTTCGTACCCTTTTGGGATAAAAACAATTCGCTCAGCGCCTTCTCTGCGCATCCTCCGCGACCTCTGCGGTTAAAAATCACCCCCCAAACTTCCCTTTCAGCGCTGCCAACTTATCAGCCATAGAACCGGCAGGCTCTTCTGGTTTCTGAACTTTGGCAGCAGCAGGTTTCCCCTGACTTTTTCCGCGCTCCGCAAAAGGATCGGCTTTCATGCTAAGTCCAACTCGTTTGCGGGGAATATCCACTTCCATGACGGTCACTTGTACTTTCTGATTGACAGAGACGACCTCATTTGGATCTTTGATAAATCGATCTGCCAAATGACTCAAATGCACCAATCCATCTTGATGCACTCCCACATCCACAAAAGCTCCAAAAGCCGTGATATTCGTCACCACTCCCGGAAGCTTCATCCCCACTTTCAGATCAGTCATGCTATTCACACTTTCCTCAAAAGCAAAAACCTCAAAGCTCTCCCGTGGATCTCTTCCCGGCTTGGCTAGCTCTTCCAAAATATCCTGAAGCGTAGGCAAACCCACCGTTTCAGACACGTAATTCTTTAGGGCAATTCTATTTCTCAAGTCTTCTGAACTCATCAAATCTGAAACCGAAGCACTGACATCTTTAGCCATTTTCTCCACCAAGGCATATCGCTCAGGGTGAACAGCTGAGGAATCTAGCGGGTGTTTTGCCTTGCTGATTCTCAAGAAACCAGCCGCTTGCTCAAAGGCTTTATCCCCCAATCGAGGTACTTTTTTCAGTTGTGCACGGCTCTTGAAAGGCCCGTTTTCATTTCTGAAATCAATAATATTCTGCGCCAAAGTTGGACCTAAGCCAGAGACATAAGTGAGTAATTGCTTAGAGGCTAGATTCACTTCTACTCCTACTCTATTTACAGCTGACATCACCGTATCATCAAGCGCATTTTTCAAGGCATTCTGATCCACATCATGCTGGTATTGGCCGACTCCAATGGATTTTGGGTCGATTTTCACCAACTCCGCCAATGGATCCATCAATCGACGACCAATAGAAACTGCTCCTCTCACAGTCAGATCCAGATCAGGAAATTCTTCACGCGCAACATCTGAAGCGGAATAAATCGAGGCTCCAGATTCATTCACCATGGTTACGATCACTGATTTGGGCAAGCCTAGACTTTTCACAAAAGCTTCTGTCTCCCGTCCGGCCGTCCCATTTCCGATGGCAATCGCTTCAATACCAAACTGCTCTACCAAACCTTTCACGTTCATCCCAGCTTCTGCCGATCGACGCTGAGGCTCATGCGGATAGATCGCTTCGAAATGTAAGAATTGACCTTGCGGGCCTAGACAAACTAACTTACATCCAGTTCTGAATCCTGGGTCAATTGCCATCACCGATTTCTCTCCCAAAGGTGCTCCGAGCAGTAACTGACGTAGATTTTCAGTAAAAACCCTGATCGCTTCTTCATCCGCTTTACGCTTAGTGAGCAGGCGAACTTCCGTTTCCATACTTGGTTTTAGCAATCTTTTGTAACTGTCCTTGATTGCCACCTTCACCTGATCAACAGAAGAGTTTGCCGCATCAGCAAGAATCATTTTCTCCATTTGATAAATTGCAGAAGCCTCTTCTGGTACAGAATCCAACATCAGAAAAAGTTCTTTCTCACCTCTTCTCATAGCCAGTACACGGTGAGATGGAGCAGATTTTATAGGTTCAGACCATTCAAAATAGTCTTTGTATTTAATTGCTTCTTGTTCTTTCCCAGGCAACACTTTCGAAGAAAAAACACCTTCATCGAGAAAAAGCTTTCGCATCTTTTCTCTCAACTCTGCTTTCTCATTGATCCACTCTGCCATAATATCCCGAGCTCCCTGAAGTGCTTCTTCAGTTGAATTCACTTCTTTGGTAGCATCTACAAACTTCTCTGCTTCCACTTCCAGATTGATGGAGTTCTGCTCGAAAATCTGCTCAGCAAGTGGCTCCAAGCCTTTTTCTCTGGCTATAGTCGCCTTGGTTCTTCGCTTAGGCTTATATGGCAAATAGATGTCTTCCAGCTTTGACATGGTCTCAGCGGCTTCAACTTTCGCTTTCAATTCAGAAGTCAATTTTCCTTGCTCCTCGATTGACTTTAATACAGCTTCTTTTCGCTTGGCCAACTCACGCAACTGTAACACGCGATCCCGAATCGCTGCTACCTGCACCTCATCCAACTCGCCAGTGGCTTCTTTTCTGTATCGGGAAATAAACGGAACTGTCCCGCCTTCGTCCAGCAATTGCACCGTGGCATTCACCTGTGCGGGTCTTACTTGGAGTTCAGCGGCTATTTGTACTTCGTAATTCATAGGGCAATGGGAAATTCAACGCTTAAATTTGAGCTGCAAGTTAAGCCTCCTTTTGGAGACAAAAAGGGAGAAATGTGAGAGTTGTCACTAAGCGTCTGGAAATGTGGGGGTAATTTTGAATCGAAATTTAGCTAGCTAAAATTAACAATGAAAAAATTGGAGACACTGGAAATAAAACAACATTGGGATCAAATCTACCAAACCAAAAACTTTGAGGAAGTGAGTTGGTATCAGGAAAAACCCGAAACTTCCTTAGAGTTTTTGCAAAAATTCAATGTGCCAAAAGATGCTAAAATTATAGACTGTGGAGGAGGTGATAGCTATTTAGTAGACAATCTTCTTGATCTTGGTTACCAAGACATTACAGTTTTAGATATCTCCGAGAAAGCTTTAGAAAGGGCGAAGCAGCGGCTAGGTAATCGGGCAAAAAAAATAAAGTGGATTGTCGCTGATGTATCCTCATTTCAGCCACCAGAAAAATATGACTTCTGGCATGACAGAGCTGTGTTCCATTTTCTAAAAAACGATGAAGTCACAAAATATCTTCAGATCATCAAGAGAAACTTGAATCCTGGCGGTCATTTAGTGGTAGGCACTTTTTCCGAAAATGGCCCTACTAAGTGTAGTGGAATTGAAATCAAACAGTATTCGGAAAACACGATGAGTCAGGTAATAGAGAAGTATCTCAGAAAGATCTATTGCTTTACCATAGACCATCTCACACCATCCAATTCTATTCAGAACTTCGTGTTCTGTAGCTTTCAAAATCAGTTGAAGTAGCAACCTTTTAAAAACTTAAATTAAAATCTTCGAGGTTCTCATAAACCCTGTAATTCGTAAATCGTAATTCCTACAATGAAAATGGATTGGAAAAAAGAAATCAAAAGCTGGGGAATCATGCTCAGCGTCGTGGCATTATTATATTTTACAGGTCTTTTACCTGTCATAGTAGGAGGATTACAATCTGTGCTGCTTTCCACAGGCTTGATCAAACCTAAGATCGAAATACCAGATCTGAGTGACCAGCAGTTCGACTACAGAGGCAAGTTTTTAACATTTGATGGTAAGCAAATCAACTTGGAAAGCTACAGAGGCAAAACTTTGTTCATCAATCTTTGGGCATCTTGGTGTGGTCCGTGTCGCGCCGAAATGCCACATATTTCTGAGCTTTATAAATCAGTCCAAAATGAGCCTGATTTAGAATTTTTGATGATTGGAATTGATAATGATATCAAAAAAAGTCAAAAGTTTATTGAAGGAAAAAGCTGGACTTTTCCAATGGCTCACGCTAGTTACGGTCTGAATCAAAGCCTTCAAAGCGAATCCATCCCGACCACTTTGGTAGTAAATCCAGACGGTAAAATCGTTTTCTATCAAGAAGGTATGAGCAATTTCAACACGGATGAGTTTCGGGATTTTCTACTCAGCCAGTAATTGGTTTTGGGATAATAAAAGTGAGAAAAATCATTTACAGATTCAGACTGGAAAATTACTAACCACCTAAATCTCGATTTAAAAAAAATCCAAGTCATGAGTCATGAACCAGATGGTCGTATAGATTAGAGGTATTATTTCAAAGGAGATCATTTCGTCAAAGCCATGAATGCTATGTGGATAAAATTAGCATACCACATAGATTCATAGGAAAACATAGAGTAACAATCTGACTTTAAAGTGAGCCAATTTCCAATGGAAGGATTTGTTGTCTTTGTTCCTATATGTCGAAAAAATGGTTCTTACCACAAAGTCATAAAGTCAACAAAGGGCATAGGGTATTGATCATTGTCCATCCTTTTATCCACAAAATACGATATGGGTATAAAATCTTTCGCCCATATCAAATGGAAGCAGTCTGAAGAATGCATTATGAAAAAGTCCAAGTCGGGAGACTTGAACCACTGTGATCCTCTAAAATTCCTTTGTATTTCTCCGCGAAACCTCGGCGTGCTTTGCGGTTAAGGACTTTCAGAAATCAGAAACAAACCGGATTATCTTTTATCTACATTTTCGTTATGGTCTGTTCCCAGGCTATAATGATTATTTTCTTCGTCTTCAGAACCCCTCCGCTCCTGCGCATCATCAAGCTCCTCACCGGGTATGTCCAGATCGGCCGCTGCAAAATCAGCAGGGCGCTTTCTATCTCGGAGCATTTCATCATCTCCACCATCGTTTCTCAAGTTTTTCTTTTTTGCCCCTAAGGCTTGCAAATCTTCTTCGGTCAAATTGGATTCTTCTTTCTTGTTTTTCATGGTTTCTATGTTTTTGTGATTAGCTAGTTGGTTGCAATAGTTGTTCCGAGCGCAAGGCATATTGATAAACTAGCTTCATCAATTCCAAATCAGCATCTAATGAAATTAGAGCGTAAATCAAGACTGTGCGACAAAAACTTAGGGGAATTAATCTCTCGAAATGGGGATTGCTTTTCAGTGATGGCTAGCTTTAATTGAATCGTTTAGAGCTCAAAAAAATGCCCTTTAAGATTCCCAGATACTTCGCTTCAATAGTTGGAGACCTCTATTTTCCAGAAAAAAGAAGCTCGAATCAGCTCGTATGGGCAAAGCAAATCTTCCTCTAGGCATAGTTTTGTGGCTACTACACGATACCAACAAAATCAAAATGCCATGAAAAAGACACTAATTCTAGGAATAATATTGACTTCCACCATGCTACTCTCTTGCGAATCTTCGAGTGAGAGAATTGAAGACGGCACAGATGTGACCGAGCAAAACGACATCACACTGGATAATCCATTCAAGCTTACTATAGAAGATCTCCGTGAGGAGCAACTCGAAATCGAAAAAAAACTGACTTTACTCAAGAATTCGGATGTGGAACGTCAATCCCACGATTACAAAGCATTTGAACCGGAGATCAAAATCATTGAGTTGAGGGTAGATTCTTTGAGAACTTATGTGTCAGATTTTGAAAATGCATCCGAAGAGCAGAAAGAGATAATATACGATCGTTACAAAATGAAGCGGGAAAAAATTTCAGAGGATATCGAATCTATCACAGATCGCTTCAATGATCTCAAAGTGCTCGATTCCTAAGACAGATCAAACCATCCTATAATCTTTGAGATACCTATTTCGAAAAACTTTATACTTATTTAAACTCAATGTTTCTGAAATAGGGATTTCCCTAGTATTCATCAGAAATTAAATCTTGGTAAGAAGTTTTCAGATATACTCCTGTTAACAACATTACAAGTGTGATCGGATTTCGAATAATGGACATCAATATATTCTTAAGGCCTAAATGCTGGTCCCCATAACCCAAACTCCCTATTCCCTAATTAACTGCATCTATTGGGTAGCGTATTTCACATATCGGGAAATACACTCTTGACAATAGCCGATCTGAAGCAAGCTAGCCCAAGTTTTAATGTATTTATGGGTTCGGAGTAGTTGTTGTAGTCTTTGCATAAAACCATCTTATATGAATAGCACCGATAGACATACGCCAGGAAAAGAAATACTCACGTTTTTTGCTCTAATAATGGTAGGCCTTTATTTTTTCATCGATGGAATTATGGCTGCTACAGGTTTTTTGATTCCGATTACAGTCAGCATTTTGCTTGCTTTGATCTGTATCCCGTTGGCGCGTAAACTCGAAAATGTAGGCCTCAATCGAGGATTCTCATCTTTGATATGTGTACTGGTAAGTTTTATTGCATTTGTTTCTTTTTTTGTATTGATATCTTTTCAGATTACACAGTTCTCAGACAAATGGCCTGAAATAAAAAACAAGGCCAAGACTGGACTGGAGTCTGCAGAAGATTTTATAAGTAAAAATACAGGCTTTTCTTTCCAGAAAGATATCGACCAAGTATTTGCTGCGGATAGTGAAGAGCCAAGTAGTCAACTATCCGACACTGATGGCCAGACTAAAGCTGAAGAACGCGTACAAGAAAATTCTCAGCCAGACCGGTCTGCTGCTTCGGATGACTCGTTAATTAGCAAGGTGCCTACAGGATTGTTTTCCAGAGTCGGCGGCGTAGTGATCAGTTTTTTCGGTTTTTTAGCTAATAGTGCTTTGGCTATGATTTATCTTTTTTTCCTGCTGTATTACCGAACCAAACTCAAATTGTCAATTCTTAATTTTTTCAGTGATGAAAATCAGTCAAACGCCAAAGATGTTCTTGCCGATACGATAAAGCTAGCATTGGATTTTTTGATTGGGAGGATGATACTCATCGCATTTTTGGCATTGATTTATGGTATTGGTCTGAGCATTTCGGGTATTGATAATGCGATTTTGATCAGTATCCTTGCAGCTATTCTCTCGCTTATCCCCTATGTTGGAAATATAATTGGGCTAATTTTGGCAATGTCTATGGCTGCATTTTCCGGAGGAGGATTAGGAATGTATATAGGTGTCGCAGCGACCTACTTCTTTGCTCAGTTTATCGAAAGCTATATTCTACAACCATTCGTGGTGGGAGGAAAAGTAAATATTAATCCTATTGTGACTATCATCGTGGTAGTCCTGGGAGGTACGATCTGGGGGGTAGCGGGGATGATCTTGAGTATTCCAATCATCGGGATATTCAAAATCGTCTGTGATGCTGTCCCGGTTCTACAGCCAGTTGGGTATTTTCTGGGAGAAGAGGATCTCGGGAGTGATGATGAAGAGCCAGGTAAGTTAAAGCAATGGGGTAAGAAAATCTGGTCAAAAATTTCCGGCAAATGAGTAGGTTGAGTAACTGGATCTAAATTGAATCTTCATTATCCGCAATGCTGCCACTAGTCTTATTTTCTTTGCTTATCGGGCTGGAAGACCGAGGACGGAAGACCGAAGTGGCGCCTTTGCTAGTCCCGATGGCTATCCGGATCAGTAAATCCTCTTTTGATTTTGCCTTTTACTGGCAGAAAAGCGGATATACAGAAATTAAATTCTTGATTTGAAATGGGATCACATTCTATAGCTAGGAATTGAATTGGCTTCGAGCCAGACCAGGAATAGTTAGGAAGTTTTTATTGACCCAATTTAATATTTCAAAAAAGTCTCATCAAGACGTCAGCTAAAAGTACCTGATTTAGAAAAATGTGATGACTATCTATCAAGATTAGTATATGCTTTATTTATCCGCTTTTCTGCCAATACCGGACAAAAGTAACTTAGGAATTGCTAAACTCTCACAAGGAAGTAACCTCGGTTTTCAGGTATCCCTAAATCTTTTATTTTTAAAATCCCAAAATGGTTGGGCTGGAATAGTTATGTCCAAGCTACCAAAAAACCCCTTCCAAAACGAGGCTGCCTGTCTGCCGGAGGTAAAGAACGGTTTATGAATTACAGAAAATCGAATTTTTGAGGAGATCAGGGATCTAACAGCCCATTTTTAAACTTATTTCCTGCATAAAAAAGACTTAAAACCTGACTCAATCTCCATAAAAACTGCACAGCTAGTCCGCCACGGCGGACTAGCTGTGCAACAGCGGTTTCAATGTGCCCTCCGCGGCGGGCAAACTGTGTTACGCATGCAAAGACTACCTAGTCGTTAGCGGTAGTTCTTTATAATCTCTCCAATGTAGTTCATAGTTTTGTCGTAGGTTTCAATTCCGTGTCCTACATTGGTAAATACTTTTACTTCTTTTAATGTTTTAATATGCTTTTTTGCATTGTCAATGGATTTTTGAAACGGAAACAATAAGTCTTTATCTCCTTCAAGAAGATATGTGTCAACTTTAACTTCACCCAATTGCTTATCCATATAATACGGTTTTTGTGTTTTATCTTTATAGCGACTGATTGCAAAGACTTCGTAGTCAATGAGCATCTTTTCTGATACCTCGGATAGCATATGATTTGGTTTAGAAAAGACAGCTTTCTCTAAAAATTTTAAAACATTTTTTGCTGTAGGTTTTATGATTGGCAGCAAATTGTAATAAAGGTTTGCCATGGTTAGGGAAAAAGATTGTAAACAACCTGGATTCAACAAAAAGGCTGCTTTAACTTTTTCAGGGTTTGTTATACCCAGTTTCATACAGATTAATCCACCGAATGATGCACCTGCAATAAAAGCTTTTTCTATTCCAAGCAGATCTAAAACCTCGTTTGCCCAACGGCCATACTCCAATGATTTTATATCTGGCGTTGCTCCGTCACTCAGGTTGGGCCATCCGTTGGTTTCCACCATAAAAATTCTGAGCTTTTGTTTCAAATTATCCAGTCCTCTATCCAAATCCCAGATCAAGGCTGTCGTCCTAGCACCTGGGAATATTACTAAGGTCTCTAAACTTGTATCATGGCTATTCAAACCCCAGACATGCGTCTTGCCCAAAGCAGTAGATACTTCCAAGCGCTCATAGGTTCTGCTGTTTATTTTTTCCAGTTGTAGAACCCATTCCTCGAAATAATCCCGGTCTTTTTGAGGGTCTTTGAAACACGACTTTGCTTTGATGTACATATTTTTTTTATCCTTATTTACTCAACGAAAGCTTTATTTCAATAGCCAATGGCCATTTCCAGGGTTTTATCCACCCCTTTCAATACCTCAGCTTTCTGGTTTATACTATAAATATGGGGAGCAATCCCGATACCTTCATAGCTTTTGCCATCAGCCCCCCGGTAGTCGCCTACACCCACAGTGATAGCCCATCCGTTGAGCAATTGAAAAACAATTGCATCAGTAAAAGCACCGGCAGATGTATCGCCCATATGAATTACATTGTCGTTTTCGCGCATGGCAAAGAGAAATGTTTCACCTGCGCTAATGGTACGGGAGGTGGTTAGTAATATGACAGGTTTTGTATATTGGCTTTCACCTTCTGGCTCCACATACCACTCTATTAAATTTTCAAAATTATCATGTGCCGGCCCGTTTCTTTTTTTGGAGGTCATAAACAACTTTTTTGATGTGGCAAATCTGCCAGCGATGTACTTACTTACATTGTCGCTCCCTCCAGCATGATCTCTAATATCAAAGACAATTTTTTTGGTGGAAGCTAAAGCTCTCATGGCTTTGTCCATGGCTTTTTTGAAAAAAGCAATATTATCGTTGTATGATGAAGCATGAATATATCCTATGTCTTCGGTAAGTTTTCCATAACCAAAATTTTCATTTTCCTCATGGTATTCTATAAGATAATGGTCGCGGACGCTTTCAAAAAGATAGTCTTCCTGAGCTGGGATATGCCCATTGTGGCCACTGTTATAATCTCCCAGACTTGGATTGGTTGTTAAAATATTTACATGTTGATCATTCAAGGTGCTGAGGGCAGAAGAAAGGACTGAAAACAATTCCTCCTCCGTTTTTGCGGCTCTGGCCAGGGGCAGATGTGACGCAGATACTGCGTCCCAGTCTATGTCCTTTACCAGAAAGAGGCCGTAGTGACTGTCGAATTTTTCCCACATGACCCGGAAGTTATTTTCATTGGAGTTATCCAGCATCTCACCCACCATCATTTCTTCGCATGAAGTGAAAGAAAGAAGTAGCATTATAAAAGTTCCTATGCGTATTGAGATATAATTTTTCATTTTTGGTGTGTTAAAAGGTGAATCCAAGAGAAAGTTGACTGCCTGCCTGGCTAAGGTGCTCCGGTCTGTAATAGTGAAACCATGAACCTTGGTAGGCGATATCAAATGCAAACTTCTTACTTACCAGCCAATGGTACTTTACAGAAAATCGGAGATTTTGAAAATGGTTGAGGGTTTCAACATGGTTATTGTCGGTAAAAAAACCAGCAATACCCGACTTGCCAGGATAGTTAGGACTATTGTGGTATGGCATCCTGGTGACCAGCGATACCAGGGGAACTGAAAGTCCAAACATGAGGGGTTTGCCATTCCCCAGTAAGTAGTCAAACCTTGCTTTTGCATTCAAAGCGCCATAGTTGATTGTGCCTATAAAGATAAAACCAGGGGCATAGTTAAAGCTTTCCTCAAGGCTCCCACCGAGATACAGCGCTGTTCTGCTAGTGGCCAGTTTTTTCAGTTCGTGCAGATAGCCTATTTCCAGATCAAACCCTATCTGGCTCAACTTTAGCGATATTGAATCAACAGTTTCAACACCGTTAATATCAGTATCCATACCATAGTAATCCAGGCCGAGGCCGGAACTAGGAGTGAGATTTCCCATATACACATTTAAATGGGTAGAGAAAATTCCCTTTCTCAACCTGTTGGTATAACCCAGTTGCACATTTTTCCTCAAAGATTGAAACATGTTGGGTGAATACTGAAAATCTACCATTTTGATGTAATTGGCACCAATTTCTACGCTGAATTGATTTTTCTTAAGCAGAAAATCCTCATGTTGCTGTGCATGAGCCCGGTTGGTAAATATCAGCGCCATGATGGCAAGCGCAATCAGTAAGCTAAATTTCAAAGATGCCGTAGCAGCTTGCAGTAAGTAGCTTTTGATTTTTGAGAAGCTAATAGCGAGAACTTTTTCTAAAGCTTCTTTTTTGAGCGTAAAAGCATCGCTTAAGGCTGCTATGCCTTGCCCAATAATTTTTGTTTTCATATTTTTTTAATTAATGCAGGGCAAAAGTCAGCATTGAAGCGATCTTACTATTTTACATATGTTAAAAAATTAAAGAGAGTTTTTATTGGAGACCGGCACGTATGCGGCTGACGCTTACCTGGCTGGTACCAATGTAGGAAGCGATATATTTCAATGGACACCTGTTCATTATGCCAGGATGTCTCTTTTGAACCAACTGGTACCTTTCGTTAGCCGAGTAAAAGCGGAGGCTTTCTAAGTCTTCTAGTCCTCTCAGTATCACTAAGGAAGAGAGCTTACGGGCTGCCCTTTCCAGATCATGATGCCGGGCACAACAGTCTTCAAAATCCAGGTAAGAATAATAATGAATATCAGATTGTTCGATTAACTGTATTGCACTTAAGGAAGGCCTGCCATCAAAAAGACTGGGGACCGCACCTATAAACTGACGATCAATGGCAAAGTAGTAAGTGACCTCTTCGCCATCTCGATTGTAATAGGCCCTTGCCAATCCTTTTTGGATAAAAAACAGGGTAGTCGCTTTTTTCCCGAAGTCCAGAAGCATGGTGTTTTTGGGAAGGGTCTGCGGGTGGATGATGGAAGCAAAATCTTTCCGGCACGCTTCTGACAAAGGGTGCATCATCGCAAAGGTATCAATGATGGGATGATTATCCATAAACTATAACCCATGTTGATTTACTGTAACAATCCAGATAAGTATTTTTAAGTACATCCTGAACACTAAAAATAAGCATTTTTTGGAATGGCTATCAGATCTATTTTTTACAGTGTCGCAATCCAAAATCATGACGGTACCTGAATATCCAAAGCAAGAACTCACCCTATTTTTTTTGTTCCGAAATATGTTCTATCTCCCGAAAAAAATTGAAATATTCCGGGTTCTAAAAGCGAAAAATGCTTGTCACCAATGCCACCGGCCTTCAATAGGTATATATCATATTTGAATTCAGAAGTTGGCTCATGACCTCAAGTGACTAATTATTTAAAATTTTTTATTACTAAAAATCTGGAAGAAACAGACAGCCTTCTACTGACTTCAAATTTCCAAACCATTAAGCTTGATGGGAATAATCTTTTTGTCCTTGCTCCGGGGGAAACAATCAATGCTTTAAGCTTACTTTCGGTTCTCTTTAGTCCTTAAATGTCGATTTTACCAATTGACGTAGAAATCTATAACCTTCATATTTTCTGACATTATAGGCATCTGGTTTCTTTCCCCAGTTTTCAAAACAATAAGTATGCGCCTTCTCATCTTTAAAAGTTGATTTACTTTTAATTTTCAACTTGTACAATTCTTATTCGTGTTGATTCTAAATTACCGCTTATATATGTGTATAGGCAATTGCCCAGTATCCAACTTGAATTTTCCGCACCTCGACTTGGCTCGGTGTCCAGATAAAATGGCTCTGGAGAGGGGTGGAAAAAGTGCGGCGAGGCCCCACTTTCTCCTCCCCTCAAGACATAACACTACCCAGGTGGCCGGGCGTAGTCGAGGCCATTTGGTAAAGCACTCACAACTGGCAATAAAGCGGGCAATCATTAAAAACTAAAATTAATTTGCTTTTGTAAACTCTTTTTTCTTTTTCTTTGGTTACCATTTTCAGCATCTATGAACGAAAACAGCCCTTTTATACATGACTCCGCTAAAGCCGATGGTGAATTGATGGATTCTGTATTGGAGGAATTTCAGGAGTTCAATATCGGAGTAGCCGAGCAATCTTCAGCAGATGACCTATACTACTACCTTTGCGAACATGGAAGCAACTTGCTCAATACCTATTGTAAAGCCGGAGAAACCAGTACACTTGCCTCTGGTACAACTACAGAAGTTACGGAGCCAGATCACTACTTAGTACATTTTTCATATCCAGATCGATTCAAATCCATCGTTTTGCTGATCAGGGATGTGTTACTCCAACTTAGCATAGCAAAGCTTCGTGACCTGGAAGAGCTAGTCACGGCCGAAATGGTGACTGATCATTTCGAAAAATCAAAAGCCTTACTTGTCACTGAATTAGAAAAATGCCTTAACTACTTCAAGCTTGAACGCAAAAGCTTGCTCGAAAAACCAGAAGTTCTCAAGCGGAAGTTGGAATCGGTCAAGCATTTTTCGAATCCCTGGAAAACTTACCATTTACAGTTTGAGACCATAGCGGGCCAATTCAGAGAAATAGACCAAAACTATAATCGCCTGGAGCAAACCGTAATTCAATACAGATTGATTCGTGAGATGGTACTCCAAATGAAAACGGACGTCCAGAAAATTAATGCGCTTTTTGCAACTAAAGCTGCCGAATGTCTGAAAGGGCTTGAAAAAATCAGCGAAAAAGAGCAACTCAGCGATACCATCAAGTCATTTGATGACCTGATTACTACTGGAATCAGTCAGGAGATTCGGCCCGAAAGTACGCTTCGTACTCTGGAGGACTCAGTCGACAAGCTTCAGTCGCTCTCTGTCCCTGTAGGATCTCGGGAGGGATATTTAATTTTGAGAAAAATTGATTTCAGAAAATCAGCTGAAAAATGGCTGGATTATGAAATATTGCCATACCTCTCAGACTTATGGGATGGTCAAGAAGCTAATTTTTCACATCTGCTCAATGTCGCCACACAAATCAAAAGCAGTTTGTCGGTAGCTAAAAAAACGCAGCAGCTTGTCAGCTTTCACGGTGAGATTACCTCTCTGAATTCGATCATCCAACAGCAAAAAAACACAATTTTGCAAAGTGAAGATTTAGTTTCACATATCGAAAAGGAGCTTTCCTTAAAATTCAAAGCAACCGAAATCTACAAAGAGGATGAATACCTCAAAGTCCCTCTACAGAATAATTTCTCATTATTAGCTACCAGCAAACCAGGAAATCTCAAGTACTTTTCAACTCAAGTGGCGCAGCTTTTCAAAAATGTGGGGAAGCAAGTAAAAGATGTCAAGGAAAAAACTCCGCATCAGCGATTAGAAATTGCGCTGGAAATTCTAGAAACGAGAAACGAGAAGGAAACACCTGACCACTACCATTCCTTATTCTTAAACAAAAATTTCATTGGCGATCTGTTTTTGGTGAAACGAAAGCAGCAAGAAGAGGCGCTGGAAAAAATCATTGACTACTGGAAAAAAGGTCAAAGCCGATCTCTAGCAGTAGTAGGTGACCCTCTCAGTGGCAAGTCTACACTTCTAGAGTTTGCTACACATCAGTTCAAGTCAAATGAGGCACATTATCTGACTCCTGGTGGCGAGATCAGTATCGAAGGCAGAAAACTTAAAGTTGGTAGAAACTTGGATGAAGTTTTCAGCTTTGTGAAAAGGTCAATCAGCAATTCAAAACCCATACTTGTCTTAGACGATTTGCAAGTCTGGAGAGATTCCAATTTCTCCCTACTCATGAATGTCAAATCTTTGATTGATTTTATGAGTTTGAATTCTTCCAAAGTATTCGTCATTGTCGGTATTACCAATTCGCTTCGACTGCATTTGGACACTAGAATACCCTTTTCTCAAGGCTTCACCAATCTTCTGGACACGAATGCTTCCACCTCTGACGAAATCTTCAAAGCCGTTATGCTACGCCATGGTGCTTCTCATCGTAGCATATTTGAGAAGGAAGGTATCGAGATGAATGATGGGCAACTCAGAAAAAAAATTGGATGGTTAACGAAAAAATTTGACTTTAACATCGGAGCGGTTTTGCAAGCTTGGATATTCTGTACGGATGTACAACAGGATGGCTCTATTCAATTTTCAGAGAAAGAAACTCATCTCAATGATTTTCTCTCCATCTCCGAACTTCTGATTTTAAAAAACTGCCTGCTATTCGGATATAGCAGCGATCTCGAACTCAAAAATTTATTTACTGACCGATATGAAGCTGAGTACAAACCTGCCATTCGAAAACTCCTAAATATCGGTGTGTTGGATCGGGATTCAAATGGATACTTGATCGTAAAAAATACAGTAAGGCAGGACCTTTACTCCATATTGAAATACAGAGAATTACTCGCCTAATTGACATGAATCATTGGAATGATCTTTACGCATTAATACTTATCGTCTTTGCGATCTACCTTTTCCTTTCCTTGTGTTTTTTCGGGTTTACTCGATATTTGAAAAAAAGACGCATCAACGATCGGTATTTAGCCTTAGTTAAAAAGTTTCGACTTTTCTATAAGCCTATGGCTTGGCTGGTTATCCTTGGGGGTTTTATAGTGTTGGATCCTGTGTCTCACGGTTTGATCATTTTGTTGGTTGCGGGATTTGGGTATAAACAACTGGGAAATTATATCAGTGGCCTTTTCATCCGAGCCAGCCCGATGCTTGTCACTGATACGCTGGTGAAAGCTGGAAAAATCCGAGGCAGGATCAATCGAATCGGAAATTTGGGAATGGTGCTTGGAACCGACCAAGGGGAGCGCTGGGTTTGGTACCACTCCTTTGACCGGACTGGCTTTACATTGATTTCCAATCAAACGAACGTCCTGCAGCGTGCACTGTACCTGCGATCTGAACTTAGCAAGGAACGTCTCTTAGATTTAATTTTCGATCATCCTATCCTGGCTCTGGGCAAACCTTCCAACCTGAAAGCTCTAGCTATTGAAAATACTTACTTGCTACATTACACTTTGGTAAAAGGTGCGCGATACGAAGATTTTATCAACTACTTGCATGACCATGAAGTCATAACCAATTCTACTGAAAACTTTGACGCCTAATGGAAATTATCTCCTCTTATAATCTAATCATTGAGTTTTCGGTGATTATTATTCTATCCTTCCTATTCAATGGATTGTCGAAAAAAACCAATATCCCAGCGGTATTGATGTTAATCGCTTTGGGACTGATTCTTCAATACATCTTGCAATATTTCACGACCGATACAATTGACTTTTTCCCGTTTTTGGAGGTATTGGGGATAGTAGGCTTGATCATGATCGTGCTCGAAGCTGCGCTTGAGCTGGAACTCAAGCGAGAGAAACTTTTTCCGATTCTTAAATCCCTTGCGCTCGCACTGATAGGACTATCGCTCTCCACTTGGGCAGCAGCAAGTATTCTATATTATTACATACCAGAGATGTCTATGCAGTCTGCTTGGCTCTATGCCACGCCCCTGTCAATCCTTTCGAGCGCGATCATCATCCCGAGTGTGGCCGGTTTGAAAAGTAAAAAACGCGAGTTTCATATCTACGAAAGTACTTTTTCAGATATTCTGGGAATTATGCTTTTTTATTTTCTGACTGGAAAATTAAATCCTGCTCAAGATTCAGGCTTGGTTGGGTTTGGAGGTAATTTCCTTCTTACTTTGACGATCTCTCTAATCGCGAGCTATGCGATTATTTTGATTTTTCAGAAAATCAAAAGCAACGTCAAACTTTTTCTTTTGATCGCTGTATTGCTTCTGCTTTATGCATTGGGCAAAAAGATGCACCTTTCCTCACTGATTATTATTTTGATTTTTGGTTTGGTCATCGCCAATATGAAGTTATTTTTCAAAGGGCGACTTTCAAGCCTGCTGGATTATGACAGAGCACATCAAATTTACCATGAGTTGCACACGCTTACAGCTGAGACCGCATTTGTGGTTCGCACGTTGTTCTTTGTGATTTTCGGACTTACTATCGCTATTACTTCGCTGTTTAATATTCAGGTAGCCTTGATCAGTAGCATGCTGATCGGGTCAATTTATGGAATCCGAATAGTCTTGCTTTTGATTTTTGAAGGCAAAGACATTATCCCACAGGCATTCATTGCCCCGAGAGGATTGATCACTGTTTTGCTATTTTATGCCATCCCTGAGGAAGCTGAAGTAGCAAGTTTCGAACCGGGGATATTACTATTTGTGATCATTGGAACGAGTCTGATAATGACTTTTGCGATGATCTACGAAAAAAGACGGTCATCCAAAGCCGTTGACTTGGCAAGCAGCAGAGCCGTGGGATCGGTCAAGTGGAAGGTACCAAGTTTGTTAGAAAACATAGATGGGAAATCTTAAAAATAATCCCGGAAATCCTACCGGAATCAACTTCAATCAAGTAAAAACCAGTTGAACTAATTCCGCCCATTCTTCTCCTGATGTGAATGTAGACAGCATCACCTTTGGCCTAACTTACCAATAACCCACATTCCAAGTATCTTACAATGCAAAAAGGCAATTTGGCACTGTTAAGGTTGGGGACTACATAGATTTGTCGTATTCTTATTTTTTGACCCGAAATACCTATGAAAAAGTACTTTCTGAGCGCCCTGCTCACACTCATTCTATACAATTTTACCTCAGCTCAAACCTCTTCTGTCCTTTGGTACAATCAACCTGCAGTGGAATGGGAAGAGGGTTTGCCTGTGGGAAATGGTCGACTTGGAGCGATGGTCATGGGCACACCAGGCCAAGAACATTTGCAGCTCAATGAGGATTCACTTTGGCCAGGGGGTTACGATGACTGGGGATTGGCAGACGGTAAAAGAGCCGATTTGGATCAAATCAGAGGGTATTTACTAGCTGGGGAAAACAAGAAAGCCGACTCACTTTTGGTTCTAAAATTCTCCAGAAAAGGAGTAATACGATCTCATCAAACTATGGGAGATCTGTGGTTTGATTTCGAATTTAACGAAGTGGAAAATTACAGACGTAGTCTAAATCTTGAAACAGCCACCGTATTGACTCAATTCATAAGTGAAGGCTTTGAAGTCAGTCAAGAAGTCATCGCCTCAGTTCCGGACGATGCCTTGATCATCCGGTTTAAAACAACTCACCCAAAAGGCTTCAACGGTAAAATCACTATGAGTCGCCCTGAGGACAATGGCTTTGCGACAGCAGAAACCACAGCACTCAATGACCGACAGCTAGAGATGTCTGGCATGATCACACAGCGTGGCGGGCAACTGGATTCCAAGCCAATTAAGATTTTGAATGGGGTGAAATTCAGAACTTTGATTTTCGCCCAAAATCAAACAGGAGATATTTCCACTTCCGATTCTAGCTTGATTATATCAGGTGCAAAGGAATTCATGCTGAAGCTGGTCTCAGAGACATCCTTTTATCATGAGGATTTCGAATCAGAAACAGATCGCCAGCTGGAAAGAATTCAATTGAAAAGCTGGGGTGAAATCCTCCATGCGCACGAGAAAGAATATGCCTCATGGTTTGATCGCATGAGCTTGCATTTGGGTGCCGACAAATCAGATGACTTCGCTACTGATCAGCGAATTGAGCGGGTAAAAAACGGAAAAGTTGATTTACACTTGGAAAAGCTTTTGTTCGATTATGGCAGATACTTGTTAATATCTTCCAGTCGGCCAGGCACCAATCCTGCAAACCTGCAAGGGCTTTGGAATGAGCACATCGCGGCTCCATGGAATGCTGATTATCATGTGAACATCAATCTACAGATGAATTATTGGCCGGCGGATGTCACCAATTTGAGTGAATTAAACCAGCCCCTTTTCGATTTCATTGACGGAGTAATAGAGAACGGAAAAAATGCTGCACGTGAGAATTTTGATATGGCTGGATCCATGGTTCCTCATACGACTGATCTCTGGCAGGTAGCTTTTTTACGCGCCGCCACAGCGTATTGGGGGAGTTGGATCGGTGCTGGAGGCTGGATAGGCAGACATTATTGGGATCACTACTTATTTACTCAGGACCAGAAATTCCTCGAAGAGCGAGCCTATCCGGCACTGTCTGCCATCTCTGCCTTCTATTCCGATTGGCTCGTAGAATATCCAAAAGACGGAAAGCTGGTCTCCTCTCCTTCCACTTCTCCAGAAAATCAGTTTATCAATGACCAAGGGGAAACAGTCGCATCTACGATGGGAGCAGCGATGGATCAGCAGATTATCGCAGATGTTTTTAATAACTATTTGAAAACCTCTGAGATTCTTGGGAAAGAAACTCCACTACTTGAAAAGGTAAAGAGCCAACTAGCAAACCTCCGTCCTGGAGTTCAGATTGCTGATGATGGAAGAATATTGGAATGGGACCAGCCCTATGAGGAAAACGAAAAAGGACATAGACACATGTCTCACTTGTATGCATTTCACCCAGGAGATGCCATTACGTCTAGTGCAACCCCCGAGGCATTTGCAGCAGTGCGCAAAAGTCTTGAATTCAGACTGGCGAATGGCGGTGCCGGAACTGGCTGGTCACGTGCTTGGTTGATCAATTTCTCCGCAAGATTATTAGATGGTGAAATGGCTCATGAGCACATACAGAAGCTACTTTCCCAGTCTCTTTATCCAAACTTATTTGACGGGCATCCTCCTTTCCAGATTGATGGAAACTTTGGCTACACAGCTGGGGTAGCTGATATGCTCGTCCAATCCCATGAAACCGGAATGATTCGACTTTTGCCAGCCCTGCCAAAAGCCTGGGCAAATGGAAGCGTGAAAGGCCTGAAGGCGAGAGGAAACTATACCATCGATATGACTTGGCAGGACGGTGAGCTCAAAACCTATAGAATTCATGCGGGGAAAAGTGGCAGAATCTTGGTTTATTACGATGGATCTGAGCTGGACTTGGATCTAGAAAGAGGACAAAGCTTCGAGGTTGAATTGTAAAGACTCAAAATGTCATTAGACTATATGAATGTTCGCAATATTACACGTACAGTTTTGGAATCAATGGTTGAGGTTCAATTTCGGCTAATCCCTCCGCCGCGGTGGAGGGCTAGGGGGATTTTTTCATTTGAAAACCGTAGATAATTTGGGTACGTGCAAGATCGCGGATAATCATATTAGACTATTCAAAAATCTGTTAATGCTCAAAATGGCAAAGCGAATCGCTAATTTATCTTGGATAAAATGACTGAATAGTAATTGATAAAAATTCAAGTTGTCAACCTTCCTGATAAAGTGTAAATTACTCCATCACTAAACCCGAAAACGATGAAAACTTATCTTAGTGCACTAGTAGTCTTATTAGCTACTCTCCCAGCTTTTTCACAGAATGCCGTGATTCCTTCCAAAGAAATTCAAATCAAAACTGCAGTAATGGCTGCTCCCGATGAAAAGCAACAGGATGCAACGGTTTTGGGCTACGATCAGAGTGGAGAGTTGGTAGAATTGAGAAAAGGTACAAATGGAATGATATGCCTAGCAGATGATCCTAATGGAAAAGGTTTCAGCGTTTCGTGCTACGCTACTGAATTAGAACCATTTATGGTAAGAGGCAGAGAACTTAAAAAAGAGGGAAAGGCATTTCAGGAGATCTTCGACACCAGAGAAGCTGAAGCTAAAAGTGGAAAACTCAAAATGCCTAAGGAAGGCGCTACTCTTTTTGTCTTAACAGCTGACGCTGAAAAGTACGATATCAATACTGGAGAAGTATCAGATACTTTTTTGAGATATGTGGTGTATTTACCCTGGGCTACCTCTGAGACTACCGGACTACCGCTAAAACCAAGCGCCCCTGGGATGCCTTGGATCATGGATCCCGGTACACATAGGGCACATATCATGATTACACCTGCAAAAGATTAATCTTTGACTAAGACTCATTTGATTTCTATTGGTGATTGTGCCCGATAGTACATACATTTTAAAGCAAATTCCTTCAAAAACGGTTTTACTTTAGAAGTACGTCTCAATCTCAAAAAAACTGAAAATGTCCTTTTTCACAGAGCAGATTTATAAAGACCTAGACTACACAAAGCTACCTCTTTCGATTTCAGAATATGAACACTGCACCTTTGATCAGTGCAATTTTTCTACCCTTGATTTAAGAGGGATACATTTTGAAAATTGCACATTCAGAAGCTGCGACTTGAGCAATGTAAAGGTACCTGATGTGTCTTTTCAGCATGTGAAATTTGAGCAGTGCAAGATGTTGGGGATTCACTTTCATGCCAGCAATCCATTCTTATTGGAATTTATCTTCCAAAATTGCCAGCTTGACTATTGCAGTTTTTACAACCTGAAGATTAAAAAATCAAAGTTTATTAATTGTAGGCTCACTGAAGCTGACTTTACACAAGCTGATTTGACTGCCTCTGATTTTCAGGGTTCTGATCTCAGCGGTGCAATATTTGACCGGACTATAACGGAGAAGGTAGATTTCAGAAATGCACTTCACTATTCTATTGATCCAGAAAGAAACAGAGTCAGAGGCGCTCGCTTCGACATGGATGGATTGCCTGGATTGCTAGTGAAGTATGGAATTAAGGTCGGGTGATCTTGGGTATTTTAAGTCTGGAATTCTATTGCCCTTTTTTGAAACTATATGAGAAAGGCGCCTTGTGTGAACCTCCAGAATAAAGCTTTTCGTGTCGTTCCAAGATATTCAGACCAAGCATTTTACGTTGAAAATTTGCTCTGTTTTGAGTTTCACCAAGAATGGCATCATACACTTGCTTCAGCTCTTTCATTGTAAATCGCTCAGGAAGTAGATTGAAGCTTAAGAGCTTTTGATCCAAGTGAGTACGCAAGTATTCAAGCGCCTTTTCTACAATCTCATTATGATCCATCATCAACTTTGGCAGCTGATCGAAGTCATACCACTTTATCGAATCTGACAACTCATCTGGCTTTGGCACCACATTCTCATAATTGATCAAGGCATAATAGCCTACCGTAATGAATCTACCAAGCAGCCAATGATTATCTAAAAAATATCCCTGCGCTTCTAGAATCGTTTGCATCACTTCAGGATTGAACCGCTCCATAGACCCAAAGGTGTGAAATTGCTCTAAGTAAATCTCGTCCAAACCTGTACGCTCAGATAACCCTCGGCTCACTGCAGCATCCAAGGGTTCATCCACTTTCACAAATCCTCCGGGCAAAGCGAAGGTTTGCATGTTATGGTATTCTAAAACCAAAATCTTGAGCTTTTCCCCAGAAAACCCAAAAATAACCGAGTCGTAAGAAATGTTTGAGAGGTATTCTTCTTTTGCTAAAGGCATATGCAAAACTATGAAATACTGGTATAAGAAATAGGATTTGCAAAAATAAGCATTTACTATTATGTCACTTAGAAACAATAATACTTCCCATGAAACCTAACTCAAAATCTCTCCATATTTTTACACTGGCACTTCTATTTGGAATATCAACCTCACTGAAAGCTCAAAACAATAATTCATTTGACGTGCAAACTAAAATCAAAAACGGAATGATTACGGGTTCATACGACACCAAAACAACTATTCAAAAGTACTTTGGAATCCCCTTCGCGAAGCCTCCCGTGGGTGAACTTCGCTGGCAAGCGCCTCAGGCTCTGGACAATTGGTCTGGAGTAAAAGAAACCAAAAAATTTGGGCCAAGAGCTGTTCAAGCTCCGGTTTTTGGTGATATGGATTTCAAGTCTGATGGTATGAGTGAAGATTGCTTGTACTTGAATGTATGGACTCTTGCAGATCGAAACACCAAGGATTTACCGGTTTTGGTTTATTTCTATGGTGGTGGATTTGTGGCAGGGGATGGTTCAGAACCGCGCTACAACGGTGAAGCTATGGCCAAAAAAGGGATCGTCGTCGTAACGGTGAACTATCGATTAAACATCTTTGGCTTCCTCGCTCATCCAGACTTGAGTGCTGAAGCACCATATAAAGCCTCCGGAAATTATGGGTTGCTGGATCAACTGGCTTCACTGAAATGGGTGAAGGAGAACATCGCGGCATTTGGTGGTGACCCTAACAAAGTAACTATTGCAGGTGAATCTGCAGGTTCGATCTCCGTAAGTTATCAGATGGCCTCGCCCCTTTCCAAAGATTTATTCGCTGGTGCTATCGGTGAGAGTGGTGCCGGGATAAACCCAACTTTGGCTCCTACCCCACTTGCGGAAGCAGAAAAAGAAGGATCTGAATTCGCTTCCAAAGCTGGAATTAAAAGCATTAAAGAATTCAGAGCACTTTCTACCAAGGATATTTACGAAATCTACAATGAGTCCAAGCGTTTTGGATTCCCAGTAGTTCTGGATGGCTATTTTCTTCCAAAAACTCTTCCTGAGATTTTCGAAGCTAGAGAGCAAGCGATGGTTCCACTACTGGCAGGTTGGAACTCTGCCGAAATGCCAGGCATGGCATTTATGCAAGGTCAGCCTTATACTCCTGAAGCTTTCATTGCAAAGGTGAGTGAAACCTACCCAAATGATTATGAAGAAGTATTGAGACTTCATCCGCATGCTAACGCAATGGAGGTAGAAAGATCAGCGACTAATTTGGCATCCGACAGATTTATTGCTTATTCTACTTGGAAATGGCTAGATCTGCATGCTAAAAATTCTGATCAGCCGGTTTACAGATACCTGTACAGCAAGCTACGTCCACCATTGAAGGATGCTAATTTAACCGCTGGACTTGCCGGAGGCACAATAGAAGGTGGTCCAAAAGCACCAGAGGCAATTGGTGCACCTCATGCTTGCGAAATAGAATATGCGTTGGGAAATCTACCTTTGGTGGATGTGTTTTCATGGACAGCTGATGATCACATAGTGTCAAAAACCTTTATGAATTACTTTGCCAATTTCATCAAAACCGGAAATCCTAATGGCGATGGACAGCCTGAATGGAATGGAATGAAAGGTGCTGATGCTACTCCGCCAGTGATGGTGATCAATACTGAAAGCAAACTGGTCAAGACAACAGATGATGCCCGATATCACTTTCACGACAAATCATACGGTAACATTAAATAAGGAAGCTGATTGCTTCCTTATTTAACTTATTGTGATTATACGGAATCTTGCCAGTAGAAAATTTATAGGATCAAAAATTCAAAGACACCTTGAATTCTGGTTTGTTCCGGTCATCGGTCTTCCAACCCATTGACCAAAGAGAATTCGCTTACTGGCAGAAAAGCGTACATACATATAACTTATTTATCATCTTTTATTTTATCTCTATCCTGAATCAAAAGCACCCAATCATCTTCTAATTCATTGGTTGGTGGCTGAAGGATTAGTGGACTAGAAGTGGAAAGTTTGGGAATAGTCTTTCTTTTACCATTTCGTGGATTGTACCAAAAGCCTTGCAGCCTTTCTCCTGTCATTTCAGTTAAATCCAACTTAACCTCACGCGGTTTGGCCAAGTAAACTAAGACATATGAACCATCGTTGGCAATTGCTGCACGTATTTGGTCTTCATTCTCTGGGTTATCTGATAAGATCAATTCCTGATCAGAAACAATTTTTGTGAAATCTATTTGTTTGAAAAACCTCTTGAAATACTGCATTGATTCAGCTCCTGGTCGCCTGAGCGCCTTTTTCCAATCAGTAAGGGTAGGAATCACAAAGGTCTCACCTTCCTTCTGCATCTGCCACACCGCATTATTGCCATAAGTAAACCCAGCAGCTCCAGCAAGCATATCCCAATAAGCAAGTACTCTTACATCATATCCGCTGAAGAAGCCCTCAGGGAAAATGGTTTTATCCTTAATATTTCCACTATCATCTACCTGGTCTGCAAATTCTCCCGATTTGAAATCCATATACTCCCAAAATTTTACGGGAATATCTTCATAAGCAGGCTCCCCATCTACGGTTGGTTTTTGAGGTCTCAAACCAAGGTCTTTTTTCGCAAATCTGTACACTTCTAAGAACCTTTTTTCATGTCCACTTTGATACATATTGAAGTCTAGCCAAGCAGGGTTGTCCAATACATCAGAACTGGAACTAAACCCACGAGGATGATAAGTAATCAGATGGCTTCCCTGATCACCTTCATCTAATCCTCTGGCCATTGCATCCCAAATTTGGGCTACCTCATTATTAGCCACCAGACGATCCCCGCCTAAAATCCATACGAGGTTTTTATTTCTATACCTATTCCCCAAAAATCGTCCATAAGTCTCCGCGTTGGCGGCATTGAATATGATAGGCCCGGCACCGGGATGCTTACTGAACACCTTATCACCCCAAGTGGGTAAAATGCCCATAGTCAAACCATGCTTATTAGCCTCATCAATAATAAAATCTACATGTGAAAAATACGCTTCGTTTGGCTTGGTTGGATCCAAATCATGAAATGGCAGATCACCATTGGCATTTGGACTTCTCACGCCGTCTCTTTCTGCTAAAACAACCGCCTGAATAACCGTAAAACCTTGTTTTGCACGGGTTTTTAAATAAAAAGTAGCTTCTTCCCTATCGAGTTTATGAAACAATTCCCAAGCAGTATCTCCAAGCCAAAAAAATGGCTCTCCAGCTGAATCTTCAAAGTATCTATTGTTGCTGGTGATCCGCAATTCTTGCGAATTCGCTACATTAAATAGGATTAAAAAGCATACAAGTAAAACTGAAATTCTTTTCATTTTTGTCATTGGAATAAGTTACGAACTAGTGTTTCCTGCCACTACCATTTTGATCGTATTGTAATCGTATTTTCCCTCAAAATGAATCCGAAGTGCTTGAAGATTCTTAATATTTTCGATTTGGGAATTGATCTCGGAAATAACCTCTACAGGCAGACAATCCTCCAGCTCTACCCGACCTTCTTCGATTCCTTTGGCCAGGTGGCCTTTGATAGTAGATTCAGCCAAGCCTCTCGCTACTACAATATCACCAATGCTTTTTCCTGAATTGATCATCCCGAAAGTGATCTCGTATGTCTCTCCCACTTTCCTTTTCAGATTTGATTTACCAGCCTTTTTTCTACCGGTTTTGTTACTGGCAAACTTTGGATTATCGGCTGCGGCTTGCTTGGCAGCTTCAGCCAATCGAAGTCGAAGATTGATTTTGTCCTGCTCCAGATCATTCATTTTTCCAGGAATATTTCCTTCCAAAATTGAAGATATCAATCGACTTACTTTGCTTATTTCTCCATACTTTCTAAGTAAGCTTACCTCCAACTCTTCCAAGCTATTTGCATAGGTTTTAGTTCGGGAAAATCGCTCCACCTCCGCTCGGTGAACGAGTATTTTCTCCAAAGCATCTTTTAATAAGTTTTTGAAATAGGAAGCTCCTTTTTCCAATCGCTCCATCAATTTCTCTTTGTCATTCTGCTGTAAGAGGAAGCGCAGTTGATTGCTAAACTTCGCAGCAGTGCCCACTTCATTCCGTATCAGAGTGGCAATCACTCCCACCGCTTTTTGCATTTCTGGATCTTCAAATTCCAGTGAGCTATCATTCTTTCGTTGGAAACTGTTGATCTCCTGAAGCAAGCCTGCCAAGTCGAAAGTCTCTCCTGACAAAATCGAAAGATAGCGCTGCTGGTAAGCCCCTAAAAGCTCATCTAGTTTCGAATTCTTTTTGGCACTCTCCACAAAAACCTGAACCTGTGAATCGGATTGCAATGCATTGTTTTGAATCCTGGTCCTTAAGACCAACCCTTCCAAACTTCTCAAACGGCTGAGCGCCACATACACCTGACCTGGAGCAAAAGCATTTCCTACATCGATAATTGCCTGATCAAAGGTCAATCCCTGACTTTTATGGACCGTGACAGCCCAAGCAGTTTTGATGGGATACTGGCTAAATGTACCAATCACTTCCTCTTCCAGTTCTTTAGTATCTGTATTGATGATGTACTTTTTGTTCTCCCAAACCTCCTTTTTCAGCTTATAGACGAATTGAGCTCCTTCCAGCAAAACATTAATCTGATCATCTTTTAGTTCCTCCACTGTGGCAAGTTTACCATTGAAGTAATCCTGATTTCCGGATGAATCATTTTTGATAAACATCACCTGAGCGCCAACTCGAAGTTCGAGTGATTTGGGAAGTGGATAGATGTTTTCGGGAAAATCATTTTCTATGGCAGCCTCGTAAAATCTCGACTCACCTTTCAGACCCATCAATCGATCCTGATTGATTTGATCTGCTTTGTAATTGTGAGTGGTGATGGTAATGCAATCTTTGATTTCGGCGATCTCATCCTGAGTTTTATAGTGTTTATTCAAAAGGGCGATATCTTGAGTAGTCACCGTATTCTCACGCAGATGATTTAGCACCTCAATAAAGTCCTCGTCTTGCTGGCGGAAAATCTTATCAAGTTCCAGGTAAACCAACCCTGATTCCTGCAAAACTCTGGCTTCAAAGAAGTGCATGCTCGGATAAAAACCGCTGAGTACCTGCCATTCATTTTCACGGACAATAGGAGGAAGTTGGAAAAGATCTCCGATCATCAACACCTGCACTCCGCCAAACGGGGTGTTAAAATTTCTCTTGACACTTCTCAGTCTGTAGTCAATCGCATCCAGTACATCAGCACGTAGCATACTGACTTCATCGATCACGAGCAATTCAATTGATTTCAGGACATTCTTTCTCAGTGCATTCAGCGGATGCTTTCGAGTTAAGGTATGCTGAGTAAAACAACCATATTGGTCAGAGAAATTACCCTCCGGTTCATTCACCGGAAGGAAAAACCCAAGTGGAAATAAGAACTGAGAATGAATAGTTACGCCGCCAGCATTCAGAGCAGCAATGCCAGTAGGCGCTACGATCACATGATTTTTGTGCGTCTGCAATGCTAGATTCTTCAGGAAAGTGGTCTTGCCAGTTCCTGCTTTTCCAGTTAAAAAAATCGGTGCTCCGGTGTTGTTGACAAACTTTGCAGCCAGCTCTAATTTGTCAGTACTTTGATTTTCCATTCAGCGAAACTACTATTTTTAAAAATGAATCGATTGGAGATAGAAGGCAAAAAGCTTCATCTACGTAATTTCGATTTTTTATTCCCCATCTCAAACTAAAATCTCCCTATCAAGAATCAATTGATTGAAAGAATATCAAAACTTAGAAAAAGCATTTTTACCACAGATCAAAAACTTCCAATAAAGCGCGTGCCATCGCACCCACTTTATCTCCGGTAAGAGATTACCCATTTCGCCCTTTTGAGACACATAAAAAATCCTAAATCCAATAATATAACTGCTCTGAACGCTCTTTCAGGCACATGGCACAACGTTGGTCTGTAATGAATCAAATACCATTATTCACTAAACCCAATTAACGATGAATACCGAATATAATTTTCCAATAAGTAGCTCAACAGCTGCTAACTGTACTGTAAAAACATTAAGAGATGAATCAGTAGGAACTATCAAGGACATCATGCTTGACACCGAGACAGGTGAAGTAGCCTATGTCATTATAGCAGTTGATTCAGGATTTCTAAATCTGGGAAGCAAGCTTCTAGCTCTGCCTTGGGCAGCATTTGATTTTCACGGTCACCAACGTGATGTAATCGTTATAAATGTCGAAAAGGAAAAGCTGGAGAATGCTCCAGGTTTTGATAATGATGAATGGCCTGTAGGACCTCAGCACGAATTCATCAATAAAGTTCATACTCATTATGGATTTGACAGAAGAAGGGCGTTTATTGAGTAGGCGTGCGCTCAGAATCTGCAGGGCTCTCCATAATTGGGGAGCCTTTTGTGTTTATTATGAATTTTATTGCCTACGGAAATGACTGAGGTTTTCCCACAGAGCCCAAGTGATTGATTATTTCCTTTACATCAGATATTAAAAGTTTCAGGTTTTTTCAAAACGGTACTTAAAACCTAGAATACCTACGACTTTTCATCTTTCACTAACTTATTTAAGAAAAAAACGCCTATCTATCAAATCACCTTCTTTTCCCACCATCTGAAGGATCTTGTTCTCCCAAAAACAGCTGCATTACGTTTCCAGGCACTATTTCGAGCATTCCTTCTCTTAAAGATTCCCAGATCAGATTGAAAGTTCCTCGATAGATATTTCGCTCCGTTCGGAAAGTGGCGGTTTTATAATTCCTGTTTTCCGGAAGATTGTTACTAGACATAGCAACATTGGCTAAGGTGGAAATCAATTTCTTCTTTTTATCCTCCTCATCCCTAAGCTCCAGCTTCAAATCTTTGTAATGGAATTTCATGAAATTTGATGAAAATCGGGGATTTGCATCCATGGTGATTTCCAGCTTTTCCATAGTACCTGAGTTTATATTCACAGACACTAAATCCCCAAGAATCCCATTTAGTGATGGCAACCCAAAAGGATCTATACTAGCTTCCAAATGGAACTGTTCCTCTTTTCCCTTTTTTCCATATGGTACGGTCACATCCATACGCAAAGGCGCAAATCCATTCAAGACAGCTTCTCCATGGATGAACATTTCGCCTGATTGCAGAGAATCTGTAGAGACCACATGTGTGACCAATGCAGATAGCTGCTCAAATTTCAGACTGCCAGGTTGTGATTTACCTTTGCTTATCTGAGAATAGGTAATCTGAGAATTCAAAACACGTATTGTATCCACTTCAAGTGGAAAAGGAATCATTTCTACCATTCCTTCAAACATCGTCTTCTCTGGCTCATCAATAGGTCGAGGTTTATTTTGGTTCCTCAAATCATGAAGAATGAGACTATCGATAGTCATCAAACCTGCGACGATAGACCAGTTCCCATAAATGGAACTTCGCGCATTAATATTTTCAATTTTAAGATGCTTCAAGCTAATTTCAATATAATCCTTCTGGATATCTGATCGCTTTGCTACGGCAAGATTGGTGTCATCATACGCCAATTTCAAATCAAAAAAATCGAAAGCATCTTCTTTTGAATCATAATTCAATTCGCCCAATGTGAATGTCTGCTCCTTATCCAGATTGATTTGCAAATTCTTGAGACGAGTCTCTATACTTTCCAGCTTAAAGGGAATCGCATAATTCAGTTGGACAGAATCAGTTTCTAGATTTACTGCGGAAATATTAAAACTGTCAAAACTTCCAAATTTTCTCAGAGAATCTGATTGGGTGTAAAATTCACCCGAACCATCATTGAGAATAAAATTATGGATGACTCCGCGTGAAATTAAATCACCAAAAAAATCCTGGAAAGCAATGGATACGTCTGCAGGTTTCTTGGAAATCGAATCATTCCTGATCAAGACGAATTGGGGAACCTCTAATCTAAGTTCTCCTATATCCAGCACGTCGCCAAAAATTAAGCCTAGCATATTCACTTCACCCAGCCTAACAGACTTCATAGTTCCGGTGATTGTAGTCGGCATACTATCTTTTAGAGGGCGAAGCGAAATATCCTGCATCACTATACTACCTCTGAAGAGCTGCAGATTTACATCCTCAAACAGAATATCGTAATCGCGATCCTCTTTGGCATTTATCTTTTCTGGCAGCGTTTTTACCAGCCATTTTTCAACCAAAAATATCGATAAAACGCTCAGCAGAATCAGTATTCCCAGAGCCCAGAGGATTTTTTTCAAGTAGCTATATTTTTAAACTTAACTAATAAAAGGTGCGTGAATCTAACGTGTTTTTAAAGGAGAAGTCAAAAATATACAAATAAATCACAACTATATTTTTCCTTCTACGGACTCATCTAATTACTCCTACGATAGAATAAATCAACCATAAAAATAAAAGAGGGTGTGATACTTTCTTTTTAATCCTCCTAAACCTTCAAAATTATTATCTTCCCTTTCTATTCACTTACTTTTTACTCCATCAGGCACTCATTTTTGGTATTATGAGGTAAGAACGAGCAAATCGATTCGACATGAAAAAAACATCTCTACTACTTATTACTTTTTTGCTCTTTTTGTCCTGGAGTGTATTTGCTCAGGAAAACAATCCGGAATTCAAGGTTTTGACATACAACATTTACCACGGTGAAAAACCTGCTGAACCCGGTGTCCCCAATATAGATGAGATTGCTAATCTGATCATCAGCCTTCAGCCAGAAGTAGTAGCTCTACAAGAAATGGATAGTATGACCACTCGCTTGGCTGGCATTTATGGTGAAAAAATTAACTGGGTAGCTGAATTGGGAAAAAAGACCGGGTACAAAAGTTACTTTGCCAAAGCAATGGATTATGCTGAGGGTGGATATGGTGAGGGAGTATTGGTGAAAAAAGCGTTGGACTATTCTACTCAGGCACTACCAACACCTGCTGGTGGTGAGCCTCGTGCCGCTGCTTGGGTAAAAATAGAGTTGGACAATAGGCAAGAACTATACTTCGGAGCTACACATCTTTGTCATCAATTTCCAGAAAATCGACTTGCGCAAATAGCCGCGATTACGCAATACGCTGATTCACTCCCGAAACCGGCTTTTTGGGTTGGAGATCTGAATTTTGACCCTAACTCAGAAGAATATAAAAGTATAAGTACCAAATGGAGCGATGCAGGACTAGTAGCCAATGATGACTCTCCTACCTACGATTCAGAAGATGGAAAGCGAATCGACTACGTCTGGTATGACTTAGAGCGTTTCGAACTTGTAGACTACAAAGTGATTGATGTACCCTTTTCTGACCACTACCCTGTATTGGTTACCCTACGATTAATAAACCCCTAAAATGATGAAAAAGACAGTTCTTATTGGAATCCTTTGCCTGGCTGGCTTAGGTTTCGCATTTCAATATGCAAGTGAAGATGCTAAAAAACCCAAATGGCAAACGCTATTTAATGGTAAAGACATTGATGACTGGTCTATCAAGATCCGAACACATGAGTTGAATGATAATTTTGCCAATACTTTCCGAGTGGAAGATGGATTGATGAAAGTACGATATGATGGTTATGATCAGTTTGATAAGCAATACGGTCATATTTTCTATAAAGAGCCCTTTTCAAATTACTTACTTCAGGTAGAATATCGCTTCGTTGGCGAGCAAGCGAATGGCGGGGAAGGCTGGGCGACAAGAAACTCAGGAGCGATGCTTCATTCCCAAGACCCGAAAACTATGCTGAAAGATCAGGATTTTCCGATTTCCATAGAAGCTCAATTCCTAGGTGGAAATGGAAAAGATAAAAGAACCACCTGTAATCTTTGTACTCCGGGCACCAATGTGGAGATGGACGGAAAGCTATTTACCCCTCATTGTATCAACTCCACTTCAGAGACCTATCATGGTGACCAATGGGTGACCGCCAATTTTATTGTCTTAGGAAATGGTGATGTACATCATTTAGTAGGTCAGGATACTGTAATAAGCTATTCCAAAGCTCAAATTGGTGGAGGAAATGTAAATCCAGTGGATCTGAAAATAAAAGTAGATGGTCAGATGATAAGTGGAGGATACATTTCGCTTCAAAGTGAAAGCCATCCTATCGACTTCCGAACTGTTCGCCTAATCGATCTGACTGAATACATGGGCGATCAGAAAAAATTGGATCAAGCAGTACATGAAGGACTAGCATCAAAGCCAGCGCGTTCCAAATAATACATTTTATTAAAGTAAAAGCCCGCTGATCGTTGATTAGCGGGCTTTTCTTATTTATTCTAATATAATTATTAACTACTTTCTACTTACCACTTACCTCTTTCCACCTACTACTTACTACTTACCACCTACTACTTACCACTTACCACTTACTACTAAGTTCAACTAGACTCTCACTCCAGTAGTTCCTCCACCTTCAAGGGTGATGTTTACAGGATCATTTGTTTTCCAGTTCCCACCCGTAAAGTCAGGCACATCGATAGAGTTGGATCTATTAGCGACAGACCACTCGCTCAATGGAGAAACAGAGCTCCATAACGCTGCATCATAGACATCCTGATCGAGAGGAAGCCCATTTCTCAAGCAATCAATCAATCTCCAATCCATCATAAAGTCCATACCGCCATGGCCGCCTACTTTCTTGGCTAGCTCGCCTACTTTCTGAATAATCTCAGGAGTGTACTTCGTTTCCAAATCCTTAAATTCCTCATCTTTCAACCAGCCATGTCCTTTTGATACTTTTGCTTCAGGGTATTTTTGAGCATAACCTTCGGTACCACTGACTACGTGAAGTCTGGAATATGGACGAGGAGATGAAACATCGTGCTGAATCATGATAGTCTTTCCATTCTTGGTCTTTACGATAGAAGTATTCATGTTTCCACGGAACTTCTTCGTTGCATAAGAAGCAAAGAAGTTATCCTGCTCAGCCAATTTCTTTGCCTCAGCATGCATGGAGAAATCATTAGAAGAAGTTGAAGTCAAATAATCCATCTGATCACCTCTATTGATATTCAGGATTTGGCAAATTGGGCCAAGTCCATGTGTAGCATAAAGATTACCATTTCGATAGTTTTCCTTCAGCCTCCACATATCCTGATAGCCGTCTTCCTTGTTGAAATTCAAAGAAAGCAAGTCATGAATATAGGCACCCTCCACGTGTACCACTTCACCAAAGTATCCTTCACGAGCCATTTTCAAGGTCATCAACTCGAAAAAATCATAGCAACAATTCTCCAGCTGCATGCAGTGCTTCTTGGTCCGCTCAGAAGTCTCGACCAATTGCCAGCACTCATCAAGCGTACGAGCAATAGGCACCTCACAGGCTGCGTGTTTACCGGCTTCCATCGCATATACAGCCATGGGAGTATGCCATTCCCAAGGTGTTGCGATATAGATAAGGTCAAGATCATCGCGATCCATCATTTCTTTGAAAGAATAAGCATTACCTGAATATCCATCTGGCTTGTGCGGAGTATCTTTCAATTGTTCTTTTGCTTTTTCTACTCGCTCAGGAAGCAAGTCACAAAGTGCCTTTATCTCTACATTTTCTATTTTACTCAATCTATCAACAGCGCCAGGACCCCTCATGCCAAGTCCAACTATCCCAACGCGGACAGTATCAATTTTAGGAGCAGCAAAACCACTCATATTAAAGGATTGGATTCGATTGACACCTTTTTTAGCTTGTAAAGGAAGTGCCTCAAATTCATTGGCGAGGGTACTCCCCGCTCCAAAAAGTCCCAAACCTACCAATCCGGTGGATTTCAGAAACTCTCTTCTCTGGTTATTTTTCATAGTGCTATGTTCTATTGACTTAGCTAATTAATAAAAAAATGAAGGAAGTACTGACACCTTACAAATAAAAAAACGAGAGCTTTTGGCTTTCGGTCATATACCACTAATATGTGGGACAACCTACTTCTTATGATATGAGCGAGGATTACATTTTGTCAATAAGATAAGAGGTAAAAAAATTGCGGTTGAGTTGCACTTTTCAGCAAACCTTAAATGAATGACGGTTTGGATTCTTCGATTCAAAGGTAAACCCCGCCCGAAGCAGAAATTTGACATTTGTCATATTAACATCTGGATTTCACCTTAAAAAAATTTGTATTTATGACTGGGACTTGTGCTAATTATGAATTGTTGCCAAAGTCTAATTTCCACGGAACTACAGATGACTGACTATCAAAAATTTAAAAGGAAATAAACCAATTTATAGCTTATATTGAGCTTAGTAACTGCTTTTAATCAACCATTCCCATCTTTTTAATAATTACAGTGGGATCGTACATAATTCATTTAATCCAGAGCAATGGGACTTTTCAAATTCTTAGTGTTGTTTACTTTAATGACATTTTTTTTAGGCAATCTAAATGCCCAAGAAATGCCTCCACCAGTCAAAAATGATTCCATCACCCTGGCTCAGGCTTACATCAATTTGACATTGACCAAGGAGTATTTTGAAGGATTGAGCGAAGAGCGGATTGGGAAAATTCTCCCCTTTGAAATCGAAGAGTTGGAATCGATTACAGATCCCACGTTTCTTAGGGATAATGCTGGACTTTATAATTTTTCCTGGTCACTACTCTATTACAATCAGGCAAAATTCCTCTTTCGAACTCAGAAAAGCACCGACCGCGAACTGCTTATTGAATGGAATAGATCACTGGAAAAAGCGATAGAATATTTCAATATTTCTATGCAGAAATCAAGCTTGGATCAGGATAATCCATTCTTCGAACTCATAAAATTTGAAGAGGGATCTTATACCGCATTGCATCGAGAACTCTATGCCCTGAAAAGTCTCTTCACTCCTTATTTCAATGAAGATATTTACCTAGACTATAAACGCATATTTTTAATGGCCAAAAATTCTGATCGCTTTGAAATAGATTCCCTGGCTTATTTTGCTGGGCTTTATGAGCTAGAATTCACCGCATCAATTATTGATAAGAAATACGATTCGAGTAACTATAATTTCGGATCAAACACACTTCCATTAGTCTCTGAATACAATTACAATGAAAGGGATTACGACTATCATCCCTATACCGACCCTATAGAAACCGCCTACTTGCTCGATGAAAAGTTAGACCTTATCTCCAGGTATATTCAATTAAAGAAGCTCGCCTCAAAGAATAATACGGACACACTGAACTGGTTTGAAAGTTATAGACTATACAATGACTATTATATTTTCAAAGACGCAAGCTTAGATAAGTTATTTATCAACAAGATCACCAAAATAGAAGATCCGTTTTTGAAAACTGAACTGGATCCCAAGGAGTTTGATGTGCTCTATACCGGGTTAAGACAGAACTTCTCCTACGCGTCGTATGCCACAGCGCAGGCATTTATCAATCTTTCCTTGATTCAGGAGAATTTTGAATCGTTGAGCAACAGCCATATCGCCTCAGTTCTCGCATCCAATGAAGTAGAATTGAGTGCTGTAACCGACATAGCCTTCATCACTCAAAATCATGAACTCTACCATTTTACCTATTCGCTATTGTATGAAAACAGCGCAAGACTACTCTATCGAACCAGAAAAAATATCGATCGGAAAAGGCTTGTGGGATGGAAAGAATCGCTTGAAACAGGAATTGAATATTATAACATCTCACAAAAGGAAAGTGAAGAAACTGAAGAGAAAAATCTGTTTCATGACCTGATCAAGTTTCACGATGAGGATGTCAATTCGATAACCAAAAATATCAAAAATTTAAAAAATCAATCTACTCCTTATTTCAACGATGATATCTATCCAGATTTTCAACGGATATTTTACAAAGCTAAAAATGGCAACAAATACGATTTTGAAGGGCTAAAATCATTTGCAAGTATCTACAATATCAGGCTTGATTTATCGGTTTTGGAAAATAAAGAATATGAGGTTTCTTCATATAAGGGTGAAATAAGTCAAGAATACGATATGTTATCTAAGCTTGACTTAACCTCAAAGTTCTTGCAATTCAAATTTCTAGCTTCAGATCAATTCTCGATTCCATCTAGTGGATTTGACGTGGAACAATTGTATTATTCATACAGTGATTTTCTCTATGTACTTGAATATGAAAAGGACGGATTTATTATTCGTGAATTGAATACTGAGGCAATTGAAATTTTGTTTCATGAATTGCAGGAAAAATTTCCTTACATCTTTGAAAGGGGCCCAACTCCTGGGAAGTATGGTAATGCTAGGGATTTAGATAATGATGGTGATGGAATAATTGATTTTTTTGATAATGAGCCAAACTATTTCTTCCCGGAATTTGCCCCACTTGCATCTGCAAGTTTCATTAAAAGGAACTTCAAACCTGAATTGAAGACACTTGGAAAGGTGGATAAATTCTTAACAAAGGAATTTATTTCTGCAGGTTACAAAGAACAACTTCATTACTACTATGCCTCCGATGGCTTTGCGTTGACCACAAGTTTGGAAAAATTTAATATCGATGGTTCAGCCGTATCAGCCGATGAGCGGTTTGTAAAAAGTCTCGGGGGCGAGGGCAAATTGTCATACTATGAAATTTTCAAATCCTTATTCTTTGAAGTTGAATCTGAATTCAGAATGTTTGCTTTGATCGTAGCATCTAATGCAGCCAAGATGAGTAAAGAAAGCATGACTCCTGGATTTGCTGAAAAACTCATAGAAAACAGTTACGACTCACTTCCAGCTGATTTGACAAACAAAATACTCACCAATAAAACGCTATCGATTTTTGTATATCATTTCCATCAAAATGATGTTGGGAGCACAGTAGAACTAGACCTTTCCGGAAAAATTTCAGCACAGGATCACTTGAAAAATGCTGGATTAATTAAGATAATTCAGTAAAACCGGATCCTTGAGCCTAATCAGTTGAAGGGATTGCATCAAAGTATTCTTCAAAAGAAAAGTATCGGTGAATCGTATCGCCTGATACAAGTAGTATATCAATTTTCATAGTAGGGCAATATCCCCATCCTAAATACCCTATCGAAAAAGAAGAAGTTGGATCTTTTGAAACTCGGGATCGATCAATAAATCCTTTACAAAAATTGTATTGAACTTCTTTGATCTCGTCCTTCCGAAAAGATGGCATATCTACCCACATGGTGTAATTTCTATTTTCACCTCCTACATTGGAAGGACTGACTGATGCTTTTATTTCTATTAAACTATCAAGAGGATAGGTTCTTTCCTCATGAATAATATCTCCGATTTGTTCATCTGTGAGATTCTCATATTTAGGCCCTCTTCCACGCATTACTAGCCTAAGTAGTTCTTTTGAATAATCTTCGGCAGTTTGAGCGTTTATCTTTTCCTGTTGAGCCAGAATCTCACTTTGCCTTGCTTTAACTCCCAGGTAAATAAAAAGCCCGGTGATCACCACAAAGACTCCTATGGCAATTTTTAAATACATGGACTTCTTACTTTTGACCAAGTCATCGTACTTCTGCTTAGCCTCTTTTTGCTTTTCCTTCTTAACCGAGTCTCGGCTTTTTGCTACCCAATTACTCTCTTCTTCATTCAGTTTAAACTTGCCCAAGTACGGCTCTATGTAGATCAGTTGCTTCTCAGTGAAATACTCCCGAGCCTCAGCTTTCACTCCAACCTGACTTTTTATCAAGCGCTTGATTTCAAGCAAAGCCGTTTCTTCAACACTTCTTTTTTCCGCGATTGGCTTGGCTAGCGAATCATGCGAAATCTCATACGTATCCGTATTCTCGTTGTAGCGCAGCAGTCTGCTATTGGAAAATGCCTCTACCACATCGACTACCAGTTGTTGATCTAAATCTGGCACTCGCTCAAACAATTCTTTCTTGGTAATCGGGTCTTTGGTGCCTTCCAAAGTGGCAAATGGAGAAAGGATTTTCCAAGTGAGCTCAGTGCTTAGATTTGGGTATTTCCCTTTCAATTCAACAGAAATATCAGCCACTTGCTCTTCCAGAAAATTGCTCAGGATATCCCCAATCTCACCCATTTCATTCACTTTGTCTAAAGTGAATTCTGCGGGTGCTTCACGCTTTTTATCTCCTGTGATATTCAAGTAAAGCTTGTCCAGAAATACCTGCAAAAATGGCAACTGTATCGTTAGTGATTTCTTATCTCCTTTGATCTTGTGAAAGATGCTTTCGGCCACAGCATCTTCCTCGCCTTCCTTAATTGAAATAGTAGATCCCTCAAATGTGGCAGCTCCGATAATTACCTGCTTCACTTTTTCAAGATTCATTGGTTCTACTCTTAGTTTTTTGCGAAGCAACTGAGGAATGGCTCGCTCAAACTCAAATAAATAGCCCAAATACTCTTCACGAATCGAAAAAATCAATTTGACAGGCTGACCCGATTGCAAAATTCCTTTTACTGTTTCAATAAAAATTTGCTGTTCGGAAACAGAACCGAGGATAAACAGCTCTTCAAACTGGTCAAATATTAAATAGATCGGCCTAAACGATTTTTGATAAACTGCTCGGATAGATTTACTAATCGGGGTCAATTCCTGACCTGCCTTATCGGTATCTTCTTCCCATTCGTCAACCCATTTTGTCTCATCGGAACCCTGCTCAATCTTTCCTCCGGCTTGCTCCAAGGCTGAGGCTAAGGAATCGTTGATATTACTCCCCCTTCGAACCATCAAATCCAGCCAATCATGCGGCTGAAACTTACCTGCAAGTCCACAATTGATTAAACTGGTTTTCCCAGTACCCGAAGCTCCATACACCAGCACTGCTGCCGACTGAAACACCATTTCGTACAAGGCGTTGATCTCCTCATCCCTCCCGAAAAAAACACCGCGATCTTCTCGTTGATAGGAGTCAAGAAATTTGAAAGGATACTTTTTCATGGGGATTAACATCAGTGGATTAAAAAAAATTAAAACGAATCTTCGGTGGTTTCTTCCTCTATTCCGGTTAAGGTTTTTTTAGCTTCGAAAAACAAACTATAAACCTTATCGAAGTTCATATCTATTCGGTTATCCTTTTTGGAAAGCCATGTATTGAGGGTATTTAAGCTAGAATCACTCGGCTTGGGATTACTTGATTTCTTGATGATTACCTTACTGTTATCTTCAATAAAACTGTAGTTTAGATTAAGGTCATCATAGGTATTGGCGTGAGAATAAAAACAGATTTTTGACCCGCCGTCCAACTTCAGTCCATTAAAATCAATGATAAAGGGATCGAGGTTTATATTCTCTCTATAATTATCCTTGAAAATAATCACCGCATGGGAAATCACCGGTGAGGATTCACGTCTCACGTTACTCTGGCTATCGTTATTTGCAAGATTTTCACCTACTAGCAACGTGTAATTGTGCAGATATAAGCCTTCATTATCATTCCGCTGCTGATTATAGTCAATCTCATTGATGGAAATCATTCTGTATTCTGCCAGGAAGCTTAAATTTTCTAACACTATTGCCACATTCTTTTCAGCGGCTAAGCAGTCATTCATCTGAAAAGTGGAATTTTTCAATAGCTGGGATGACTCATTTAGTTTTTCGCATGCAGATAGAAACTCACTGCCTTCTTGAAGTTTTGGAAGTAGATCCATGGATTCAGAAATGAGAAAGTCTAATTTATTGACCGAATAAACTTCTAATAGGTTTCTTAATAATTCTGCAAATGCAGGAATATCTTCTTCAGCTGCATTTCTGAAAAACTTGATAAACACATCCATTTGGGCACGGGAAAATTTGATTTTCTCAGCCAGCTGGTGATCCCATAGCTTCGATATCAATGCATAACAAATCAGCTGTAAACACCTCTTTGCAGTGATTTGACAATTTTCCAGATACCGCATCATTTTACTTTCTGAAAAGTCCTCCGCACCAATAGACATCAATTTCCGGATTTGGCCACCAATCACGCCCACATATCCGTTGATGATGATTCGTTTGGCAGTTTTGATCAAATCTTCATTTGCTGCCCAATCACTATTAGCTGTCAAAAAATCTCCTACTTTCCGGTTATGGGTACTAATAGCCTTTAGCAATCTACCTGTCAGCTCTTCGTTAAAAGTATTCTTTATTATTTCAAGCTCTTTAGTGGCTTTCTTATTTTTTGAATTATCCCTCAGTTCAGGATTTGAAGTCGATTCGTATTCGGGCAAAATCATGTCTAACTGACTTCTGTACTTATTTATCAGATTGTCAACGGAAGTGTATTCAGTATGAAAATGTCCTAAATCTCCTAATTTCTTTTTAAATTCTAATAGCGTATTTATTTCATCAGTAATAGAACCTACGTTAATTGAGGCATTCTTGAAATACGTCCAAATGCGAGGTTTACCTTGAGCTTTGAAAATCTCGTAGGCAGTGTAAAATTCTTCTGATGTGTACTTTCCTACTTTGGTGTAGAAAAGACACAAAACCATATCGCTTTGCCTTATAGCATCATTATACTCATCCTGAAGACGCGTAGATGAAATCGAATCCTTAAAATATTCCCATTGCTCTAACTTCAGGTAGATTCCTTTGGTAACCAATCGATCATTTTCCCGGGAAATAAAAGACCTAAACTGCTCCCTATCCTCTTTCAGTTCCGATGAAGAAGCAATAAAAATTCGAATGGTTTTCATAGGTTAAATAATTTGTAATGTGTCAATCTAATGGGTTTCACTCCTCAATTCAACAAACATTTATTCTAAATCTCGGATTTTCCCGTGTATAATCTTCTGATTAGAGTACTCTTAAGTTATGGATTCCTGCATTTACAATTCAGTCCATTGAGAAATATTTCTGCATCACCTTCTCAGCCATTTTCCCTTGTGGTGTGAAATCCGGCTCTCTGTGTTTTCCTTCCGGATACCATTTCCAAAAGAACACGCCTGCCATCCAGCTCTTTTGCCAAGCTGTTTCAAAAAATGCTTCATAACAAAGCGCTTGCATTTCCTCTGACAATTCGACTTCCTTACGTTCATTTGGCCAAACCCAGGGTTCCGCCGCCGCATCAACGGTGTTGCAATATCCTAACTCAGTGAACATGACTGGCTTTTGATAGGTACGAACTAGCTTTTCTATTTTTGGTAAGTGCTTCTTCCAGCCTGATTTTAGTTCTGATAGATCAGGATTGGATTTGATAGAAAGTGGGAAATATGCCTGAATTCCAATGTAATCCAGCGCATCCCAAAACTTCACATGCTCAAACTCGGTGAAATTGGCAGCATAGATTAATTTTCCAGAATAAACTTTTCGAATTTCCGAAATCACTTTCCGCCAGTCGCTTTCGCGGGTCGAGGTCAATTCCAACTCAGTTCCAATGCAAAGCATGGGGATTTGGTGTTCCTCGGCCATCATGGCATAGTCTAGGATAAACCCACGGTAGTTTTCAAACCAAAGCTCCCAGTCTTCCTCACTCTTCATCTCTATCTCTCCTGGCCAACTCCCCCGAACCCAGAGATGCGGCTTGAGCATGTTCATGATGCCATGTCTTGCAGATGAATCAAAAGTCGCCTTAATACCTGCTGAAGATTCCCCCCACCAATTGTTCTCATTATTCGTATCCCAGCGGATTTCAGGTGTAGTCTTTTCTGTTTGCCAGCCAAAAGGAGTTTGCGAAAGCGCATCTGCCCCAGTTGCTTTCAAGGCCTCCAATTCAGAACCCAAAAGCGGCGAACGACTTCCCACCCAGCATACACCTTTCCATTTTTCGACAACGGTGATTAAGTCTGGCTCAATTGGAAAAATCGCCCATAAACCCAACCCTAGGATTACTAGGACTGAACTCATTAAATAATTCCTTGACCAGATTTTCTTCATTTCGATAGCATCGTTTTTATTATGATTTCTTCCTGAAGCGTACGATGAACAGGGCATTTGTTGGAAATTTCCAACAGCTTTTGCCTTTGCTCAGCATCCAATTCGCCTTCGATTTCTATGATACGGGTAAACTGGCTTACTTTAGCCGAGGATTCCTCAGGATTGGAAAGGTCAGCCACATGAACTTTTTCATGATTTAAAAAGACTGAAACTTGCTCTAATGGCCATTTTTTACGTTCTGCGTACATCTTTAAGGTCATTGCAGTGCAGCTTCCCAAAGAAGCCAAAAGCAAATCATAAGGATTTGGCCCTAAGTCTGCGCCACCCACCTGCGTCGGTTCATCAGCAATTAAGTGGTGATTAGAAGTCATCACTTCAGTGGTATATTTTTCTCCAGAAAGACGGACAAAAACCTGATTCCCACGCGTATCATTCACCTGCTTTTCTTCCTCCACCACTACATAGCGCTTACTCCAACTCCCAATTACTTCAGCAATGTATTCGCTGTCTTTAGAATCAGAAACTAAATGCGTAGCACCATCCAATGAAATAAAACTTTTAGGATGAAAAGCTGACTTGAAGATCTCAGCTGCATCTGATATTTCGACGATTTTATCTTGCGGCGAGTGCATAATCAGGAGAGATTTTCTCAATTTTTTCAAAAAAGTTGCGAGGGGCTTTTGCTCGAGATCGTCTACAAAACTCTTACTGATCTTAAACGGCCGCCCTCCAATCGTGACTTTTGCACTTCCATTTTTCTCAATTTCTTCTATACTATCTAGGAATAAATGACGGATATGTGCAGGATAAGCTGGCGCTCCAATGGTAACAACAGCTTTCACCTCGCTCAGCTCAGCAGCAGCGTATAAAACTGCCGCCCCACCAAGTGAATGACCAATAAGCATTTTAGGAGTTTGATATTCCTGTGCTAAAAAATCTGCTGCATCCAGCAAATCACTTACATTACTGCTGAAATTCGATTCAGCAAATTCCCCTTCACTCATGCCAAGACCTGTAAAATCGAAACTTAGTGTTCCTATTCCATTTTGAGAAAGAGCCCTGCAGATACGTGTAACGGCTGAGAAATTCTTGGAGCAAGTAAAACAGTGTGCAAAAAGCGCATAATAATGTGGTTTCTGATCAGCTGGCAAGTACAAATGCGCCGCTAACTCAAAGCCATTTCTATTGGTAAATGTCAGTCGTTTTGGATTCATTTTGGATTAGTTTTTCAATGTTTCCACCTTTATATTCTCAAGGTTTATCTCTGAAAGTACCTCTAATTCTCCAGCTTCGTAGAGCTCCTGCATCTTTTCTACAGACACAGATTCATCTGATGGCTTGAGATTCAGGTAATTTTGAAAGCGAATTCCACCGACTTCATTCACTCCACTCACTTCCCGCATTCTTACTCCACCTCCATCGGTATGATAGCTATACGCCATAAAATCAATAAATGAATCATCCTTGCCAATCCAATATAAAAACTCATCGTCAAAGTCATCTCCTCCACCTTCTTCAGCAAAAGTCACTTTGATCAGATCGTATCTCTCTCCATTGATCTCAGTCTCTCCTAAGGAAGTTTTGAAAACAGAAGGGTCATTTAGCCCATAAGGCAAAAAGGCAAAATAGGCCACTGAGTTCACCGAACGGGAGTATTTACCGATCCATTCTTCCGAAAGCGTATCGATTTTTGCACCATTGACTGTTCGCACAAAACCTTCATTATTAAGTGAGTCAATTACATTTCCCGTCGAATCTGAAAATTCACGGATGTACTCAAATCTATCAGGAGTTTTGAAAATAGTGTAATGGATATTTCTAAAGTCAAACTCAATTTTTGAATTGAAGTAATTATCTCCTCCGTGAGCTTCAATAGATCTATCTACAATTTTCTCAGCTTCAGTGCGCGAATTGCAGGCGGCAAAAGCAGTTAAAACAACCAGAAATACTAAAAGGTATCTTAATCTCATTTATTCTAATTTTTATATGTCAAAATATGCTGGTATTGAAAGCTCCTATTCAAAAGTTACTTCATAGTCAGAATATAAATATTCCGCACGTAAAAACACCTTTTTACCCGATTCATCGATTCTATAACTCTTCCGCCCTTTAGCTAATAAAAAGCCAGTAGACTCATCGTAAGAAACGTTTTCGATCAAGCTTCTGTGATCCTTCGCATGAAGTTCATTTGCTACAAGATTATAAGATTCAGGATCAAAATAAAACCACCAAACATCGGCATCAGGGCCATAATCCACACGAATTGATTGAACGGCTTTACCACTTTCCAATGTCTTTTGACCTTCATACTCTAAGTTCGCATTTTCATCCATCAGTTTCCATGGCTGCGCAAAAGCAAAGAAAGCAGCATCAATCTCCGCTCTTTTAGCTTTCAGAAATCCCTCATTCTGAATAGAGTTCGAGCCCATTTGATAACTCGTTTTACTCCCGTTGAAATTGACAACGTGGAGCACACTGTCCTTATTCCAGGTAAGTTTTGCTTCGAAGTAGGGTTTCAGGCGAAACTCAACCCATTGCTCAGACTCACTTTCCACAGCGCCTGTTTCATCCAGTAAACGTGTCCATTTCTTGAATTTAACAGTAGCTACATCCTCCCAGCTTTTGGAAAGCTGATGCGCTTGGATGGATTTTTCTATTAGTTGTTTCGCTTCCTTTTCTGGGCTTGGGGAGCAGGAAAAAAAAAGAGTTACTAAGAAAATTGAGAGTAGAATTCTTTGCTTCATGAAGTTGAAATCAGTTTTAAATTATTCTTGAAATAATCCCAATAAATAGCTGCAAACAAAATTGCGTATTCAATAAAAAGGAAAATCGGGCTTTCCTGATAGTTTGGATCACCATAGGCTTGGTACGAAAATATCACTGCGAAAGTCCAGATCAGAAAGGCTTTTTTAGCTGTAAATAAACTCAATCCAAAAGCTGGAATCAGATACCAAGGGTGTACTACAGGTTGTAAAACCAAATAGATCAAATAAATCAACACCCAAAGATCTATAAGGTTTAGCGGGTTTTCTGGCTTTCTTTTCCACGAGAAATATAGAATTCCCAGCAGTGTAATCCCACTTAGTATTGGAGTGATTTCTCCAATCACGTTATAGCCTTTTATCCAAAACCCAACTTCACGAAGCAGGTAGTAGATCGAAGCATTAAACTCGAATTTGCCTTGATAGAGTTTAAGACTTTGAAGAAAATGAATCCAGGAATCATCGATCAAAAGCCAGCCAAAACTCACAATCAAAGCTAGAGCAGATCCTATCCAAAAGGCTTTGGATTTACGAGTTTTCTGAAATGTAAAGAATGTAGGAATCAGCATCAGAGGCAGCAATTTCATTCCTACTGACAATCCCCAAAATCCTCCCGAAAATCCATGCTTTTGCTTGATCAATGCAAATAATGATGCAAGCAAAAGCAATAGTACAAATCCTTCAAAATGCAGATTTCCAGTGATTTCCATGATCACCAAAGGATTCAACCAGTACAAAATTAGTTTCGTAGAAGAGAGCTTGAAATGATCGAAAACCTTTAGCAAAAGAAAGAAAACTCCTATTTCACCTAATATCAATAGCATCCTCAAGACTACAATCCCAGTCCAGGGATCAAGGTCTCCTAATACAGCAGCGATATAGAATATGCCTTGATTTAGTGGTGGATACACTGAGAAATATGCTGGAGAATTCATCAAGTCGATGAGATTCTCCAAGTAAGGATTTGCAATTTCAGGATGAGTTTGCAACCAAACTTCTGGTGTTTCCAAATAAGGGTTTTGGCTCATTTTCACCAATTCCCCGTCCCATAGGAAGCGTGGATAATCATCTGACAAGCTCGGAATTGCTAGCAAAAGCGACAGCCTAATGAGTAAACCTCCAAAAAAAATCCAGATCCATTTGGGTTGCTTGCTAAGAAAGTAAACAGCTAGCATTCCTGCGAACAAAGCAGTGTAAATAAGGAACGTAAGCCAGAAGTTTTCGCGTGGAATGAAGTAAGACAAATAGAAAAATCCCGCTGACATGAGTAGCCAGATCAAAGGAAAAAAAAGCTTTTGCGATTGCTGACTCAAAGTCCTAGACTTTTGCGAAGGACCTCATGCTGAAGTTTATTTTTTCGCCAGTAGTCTATCATTTGAACCTTGGTCCTAACAGCAGAAGTCACTTCTTCAGTACCATCAGCTTTGGTTTGGGTCTCTTGCCAAGACATAATTTCATACGGAAAAGCATCCATATACTTTACCAAAAACTTTCTGCCAATCTCCTCATAAATCACTTCAATCTCGGCTTGATTGGCTCCAGTTTTACGTTTGGAAATCACTGCACTTTCTGCATCTAAGGGGATATGAGTGAATCGATTGAAAATCAAACTTGGGATTATTTGTAAATGGCCTGTTGGCACCAAATCGGGGTTCAAGCGGATCAAGTTGAAAATCTCATCCTCGGACATCGCAGAAATAGAAACTTCCTGATCTCCCTCAGACTCGAAATAAGAGAATAATTTGGCCTGATACTTATTGTTCTTCCAATTGAGCTGCGCAAAAGATTGACCGCACCATTCGGTCATAGATGCAGTAATTTTCGGAGAATTCAGGTCATCATAAACTGGCGTAAAAACTGACAGCATCGTATGATAAGGGTAAACTCCCGTCACAAAATCTCGAGTCATATTCAGTTTCATGACTTTCATTGCATCTTTTCCAGCACCGGCGGGATCATCCAGCTTCACTTGCTTGCGTTTCGAAAAGTCCTCTGTCACGAAAATCATCACCGCCTTTCCATCCCGCTCTTCGCCGTAGCGCATTTGCTTCAGGTCAAAGACATTTATTTCCGCCCTGTCTTGATACCAATGCGAAGCAAATTGTTTTTCGTTTATAGCTTTTCTGCCTGTAGAATCGCAGGAGGAGATGAACATTACAACCAATCCAAGAAAGAATAAATTTTTCATAGGGGTAAAATTACTAAAATCAAGGTCCTAGACATATTATTACTCACATTCAATCCACTGTCATATCTAGCTCATCAAAATCTTTTATCTCCGATAATTTGATAAGCCTTTTCACTTCAATAGTTGTCCAGGTCTCCTTGAACACTTCATCTAATTCGTTTTCGTAAGTATTTACTTTTTCATGTTTCTTACGCGTTAAAAAATTTATGCTGGTCTTTCTGTCTGTAACAGGCCCTCTTTTCGAAGTTTCGTCATAGCCGATTAATTCAAACTCTGAATTTTGGAATCTAAAAGTATATTCCCATGAACCATATCTTCCATGTCCGAAGTGGAAATACAAATTTTCTTTTTCTATTTTAACTGATAATTCTGGTGGAAAGTAAACCCCACCATCCTCATTTTCAGAATTCAAGCATTCATAGTTTTCTAATGCCAATTCGTAGTTACCATTAGTATTGAACAAAACGATAATACCTCTTCGGTTACGGTCTAATTCCCCACGATCTTCATCAGTTTTGACTTTGCTTATATCTGTTCCTTTTATAACAAGGACATTATCCTCTAATCCATCCTTATTTAGGTCACCATCTATTTTTTCAAAAATGTCATAGCCCTCTGGTAGAAAATCAACCAAATCTTTCTTTTCAGCTACTTGAGCAAAAACAGTTGTACTAAAAGTTAATAGAAGTATTGTAAGTAATTTTCTCATTTCACATGGTATAATACCTAAAATCAAGCAAGTTGTAAGGATCTTGATACTAATGTCTTGAATCTAATGTCTAAAGATTACCAATATTTAAAAATCGTATAAATAATCTTATAACCCGCGCCAATAACCCCTTTCATCGTTCCGCTTACCTTGGAAACTCCAATTCGCTTGCGGTAATTCACAGGAACTTCCGTGTATCGAAGTCCGGCTTTATGCGCTTTGATCTGCATCTCTATCGTCCAGCCAAAGTTCTCATCCACCATATTTAAGTCCAACAACTTCGACCAAACGATCGCACGAAATGGGCCTAAATCCGAGAATCTGGCACCTTGCATGTATTTCATCATTGTAGTCGCCAACCAATTTCCAAAGACCTGTGGCAAAGTCATGGAGCCATCTTCTCTTTCTCCCAAGGCTCTGGATCCAATGACCATATCAGATTCCCCCTCCGAAATAGGTTGTATCAAATCAAGCAAATCCTCCGGATAATCACTGTAATCTCCGTCTAAAAAGACCACAATATCAGGCTGAATTTCCTGCTTTTTAATCCAGTCCATAGCTGTCAAGCAAGCTTTCCCGTACCCTTTCTGAGGTTCAAAAACCACTTTTGCGCCAGCAGCTTCTGCTACTTTTCCAGTGCAGTCTGTGGAGTTGTTATTTGCAACTACGATATTTCTAACAAGAGCTGGAATGTCCCCAATTACTCTAGGAATGGATTTTTCTTCATTGTAAGCGGGAATGATAACATCAACGATGGGCGGTGTATGCATAGAAATTACTTACCTAAACTGTATGCTTTGAAAGAGGAAAAGAAAACTAGGCCGTAGCCTACAGCCAACATCAGATGAAAAGGCAACATCTCGAAAGTGTGCCAATAAATATGAAGCCCAACCATCCCTGAGAAAACCAGCATCAAGATTCCTTCCATCCAAGTAGTTGCAGGTATTTTGAACTTGATATAAGGATTGCTTTCTAGGCTTGACCCACTTTCCAGATTGAATTTGGGTGTACGGATGAAGGGTGATTTTTTTCCTGAAAGTCCTTCCCAAACAGCCTGTGCATTGTGCAAGGCAAGCCCCATGGACACAGATAGGAATAGCGGCAACATGTAAAGTGCTTGGAACAAACTCCTCCAGAAACTACGCTTTTCATAGAAATAAGAAACCAAATACACACCGGCGATGATCACAAACCCGATCATGAATAAGCCGGCAACTTTAAACAGATTGTCTGAAATCATTCCTTCTATCCCAGCCCACCAAACTCCGATACTGCTCAGGCTGACCAATAATATAGCGATGAAAATACTGCTATTGAATAAATGAGCCATTGCATGAAACTTGGTAGAAAGTGGGAAATCCTCTCTCAAAACTGCTTTCGCATGCTTTCCAGCACATTCTGCACCACCTTTTGTCCAGCGGAATTGCTGAGACTTCACCGCTGACATGATCGGTGGAAGCTCTGCTGGTGATTCTATTTCTGGTCGATATAAAAACTCCCAACCTCTGCGTTGCGCTCGATAACTCAAGTCTAAATCCTCCGTCAGCGTATCGTCCTGCCAATCTCCAGCGTCGATTATACATGACTTGCGCCAGACTCCAGCTGTTCCGTTAAAGTTGATAAAGGCATGCTGGCTATTTCTTCCTATCTGCTCAATCAGAAAATGTGCATCTAAAGCAAAAGCCTGCAATCGAGTCAAAAGAGAATAGTTTTTATTCAAATGTGTCCATCGAGTTTGGACCATCCCGACTTTTTCCGAAGAGAAATAAGGAATAGTTTTTAGTAAAAAATCTGGATCCGGTACAAAATCAGCATCGAAAATAGCGATGAATTCACCGCACGATTTTGCCAACCCTGCTTTCAAAGCACCAGCCTTAAAGCCAGATCGGTCAACCCGATGAATGTATTGAAAATTGATCTCAGGATAATTGATTGTTTTTTTCTGAATCAACCCAGAAGTCTGATCCGTACTATCATCCAATACTTGAATTTCCAGTAGATCTGCAGGATAATTGAGTTTGGCAACTGACTCAAGCAAACGCTCAACAACATAGAGTTCATTGAATACTGGTAGCTGGACGGTGACTTTTGGCCATACTTCTGGCTCAATATGAGGCACTTCTTTGAGTGACTTTTTTGCGCCGAGAAACCTCAAAAGCAAATGCCCTTGAGCGAGACTGTAAATGAAAATAAACAGCATTCCCAGGGCATAAATCCCAATCAAAAGATATAAGAAGATCATTTATGCATGTATCTTGATGGAATCATTTCCAATGATTATTGGCATTTCGTTGATTCTGTTTTTTTCTGGGCCATTTTCCAAATTCAACACTCCGCGAGGGCAAACAGAAGAACAAACTCCGCATCCTACGCAGCTGGATCTTACGATTTCCTGCCCACGTTGTGCATACCAGCGAACGTCGATTCCCATTTCGCAATGTGTAGAGCAATTGCCACAGGAAATACATTGACCGCCGTTGGTTGTGATTCTGAATCTTGATTTGAAACGCTGCACCATTCCCAGATAAGCTGCCAGAGGACATCCAAATCTACACCAAACCCTGTTGCCCATGAATGGATAAAATCCAGTTCCTACGACACCTGCGAATACAGATCCAATCGCAAAACCATAAAACGAATGTAGTTGATTCGTGGCACTGCCCAAAAGCGCAAAGCCAGAAAAGTAATTGGCAATGGTCAAAGCTGTCATCACCACTGCCAAAACCAAGACGCTGTGAATGATCACTCGTTCAAATTTCCATGCTTTCAGTGACTTATCAGAAAGCTGGCGGTATGGATCTCCCAGCGTCTCAGCCAAGCCTCCACATCCACATACCCAAGAGCAATACCATCTTTTCCCAAAGAAATAAGTGAAGGCCGGTACTCCAATTACGATCAAAAGAATCCCCCAAATCAGCATAAACATCCCCACACCACCTGAACTCAAAAATGTATCAATCTGATAATCATAAAAAAAGTCATAATCCAGTGGCCAGATATTTTTGAAATCAAAATAAGGCTGATTCAGTAAGACAAGAATTTCTGGAATCAGGAAAGCAAACGCTGTTTGGAAGAACATCACAGAAGCAGTTCGCAATTGCTGGTATTTATTTCCCCTATATTTTCGGAACATCCGCACACCCATGACAGTGATTGCCAAAGTGTAAATTGTGCCATACAGAAACCATTGACTCGCTGGATTACCACTCAAAATCATACTCAGTGGTGTCATCATCCAGACTTGATTGACGATATAGGCCGGAAACCAATACAAAATGATGTAAAAAAGAATCAAATACGCACCCGTAATCATTCCCATCCAGCCTCGATTTTTCATGGAAGAATGGAAAATCCCATTGTTTTTGATTCCTGCAGGCTCCTCTCTATATTTTGGAAGATTATACATCAAGCCTCCTAAAATTGCTATCCCGAGAGATAATACCATGAAAAGCCACGGATTATCGCGGACGGGACTGGCAACAGATGCTTGGGCAAGAGGAAAACTATAATCATCCCAGATTACTTCATCCCACTTGGATTCCTCCTTCAGCGGATCGTTATACGAATTGAAATTCTCCTTAAAAGCTGCGATGAAAGAGAAATTCGAAGTATAGGTTTCACCAAACATTGGTGAAAGAATTTCAGCCATCTTCTCCTGGTGAATATCCTTCGTATTAGCTAAGACCAGATCTTCTGTCAGTGTATAATTACCTAAAAATGGCATTGCAGTGAAGACTGTCAAACCTACCAAAAACAACAGGATGCCTAATTTCTGAATCACTTTCATGTGTAGATAATTTGATTTTTATAAGCCTCATAGCCTGTCCCGAACTTCTTTCGGGAGAATCTCGCATGATTGATAATCATCCCAGTGTGTGCGTTCTTCATCATGCTCGATTTCATCTGTTAATGATTATTTTTTTATGGTCAGAAAGCCTGTCCCGAACTCGTTTCGTGAGAATCTCGCATGTACTATAATCATCCCACTGTGTGTCGTTCCTTCTCATGTTCGATTTCATACGCTTGCTCCGAATAGTTTTTGGATAAATGTTTTCTTGGAAATCTTTACGTCGCCACCGAATTGACCTTTGTATGCTTTCTGAATTTCTATGTAAAAAGGAGCAAAAAACTCAGGATCAAAATTGGCTTTGTCTAGTTTGGAAATAACTTTTGCTCCATCCCACTTCTCACGAATGGCCAGATCGAAAAACTCGTGTCTTAGACGGAACCCCAAATTATTAATCCCCAAAATTCTACCCTGCGGATCCATTAACATTCTGAAACAAACTTTTCCTCCTGCATGCTCCCAATAGAAAGATTTGATTTTCTCAGAATCCCATTTCGCAGGCACTGTACCATAAGTTTGATATTCTATATCGAGAAATTTGGCAGAATTAAACCAAACCCCAGGTTTATAACTGACCTTCTTACCGGCCAAAATATAGCCCAACGTCTCCCCGTGCATTCTTCCTGTGTACCAAACTTGCTCAACAGATTTTCGATCCGGAGCAGGCACCTCATGAAACTCCGCACAATCACCAATGGAATACACATTTGGAATATTTGTTTGGAAGCCAAAATCAACTTTTACTCCGCGATTCACCTCCAATTCAGTATTCCGAAGAAAGTCAATACTGGGAGTAACTCCAGCCGTGAGTCCAACGAATTGACAAAGGATTTCTTCTCCGCCTTTCGTTCGGACGGCTTTCACCCGGGCATTCGGACCAGAAATTATTTCATCCAATTCCTCATTCAATCTTAGATCAATGTGATGTTCTCGCATATGTCTGCCCACTAATTCGGATTCTTCCTTTGGCAGCACGTTGTCCCAAAAGCCAGTTTCCCGAACTAGAAAGGTCACTGGGATTTTCTTGTAAGCGAGCATTTCAGACATCTCAATCCCTATCAAACCTCCGCCTACGATGACCGCCCGCTGAACTCCCTCTTGGGTGTTTTCTTCCATAAGCTCCAGATCCTGCTTGGAATACAATCCTTGCACTCCCTGAAGATCCTGGCCTGGCCAGCCAAATTTATTTGGTTTAGAACCTGTCGCAATCACAAGCTCATCGTAATTCGTATTTTCTCCTGACTGAAAAAGGAGATTCTTGGCAGTAAAGTCTATGGTTTTTACCCAGCCTTCCTTGAGTTCGATTCTGTTTTTCTCCCAAAACCAGTTTTCATAAGGCTGTGTATGCTCAAATTTCATATGCCCCATGAACACATACATTAGGGCAGTTCTCGAAAAAAAATAGGTCGATTCACCAGAAATCACAGTAATTCTAACCTGTTCATCAAGCTTGCGTAGCTGTCTGGCACAGGTAATTCCTGCTATTCCATTACCGATGATGACCACATGGCGATTTGAACTCATTGGGTGGGGGTTGAAATAAGACTCAAGTTGAAATTACCAAAAACTAGGTTCTATTCGTTCAAATTCCAATCATAATCCAAATGCGACACCTTTGCATCTGACTTGATTTTGATTTTGCTGTATTTATTCAAAAAGTCGATTAGGCTTCCATTCTTAGTGAAATCGCCTTTAAACCATGAGAAAATGGAGGAAATCTGAATTGCGTCAGGGGTGATTTTATTTCTTGAAGAATTGATAAAGCCTTTTGCAACCTTATCCAATTGAGCATTGATTGTAGCTGCTTCGAAAGCTTCATTGAGCAAAGGTGGACACGAAACTGAAGCGCAATTGATAGCAAAGTGGATTCTAGGTTCTTCAAATTCCTTTCGTAAAATCGAATGCTCTATTTCATCCAAACTAGATTCCTGCCCTGCAATTTTGAAAAACTTATAGTGCCAAACATCTTTAATAAGCGGGATTTTTAGCGCTGGCCCAAGGTCTTTGATACTTTCCACTGGATAATTATCCACAATCAATTTCACCGTAAAAGCATTATATGCATTGATCCAATAGGCTAACTGCTCATCCTTTGACCAAGCTTTTCGATCTGGAGCATTTTCACTGATGCTTTTTAGATAGCTTTCAAGTTTTGCTTTCTCTTTGATAAATCCTTTATAATCGACCTTTCCGTCGGAGCTCACATTTGCTTTGAGTAATTCATTCCATACTTTGTGACTTGGAGGCGTGGTCTCAGCCATTCCAGGCACCGAGCTTTGGCAGCTCAAAAGAATAGAACTAAGAAAAAGAACTAGGTAAATTTTCAGATTTTTCATTAGGGTTGTATTTAGACCTCATTTACGATCCTATTCAAAATAAGGATGTGGAGAAATAAGAATTGGTCGGATAGAAGACCAAAAGTGGCAATTAATAAACCTTTTCTCCTTTGGTCAGCCAAATTCCCCAAGACTTTGAATAAGTATGAACTTTATTGGTTTGAAAATCACCGTGAAAAATTGGTTTTCCTTCATTTACCCATTCGATCAGACCACCGTACATATTATAAACCTCTTTAAAGCCTACATCTTTTAGCCTTTTACCAATATCCTGAGATCTCGCTCCTACCGTGCAGTACACTAACACAGGCTTATCCTTATCCAAAGAAGCTACATTATTTAAGGAAAAAGTATCATAACCCACCCAATTTGCTCCTTTCAAATGACTCACTTCAAACTCCTCTTTTTCCCGTGTATCCAAAATCTGATACTTGGTTAAATCAGTTAATTGAGCTGGTTCCAAAACTGGAAAATCTGAGTCGTATAGGGTAAAAAGTAAAGTTTTGTAAGCGAGGGATTGGGCTGCCAGATTGGTAGAAAAATGGAAAAAAGCCAGCATAATGACCAGTGTCACACTATTCCTAATGGGTGATAACTTCATACTGTTTCAACCCAAATGCAAATGGGTACGTTCAGCTTAAGCATAGAAATCTGATAGTTTCACCAATCCATCTCTATCTAAAATCACAATTTTCTTGCCTTTCAGGTCAATGAGCTTGTCCTTTTTGAATTCTGATAAAAGTCGAATTACAGATTCAGTGGCTGTACCTATCAAACTTGCTATTTCTTCCCGACTGAGCACCAAATTAATCTGCTGAGGATCAGCCCCGTCGAGTCCATAGGAACTAGCCAGTTGCAGAAGTAAATAAGCCAATCGCTCACGGATACTCTTTTGCGAAGCATCTACCAGCTTTTCTTCCATCACGCCGATTTCGTGACTGAGAGCTTTGGTGAGCTTTCTGAAAAAAGGCCCACTGCTTATCAAAGTCTTAAGAAATGACTCCTTGGGGATAAAACAGATTTTGGCATCTTCGATTACCATAGCAGAATTGGTGTAATTCTCTTCACCCAGTAAGGCTGAATAGCCTAAAAGACCACCCTCTTTTGCTAAATGAATGATTTGTTCCTTTCCATTGGAAGCGGTCTTGAAAACCTTTACCACACCAGAATTCAAACAATAAACTCCGAGTGGTTTTGCTTCTTCGTAATAAAGCATTTGCCCCTTACGATGAGAAATCATGTTTTTGTTATCCGAGATATTGCAGGCCTGCTCTTCTGTAAGCTCAGAAAACATGGAAAATTTCCTACTTGCACAAAGATCACAAGGGTGAATGGAAGAGGTCTTAGACATACTCAATTGACGTAAATAATGGAAATATGAGGAAAAATCTCAAGTGCAAATCTACAACACCAGATTTAAATAGGAGGCTCAGGGAAATTTTTCTCTTGGTTAAACTTCTCATTGGCGGAGTCAAAGCTCAGACAAATGTGTTGTAATCCATTGCTAATGAGGAGAAAAGGCGTTTTCAATTCTTTATGATACATGCAGGCCTGCTCAATAGTTTTTTGAGTTAGCTTCACTTTAGGCGCCTTGCACTCGATAAGCAAGTAAGGGTTTCCACTTTTATCCCAGACTACCAGGTCAGTCCGTTTCAGTAGTTTATTGTACAATAAGCCTTTTTCTAAAGCTAGAAGCCCTCTGGGAAATTTTAATTGTATAATCAAGAAATTGATCCAATGCTGGCGAACCCATTCTTCGGGAGTCAAAACCAGTTGTTTTTTGCGAAGCGAATCGAAAATCCAAAACTTACCTTCCTTTTCCAGAAGCTGAGGTTCGAAATGCGGCAAATTAAGTTTGGGTAATTGAATCTGATCCAGGTAAGAATCCATGGGTCAAAGATGCGGAAAATAGCTCATTTGGGAAAAGTGAAAACACTGTACTATTGAAAATCTAGGTATGGCGAGATTTTATCTATCCATTCCTTCTTGAATATTTTTATTTTCAAGAAATCATCTGAAGACTGGAATAAACCATGCTGCTTACGATATGCGACTAAAACTTTTGCTTCTGCATAACTAAAATAGGGATGCTTCGCCAACTCTTCCACTTCAGCTTGATTTATTTTCACTTTTTTAAAAATCCCTGGCGAAAAATCAAAATACTCCCAGATCGCTTCGATTGTTTCGGGTTTTAATCCATAAACCTCCGAGAGCTGACTTTTGCTGTGGAGGCCACCGATATTTTCTCTAAATTTCACGATCCTGCTGGCAGTACTTTGGCCAATTCCCGGCACTATTTGTAAAATCACAGAATCTGCTTCAGAGAAAGGGATCCGATTGAGATTTTCAAGCTGCTTTGAATTTGACTTCTTTACAATCGTGTCTTGCGGATTGAAAACAGGAAAGGGCGAACTCACGAGCACCATCCCTGAAGCCTCAAGACTGTCAATTGTCGCCAAATATTGAACGTGGAAATTCTCAGCTTTTGACCTTCTGATTAGTTTCAAAACGCCCATAGTAGTTACAAGAAGGAGCAAAACAGGGATTAGTAATACGAAACCACGTGATTCTTTACTGGAAAATCCCAGGTAAACTTTCAACCAATAAAAAAATCTAGCTCTCATAGGGTATTAAAAAAAGAAATAGAACATATCAATCAGACATAAGTTAATAGTATTAGATTCGGAAGTCAATACCCACTATTATTGCAGTGGTAAAAAGAATAGTTATTTAGATAGATTCCAAATTAATAGATCCCTACCCGAAATGGACACTTCCCGTGTCTTTGTCTGTTAAATTTGCAGTCCAAGCTTAAGCATGATGCAAATCAAATTTAGAGCACTCAGTTTATCACATAAAAATGCACCAGTTCAAATCCGAGAAATTATTTCTCTGGATGAGAAAGCTGTGCATGGTATCTTACTGAAAATCAAAGACTTTTTTGGCCTAAATGACGCATTGATACTTTCTACCTGTAACAGAACAGAAGTATATTATAGGTACCATCAGGATATTAGCACTGAGATAATTAAGTTGATCGGTCTTGAAAAAGGACTGATTGACATCGTTAACTACCTTGAGTATTTTGAGATTGTGAATGACGACAGAGCTGCAATCAGGCATTTGTTCAGAGTCTCTATGGGATTAGAAGCTCAGGTGGTGGGTGATATCCAGATTTCCAATCAGATAAAAAGAGCTTATCAGGCTTCTGCGGATCTGAATATGACTGGTCCATTCCTTCATAGGTTGATGCATACGGTATTTTTCACCAATAAACGCATCGTTCAGGAAACTGCTTTCAGAGATGGTGCAGCTTCTCTCTCCTATGCGGCGATAGAATTGATAGAAAGCTTAACATCGAATACGTTCGAGCCGAGAATACTATTGATTGGAGTTGGTGAGATAGGTGAAGATGTAGCCAAAAATATGGTTCACCTACCTACCTCGAAAGTCAAAATCACAAACAGAACTCAGTCTAAAGCAGAACCTATAGCCGCAGCAATGGGCTTTGAAGTGGTTCCTTTTGAGAATTGCTTGGCAGCAATGGAAGAAGCAGACGTGATCGTTTGTTCTATTCAGCGCTCTGAACCATTTATCACGAAGGAAATGGTGAAGAAATTTCAAATCAACAGCTATAAATTGCTAGTAGATCTCTCCGTGCCACGTAGCATCGAAACTTCCGTGGAGGATGTTCCTGGAGTAGTATTATATAATGTAGATAACATTCGCAGTAAAGCTTCCGAAACATTGGAAAAAAGACTGGCGTCCATTCCGAAGGTGGAAGAAATAATTGAGGAGAGCATCAAGGATTTTTTCGACTGGAAAAAAGAAATGATTGCTTCGCCAACTATCAACAAACTCAAGCAATCCTTAGAACAAATCCGCCAGGAAGAGATGGCGAGATTTATGAAAAATACTGACTCGAAGGAATATGCAGTGATCGACAAAATCACCAAGAGTATGATGCAGAAAATCCTCAAAGTTCCAGTGGTACAACTTCGAGCTGCATGTCAGCGTGATCAAGCAGAGGAAATGATTCAAATTATTTCAGACCTATTTGATCTGGAGAAAGTTAAAACTGAGTAGCTAGCGCTACACACTTTATTATAAATGACCAAAGGATTAAATCAAACCTTTGGTCATTTTACCTTTAGCACCTTTCCGAATAACCTATATCTTAATGAATAAAAACTTTACGCTACTTATAAGTCTCATTTCCACTTTTTTAATTTCTGAATCTGCCCACTCTCAATCATGGGAAGTCTATGACACCAAGATTCAGCTTCAATCTCGACTGATCTACGATGAAATTGACCTACTCAGTGAGACCGTGAGAATAGGAAAAACAGGTAAGGAGCTTTCGCTATTATCAAGCGATCTGAGACCTGCTGTTGCACTGGTTGGGACAGAAATCTATCAATACCTAGAGCCATGGATCCTTGTAAAAGGCCCAAATGGAATCGGTGCATTTCATGAATATGGACAGCAGGTATTGCCTTTGGAATACGAAAAGATCCAGACCTACTTCAATATGCTTTTGGCAAGCAAAGGAAATGAGTACTGGCTATTTCAACGAGGAAGAAATAAAACAACCTACTTGGGTGAACTGGATGAAGCTAAGATCACAAATACAGGACTAATCATCATCCGCAAAGGGAATGAGTATTCTTTGCCGCTTTCTCCCAATCCTGATAAAACTTTCGAACTCCTTTCGGATAATGATGGAGAGTTTGTTTTGGCAAAAGAAGCAAGTGGTTTTGGGTTGATCAATAGGGAAGGTGATTATGTCTTGGACCCCATCATTGAGATGCTACAGCATACCCACGGTAATTTCTATTATGGATATAACCAAAATCAGTACTTGCTTATCGAAGGAAATGATATCAAATCAAATATCCGCTACAATTCATTCCATAAGATCACTTTTGAGAATGACATCATGCTGGAATATATACATGGTAAACTTCGTCGTGTAATGGAAGGCGATGGTATTTTACTTGATGATGTAGGGATGACCGCTGTCAATAAAATCGGCAAAGACTTATACAATGTTCATTTTCGAGATGCCAGAATTGGTCTTTTGGGAAAAAAGGGATGGTTAGTACAACCTATGCTTGAGGTAGATGAGATCAAATTTGGCAACGAAGGCCTTTACCCTGCCAAATCAAAAGGTGCTTTTGGTTTTGTGAATTCTGCTGGAACTTGGGTGATTAAGCCTCAGTATGCAGAGACAACCTTGTTTTCAGAAAAAATCGCGGCTTATAAAACAGGCCTTAGCTGGGGCTTAATCAGTTCAGCTGGTGAGCTCGTTTCTGATCCAATTTGGGAAGAAATAAAGCCATTCGATAAAGGCTTAGCTATTGCAAAAGCAAATGGTAAATATTTCCTTTTGAATACCTATGGCGCACCTCTCAATACCGAAGGCTTTGATGACATTTATCGAACTGTCGATGGTTATTTCATGGTAGAAAAATCTGGCAAAACCGGTCTTCTTAATAGTGAGGGAAGTGAAGTTATCCCTACAGAATTTGAGTGGCTTCGAAGAGAAAGAAAAAATTTTGTTATTGTTCAAAAGGAAGGGCTGACAGGTGTAATCAGCGAGGCAGGCGAAATTATTCTTCCTTTGGCTTATGAAAAAATTCTTGTTGATTGGGTAAATGAGCAGATTTTCACAAAAACGAACTATGTTCCTACGGTAATTCAAACTGTAGAAGAACCAAGTAAGAAAAACAAAAAAGGGGCCTGAGCCCCTTTTCTTATTTCTTCTCGTTCTTGCCTTTACCCGAATCTTTCGATTCGTCTGAGTTAGCAATCGATTCCCGCATCGAAGTGTCGGATTGGATATTTTCCATTCTATAGTAATCCATGATACCAAGCTTACCCGTTCTGAATGCTTCTGCGATAGCCTTTGGGATCTCCGCTTCAGCTTCTATCACTTTAGCTCTCATTTCCACATTTCTAGCTTTCATCTCTTGTTCTAGAGCTACAGCCATCGCACGTCTTTCTTCCGCTCTTGCTTCAGCTACTTTTAGATCAGCAGAAGCTTGATCGATTTGTAGTTTTGCACCGATGTTTGTTCCCACATCAATGTCCGCTATATCAATCGAAAGAATCTCGAAAGCTGTTCCTGCATCCAACCCTCTCTGAAGTACCAGCTTCGATATTTTGTCTGGGTTTTCAAGTACACTTTTATGTGTAGCTGCAGAACCTATTGATGTTACAATTCCCTCACCTACTCTGGCAAGGATAGTTTCTTCGCCAGCTCCACCGACTAATTGCGCAATATTCGCCCGTACGGTTACTCTAGCTTTTGCAATCAATTGAATACCATCCGCAGCAACTGCAGCTACATTTGGCGTGTTGATCACTTTTGGATTTACCGAAATCTGAACTGCTTCAAACACGTCTCTACCAGCCAAATCAATAGCTGTCGCTTGTTTGAATGTCAGGTTAATGTTTGCTTTATCAGCAGAAATCAAAGCTCTGATCACGTTTGGAATATTACCTCCAGCCATGTAATGTGTCTCCAGGTCATTTGTTGTCATTTGAAGTCCAGCTTTTGTCGCTGTGATCAGGGAGTTCACTATAATACTTGGTGGCACCTTTCGGATTCTCATCCCAATAAGTTCTCCTATTCCAACTTTCACATTTGAAAATTGAGCAGTGATCCAGAGATTGACTGGAACAAAGTACAAGAAGACGAAAAGAAGGACAATTCCTGCGACCGCGGCCACTAGGATGAACATTGAACTGTTCGGATCTAAATTCTCCATATTATTTGACTAAAATTTTATTGTTTTCAATTTTGATAATGGTGACATCAGTTTCAACAGGAATAAAACCATTTTCTGATTTCACCTCATAAACTACATCGTCAAAGCTAGCTTTTCCAATTGGTTTAAGATCAGAGATGGTTCTGCCGGGCATTCCTATCTGCAAAGCATCAGTCCGGCCATCAAAGGCTCCTCCTTGCATTGCCGATTTGAGAGAAAAGCGATTCCAAACGCCAGAGTTAAATCCATAAACAATAGCGGCAAGATTTAAGATTACCGCAATTGAAGTTATCCACCAGGCAATCCCAGCGTCAAAGCTCAGAAAAGCATAGACTATTCCGGCCAAACTCACAGCAAGTCCAAAGATCCCAACGACTGTAGTTCCGGGTACGAAAAGCACCTCAGCGAGCAAAAGGATAAGACCTATGAGTAGAAGACTAGATAGTACTAGGATTGTCATTGACTTTTCAGAAAAAGAATAGATGTCTAAAATACGAGTTTCCTCGTTACCCCTCGTCAATTACAACTAAAAAAAGCCCGGATATTTCCGGGCTTGTTGATTAGTAGGCTTTTGCAAAAAGAACTCTGCCTTTAGAAGGCTTGCCTGAATACACACATACTCCGGCTTCGTCCTTTCTATCTAAGGGAATACACCTGATTGTTGCTTTGGTGAGATCTTTGACTTTTTCTTCGGTCTCTGCAGTTCCATCCCAGTGAGCTGATAAAAACCCGCCTTTATCTTCTAAAACTTTCTTAAACTCATCCCAAGAATTCACTTCTGTGGTCATTTCACTTTTAAAGTTTAATGCCTTAGAATAAATACTCTTCTGGATTTCATCAAGCATACCAGATATTTTCTCTGAAATCGGCTGCGAAGTCAATTCAAACTGCTCTTTGGTCAAGGTATCTCTTCTTGCAATTTCAATCGTGCCATTTTCCAAATCTCTTGGACCGATGGCAATTCTCAGCGGAACGCCTTTCAACTCATGCTCTGCAAATTTCCATCCTGGCTTATATGTATCTCGGTTGTCAAATTTCACTGAAACCCCAACTTTGCGAAGATCAGCCATGATCTCATTTGCTTTCTCTGTAATGGCATCTAGCTCCTCGTCTTTTCTATAGATCGGAATAATGACTACTTGTATTGGTGCTAACTTCGGAGGCAATACCAAACCGTTATCGTCTGAATGAGCCATAATCAATGCGCCCATCAAGCGAGTGCTCACACCCCAAGAAGTACCCCAAACATATTCAAGTCCACCTTCTTTAGTAGCAAATTTCACATCAAAAGCTTTGGCGAAATTTTGCCCTAAAAAGTGAGAAGTTCCAGCCTGTAGAGCTTTGCCATCCTGCATCATCGCTTCAATACACAAAGTATCGTCCGCTCCGGCAAAACGCTCACTTTCAGTTTTTCTACCTCTTACTACTGGCAAAGCCATGAAATTTTCGGAAAACTGCGCATAGACATTCATCATTCGGTTTGTCTCTTCTTCAGCTTCCTTTTTTGTAGCATGAGCTGTGTGCCCTTCCTGCCAAAGGAATTCTGTAGTACGAAGAAATAATCTGGTTCTCATCTCCCAGCGAACAACATTTGCCCACTGATTCACCAAAAGTGGAAGATCTCTATATGACTGAACCCAATTTTTGTAGGTACTCCAAATCACCGTCTCTGAAGTAGGTCGAACAATTAGCTCTTCTTCCAGTTTTGCATCTGGATCTACTATGATTCCACTACCATCCTCAGCATTTTTGAGCCTATAATGAGTGACTACGGCACATTCCTTAGCAAAACCTGCTACATGGCTAGCTTCCTTACTTAGGTAAGATTTTGGGATAAAAAGAGGGAAATAAGCGTTAGAATGACCAGTTTCTTTAAACATCCGATCAAGTTCCGCTTGCATCTTTTCCCATATAGAATAGCCATAAGGTTTGATGACCATACATCCCCTGACAGCTGAATTCTCTGCCAAATCGGCTTTTTTCACTAACTCATTGTACCAAAGCGAATAATCCTCGCTCCTCTTAGGTAGTCCTTTACTCATTGTAATTGGTTGGGATACAGATTATCATTATTTTTGCTAACTTATGCGGGGCAAATATAAAGCAAAAAGAATAACCCTTTACCCTTGCTACCGTATAAGAAAGTAACAATTAAACTTCTACTATGAAGAACCCTGCAATTATAACGTCATCATTTATTCTTGGATCACTGATCTTAGTTTCCTGTAGTACTAACAAATTAGCTACAACAGGTGCTAATGATAATCTGTATTTCATGGCCTCAGATGCTAAAGTCGCAACTGAGTACGCTGTACAAAACAATAATCCAGAGCAATTTCAAACACTATCATCCAACTCTACAGAGTCTATTCCACAAGAAAGTTTTAGCTCTAGAAATGTGAATCCAGACTACATAGCCAGATATCAGGCTGAAGAAAACACTTCGCAGGATGATGTAGTGTACTTTGATGAAGCTGCTGAAGAAGAGAGTAATCCCGATATCAACTCTTACGACAATTATAGAGTAGGAAACTCAGGCAATAATTCCAATTTTAATAGTTCCATGGCATTCAATATGGGAATGATGTATGGAATGAATTCATTTGCAATGAGTCCGTTCGGAATGAATTCATTTGCAATGAGTCCGTTCGGAATGGGTGGATTTTATGATCCTTTCTGGGGATCTGGATTCGGATTTAGACCTGGTTTCAGTATGAATCTTGGATTTGGTTTTGGTAACCCATTCTTCAGACCTATGTTTGGAATGCCAATGTTTGGCATGGGTGGTTTTGGATATGGTGGTTTCCATGATCCTTGGGGTTCTATGTTTGGCATGGGTGGCTTTGGCTATCCAGGATTTGGCTATTCTCCTATGTTCTCACGCAATCCTATTTATGTTCTTCCTGGTGGAGAGTATGGAGATCGCCGAGTTGTAAGAGGTGCGAGGGGAACAAGAGGTTCTACTCTTGGTGCTTCTAGAAGCGGAAATGTTTCTAATTCTGCACTTCAACCAAGTACTGCCAGAGCACAAGCAAGAAGAGACGTTTTGAACAATCGCTCTAATAGTACCGGTAGAAGAGTGGTATCCAACTCTGATAATTCAAGAGCATCAGCTAGGGATTTCAGTTCTTCTCAAAATGATTTTTACAATTCTAGAGCTAGAACAGGAAGTACTAGAAATGTAAGTTCTGCGGCTATGGACAGACCAGTATCAAGAACTAGAAGTGCAATGCCTTCTGCTAGACCTAGTGTCGGTACAACAAATTCAAGATCAATCGATTCTGGAAGAGGTGGTACAGTAAGAAATTCATATCCTTCTAACAGTAGATCAGCAAGCCCTTCTTATAATAGAAGCAACGTTCCAAGCAGAACATCTTCGCCTTCATACAATAGAGGTGGAACGAATACAAGAACAGTGTCTCCCATGAGGATGACTACTCCTACTAGAAGTAACACACCCACATTCAGCACCCCAAGTAGAAGTTCTGGTGGTGGCGGCTCTACAGGAGGAGCTTCCAGAGGCACTTCAACGCCAAGCAGAGGTGGAAGAGGAAATTAAAATTCCATTTCATAATCATTAAAATAAGGCAGTGTGATCACTGCCTTATTTGTTGATGCCTATTGAGTAGAATCAGCCCAATAGATTTAAGAAGATGAAAATTTTCGAGAAAAGAATAATGAGATAGAGTAACATAATCATCAGCTCAGTACGTTTATTTATTACACCCAAATCAAATCTAAATGAGAATATCCATTCTGGTTTTATCACTATGTTTGATATCCGCTTCCACGCTATTTGCGCAAAGTGGATACTATGAAGATGCTTTTCGATTCAGTCAAGTAAAACCTGCTGGTTCAGCCCGAATAATGGGGGTAGGTGGCACGCAATGGTCATTAGGAGGTGATGTGTCTAATATTGCTGGAAATCCAGCCGGACTAGGTTTCTTCAGATCATCTGAGGCAAGTGCTACCATTGGCTATACTGACTGGGGAGTAGAGACAGATTACCTGGGGCAAAGCAAAAGCTATAACACGACAAACTTCTCTTTGCCGAATGTCAGTTTTGTAATGGCAAACCCTAAAGGTGAATTTGATAGAGGAGCTTTCAAAGGAGGTTCATTTGGAATTAGTATTCAGAGAATTGCCAATTTCAACACCGAATATGGTTATTTCTCGGATCAGCCAGGAGAAACATCAATAATTGATTTCTACGTTCAAGACGCAAATGGCTTGCCGGTAGAACAGCTTTCAGGTTTAACTAATCTGGCTTATCAAACATACCAGATTAATCCTGCATACAACTCAAATGGCCAACCCATTTCAGGTGAATATTTACCTATAAACAGTTTAGATTTCGCCGCTCAGCAAGATGAGAATATTAAACATGAAGGTAGCTCTAGCCAAATAAATTTCGCTTATGGAGCAAATTTCAATTATAAACTATTTATTGGCGGATCGGTAGGGATAAGAACACTAAACTTTTCATCAACTAAGGTGTATAATGAATTTTTTGAAACAGATGCTCCTTTATTGAATTCTTCTCTGAATGAGCGCTTAGTAATTAATGGTGGTGGTGTAAACTTGAATTTAGGCCTGATTTACAAGCCAATTGACTACTTGAACTTAGGCTTAACATTCCAGTCGCCTACTTGGTATGCTTTAAATGATGAATATTCAGCAGATATTTATTCTAACTATAGCGGATACGTATACAACCCTACAAAAGATATCGAAGAAGTTTTAGGAGAATATCAGGAATTCACAGATGTATTCATTAGTTCTTACAACCTAAACACCCCCTTAAAAATAGGTGGTGGAGCTACAGTATTCTTAGGCAAAAATGGATTCCTCTCAGCTGATGTAGATTGGGTCGATTACAGCGCAGCCAGAATTAATTCCAGAGATTTTGATGAAGGTCCAGATAATTTAGAAATTCAAAATCTATACACGAGTACCATCAATTTTCGATTTGGAGCCGAGTATAAATTGAACAACTTCAGGTTTAGAGGAGGTTATGGCTATTATGGGGACCCAATTGCAGATTCAGACTATGACAGAAGCATTCAGCAAATCAGCGGTGGCCTTGGGATGAAAATCAACAAATTCTCAATAGACTTCGCTTTGGTGAATCAAAAGTTCAATACACTTTATCGAAGCTATCAAGTACTGGATGTTCAGAATAACAACATTGGCCCAGTAACCGAAATCAAAAATAACCTGCTAAATGGAGTTCTTACTCTAGGTCTTAGTTTTTAAGAAGGTGAATTAATTCCGATACCAATAGCTCAGCGGAGAAATCTTCACCGCTGAGTTTTATCTTTGATTGGCTATAGAAGTAATCTCGCTCCACAAGCAAACTTTTCAGTTTAAAGGTAATTTCACCCTGATCAAGCCCAGAAAACATAGGTCTATTATGAGCTTTAGACAATCCCAATCGGATAGAAATCTCCTCTAATGGCACATCCAAATACACCGAAACGGCTTTCTCATTGATCATATCCATGTTGTCATTGAAGCACGGACAGCCGCCACCAGATGCCAGAACATAGGAATCTTCTCTATTCAAAAAATCTTGAAGAACTTCTGTTTCCCAATCACGGAACTTTCCTTCACCGTGTTTTGTGAAAATATCAGAAATTTTCATGTGAAAACGATCTTCAATCTCATGATCTAAATCGAAGTAGGGAAATTCCAGAACCGATGCTAATTGTCTCCCAAATGTACTTTTGCCTGAACCGGGCAATCCTACTAATACAATTTTCAAATTCTTACCCATCCCCTATTTTATGTATAGATCCAGAACCTCACCAGCTTCGGGGGTATTATTATGATGATATTTTGCAAGCACTTCACCATCCTTCAGCACTAGGATTCCAGGATTAGCACGGATTATGGTTTTGACTACGGTAGCATCTGCTTGTAGTGAAAGCACATCCCATCCTCTTGATTTGGTGAAGTCCTGAATTTCTATCTGAGATGCTGCAGCTACAAAAATTGGTTGAACTGGAGAACCTGTAAGTGAATTAACCAATTGATCAATTCGATCAAGGTTTGATTCACTAATTTTCGCCATGCTACTGACTAAGATTAGTACTTTATTTCCTGTGAAAACCTCTTCAGAATAATCTCCATCTTCATTCCAAACAGCGAAATCGGAAATCTTGGGTAATGCATCAGGATTTTTTAAATTCATTTCTACAAACTCCAGACTTTCATCGGACGGATATTGATCAAAAGTCACAAGTTCACCATTCTTTTTCATCACATAGGAATACTGCAACTGAGCGGATGGCTGCATATTTTTAGGAATATTGACACCCACTTTATACGCTCTAAAATCAATAAATGGAAGATTTCGAATTGCAACTATGGCCAAAAGAAAAGATAAAAATAAGGCAACAAATGTGACTCCTCTTGCCCACTTAGGAGATGTCTTTGGTAACTCCATTTGAAACAGAAAGAGTATCGATATCAAAACCAATAGAATCAAATCTTTATAAAATGATTCCCAAGGTGTTAATTTGATCGCATCACCAAAGCATCCGCAATCCGTCACTTTATTGAAATATGCAGAGTAAAAAGTGAGAAACGTGAAAAACAAGATCATCAAGGCCAAAGCCCAAACAGTAAATCTGCTTTTCACTCCCAAAATCAACATCAACCCAAGGACCACTTCTACAACCACCAAAAACACCCCAAGCTCCAATGCAAATGGCTTAAGGTAAATGAAGAAACCTGCAATGTCATTTGAAAACACATCAAAATATTCCTCCAATTTAATCGCCGTTCCTACAGGATCATTGACCTTAATCAACCCAGAAAAAATAAAAAGGCCTCCGACTATGAATCGAATCACCCACAAAAATCCTTGTTTAAACATGATAGCGTAATTTAATTAAACAAAACACAGCATAATTGATCATATCCTGATAGTTAGCCTCAATACCCTCGGACACCAGAGTATGACCTTTATTATCTTCTATCTGCTTAGTGCGAAGCAATTTCATCAATATAATATCTGTCATCGAACTCACGCGCATCTCCCGCCAAGCTTCTCCATAATCGTGATTTTTATTTTCCAAAAGACCTCGTGTTTCATCCACCCAGTGATCATAAGCTGACTCCAGTTCTTCAAATGGAATTTCCATCCGATCGTCTTTCGAATAGCTTATTTGAAGCAAAGCAATCAGGCAATAGTTAATAATTCCTACGAAATCATCTTCAATCGGGTCATTCACTTTTTGATTTCCCTTTTCCTGAATCGAACGAATGCGCTGTGCTTTGATGAAAATTTGATCTGTAATCGATGGCAAGCGAAAAATCCTCCATGCTGTACCATAATCTATAGTCTTCTTACGAAATAGTTCTTTACAACGGCTGATAACTTCCTTATATTCGGCACTCGTTTGCGTCTCCAAAGTCTCTTAATTTAATGTTTCCTCTTCCGGGCAAGTCTTCTAAAATCGAAGATAAATCATTTCCCCAAAAAAACACCCTTCAAATCGATGGACGGCTAATCAGCTGGGACAGACCTCAGCTGATGGGAATTGTAAATTTGACTCCAGATTCATTTTTTGAAGGAAGTAGAGCCGAGAAATCAATCGATAAAGTAGCAGCTTTAGTCGACTCTCACATTTCTAATGGTGCTAGCATCCTGGACCTTGGAGGATACAGCTCCAGACCAGGTGCCGCCGAGGTAAGTCTTCAAGAAGAAATTGATAGAGTCATTCCGGCTGTAAAGTGGATTACGGATAATTTCCCCAATACATTAATTTCTGTGGATACTTTTAGGGCAAAAGTGGCTAAAGAGGCAATACTTTCTGGCGCCCACATCGTAAATGATATTTCGGCGGGGGATCTGGATGAGGAAATGATCCAAACAGTAGCAAAGCTCCAAGTGCCCTATATAGCTATGCATATGCGAGGAAATCCTCAAAACATGCAGAAAAAAACGAATTATTCAGATATTCTGGTAGAAATATTGTATTATTTCTCTGAAAAACTGGAACAATTCAGAAAGTTTGGCATCAAAGATGTAATAATTGATCCTGGGTTTGGATTTGCTAAGACCCTAGAACAAAATTACTTTCTACTGCGAAACCTTCATCATTTTCAAGCGCTTTCATTGCCACTGCTAGTAGGTATTTCGAGAAAATCGATGATATCAAAAGCCTTGGACGTGGATGCCGAAAAAGCGCTGAATGGTACAACAGCTTTGAATATGTTTGCTTTATGTCATGGGGCAAACATCCTGCGAGTTCATGACGTTAAAGAAGCTAACGAAACATTTAAATTATACAATACTTTATACCCTTGACCTTACTTTTCAAAATAGGATTTTTAGACATATCCATCGTCAATATCATAGATATTGCGTTGGTTGCCGCCCTATTGTATCAAGTTTATAAACTGCTAAAAGGCAGTGTTGCAATCAAAATCTTTCTTGGTTTCCTCTCTATCTACTTAATCTATCTCTTAGTTCGGGCGCTTAGAATGGAGCTCTTGTCTGCCATTTTGGGACAGTTTATGGGAGTGGGTGTGATCGCTGCCATCATTATTTTCGCACCTGAAATCAGAAAATTTCTCCTTCTTATAGGCCGGTCTTCCCTCCTTTCTGATGATAATATCTGGAGAGACATGCTTTTCTTCTGGAGAAAAAAAGACAATGCTATTTTCAATATCAGTCCTATCATAGATGCCTCAAAAACACTTGCCGGTAGCAATACCGGAGCTTTGATGGTGATATCAAAAAGCACAGAATTAAAATTCTATGCCGAAAGCGGTGATATTCTCGATGCGGAATTATCTAAAAGATTGCTTATTTCCATTTTTAACAAATACAGCCCACTCCACGATGGTGCTGTAATCATCCACAATGGCAAAATCAAAGCCGCACGCTGTATCTTACCGGTTACTGAGCGTGAAGTCCCGGCACAATTCGGCCTTCGCCACCGTGCTGCAATAGGGATGTCAGAGACAACTGATGCTATCGTGTTGATCGTATCGGAGGAAACAGGTCAATTATCCATGTCAAAAAATGGCAAAATCCTCCACAATATGTCTTTTCAAGAAATACGAGAGTTAATCAATGATTATCTGAATAACCTTGACGTGGATACTCGCTTCGAAGATCTCGAAGAATACGAATTGAAAAAGCGAAGGAAGCTCGCAATGACAAGTAAGTCAGCAACATAAAAAAAACGGCAAGCTCTCACTTGCCGTTTTTTTTATCTCACGAAATTGACTTTTGGAAAGTATTTAACTGGCAAGTCCTTAATTATCCGAATATGCCCCAGTCAATATAATACCAGGACTGACATCTCCTGAACTCATCATATATTTATCAACCCATCCATTAAGTGTCAGCCCTAAATAATAAACGGCAGTCCAAGTGAGCTGAAAATTGACCAGATCCCTCCCCAATTCACTTACTCCAGCTAACTTATCTTTCCGACTCATCCAAAGAACTATTGGCAATACCACTCCAAACAAAGGAATAGGCAAAAAAGCTAACCCTGACAAATTCATACCTAATAAATATCCTTTTTCTTCCGTATGAGTCCAATCAAGCACTTCATCAGGGCTCAGCCCAAAATCTGGAGTAATCGTTTGACTGTATCCATGCATGGAATTGCTTCAGCATTTTCCATTCGTCGAACAGTCCAAAGCTCACTCCAGCAGATTCTGCCAATTCATCCTGCAAAAAACCATTTTTTAATCGAAGTGCCTTTAACTTAACACCAATTGCTTTGCTAGCCATTTTCTTGTTCATTTTGTTAAATCCAAAAATAGATTTGCTCTACGAAATTCTTTGCGACTAGCAAAAGTCATTTTTACGTCATTGATGCCATCCTGTAATATCCCCCTTTAAATACCGTTTATAAGTCTATTAGCCCTAAGAAAAATTTCATCTGGGATTTGGCTCATAAAAAAGGAAAGTTATCATTTCTATCAAATGAAGGCAGGGAAGACAGCCTTCAAATTAAATGTGATTAGTTAATTCGGAGCATTTAACATGGATTAATCTTTGCTCGGCTGCAGTCCTTGATCATCAGCAAAATTTCAAAAAATTAAGTATTTTATTTACCAATGAAAAAACCCCCTTTCCTACAACTTGCCTTCTTTTTCATACTTTTTTCGGCAGGTGCTCTTGCAACTCAAGCCTATATGCCCGATTTGAAAAAGCAAATAACAGACACGTATGCTACCTTAAAAAGCAATCCAGAACCTGCAATACATGTTGAGACACCCCAACCTATAAAGCTTGAATTACCCGCTCCTAGAATTATTCTTCCTATTCCTGAAGGGATAATCACTAAAGAATATGACAAACACCTGTATGCAGGAGAAAATAATGGATTTGGTCTAATTGAGGACGAGAGCCATTTTAAAAAACTTATTGAAGAGCAAAAGTTAGAGCTTGTAAATCATGGAGCTGGATACGAAGTAATGGCACTAACGCATAGCCATCCTTACATTACTCCATACTCTAAAATAGTGCTTGAGGGACTAGGGCAAGCTTTTCAAACGCAAACGGATAAGGATAGTTTTTTCACAATTACATCAGTTACTCGAACACCCGAGCAGCAAACTAGCCTTAAAAGAAGAAATAGAAATGCAACTTCTGGTATCAGCTCTCATTCTTATGGGGTCTCTTTTGATATATCCTACATTAGATTTAACGGAAAGAAAGGTTCTAACAGAGCCGCACAGAAAAAGCTAGAAATGATTCTAAATGAATTTCAAGAATCCGACAAAATTTTCTTCATCAAAGAAAGAAAACAGAGTTGTTACCACATCACAGTCAGATAATTGTTTTTGAGAGGCGAAAAGCCTGTAAAGTCTCAATGATCAATATTCAAACTCCATATCCAAGGAGGAAACAACTGCGACCTTTGTGCCTCCTTCGTGCGCTTGTGGCCAAAAAAACCCGTCTTATACAATCATCCTATAGAATCTGGAAGGTATTTTTCTGCCAGCGAAGTGATTAGAGCAGGTTTGAGGATGGTAGATGAAATAGAGCAAAAAATTCATTTGCTAGGCGAAGTAATAGAAGCTGGCGAACAAAGTGGATATGTTAAGAATTTTGACCCAGTGAAACATTTGACTCAATTGAATGAGAAATTCGTCAAATGAAATTGGTTTATGAATTAAGTAAGCTGGCGATAAATGATTTAGAATCCATCTGGAATTACACACCTGAAAAGTGGTCGGTTGAACAAGCTAATAGTTACTATCGCTTAATTTTTGAAATTATTGATTCAATCTGTATTGATCCACAAATTGGAAAATCAATTATGGTGGTTAAAAAAAACAGATCTAATTAGCGAAATCACATCTAGTGCTTACTAAAATTGAATTAAATATAATATTAATTGACAGGATCTTACATCAAAAAATGGATATAGAAAACCAATTATCGGAATAAATCCTGAGCAAGTTCGGCTTCTGGCGAAGCAGGACATAACCGACCTTTGCGCCTCCTTCGCGAGCTTTGTGGCTAAAAAAAAATCATAAAAAACCGGGAATCTAGTGTAGAAACCCGGCTTAGCTTCGGCCTTCCGTCTTTCGGCCAATAAAAGAACGAAAATGAGCTATATGGGAAAAGTTCGGATAATCATATTAGTCTATTACTCCCAACTCTTTTCCAACTTCAGTGAACGCCGTAATCGCCTGATCCAGCTGTGCCCGGTCATGACCAGCTGAGATCTGAACACGGATTCTAGCTTGACCTTTTGGAACTACAGGAAAATAGAAGCCAATTACGTAAATCCCTTTCTCTAGCACTTTCTCCGCCATTTTCTGCGATAGAACCGCATCATATAGCATTATCGGTACGATAGCATGCTCCCCCGGCTTGATATCAAATCCAGCAGCAGTCATTTTCTCACGGAAATATTTTGTATTTTCTTCCAGCTTATCTCTCAACTCGGTCGTCTCAGACAAGAGATCAAAAACTGCGATCGACGCACCTGTAATAGATGGAGCCAATGTATTGGAGAATAAATACGGTCTAGAACGCTGACGAAGCAATTCAACAATTTCTTTTCTTCCTGAAGTAAAACCTCCAGAAGCACCACCCAAAGCTTTTCCGAGTGTACCGGTAATGATGTCAATTTTTCCCATCACTCCACAATGCTCATGAACGCCGCGGCCAGTTTTCCCCATGAATCCAGTAGAGTGACACTCATCTGTCATTACTAATGCCTCATATTTTTCTGCCAGTTCCACGATTTTATCCAGCTGGGCTATCGTTCCATCCATGGAAAACACTCCATCAGTCACGATGATTTTCTGCTTTGCTCCTTTTGCCACAGCATCCTTGAGCTGCACTTCCAGATCCTCCATATTATTATGCTCATATCGGAAACGCATGGCTTTGCAAAGACGCACGCCATCGATGATAGATGCATGGTTCAAAGCATCGGATATTATCGCATCTTCAGCTCCTAAAATCGGCTCAAACAGACCACCGTTTGCATCAAAAGCCGCTGCGTAAAGAATGGTGTCCTCTGTGCCTAGAAACTCAGAAATCTTCCTTTCCAATTCCTTGTGAATATCCTGCGTTCCGCAAATAAACCTTACTGAAGACATTCCAAAGCCATGAGAGTCAATCGATGCTTTGGCTGCTTCGATTACTTTTGGGTGTGAGGAAAGACCTAGGTAGTTGTTGGCGCAAAAATTCAATACTTTCTGTCCACCGGCAATGGTAATTTCTGCTGACTGCGGAGAAGTGATGACACGTTCTTTTTTGAAAAGTCCGGCATCTTCGATTCCTTTTAATTCCTCTTGTAATTTGGGTCTGAATTGATCGTACATGATAACTTGTTGATTTTATGTTGTTCAAAAACGTCTGGTTCCTTTAGTCAAAAATTCGACTCAGAGAGCTGTTTTTTTGTACTTTTGCGACTGCAAACCCAAATATAAACAAAAACCTAGAGCTCTTCTTTAGGTAGATTTTGAAAGAAACATCGATGGAAAAAATCCTAGTAATAGGCGCTGCAGGGCAATTGGGTTCAGAACTCACTAAGTCTCTGGCAGATCAGTTTGGCGCAAACCAAGTAATAGCTACAGATCTTGACAAATCCGCACAATTAAAATTTGAATTTTGTCGATTTCATGTTCTCGACGTGATGGATAAGGTTAGATTGAGAAACTTGGTCAAACAAGAACAAATCACTCAAATTTATCATTTGGCGGCAGTGCTTTCTGCCGTAGGAGAGAAAAAGCCACTTTTCGCTTGGGAGCTCAATATGGAAAGTTTGCTCCATGTCCTTGAGCTGGCCAAAGAATTTAAGCTAAACAAAATTTACTGGCCATCCTCCATTGCCGTTTTTGGACCAAATACGCCAAAAATCAATACTCCTCAGTATTGCGTGAAAGAGCCAAATACGGTTTATGGCATTTCAAAACAAGCGGGCGAAAGATGGTGTGAATACTATTTTCAAAAATTCAATGTGGACGTTCGAAGTCTTCGATATCCTGGATTGATTGGCTACAAGTCTCTTCCTGGTGGTGGCACGACCGATTATGCAGTGGATATTTACCATAAAGCTATAGCTGGTGAGAAGTTCGAGTGCTTCCTTCGAGAAGATACATCTCTACCCATGATGTATATGCCCGATGCTATCAAAGCTACTTTGGATCTGATGAATGCGCCGCGTGAAGAGGTGAAAATCCGCTCTAGTTACAACCTTGCAGCGATGAATTTCAATCCTCTAGAAATCTATCAAAGCATTCATAAGCATATTCCTAAGTTCAAAATCGAATACAATCCTGATTTTCGGCAGGCTATCGCAGACAGCTGGCCGGATAGTATCGATGATTCCTGCGCTAGAAAAGATTGGGGCTGGCAACATGACTACGATCTAGATCGAATGACCAAAGACATTTTGGACAATCTTCCAAACTTCAAATTCTAATATCAATACCCTGTTTGTTCAAGCAGGGTATTTTTTTGAAAGTTTTATTTAGCCACGAAAAGCACGAAGGTTCACAAAGGGGACACAAATATTTAGCTTCAGCCGTTCATGTGACCTGTCTATCGGCAAAAACAATCACCAACGGAGACTTACGAGCTAGAATAACTCCCCCTTGATTCCTAAAGATTATTTGGTGACGAGAGTTTGACAAATGGGCCAAGGGGGATTTTTAACACTGAAATATTTTGTATATAA
>NZ_MSSW01000056.1 GCF_002150685.1 Algoriphagus antarcticus
TTCCACCTCTTCCCATCCCGAACAGAGAAGTTAAGCCCTGCAGCGCCGATGGTACTGGGGTTACACCCGGGAGAGTAGGTCGCCGCCTCATTTATTACAAAGCCTTTCAGGAAACTGAAAGGCTTTTTGGTTTTATAGACTTTTTGGCAACGTATCCATCACCCATCCGAGCAGCCACCGACAGTAATCGGGAGCCGGCTCTTTTATTCTATAGCATTTTCAGGAAACTGAAAGGCTTTTTGGTTTTATAGACTTTTTGGCAATGAATCCATCACCCATCCGAGCAGCCACCGATAGTAATCGGGAGCCGCCTCATTTATTCCAAAGCTTTTCAGGAAACTGAAAGGCTTTTTTGGGTTTAAACCCACTTTTTCCAGCACTCTATAACTCACCCACTCGAACAGCCCACGATGGGAATCGGGAGCCGGCTCTTTTATTCCAAAGCCAACTTTTAGAGAAGGCTGTCTTGGTTTGAAGTACAGGGATGATCATTTCATACTCAGAGATGACCATCATGTGTAAGCTGAAGAAAAGGCAGTCACCAATTTTGATCTTTTCGATTACATAATTGATGAGTTGTATTTTTTATAAAAAGCTTTTGCCTTCCTATTTCAGAGTTCATTTTTCATTTTTACAACTGGCTAATATCCATGTAAACTTTTCATATTGACCTTTTATACTTTGGATCATTGGTAACCTATTAGTGCCTTCTTTTTACCGCTAAAAACATGATTTTTGTCAGTAATTGATAAGACTTGCCTCAACTATTCCTCGGTTTTCCGCTAGTAGTTTTGCCTATTCAAATGAGAAGATAGATAGTGTTTCTGAAAAGATTTGCGCTTTATTCAAATTGTTATTTGAAAGTAACCTTATTGCTAAATTGTGTTTCAAATATGATTTTATTTATGATTTTTAGTGTAATTTAAAGTTTGATTTAGTAAAATTAATATTAATGGATCCGAGGTTACCTGCTCAAGAAATAATCACCTGCTTTCATTGTGGTGAAGAATGTGAAGGTGTGCAAATAGTTGTAGATGAGCAGAACTTTTGTTGCCAAGGATGTAAACTCGTATATGAGGTTCTTTCGGAAAATGAGCTTTGCACTTATTATGATATTGCTAATCACCCTGGAGAAAGTCAGAGGAGAAATAAACGCCATTCCAATCGATTTGATTATCTGGAGGATGAGGAGACTGCTAATCGTCTGCTAGATTTTCAGAGTGAAACTGAAAGTCATCTCACTTTTTACATTCCTCTAATTCATTGTGCATCTTGTATTTGGCTTCTTGAGAATCTACATCAGATTCATTCCGGTGTTTTTCATAGTCGAGTTGATTTTATTAAAAAGAAGGTTCAGGTTAAGATTCTTCATGATAAGATCAGTATAAAGGAGTTGGTTATTCTACTATCAACCATTGGATACGAGCCAAAGATCAATTTTTCAGATCTTGATAAGAAGCAAAGTCCGGGACTGGATAAGCGCTTAATCCAACGACTCGCTGTAGCTGGCTTTTGCTTCGGAAATATGATGCTGTTTAGTATTCCAGAATATTTCTCCGAAGCTGAGTTAATTGATTCTTCTTTTCGTGGCTTATTCAGTTATCTGAATGTGATTTTGGCGTTTCCAGTGGTGTTCTATTCAGCTAGTGATTATTATCGGTCAGCATGGAATTCGCTCAAGCAAAAGCAGATCAATATGGACGTTCCGATTGTGCTTGGGATCATCGCGTTGTTTGTTTATTCACTTTGGGAAATATTCGCTTTTCAGCGATCAGGCTATATGGATAGCCTTGGGGGACTTTTGTTTTTCTTGCTTCTGGGGAAAATTTATCAGCAAAAGACATTTTCAACACTTGAGTTCGATAGGGATTACAAGTCTTATTTTCCAATAGCCGTTACTAAAATAGTGAAAAATCAAGAGGACGTGATCCCTCTATCAAAGCTCCAAGTTGGAGATGTTATTTTGGTGAGGGATGAGGAATTAATACCTGCAGATTCTCTTTTGCTAAGCGGCCAAGCTAATATTGATTATAGTTTCGTGACAGGTGAGGAAGTTCCAGCGCCTAGGCAAAAGGGAGAATTGATCTATGCAGGCGGTCGACAAAAAGGCGATGCAATCTTATTAACTGTTCAAAAGTCGCCTTCTCAGGGATATCTTACGGATTTGTGGAACAACGAGACTTTTGAAAAGGGTAAGGGGCGCTTGCTTGAACCGCTATCCACCAGGATCAGTGCAGCCTTTACCTGGTCTGTTTTAGTTATTGCAGTAGCAGGTTTTGCATATTGGGCAGTGACAGATTTATCTATTGCTATTAAAGTTTTTGCCTCAGTGCTGATCGTAGCTTGCCCATGTGCTCTAGCAATGTCTACGCCTTTTACCTTGGGAAATACACTCAGGATTTTCGGGAAAAGTCGGTTTTACCTAAAAAATTCAAATGTGGTAGAAAGACTTGCGCTGATTGATGCTGTCGTTTTTGACAAAACGGGTACACTTACAGATCCGGCAAATGCCAAGATCACCTACATTGGGGAGGAACTTTCGCATGAAACCCAAGCGATCTTGAAATCCATGGTGGGGCGATCTACCCATCCATTGAGTAATAGAATTAATCATTGGCTAGTGAACCAAAGTGGAGTATCTCTTGACCAAGTAAAAGAGATTAAAGGAGCAGGAATTCATGCATTTTATAAAAATCAAGAATTCAGACTTGGATCAGCTGAGTTTACTGGTTATAAAAATTCTATCAAAAACCAAAATGGAAATATCGTTTGTTTGACAGTGGAAGGGCAGGAACTAGGCTATTTCCTGATTGAATCTGGACTTAGGGAAAAGGCTTCAGAAGTAGTGGAGCAACTCAAAGAGGACTATGATCTTCATGTTTTGTCTGGAGACTTTTCTCATGAGCAAAAATACCTAGAGGAAAAGTTAGGTAGCAGTATCAAATTTAACTTTAAGCAAAGTCCAGTAGATAAGCTTACTTATTTAAAGGGTTTGAATGCTACTCACCATACCCTAATGATAGGGGATGGTTTAAATGATGCCGGTGCATTACAAGAAAGCGAGGTCGGTGTAGCTATTTCAGACCGGGTCAGTCATTTCTCTCCAGCTAGTGATGCTATTATGGATTCTGAAGTATTTGGTATGATTCCGAATTTCTTAGGTTTTGCGAAATCTAGCAGACTTATTATCAAAGCGAGTTTTATACTCAGTTTATTATATAACTTACTTGGCCTAGGGCTAGCAGTTCAAGGACTTTTGAGTCCTGTGATTTGCGCTATTTTGATGCCGTTAAGTAGTATTTCTGTGGTGGTATTCACGACGTTGACCACGAATTTTGTAGCCTGGAAAAAGGGCTTGTTAACCTCAAAACTATTATAGCATGGAAGTCATATTTCTATTAATCGCAATCAGTCTACTATTGGCAGGTACATTTCTGTTTTTGTTTTTCAAAGCAATGAAAGACGGCCAGTTTGATGATAATTACACTCCTTCGATAAGAATTCTTTTTGAAAATAGTCCTAAAAAATCTAATAAAAATCAACCAACAAAACCGAAATCCTATGAATGACACTACTCTGGAGAGGTTCCAATATGACAATAAAATTGTCAAGTATTTTGGAGCCGCGACAATTATCTGGGGCGTAATAGGGATGCTGGTCGGCTTACTTGCAGCGACACAGCTTTTCTTACCTGAAGCCAATTTGGGTAATCCCTATACTACTTTCGGGCGAATAAGGCCACTGCATACGAACGCTGTGATTTTCGCTTTCGTTGGAAATGCGATCTTTGCCGGGGTTTATTATTCCATGCCTAGGCTGCTGAAAGCTCCAATGTGGAACAAGACACTTAGCTGGTTTCATTTCTACGGCTGGCAACTGATTATCGTTTCAGCAGTGTTGACTTTGCCCTTAGGACTAACTTCATCTAAAGAATATGCTGAATTAGAATGGCCTATTGATATTGCGATAGCAATTGTTTGGGTGGCTTTTGGAGCCAATATGATCGGTACTATTCTCAAACGTAGAGAGCGCCACATGTACGTAGCTATTTGGTTTTATCTAGCTTCATTCATTACAGTTGCTGTTTTACATATTGTAAACTCTTTTGCATTGCCAGTTACTTTGTTCAAAAGTTATTCTGCCTATGCAGGTGTTCAAGATGCCTTAGTACAGTGGTGGTATGGTCACAATGCAGTTGCATTTTTCCTGACTACACCTTTCTTGGGATTGATGTATTATTTCCTTCCAAAGGCTGCGAATAGACCAGTATATTCTTACAAACTTTCTATTATTCACTTTTGGTCGCTGATCTTCCTATACATGTGGGCGGGTCCTCACCACTTGCTTTATACTTCGCTTCCTGAATGGGCACAAGTACTAGGCACGGTGTTCTCGGTGATGCTTTTGGCTCCGTCTTGGGGCGGTATGGTGAATGGACTACTGACTTTGCGTGGAGCATGGGATAAAGTGACAACAGATCCAGTGCTGAAATTCATGGTCGTAGCAATCACTGCCTACGGTATGGCTACTTTCGAAGGTCCAATGCTTTCATTTAAGAATGTCAGTGCGATTGCGCACTATACCGATTGGATTATAGCTCACGTTCACATAGGTGGATTGGGATGGAATGGCTTCTTGACCTTCGGTATGCTATACTGGATGTGGCCAAGATTATTTAAAACCACTATTTATTCTACCAAAATGGCCAACACACACTTTTGGCTAGGTGTGATGGGAATCATTTTCTATGCATTGCCAATGTATGTGGCAGCATTGACTCAATTCTTGATGCTAAGAGAATTTGATGAAATGGGTAAATTGGCTTATGGTAATTTTCTGCAAACTGTAGTAGAATTAGTGCCAATGTACATGTTGAGAGCATTAGGTGGTTTGATGTATTTAAGTGGTGCTATCCTGATGATGTATAACATGTTTAAGACAGCACAGCAAGGAACTTTTGTAGCCACTGAAGAAGATTCTGCCCCTGCATTAGCCAAGAACTACAATCCTAAAGGGGAATTCTGGCACAGAGCATGGGAGAGAAAGCCTATTTTCTTTGCGGTATTGGCTACCGTAGCGATTTTAATTGGGGGTGTAGTCGAAATAGTACCTACTATTTTGATCAAGTCAAATATACCGACTATCAGTTCTGTCAAACCTTATACAGCGTTAGAATTAGAAGGAAGAGACATATACATCCAAAATGGTTGTGTAGGATGTCATTCTCAGATGATTCGACCATTTAGGTTTGAAACTGAGCGCTATGGTGAATACTCCAAAGCAGGTGAATTTGTGTATGATCGCCCATTCCTATGGGGATCTAAGAGAACAGGCCCTGACCTTCATAGAGTTGGCGGGAAATATCCGGATAGCTGGCATTATTTCCATATGGAAGATCCTCGCAGTATGTCTCCGGGTTCATTAATGCCACCATATCCATGGTTGGCGACTAATGACTTGGATTATTCAGATTTGCCAGCAAAAATCAGGACTATGCAGAAGCTTGGCGTTCCATATCCTGAGGGATACGACCAGCAAGCATCTGCCGATCTAGAAGCCCAAGCAGCACAGATCGCTGAGAATTTAAAGGATGCAGGAGTAGCAGTAATGCCACAAACTGAGATCGTAGCATTAATAGCGTATCTGCAGCGATTGGGTACGGATATCAAAGTTTCATCAGCTAACTAATCAGAGAAATCATGTACAAAGAAGTATTAAGATCAATCGAAAATGTAGAGGTGTTTCCCATAGTTTCACTGATAATATTTGTCCTCTTTTTCATAGGTATTACCATATGGACGATGCGCGTTCCTAAAGATGTCATCGACCATATGAGTTCTTTGCCGATGGATGACAATGAGTTAACCGACAAACAGCCATGAAAAAATATTTAACCTTTTTTGCTTTAAGCTGTCTTTTGTTTTTCAATCCAGTTTTGGCGCAGAACACTTCTGTGTCTGAAGGATTAGGAGCTTTGGACTCTAATCAAATGGCTCTTTTGATTATCATAGGAGTCATCATAGGAGTGATTATTCTGCTCTTGATTCTCATGATCTATCTGATGTCGTTTATTTCGGCTGTCTTCCGTAAGGAAAATCCTGAATTGGTGGAGGAGCCAAGCTGGTGGGAAACCTTTAAACAGCGGTTTGTCACAGGTGACATCAAAGAGGAGCAGACAAAAGATAAGTTGATGGAAGACCATTCTTATGATGGAATTCAGGAGCTGGACAACTTTATGCCACCTTGGCTTCAATATGTCTTTTCCGGGACAGTTATTATTGCAATAGTTTATTTCGGATACTACACCGTTTTGGGCTTTGGTAAGACAGGTGTAGAAGAATATCAAGAAGAAATTCGCATTGCAGCGATTGAAGCTGAAGAGCGAGGTACTAGCGCACTGGCATCTATCGATGAGACCAATGTGGAATTTGATAAGTCTGACGTAGGAATAAGTGCTGGCAAGACGATTTTCGGAGCTAATTGTGCTGCATGCCATGCCGCCGACGGTGGTGGTGGAGTAGGTCCAAATCTGACCGATCAGTATTGGATACATGGAGGTGACATTAAAGATGTGTTCAAAGTGATAAAATATGGAGTCATAGAGAAAGGAATGGTACCTTGGGAAGATCAGTTGAATCCACAGGAAATTCAAGAAGTATCAAGCTACATTCTCAGCATACAAGGAACGAGTCCTGCTGTCGCTAAAGATCCTCAAGGTGAATTGTATTCTGGAGAAGATGAAGCTGCTCCTGCTGATGATTCATCAGCTCCAGCGGATAGCACTGCGGTTGCCGCGGCTGTTACTGAATAAATTAACACTGCCGGGAATTTCATAATTCCCGGCAGAAAATAAGCCTACGATTATGGCCAAGAAGAACCCCCATTTAAATCCTGATACATTCAGAGATTCATTAGCTACTGTCCAAGATGATGGGAAGCGAAATTGGGTCTATCCCAAGAAAGTCAAAGGCTATTTTTACAAATACAGAACTTACTTTTCGTGGCTTTTATTAACCATTTTATTTGCAGGACCATTTATCAAGGTAGATGGAAGACCATGGCTTTTGTTCAATATTTTTGAGCGGAAATTCATCATTTTCGGAGCCGTATTCTGGCCTCAAGATACATACCTGCTCATTTTTCTTTTATTGATTTTCTTTGTTTTCATCATACTCTTTACCGTAGCATTTGGCAGAGTTTGGTGTGGTTGGGCATGTCCGCAGACTTTATTCATGGAGATGGTGTTTAGGAAAATTGAATATGCAATTGAGGGAGATGCCAATCAGCAAAGAGCATTGAATGCTCAACCTTGGACCAGCGAAAAGATCACCAAGAAAACTGTCAAGATCACTATTTTCGCAATAATATCTCTTTTGATCGGACATTTGGTGATGGCTTATCTGATAGGAATAGATGAGGTGATAGAGATCGTATCCTCACCTCCGGCTGCTAATATGGCCGGTTTTCTAGGTCTTTTAGCATTCTCCGGTATTTTCATGTTTGTGTTCACTTGGTTTCGGGAGCAAGCTTGCTTGGTGGTTTGTCCCTATGGACGACTTCAGGGAGTAATGCTGGATAATAACTCCATAAATGTGATGTATGATTACGTCCGAGGAGAGCCAAGAGCACCAATCCGCAAAAATGAAGCTGAGAATATTGATAAAGGGGATTGTGTCGATTGTAGTCTATGTGTTCAGGTTTGCCCAACTGGGATTGATATTCGAAATGGAATTCAGATGGAGTGTGTGAACTGCACCGCCTGCATAGATGCCTGTGATGAGGTGATGGTGAAGGTAGATCGACCAAAGGGTTTGATCCGCTACGCCTCCGAAAATAGCATCAAGGAAGGCTTTGAGAAGCTATTTACTAATAGAGTCAAAGTTTACATCGTCATACTTACTTTGTTGATAGCTGCCTTTATCGCCTTATTATCGACTCGTGATGATATTACTGCCACAGTTACCAGGTTCCCAGGAATGACGTATCAAGAGCGGGAAGATGGTATGGTGACTAATCTTTACCAAATTACGTTGATCAATAAAACTTATGAGCCACAGGAAGTTTCTTTAAAGTCATTGGCTGAAGGAATGGATGTGGAAATAGTCGGAGAGCAGCAATGGGTATTAGAGCCTCAGACTAAGTTTGAAGGAAGATTCTTTCTCGTGAGGAAACAAGATGAGGTCAAAGTAAATCAGGAAAAAGTAGAACTATCAGTTCTTCATTTAAGCAAAGAAATTGATCATATCGAAACTAATTTTACAGCACCGATCAAGTAAGTTGAATGGTTAACTAGGGAAATTATGGATTGGGGAAAAGGAATAACACTTACAATAATAGGCTTCGTAGTATTGATTATGACTATGGTAGTGATATCGGTACGAATGGATGGGATTGAGTTGGTAACTGAAAATTACTATGAAGAGGAAATAAAATATCAGGACAGAATCGATGAGTCGAACTCTGCAATGAAATTGGATAGAGAAGTGATCTCTTACGATGCTCAATCCAAAGTAATCGAACTTGATCTTCCGAATGGGACGGTAGGTACTTTGCAGCTTTTCAGACCTTCTGATTCATCTTTGGATCAGACAATTAAAGTCGAAGTCACCCACTCAGGAAAAACTGCAGTTCCCGTGAAGCAGCTAAAAAGCGGTTATTGGAAGGTTCAACTCAATTGGTCTGAAAATGGAGTGGATCATTATCAGGAGAAAAAAATCACCATATAAATGCTCTGGACTGCCTTTTTACTTGGTTTTTTAGGCTCATTTCATTGTGTCGGAATGTGCGGGCCGATAGCATTGGCCGTTGGTGGCAAAAAAGGCAGATCTTATTTTTCTCATAAAATCCTTTATAATCTTGGAAGAAGTGTGACCTACGCTGTCCTTGGGTTGATAGTAGGTAGTATTGGGTTTTCATTGTCACTTGCTGGTGTTCAGCAGGGTTTTTCTATTGCCATGGGAGTGATAATCTTGATTTTTGCGCTTTCGTATAAGCGGGCAGATCAATTCTTGGCAATTCCCGCTCTTTCAGAGATTGTTATTTGGGTGAAAAGACAACTTAACCGATTTCTGAAAGCAGGAGGATCCTTCGCTTTTTTTGCAACAGGTCTAGCCAATGGACTACTTCCCTGCGGGATGGTATACATGGCTTTAGTAGCCGCTCTAGCTTTGCAAAGCCCATTATTGGGAGCTACTTATATGTTCTTTTTTGGGATAGGGACGATTCCTTTGCTCTTAGTATTGATGTATTCGGGGAATATTTTTTCTGTTCAGGCGAGGCAAAAATTCCAAAAAGCCATTCCTTACCTAGGTGTGCTAATAGGCATGCTCTTTATTTTCCGTGGTCTTGGGTTAGGGATGTTTCTTAGTCCAGATCTGCAAGTGTTTGATTATGGCAGCGAGCAGATTGAAATTACCATGTGTCGTTAAATCGTTTCGCTGAATAGCGCTTTTTTGGTCTGATTTTCAGCCAGCCTAAGGTCAAGTTGAGAGCATATATTTCTAATGACTTTCATTCCTTTCTCTGATACCAAGATTTCATCATTTGTAGTGGAAATAAGCCCGTCTGTTTCCATTTCTTTGAGATTCCATAGCTGATTTTCAGATAGTTTTTCAGAAATTTCTGCTGGGATCACGGCCTGCTTTCTGCAGATTAAATCTAAGATCACCTGTCTGACGGTTATATCCAACTCAGTTTGAATATGTCCTTTTTGGATTGCAAAAGCATCTTGTTTTGCCAGTGACTCATACTTCCCTATGTTCTATTCATTTTGACCATAGGCATAGTACACATCACTAATACTGCTGGCCCCAAGTCCAATGAGGATTTTGGATGGCACAGTCGTGTACCCCATGAAATTTCTGTGTAGTACTCCCTCAGTTTTTGCTACCGTGAGTGCATCCTTTGGTAGAGCGAAGTGATCCATTCCCACTTCTTCGTAGCCCATTTTCACCAACAGATGCCTTCCAAATTCATACAATTCACTCTTCTCTGGTGCAGTTGGCAGGAAATTTTCGAAGCTTTTCTGCGCTGGGAATGCACTTGGCAAGTGAGCGTAACTATAGAATGCAATGCGATCCGGTCTTAAATCCTGTACCTTTTTGAAAGTGTCTTCCATGGTTTGGACAGTTTGATGAGGCAAACCATAGATTAAATCGAAATTAATAGAGGTGTAGCCAAGAATGCGGGCAGAATCTGTGGCATGTTTTACTTTTTCAAACGGCTGAATTCGATGAATTGCTGTCTGAACTTTTAGGTCAAAGTCCTGAATACCATAACTCACGCGATTAAACCCCAAGTCACTTAGAGTTTTCAGATGCTCAAAGCTCGTATTGTTAGGGTGCCCTTCAAAGCTAAACTCAGCATTTGAAGTGATATCTGCCCCTTCAAAAATAGATGAGATCAAATGCTGAAGGTAAGATGGCTCAAAGAATGTGGGCGTTCCCCCACCGAGGAGTATTCCTGCAATCTTCGGCTTTCCGTCAAAAACCTCTTTGTATTTGTTCCACTCGGCGAGAAGTGCCTGGATATATGGGTCTTTGACTGCGTTGTTTTTTGTGATCCGTTTGTTGCATCCGCAATAGGTACATAAACTCTCGCAAAAGGGCAAATGAATATAGATGGATATGCCTTCTTCTTTGCCAAAGTCCTGAAATGCCTTCCTTACAATGCCTTTCCATGTGTTGTTGTCCAGGTTGTTTTCCCAAAGTGGAACTGTAGGATACGAGGTGTATCTGGGGGCTGGAGTATTGTATTTTTGAATCAGAGGGGCAGAAATTGACATGTTTTTTTCTTTCCTCAAAAATCTGAATTTTTATTAAGTAGGGTGGTGATGCAAGCCAGTCAGGGAACTGACAAAAATCATTTTTGCTTTAGCATAATAGAAGTTTAGGATAGTTTTCAGAAGCAAAATTCTATTTAAATTGATGCAGTTTAAATAAAAAATCAGATGTCCATCTTCAAGAAAATCGGTTTTTACTCTGTCCTAATCTTGCCCATATTGCTGATGCTCGGAGTGTATTTGGGCGGGGTAACCTTGTTTTTGATTCATGGTTTTGTATTTATCCTGGTCCCAATTATGGATTATATGATCAGTACTGATCGGGCAAATGTTCCCAAGGAAGCAGTAAGTCAAGTTACTCAAGAGAAGTTCTATAAGCTTGTCACCTTCTTTTGGGTTTATGTACAGTTTGGGATCTTAATTTGGGGATTTTACATCATCAGCGTCAGTGGGTTTTCGTGGTGGGAATGGCTTGCTTTTGCCAGTGGAATGGCGTTGATTACTGGCGGGATTGGAATTACAGTAGCACATGAATTGGGGCATAAACAAAATTCTCTCGAACAATTCTATTCCAAAATGCTCTTAATGACCGTTTCATATATGCATTTTTTCATTGAGCATAATCGAGGTCATCATGTACGTGTCGCAACACCCGAAGACCCAGCCACAAGTAGGTTTGGGGAAAGTTTTTATTCCTTTTGGTATCGATCAGTAGTGCATGGCTACCAAAGTGCTTGGGAATTGGAGCGAGAAAGGCTTTCTAAAAAAGGAATTTCCTTTTGGTCAATAAAGAATCAGATGATTCAATTCACCCTAATGCCATTATTATTTGTGGGGCTAGCCTTTTTGGTTTCTTCGCTAGTTCTAGATCGCCTGGTTTGGGAAGTGCCTTTATTTTTTTTGCTGCAAAGCTTTCTTGGTTTTTCCCTGTTGGAATTGGTAAACTACCTTGAGCATTATGGAATGGAGCGGAAGAAATTAGAATCCGGTCATTATGAGCGAGTGACTCCTATTCATTCTTGGAATGCTAGTCAAGTGGTAAGTAATTTTCTGCTCTTTCAACTGCAGCGGCATTCTGACCATCATGCGAATGCACACAAGCGTTATCAGGTCTTGAATCATTATGATGAAAGTCCTCAATTACCAGCGGGCTATTCAGCTATGATAATTTTGGCATTGTTTCCACCACTTTGGTTTGCGGTCATGGATCCGCGATTAGCACAATGGAAAAAACAGACTTTCGGCGAGGAATTAATCCAATAGGAAGTTATTCAAGAAACTACTCTTCAAACCTAGCCATACAAAGAAAAGTATAAGACCCCAGAACATATAAACCCTATAGTAATCTGCTGTCTCTTTGTAGCGATTTTCGATCACTTCGGTTTTCTCAAGTGTATCAATCCTGTCGAAAATTGATTCTAAAGTCCCACCATCAGCAGCTCTGAAAAACTCCCCGTTTCCGGTTTTGGCAATCTCGCGCAGGGTGGATTCATCCAAATAACTCTCTACCATCTGTGGTCTTCCAAAGAAATCAGTTCCATAAGGAACCAAGCCGTCCTTACCCATAGCGATGGTATAAATCTTAATGTCCAAAGCAGAAGCGAGATTTGCCGCAAACAGCGGATCTACGTTTCCGGCGTTGCTCTCTCCATCACTTAATAAAATCATTACTTTGGATGTTGACTCAGATTCCTTCATTCGGTTGGTTCCTGCAGCGAGCGCAGATCCGATGGCAGTTCCCTTAGCTTCCATCATGCTGAAAGAAATCTCTTCCACTAGATCCGTGAGCAATTCGTAATCATTAGTCAACGGAGCTAATGAATAGGCCTCACCAGCGAAAACCACCATTCCTATGCGATCACCAACACGCCCATTAATAAATTCAATGGCTGTAGCTTTAGCTGCTTCCAGGCGATTTGGAGTGAAATCTTGCAAGTCCATGGATTCCGAAATATCCAGTACAAGCATGATATCTATTCCCTCAGTAAACTGCTCAACACGCTCATTGCTACGCTGAGGTCGAGCCAGAGCTACTACCATCATGATAAGGAAGAGGTAGAAAAAACCTGCTGGAATTAGGCGCAAGTAAGTCCAAGGGTTGTTGTTTGCTATCCGTTTTGGAAGAGAAAGTTCTAGGACTGGATTTTTCAAAAATTTTACAAAATTTCTGAAAAGTATGAAGACTGGAATAATCCACATCAAATTCAGCAAAAGCGGATTTTCCCATTCGTAGCTTTTGAAGGTCTCAGGCAGAAACCAGGACCAGCTAAAGAATTCAGACAGCTGCTCTCTCATGCTTGATTTTGGTTTGTTTTTCCTGATATTTTTCTCTTGCCACTTCTAGTAGGTAAGTAGTTGCTTCTTCACTTTTCGAAGATTCTCCAGCATAGATGATCAAATCTATAGCTCGAAGTGCTTTGAAGATCTCTGGGTTGTCCATTCGCTCTCCTATTTCACTGGAAGTCCATTCTCTCACTGGCAACTTGGTGATGCTTTCCATATAGCCTTTCCACAGACCAATTACCTCATCTGCAGCCCCAATAGATGGGCTTTCAGAAAGAAGTGCAGTTTGAGTCTTCCACCTTTTCTCAAATTGTGCCCAGCGTCTTTTCTCTCTTCTTTCCTTCCAATATTCTTGAACCTTATCTGCGAAAAGGAAATAAAGAGCTCCTAGTAAAAGAAGAATGCCGCCAAGAATAATTCCTATAATTATCCAGTTTAAAGACTTTTCGAGTGGTTGATAGATGTTGTTTTCCTGAAATACCAATTCCTCAGGTATGCTGTCTAAAGTAAATTTTAACTTTAGCTCAGCCTCAAGAGGATAATGCACTACGCTATCGTATCTCGCCAGTTCATATACTGGCAAAGTCAAAAACGAACTCGGGTCCAGTGAGAAATTGGAAAGGTAATAGATCGTACTATCTTGAGTAACGCTGTCCTGAGTATAAGAAATGAAGGTCTTCTTTTCCAGTAATACCAGCGGAGAGAAATCAAAGGTAGAATCTGGGAAAATCAGCTGGGACGATTGTGGGTAGGTTGCTTTCAGGACATAGCCCACACGCTCACCTAGCTTGGCAGAATCTTGCATGAAATAACCATCCACGCTGATCTGCTGAGCATTGCTCAGAAATGGAATGAGTAGAAAGAAAATGAGTTTGAGCGTTTTAGCCACGTTTCATGCTTTTGTTTCGGTACTTAAATAGCTCGAGAAGCGGACCTACGATATCTTGGGTGGTATCGATTGACAGGTAATTTATTTGGTTCTTTTTGCAAATATCTTTCAGATGCTCCCGCTCGGAGGTAAAGGTATCTGCTATTTTTTTAGAAAAGCTTCCAAAGGCAGTGTTCACCCAAGTTGTTTTCCCTTTTTCTTTATCAAAAACAGGAATAATGCCCAGTGAAGGCAAAGCGGATTCCCGTGGATCTGTTAGCTGAATAGCGACTACATCATGACGCTCAGCAAGCGCCCGGAATGGTCTCTCGTATCCTTCGTCTATAAAATCAGAAATTATCACGATCACCGCTCGTCTCTTAATGAGATTGAGTGCAAACATGAACATGGAGTTCAAATCTGTTTTTAAAGAGTTATTCTCATGATTAAATATCCCACGGATCATTTTTACGCCTTGCTTGCTGCCTTTGGATGGTAAAATCAGTTTTTCCTTTTGATCTGAATAACTGATCAGTCCGACTTGACTTCCCTCAAACACAGCCGCTAAAGTCAAAACACCTGCAATGATCTTTCCCTGATCTATTTTCTTGTTGCCCGGCTGACCGATATCCTGACTGCCGCTGATGTCCAGAAGGAAGAAAACTGATTGTTCTTTATCTTCACGAAACGTTTTGACAAAAGTCCCGTGTCCCTTAGCAGATACTTTCCACTCTATCGTACGGATATCGTCTCCATACTGATAAGGACGGAGATCATCAAACTCCAATCCTGACCCTTTGAAAAGTGACTGGTATTCTCCCTGTAGGTGATTATTAGCCACCTTTCGGATCATGATTTCGTATTTTCTGAGCTTCTTGAATAATTCGTTCATGAATGGTGATTTGAACGGCCTAAGTTATGCTTCTAAGCTGAATTATAAAATTTCAGTTACATGAGGGGTGGGGAGATTTTCCGTTAAAAAAACCTAATTTTGACCTGTGAAAAGATTACTGATACTAAGTTTTTGCATCCTTTCCCTTTCAAGTTGTGATTCTGACAATAAGCCAGATGGATTATTATCTCAGGACAAGATGGTAAAAGTGCTGATAGATATCCATCTAACTGAGGGGCTTACAAGCGCAATGCCTGTAACCTATGATTCATCTAAGGTGCTCTATAATTTGCTCGAAAAGGACGTTTTTCTCAAACATGCGGTGAGCGATTCTGTTTTCACTCAAAGTATGTTGTACTACCTCCGCGATCCTGCTGAAATGGAGCAGATTTATTCTCGTGTAGTTGATTCTCTTGTGGTAAGAGAGTCTTCAAACGGAATCATAGACCAATTCTAATGCTATACCCACGCAATCTCGAACAAAAAGTAAATTTCATAAAGATCAAAGAACTGCTGAAAGTGGAGTGTACTTCGCCGCTAGGAATGCAGTATGTGGATCGCTTGCTTTTCTCATCAGATTATAATCTGGTCACCAAGTTACTTGATCAAACGGAGGAGTTTCGTCAGATTCTGATATCTGGGGAGCTTTTTCCCTCTTCTAATTTCACCAATCTTAATCCTTATTTAGAGAAAGCTAAGCTGGAGAATTCCTTTTTAGATGTAGAGGATTTTTATGAAATAAAGCTTTCACTTGACACACTGAGAGGTTGTGTTTCATTTTTTCAGAAAAGAGAAGAAGAATATCCGGTTTTGAGCCAGTTGCTTGGTTTGCTGATGGATCTCGATTTGAGTTTACTCAAAGCCATTGAGTTGATTATCGATGAAAAGGGGAAGATGCGCAGCAATGCAAGTAAAGATTTGCAGCTGATCCGAAGTCAGATTATTTATGAAGAAGGCCGCTTACGCAAAGTAATGGAGCGAGTTTTCAAAGAAGCAAGAACAAAGGGACTTACGCCAGAGGATTCTGCGATTACCGTGCGTTCAGGCAGATTGGTGATACCTGTGGCAGCTGAGAATAAGCGTAAACTTCGTGGCTTTATCCACGATGAATCGGCTACTGGCCAGACGGTGTACATGGAACCTGAGGAAGCGTTGGATATCAATAATGAGATACGAGATCTCGAATACATGGAGCGTCGGGAGATCATCAAAATCCTGACCCAATTGACCGATAGAATTAGGCCTGCTATTCCAGCGTTGAGAAAGGCTACCAATTTCCTTGGCTTGATGGATTTTATTCGTGCCAAAGCAAAATTTGCACAAAAGACTGACAGCTGTAGGCCAGAAATCACCAAGGAAAGGCAACTCATCTGGACCAAGGCTCGACATCCTATTTTGGAAATGGCGCTGAAGTCCCAAGGAAAGAATGTTGTCCCACTTGATGTCAAACTTAGCGGTCATGAGCGATTGCTTGTTATCTCAGGTCCAAATGCCGGTGGAAAGTCTGTCACACTTAAAACTGTTGCTTTGCTACAGTATATGCTACAATGTGGGATTTTGATTCCTGTTCATCCTGATTCCAAAAGTTCGCTTTTTGACAACTTCTTTATCGATATTGGAGATGAGCAAAACTTGGAAAATGATCTGAGCACCTACAGCTCGCACTTGATGAGCATGAAGCATTTTTCGCTTTTTTCGAATAAGAAAACTATCCTTTTTATAGATGAATTTGGTACAGGAACAGAGCCGCAATTTGGTGGAGCGATTGCTGAATCCATCCTATTGGCTCTGAATAAACTGGGAGCATACGGCGTGATTACCACTCACTACGGTAATTTGAAGCAGATAGCCAATAAGAACCAAGGAATGGTGAACGGAGCGATGCGCTACGATGTGGATAAATTGGAACCGCTTTATCAGCTTGAGATAGGTAAGCCGGGTTCTTCTTTTGCTTTGGAGATTGCTTCGAAAATCGGGATTCCAAGAGAAATTTTGGATTATGCCAAAGAGCAAATCGGTGAAGAGCGCGTGCGCTATGATAGACTGCTGACGCAGGTAGAAAATGAGAAGAATCAATATTCGACTTTGTTGGCTGATGTCAAAGCAAAAGAGAGTCTGCTGAAAACTCGACTTCAGGAATACAATGAACTTAAGGAAACGATGGAGACGACCAAAAAGCGCTATCTCCAAGAAGCAAAGCAAGAGGCGAAGCAGCTGCTAGATCAGGCTAATAAGAGAATAGAAGCTACTATACGAGAGATCAAAGAAGGCAAGGCGGAGAAGGAAGCCACTAAGCAGGTACGTAAGGATTTGGAAGAGTTTAAGGAGAAAGTCAAGCCAGAGAAGAACATTATCAAAAGCCCGGAGATCAAAGTTTTGGGAGGGAAGATTGCTGTTGGTGACTGGGTGAGGGTGAAAGACAACGGAGCTATCGCAGAAGTACTTCAGGTCAAAACCAATGAGCTTGAGGTTTCTATAGGCGAGCTAAAATCAAAAGTGAAGCTTTCGAGATTGGAAAAAATATCTCAAGGTGAAGTCAAAAAAGAGAAAAAGGCGGCTGTTTCCAGAAGTGGATATAATAGCAACGAAAAGATGATGGAATTCTCTATGAATCTGGATCTTCGGGGCAAAAGAGGCGAGGAAATACTGTCGCTGATTCAGACATTTATCGATGAAGGATATATGCTTGGTTTGAAAGACCTGAGAATAATCCACGGCAAGGGCAATGGGATCTTGAGGGATTTGACTCGTAATTTCCTGCGAGACATGAGCCAAGTTCGACATATGGAAGATGAACATGCAGATCGGGGTGGGGCAGGAGTTACGCTGGTGACTTTGAAGTAAAGTCTGTGAGATCACCCCGCTTAAATATCAAGCGTAAACTAAAAACAGGCAAGGTTAAGGCAACTTCGGTCACCTGTCTTTTGTCTACCAAAGCAAAGCCCTATTTCTTTACCAGGTTAAAAGTATAATTTCCTGCGACAGCCATAACTCCGTTCACCCTAGCTCCAGGAGCTGGAATCGTAAAAGTGAGTTTCAGATTAGTATTATTCTGGGTGAAGGAGATCTCTCTTCCAGCTGCTGGTTTGGTGCCAGATAGTATAAACTTATCGAAGTTGCTACCTGCAAAACTCCAATTTCCAGAGGCATCGAAAAGGTCATTATTATTTTTGGAAGTGTATGTTTTGGCAGAACCGGATTTCAGAACCAATTCAAATCCTGAATACAATTGTGTCACCGCTACCCCGTCGCGCTCCACGGATCCGCCTCCATCAATGCCCCAAGTTTGAGAGCCTGCGCCAGTCAGGGCTTCAATTGCGATCTCTTCAGCTGTTTTTACTGGTGGATCAGGAACTGGATCGTCACCGCCACAGCCTTGAATTGCAATCACTACGAAAATCAGTAGAAATAATCTAAAAAAAAGAGATTTCATATGCTTAGTAAGTAACACCTGTAAAATTAAAGGTAGGAATTTAAGTTCAAAGCTAATGTTTACTTAAAGTCTTCCAATACTATTTTTTGCTCGCAAAACTCATACTCTCTGGGCTCATTGGAGCAAATCACCAAGATCCTATTCTTGCCATATAGTTTTATCATTTCCTGATACCAGTCTATTCCTTTCCTGTCAAGATTGGAAGTAGGCTCATCTAGAAATATCAACGGAACATCAGAAAAGAGTGCCAAGCCCAGCTTTAAACGCTGCTTCATTCCTGAGGAAAACTGTCCTACTGGCTTTGCAGCATGCTGTGTAAGGTAAAGCTGTTCGATGATTTCTTTTGAGGAAATCCCGTTAAGCGGTTTTTTGAATTTGAAATGGAAATTGAGCAGTTCCTCCAAGCTGAATTCTTCAGGCACTTCCATATAGGGAGCAGAAATAGTCAAGTATGAAAACCAATCAGTTTCTGAGATTAATTTTCCATCAAGCAGATAATCTATTTTTCCTGAAGTGATTGGTATAGCACCGCTAAGACATTTCAGTAAAGTAGATTTTCCCGATCCGTTACTTCCAGTAATAGCCAGGGAATTTCCTTGAGATAGATCAAGGCTTAGATTTCTAAAAATCCATTCGTATTGGAAGCGTTTTGAAGCTTCTTCTAAGTGGATTTTCATGTGTTGAAAATTTGTTTTTTTAAGGTCACATGGAATCTCGCAGTGCTTTTATTCTTCCTAGTTTGCGATGAATGCGTCATGCTCGATTTCAGCATTGTTAATTGATGTAGCCTTTCATCACACCACGTTCGGAAGAGCGAATGAAATTCAGGATTTCATCTCTTTCTTTGGTGGCTGGAAGATTTACTTCGATTTCTTCTAGTGCACGACTGTTGTTCATACTATTGAGGAATAGGTAGCGATATACTTCCTGAATGTGGGAAATAGATTCGCTGGAAAAGCCTCTTCTTCGTAGTCCCAGAGAATTTACCCCTGCATAAGAAAGTGGCTCACGTGCAGCTTTAGTGAAGGGAGGTACATCTTTTCTCACCAAAGAACCACCTGAAACCATGGCGTGCATTCCGATTTTCACAAATTGATGAACCGCACTTGATCCTCCTACAATAGCCCAATCATCTATGGCCACGTGTCCGGCGATTTGCACAGAATTAGCGATGATGACATGACTTCCAATCACACAATCGTGCGCGACGTGTACATAGGCCATTAGCAAGCAATGACTTCCGATGACGGTAGTTTGCTTTTCTACGGTGCCTCTGCTGATTGTAACACACTCTCTGATCGTCGTGTTGTCACCGATCATTACTGTAGAGTCTTCCCCTTGGAATTTCAAGTCTTGAGGAATACCCGCTATCACGGCTCCCGGGAAAATCTTGCAGTTTTTTCCAATATTAGCTCCAGAAAAAATAGTGACGTTTGGTCCGATCCAAGTATTATCACCTATAGTGACATTTTCGCCAATAGTTGTGAATGGTTCAATAGTGACGTTTTTTCCGATTTTTGCTTTCGGATCAATATGGGCTAAAGGACTGATCATGATTCTTTTCGGGTTATGCTTGCTGTCATTACGGCCTCACACACTAGCGTATTACCTACATAAGCTTCACCACGCATTTTCGCTATACCTCTTCTTATCGGGGCCAAAAGTTCACATTTAAAAATTAGAGTATCACCAGGAAGAACCATTTTTCTGAACTTACAGTTTTCGATTCCCAGAAAATAAGTCCAGTAATTTTCCGGATCATCTACTGTACTCAATACTAATATCCCACCTGTTTGAGCCATTGCCTCTACCTGTAATACGCCTGGCATAACGGGATTGGCAGGAAAATGTCCCATAAAGAATGGTTCGTTGATCGTTACGTTTTTCACTCCTGCTACTACAGTATTATCCAGATAGATAATCTTATCGAGCAATTGGAACGGATATCTATGCGGCAAAATGCTGCTGATTTGGTTGATATCCATTACTGGAGGAAGTCTTGGGTCATAATATGGAATATGGGAAGAGCCAGACTTCTCCATAGCACGTTTTATTTTTTTTGCGAAAGCAACATTGGCTGCGTGACCAGGTCTTGCCGCCATAATTTGTGCTTTCAGAGGACGACCCACCAATGCCAAATCCCCAACTACATCAAGTAATTTATGTCTTGCAGGCTCATTGCGGTAGCGTAAGTCCACATTATTTAGAATGCCTTCTTTCTTTACTTCTACTTTTGGCTTGTTAAACATCTTAGCCAAATTAACTAACTCCTTTTCTTCTACAATTCTGTCTACCACTACGATTGCATTGTTCAAATCCCCACCTTTAATGAGGTTTGAATTGTAAAGCATCTCTAGTTCATGCAAAAAGCAAAAAGTACGACAGGAAGCGATTTCTGATTTGAATTGGCTGATGTCGGTGATTGATGCATGCTGGCTACCCAATACTGGCGAGTTATAATCCACCATCACTGTCACTCGATAGTTATCTGTAGGCAAGGCCACCATTTCTACCTCACGAGCAGAGTCTTTGTACTGTATGCTTTCTTGAACTTCAAAGAATCTACGAAGTGCATTTTGCTCTTCGAGCCCTGCTTCTTCCAGTACGTCAATAAATTGAATAGATGATCCGTCCATAATTGGAGGCTCAGGACCGTCTAGTTGAATGAGGACATTGTCTATCTCCAATCCAACTAATGCTGCCAGAACATGCTCTACCGTATAAACACGTGCACCATTTTGCTCTAAAGTAGTACCCCTGGATACATCTACGACCAAGTCGCAATCTGCATCTACAGTTGGTCTACCTTCAAGGTCAATTCGCTGAAACTTATATCCGTGATTTGGGGGGGCAGGGAGAAATGTCATGTTTGAAATAACCCCGGTGTGAAGTCCCACTCCGGATAATTCCACCTGCTTTTTAATGGTGTGTTGTTTTACTTTCATCTGATTTTTGAACCGTTCAGCATGCTAAAGGCTGCAAATTTACTGCTTTTTTTCTAGTTCTCTTATGCGCTCCTCTATTGAGCCTAGCTTTTTAAAAATAGAGTAAGATTTTAGAAAGTTTTTCATTTCGAATCCAATGTATCCAAATAAGGTAGTACCTGATTTTGTAATGGACTTACTTACACCTGTATTGGCACCTATTGTGGTATTATCTGCAATAGTTATGTGACCTACAATTCCCGCTTTGCCTGCGATTACACAGTTTTTTCCAATTGTAGTTGATCCGGATATTCCAACTTGGGATGCGATCACAGTATTTTCTCCTATGATGACATTATGTGCTATTTGCACCAGATTGTCGATTTTTACGCCTTTTTTAATCAAAGTGGATCCCATCGTAGCACAATCTATCGTGCTGTTAGCTCCTACACTTACATTGTCTTCAATGATCACATTGCCGATTTGCGGGATAGTCTTATAGCTGCCGTCTTCCTGAGGAGCAAAACCAAATCCGTCAGAACCAATGACAGCCCCAGGATGAATTTCGCAATTATTGCCAATAACGGTGTCAGTACAGATTTTTGCACCAGTATGGATGATGACATTATCGCCAAGCTTCACCCGGTCTCCAATGTGTACATGACTGTGGATTTTGACAGAATCTCCGATCATACAGTTTTTCCCCACATAAGAAAAAGCTCCCCTGAAAGCCTGCTCACCGATATGAGAGCTGGGATCAAAAAAACAGGGCTCTTCGACTCCCACCATACTGCTTTTCATCATCATGGAATAAGCTTCCAGCAGTTTCGTGAAACCGTTATAAGCATCATCAACACGAATTAGATTGACTTTAAGTGGTTTTGTGGCGACAAAGTTGTTGGAGACGATCACGGCCGTTGCATCTGTTTCATAGATAAATGAAGTGTATTTCTCATTGGCCAGAAAACTTATTCCTCCTTGCTTACCTTCTTGGATTTTGTCCAATCGGGATACTTTTTGGTCTTCATCGCCTTCCACTTTTCCCTGAAGGATCGCCGCAACTTGTCCGAGGGTAAATTCCATAAATAATATAAAACGAAGTTAATAATTCAAATTTAGGCTTTTGGCATTACATACGTAATGTTTCTCCACGATTTTACTCATGACTTTTATATTGGGTAAGTCCGCCGCCTGTGCTACATCAATTACCTTTCCTTTTTTTGTCAGAATGTAAATTTTGTCCTTAACCAGGTAACCATAATTGCTCACCGCCCCATGGGAAAAGAAATAATTCAAATCTTCTATTGGTATTTGCAGTTTTTTAATTGTTTTCTCTTTCAAATGTGTTATTTCTTCCGCAGAAAAAGGTTCATTAGTCAAATTGATTTTGAAAAGATTTCGTGTTAAAAACATCTGAGAAATATTCCTAAGCACATAATCCGGATGATTTTTCCAGAGTTTTATCGCTCCCCAAATATCTAAATCGTCCATTTCAAGGAACAATTGCAAAAAGTCAGGATTAGTTCGAAAGTCCTCTAATGATAAGTTTTGATTCAAAAAGAAATCAAATTCTTCGGTAACCGTAAAATTAGTGCCTGACTGGCGTAGAAATTTTGCCCGCTGGATGAGTTTGATAAGCATTTTCTCTGCGCTTACAGTTGTCTTATGCAAGTAAACTTGCCAGTACATCAAGCGACGGGCGCTCAGGAAATTTTCTATAGAATAAATTCCCTTTTCTTCGATGACCACTTGATCATCTTTCACATCCATCATTTTGATGATTCGGTCTGCACCAATCGTTCCTTCAGATACTCCGGTGAAAAAACAATCGCGTTGTAAATAGTCAAGCCTGTCAATATCCAATTGGCTGGAAACCAGCTGGTGAAAGAATTTTCGCTCGTATTGATTCTTAAAAATTCTTAAAGTAAGGTCTAGTTTGCCACCAAACTCCTGATTGAGGAGTTCTATAGTCAATAGAGATAGTTCTTCATGGGGTACGCCCTTGAGTAAGCTATATTCTAAGGCATGAGAAAAAGGCCCATGCCCAATGTCATGCAAAAGAATAGCGATTAGCGCGGCTTCATATTCCTCTTCTGTGATTTCAGTGCCTTTTATTCGTAGATTGTCTAGTGTAATGCTCATCAAGTGCATTGCCCCGATCGCATGATGAAATCGGGTATGTAGAGCTCCGGGATAGACAAAATCAGTTAGTCCCAGTTGTTTTATCCTCCGCAATCGTTGAAAATAAGGATGGTCGATAATCGTAAAAATCAACTCGCTTGGGATCGTGATAAATCCGTAAACCGGGTCGTTTAGTATCTTCTGGCTTTTCAAGGAGGCCTTTTTTGTTTGGCTCAAAAGTAATTATAATTTTAAAAGAAACGGAACCTGAAATGTCTCAAAAATTCAAGATACTCTGGGCAGACGATGAAATCGACTTGCTCAAACCACATATTCTTTTTCTCGAACAGAAAGGATACGCTATCACTACAGTCAATTCCGGTGTAGATGCTATCGAAGAAGTAGAGAAAGAAAACTTTGATGTAATCTTTTTGGATGAAATGATGCCTGGAATGACGGGTCTCGAAACGCTCCAACAAATCAAGCAGATGAAACCTCAAGTGCCGGTGGTGATGATCACCAAAAGTGAGGAAGAGCATATCATGGATGATGCGATAGGAGGAAAAATTGCAGATTACCTTATCAAACCGATTAACCCCAGCCAGATTTTGCTTTCGGTGAAGAAACTTCTTCAAAACAAGCAGTTGATTGACGAGCGGACTACTCAAAGCTACCAGCAGGATTTCATGAATATCAGCATGGCTTTTGGTGATGCAGAAGATCATCAAGATTGGGCAGACATCTATCGAAAGTTGACGTATTGGGAGATGCAGATCGATGATACAGAAAACAAAAACATGCTTCCCGTACTGGAATCGCAGAAAATAGAAGCAAATGCCAATTTTTGCAAATTCATAAAAGAAAATTACCTGGACTGGATGGAAGAGAAAAATCAGACCAAACCTCTGCTTTCTCATCAGGTGATGAAGAAAAAGGTTTTTCCTCAGCTCAAAGAAAAGAAGCCTCTATTCTTTATTGTAATAGATAATTTCAGACTAGACCAATGGGAAGATATTGAGTCCATCATAGCCCCTTATTTCAATATAAAAGACAAGGATACCTATTATAGCATCTTGCCGACTACCACGGCTTTTGCGCGGAATGCGCTCTTCAGTGGCATGATGCCCATGGATATGGCCAGATTTTATCCCAACTTCTGGGAGGATGAAGATTCTGACGGAGGGAAGAACAACTTCGAGGAAGATTGGCTAAAGATCAACCTGGAGAAAAACCGACTTTCAATCAAATCCAGCTATAATAAAATTATTCAAGCCCATCAGGGGAAAGCAGTTCTGGAACAATTTCACACATTTCTTCAAAATGACCTGAATGTATTGGTCTATAACTTCGTGGACATGGTCTCACATGCACGGACGGATATGAAAATGATTCGGGAATTAGCTCCTGATGAGTCCGCTTATCGGTCGCTGACGACAAGTTGGTTTGAGCATTCATCTTTATTTGAATTATTGAAAAAGATCCATGATGCGGGAGCGGAGGTGATCATCACTACCGATCATGGTACCAAACGAGTGAACAGACCTTATAGAATCATCGGAGATAAAAATGTGACTACAAATCTCCGATATAAGCAGGGGAAGAACTTGAATTTTGAGCAAGGAAAAGTTTTTGAGATCAAAAAGCCTGAAGATGCGAAGTTGCCGAGATTGAATGTGTCCTCTACTTATGTGTTTGCTGTGGAGGATTATTTCTTTGCCTACCCTAATAATTACAATTATTATGTGAACTTCTATAAGGATACTTTTCAGCACGGAGGTGTATCTTTGGAGGAAATGATCATTCCGATCGTTCATTTGTCACCAAAATAATTTAGCATTTGACCCTGTTCACATACGAGCTAGATGAGGTAGAAAAGGCTGCACAGGCTGTGATAGAAGCCGCCGCTAATGAAAAAGTATGGGTGTTTCAAGGCGATATGGGAGCGGGGAAGACCACTTTGATTAAGGCCGTGTCCAGAGCTTTTTCAGTCACTGATCAAGTGAGTAGTCCTACTTTTGGGATTGTAAATCACTATGAAAATCAAAGTGGGGAGATTTTTTACCACTTCGATTTTTATAGAATAGATGATCCCACCGAAGCCTTGGATATCGGAATAGAAGAGTATTTTTATAGTGGAAATTATTGCTGGCTAGAATGGGCTGAAAAAATTGCTGCATTTTTGCCTGAGAAATTTTTCCTCATTCGGATCACCAATGATTCCGTAACAAAACGAATCCTGACCTTACAACACATCGAAAATGCCAGCTGAAATCGATCAACTTACTGCCGTGGGACTGATCCCTAAAGAATTGCCATCGAAGGTGAGGAAAAGAGACCATTCTTTGGTGATTGGCTTGCCAAAGGAAGTCTCAACTCAAGAGAAGAGAATAGTCATCACTCCCGAATCCGTTGGTTTGCTTTCAAACAACGGTATTAGTGTAGTGGTGGAGGCGGGAGCCGGCTTGAAATCCAAGTTCACTGATCAGGATTTTTCTGATGCAGGTGCAAAAGTCACCAGTTCTAAGAAAGAGGTTTTCGAGTCAGAGTTGGTTCTAAAGATTGATCCACCTACAGAGGAGGAGCTGGGGTACATGACTACTGGAAGCTGCTTGATGTCAGCTTTACAGCTCGAACGACAAAGCCAGGAGTTTATACATACGCTGAATCAAAAGAAAATCACGGCTGTAGCATTTGAATACCTGGAAGATAAGGTGGGTGGAATGCCGGTCGTCCGAGCGATGTCAGAGATCGCTGGAAGCACAGTCATGCTTATTGCAGCGGAGTATCTATCTAGCGAAAATGACGGAAAGGGTCTGATTATGGGGGGCGTGACAGGCGTGCCGCCTACTCAAGTCGTGATCATCGGAGCAGGGACTGTGGCGGAATATGCGGCTAGAACAGCTTTGGGATTAGGAGCAAATATTAAGATTTTTGACAATCATATTTACAAATTACGAAGACTGAAGCAACTACTTGGTCAGCAGGTTTATACTTCTACTATTGATAATTTTAGTCTAAATCAGGCTTTATCAGAAGCGGATGTAGTAATAGGTGCCTTGCGAGCAGAAAAGGGTCGAAATAAGATTGTCGTGTCCGAAGAAATGGTAGCAAATATGATGCATGGAAGTATCATTATCGACGTAGCCATTGACCAAGGCGGATGTATAGAGACAGGAAGGATGACTTCACATGATCACCCGGTGTACAAAGTTCACGATATTACGCATTATTGCGTGCCGAATATAGCCTCGCGTGTGGCGCGAACTGCCTCTTATTCTTTGAGTAATATTTTCACTCCTATCATTCTTCAAATGGCAGACTTAGGAGGAGCTGAGGAAATGATATTCAATTACAAATGGTTTTTGAGGGGAGTTTATACCTATCGAGGAAGCTTGACAAATGCTTACATGGGCAGGAAATTTGGCATCAGCCACAAGGAATTGCAGCTTTTGCTAGCGGCGAGGTATTAACTTAAGAAAGTAGATTTTGGCGAAGTAGAAACTCCAGTTGATCATTGGATTTGATCAATGCTGTAGTAAGTTTCTCATTTTCAATGCGGAGCTGATGGATTTCAAATGCATTTTTGATGACTGTCCGTAGGTAGTCTTCCTCCCAGGGTTTTGTAAGGTAATGATAAACCTGCCCTTTATTAATCGCATCAATGACAGCCTGAATATCCGTATATCCGGTGAGTAAAATCCTAATTGGATGGGGGTAAAGTGGAATTATGGATTCCAGAAATTCCACACCAGTTTCCCCTGGCATTCTTTGGTCAGTAACAATGACATCTACCTCTTCTTTTTCAAGAACCTCACGCCCTTCGCTGGCTGATATAGCGATAAAAATCTTATAATCTCTTCTAAATGTAGCTTTAAAGGCCTGAAGGTTATTTTCTTCGTCGTCTACATAGAGAATTCTAATTTTTTCTTGAGGTTTATTTTCCATAGTTCAAAAATCTAAAAAAAACTTCAATTTTGAAGGATTATTCCTTCATTTCCCAAAATGCTTTTATTCATTTTCCTCATTAAGTTAAATTAAAATTACTTTCTAAGCTAACGCAAAGAATTCAATTCATTAATTCTAGTCAAAAGATAATTAGTATTAGTAGTTTTACAGTTCGTAAGATCGTCCTGATGCAAAGTGAATAAGCTTGTCAATTCACTGGAAATCAGCGATAAAAAAGCTGGATTGCTACAATGAATGATAGTGATATGAAAATAAAAGAATATTATTCATTTATCATTAGCTGATTTATTGCATTTTAGTGAATTATTACTCACCCAATAATAAAGCCATTCAGGTATATTTCGATGTCAAAACTAATGGATACTTCTACTAGGGAAGTGTATAGGCCATTGATAATAAATGCTTCAGACGATTTATCAAAAAGTGCACTACAGGAGCTTAAACGAGACACCACCTTACTTATCCACGATGAGATCAAGACACAGGTAGGTGATTTGATCAAGCTCAGAAATCCTCAAAAGAAATTCAGTCCAAGTGAATTGGATGAAGCAATTTCAGATTTCTTTGGCAGCCAATCTCCTTCAAGTTATGGGAATTGGGTTTATTATCCATGGCGCCATTGCCTGGTTCACCTGCTTCCAGAGGATGAGTTTGTTACCGTACGAACGATTAGGAACAAATATGTGATCACAGAGGAGGAGCAAAAGACCTTAGCGCGCAAAAAAATAGGAATAATAGGTTTATCAGTAGGTCAGAGTGTAGCTTTAACATTGGCTTTGGAACGAGGATGTGGAGAACTTCGATTGGCTGATTTCGATACGCTGGAGCTTAGTAATCTGAATAGAATACGCACAGGGGTTCATAATTTGGGAGTTAAGAAGTCGGTAATTGCTGCTCGGGAAATAGCAGAGATAGACCCCTATCTGAATGTTGTGTTATACAATGAAGGCGTTCACGATGATAATATCCATGAATTTTTTACACACGGAGGCAATTTGGATTTATTAATAGAAGAGTGTGATAGTTTGGAGGTGAAAATCAAAAGCAGGATTAAAGCAAAAGAACTAGGAATCCCTGTGTTGATGGATACCAGCGATAGAGGAATGATCGATGTAGAAAGGTTTGATTTAGAACCGAATCGTGCAATTTTCCATGGGATGCTTTCCGGTTTTGGAGCAGAAAATCAGCTACTAGAAAATCTAGAGGAAAATCGGACTAAGTTGATGATGTCCATATTAGATTTTGATAAGCTTTCTGAAAAGGCGAAATTCAGCATTAGTGAAATAGGCAAAACCATAACTTCCTGGCCTCAACTAGCATCTTCGGTAATAATGGGAGGAGCAATGTGTGCCTATTTCTCAAAAAGTATTCTTTGTGGTGAGAGATCATATTCTGGAAGAATATATGTGGATTTAGATAAATTCTTGATAGCAGAACATGAAAGTAAAAATTAGAGTGGTGAGAGCAGTTTCTTCTCCGGATGTAACTGAAAAATACATTGAAGGCCACTTTAACGTTTTAGAGACTTATGGTGTGACCAAAGTTACCTCTGCGGATCGCTCTTGGGTAAATAATCCGAATGTATATCTTCTTTTGGTAGAATCCATGGATGGAGAAAATCGGATTCTAGGAGGTGGCAGAATCCAGCTTCGGAATACCAGTTTCCCTCTTCCTCTAGAAGGAGCAATCTTCGAGAAAGATGTCAAGATCGTAGAATATATGAAAAAATATAAGGATTTGGAGGTTGCGGAGTATTGTGGATTGTGGAATTCCAGAGAAGTTTCAGGTTTTGGACTAGGAAGTATTTACCTTATTAGGATTGGAGTTGCTATTACTTCATTTCTTAATTTAAAGTGTCTAATGGCATTTTGCTCTCCTTTTACAGTTAAAAACTCTCAATCTGTGGGTTTTGAAATAATTTATGGACTTGGAGATAATGGTTCTTTTTTATACCCAAAAGAAGGATTGGTTGCTACTATTATGGAAATACAAGACGTGACAAACTTGCCTCTTTCAGTTCCCGTAGAGAAGGAATATATTGATAATTTAAGAAATAATCCGAAGCAAATTTCATTGGATGAAAGTCCTAAAGGACCACTGGAAATTCATTTCGACTTAAACATTAGCGACTTAACGATAATATGAAGGGGGACGCGAAATTAGGAAGCTTGTATTGGGGTATATTGTTAATGGTGTCATTTTTTTTATTATCTATTATTTTACTTCAAAACAATCTGTTCAATGAAGAATATAAAGTAGAAAATATTAGTTTCTATAAGAAAGAAAAGGGAGAGTTTCAATCTGTTGATTTTACTTCAAATACTGATGGTAAAAGTTATTCATTAGGATTTGTATCAGATACCGTTTGGGCAAAAATTGATCTAACCAATTTTGAACAAAATCAAGTTAATTCTATCCTTGAGGTAGGAAACCCTACCTTCCGCATTGTTGAATTGTATAAGAGTGGTGATGGTGAATCAATTAATCAAATCAAGAGAATCTCAATTGATCATCTCGGTAAATCCAATCCCTTTACTTACCCTTATCCAATTTTCAAAGTAAAAATAAATAGAGGTGATGCTTATTATTTAAAAATATTCTCCACTGAGCCGGTTAATTTTTCGGTAGGAATTGACTCTGAAGACGCATTCTATCATAAATACACAAAGATTATATCTCTCGTGAGTGTGTATATAGGTGTTATGATTGCCTTGTTATTGTATAATCTTTTTCTTTATTTTTCTGTAAAGGACAAAGTCTATTTTTTCTATTGTCTATATATTTTATTTATTTCTGCTGCTCAACTGTCCCTGTTAGGCTATAGTTATTTCTTAATCTTTTTTCAGAATTCAATATGGTATGAGAATAGTATTATCATATTCTCTTCGCTCTCTGGCATATTTGGGGTTCTGTTTTTAAGGAATTTTTTACAAACTAAAAAGCATCTTTCTGGCATTAATAAAGGTTTAACGCTTATTGTGATAGTATACTCTTTTGGAGCAATTTTCAGAGTACTAGGTTTTGTGTCATTGAGTTATAGTTTTACCGATGTAGGTGGGTTGCTAGTAGTGGTATTTTTTATGAGCACTGGTATAATTATGGCCAGAAGAGGATATCGCCCTGCATTTTACTTCTTAGCAGCCTGGGGATTCTTCCTCTTCGGACTTTTGTTATTTGTTTTTCAAAATCAGGGAGTAATTAATTTCGGTTCTTTTTCCAATTTACCGATGCTCGTGGGGACTGCTTTTGAAGCAATTTTGCTTTCACTCGCTTTAGCTGACCGTATAAATATTCTAAAAAAGGAAAAAGAAGATGAACAGAATGAGAAACTTCGAGTTCTCCATGACAATAGGGAGCTGATCAAGCAACAAAACACCATGCTTGAAGACAAGGTTAAAATCAGGACTGATGAATTGGAGCAGGCGCTCCGCAATCTTCAGAATACCCAAAGCCAACTGGTGAATCAAGAGAAAATGGCTTCACTTGGTCAGCTGACTGCAGGTATCGCCCATGAAATCAACAACCCGATCAACTTTGTAAGCTCCAATATTATGCCGTTGAAGCGTGATATTAAAGATATCATGGAGGTGATCGCATTTTATAGAATTACTGGGGCAAAGGAATTTTCCCCTGATTCACAGAAAGAAGCAAAGCAATTAGAGGAAGACTTAGAACTTGATTATGTGCTGGATGAAGTGAATCAATTGCTGAAAGGCATGGATGATGGTGCGAGGAGAACGGTGGAAATTGTGAAAGGACTTCGACTTTTTTCACGTGTAGATGAGCAGGATATGAAGAAAGTGGATATCCACGATGGGATCAACAGTACAATTATCTTGCTGAATAGCACCATGTCTACCAAAATCCGTATAATCCGTGATTTTGAGGAGCTGCCATTGGTTGAGTGTCTTGCTGGTAAAATAAATCAGGTATTTATGAATATCATCAACAACGCGATCCATGCCTTGGCAGATCACATCGATTGTATTTCTGATCCCAAGATTGAGGTTAGAACCAGGTCATTGGGAGAATTTATTACGATTGAAATCATAGATAATGGCTGGGGAATGCCTGAGCACGTGAAGCAGCGGATTTTTGAACCTTTCTTTACCACAAAGGCGGTGGGAAAAGGCACGGGTTTGGGGCTTTCAATAGTTTATTCTATTATTGAAAGTCACAAAGGAACGCTGGAAGTAATTACGAAGGAGAGCCAGGGAACTACATTTAAAATAACGCTTCCAATACATCAAAGTACTCAACGCTATGAATGATAAAATTCATGTCCTCTATATCGATGATGAAGACAACAACTTAAAGTCATTCAAAGCTACTTTAAGAAAAGACTTTAAGATTTTTACAGCCATAGATGCTGACGAAGGATTGAGAATAGCCAGAGAAGAGGAAGTTCATGTCGTAATTGCCGACCAGAGAATGCCGGGTATGACCGGTACTGAGTTTTTTGAGGAGCTGGTGAAGTTCAATCCTGATCCGATCCGTATTTTGCTTACGGGCTATTCAGATATTGCTTCCGTAATAGACGCCATCAATAAGGGGGAGGTATATCGATTTATTGATAAGCCCTGGAATATCGAACAGATCAGAAACTCGATTAAAAATGCTGCTGATATATATTTTATGCGGCGCGAATTAAAGGATAAAAATGTGAAGCTTCAAAAGCTTCATTCAGAGATGAACCAATTTGTTTACAGTTTGTCTCATGAATTAAGAGGGCCTTTGATGAGTATTTCCGGTGTGTCGAAGTTGGCCCAAATGGAACTCAAAGATCAGGAAGCGATGGAGTATTTTGATATGATAGATACAGCAACTGGTAAATTGGATGATTTTATCCACAAAATGCTGGATTTCTATAAATCCACAAAAATTGAAAATAAAATTTCCGAGATCAGTTTTAATGATGTAGTCGCACAACAATTAAGTGCGTGTAAAGCAAAGTTTAATATTGATCATATTCAAGTCGATATCCAGATCAATCAGCAGCATGCATTCTACTCGGATGATTCTAAAATCCGGGTGATTATCAATAACCTCTTTAGCAATTCGGTTCAGTTTCAGAAGTCAGACCAAAGTGATCAGAGGATAAGTTTGACCATTGATGTTACCGAGTCTGAAGCTATTATTACCCTAGCAGATAATGGGATTGGAATAGAAGAAAAGCATCACCCAGATGTGTTTAATCTGTTCTCTCGTGCTACGCAGAAGAACGTAGGCACAGGTTTAGGGCTTTATATGGTGAAAGAAGCGGTAGAACAAATGGGTGGAAAAATTGATTTGGAATCTGTATTTGGAGAAAGAACTACCTTTAAAGTCACCTTGCCAAGTATGAAATAAGAGGAGGTTTCTGGGCATTTACGGGTTAAACCTTATCTTTGCTCGGCCTTTGTGAAAAGCTCAACTTTTTATCAACTAATTCAAAATATTATGATTAATCCCTGGCATGACGTCAACATTGGGAAAAATGCCCCTGAAATCGTAACGGGTGTAATTGAAATACCCAAGGGTAGCAAAGGAAAATACGAGCTGGACAAGACAACGGGGATGCTGATGCTAGACCGTGTACTCTTCTCTGCAGTACATTATCCTGCAAATTATGGCTTTATCCCACAGACTTTCTGTGAAGATCATGATCCATTGGATATTCTGATCATTTCTCAAATAGATATTCCATCGATGTGTTTGGTAGAAGCCAAGGTGATCGGTGTGATGAGAATGATAGATGGTGGTGAAGCTGATGACAAGATTATCGCAGTGGCGGCTGGAGATCAGTCCGTGAATTACATCAATGATATTGACGATCTTCCTCCGCATTTGATGAAGGAAGTTCATAGATTCTTTGAAGACTACAAAAAGCTGGAAAATAAGGAAGTAAAAGTTGAAGACTTTCTCGGCAAAGAAGATGCGATGCGAATCATTAAAGAAAGCGTCGATCTTTATGATGCCAATTTCCGAACTAGAAAATAAACTGAAAGCCTGAGATCGATCTCAGGCTTTTTTTGATTTTAACCACAAAGACCACAAAGGTTTCGCGGAGAGCGCATTTTGTTGGTTCATGCCTGTTTTCTAACTGACAACTGACCACTTTTTACTTACTACTTCTTACTTTTCACCTTCTGCTTCCCAGCTTTTTTAGCCAAATATTCGACTAGATCTTTATAGGCTTCATGCTCATGATTGGATACTGAGATGGATTGCTTATCTGTGAAAGCTATAGTTACCTGACGGAATTCTTTTTTGTTTGCTAGCACGATTTCTTCTTCCCAAGCCAGTATCTGAGAAACGGGATACGTCTTAGTATATCCTCTCAAGGGCAATTTGACGATGATCTGATCCCTTCCTGCGGTGATAAATCTATATCCTGCCAGCATTTTCACCAGTAGCATCAGTATAACCAGCGTGATGAGTGTGCAGGCAATCAGATAAAACCAGATCCCAAAACTCCCTTTATAGGCAAAGTCCCTGAGGATAAATACTAAACCCGAGATGAGGATGAGTAGCACTAGGCTCAATGAAATGTAAGTGGATACTTTTGGTTTAATGACCAGCATTGGAATCTTGAATTTCTAGTAGTTTCTCTCGTGCAAAAGTCTCCAAATCCTCGAAAAAAGCGAAGAATATCACCTGATATTCCTGTTCCTTCTCTACCAAGTCCAGATGGGCCATTTCCATTTTGGATGGAAAGCGGGTTCGGCGTGACATCCCAGTGAGCGTTTTGCGAATACCTTCAATCTGCTTGTATTGTAGAAGCCAATTTTCCTGCTCCATCCACATTAACATGTTTGCGAAGCGATCAGGAAAAAGCAGATGGTAATGTTTTAAGGTAGTAAAGGTTTTTTGTGTAAAATCCAGTAGGGTGATTTCAGAATATCTATCCCAGTTTTTTGCCAGGAAATAGTCAAAATAGATGTCGGTAATTACAGAAGAATAGAGTCTGTATTTTGGTCTCAAATAGCTTTGCCCAGCTCGCACCAAAGGATGTGTGTCAGTGAATTTGTCAATCTCACGATGAAGTTTGATGCCATTCTGGACTTGTTGTGGAAAAGTGTTCATCATTTTTCCTTTCACAAAGTCTCCAATAAAATTACCCACAAGCACTTCGTCCTGACCAAAAGAAAGATATGCGTGAGCTAGGTAGTTCATAGGAGGTGTCGAATTGGGGAAACTCGAGAGGTTTTCATTAGTTTCGCCTAAAATACGGATAGATGCCCAATATCACGGAAGAATTAAAAAATGGATTGAAACTGCTGAAGCAAGAATGGCAGGAAGATCTAGCTCAGTACAAGCAAAAGTTTCTCAATACCTCACTTGCCGATAAGAAAAAGGAAGGGATTACCTGGCATCCCATCCAACTCAAAAAGAGCAAAATCGGTATGGGCGAGCGCATTTTGGTGGAGGTGGAGCGACTCGATCAGGGAAGTTCTTCGGCTTTTGGATCTGGTAAATCCGTTGCTTTTTTCACCACACAGGATAACTATCAATCCAATGATGATCGCATTCATGGCGTGATCAATCAGGTACGCAAAGATTCCATGGTGGTCACCCTCCAATCCGATGAAATCCCGGATTGGATGCACGGCAATCGACTCGGTGTGGATTTGCTTTTTGACGAGGCCAGCTATCGAGAAATGGAATTTGCTTTAAAAAGGGTTATTTCATCAGAAGATAAGCGAGTTAAGGAATTGGCTGAGATTCTTCTGGGAGAAAAAGCTCCTCAAGTTTCTATTCGACAAATTCCCGCAAAACCCAATCTCAATTTCTCCCAAAATCAAGCTTGTGCACTTATCGCGAATGCCAAAGATGTCGCTATTGTCCACGGGCCTCCGGGAACTGGCAAAACCACTACATTGATCGAGGCGATTCAGGATGCAGTGGAAGCAGGCCAAGCGATTTTGGTTTGTGCGCCAAGTAATGCTGCCGTCGATTTACTGGTGGAAAAGCTAATCGATCGGGGAATAGAGACACTTCGAATCGGTCATCCTGCCAGAGTGGAGGAGAAGATTTTGAATCAGACGCTGGATGCCAAGATAGCTTTTCATGACAGTTATCGAGACTTGAAGAAGCTTCGCAAAGAAACTGACCAATACCTGAAGCTGGCGAAACAATACAAGCGAAATTTTGGGCACGAAGAGCGGATGCAGCGAAAACTGATGTATGAGGAGGTTTCCCGACTTCGAGATGCTTCAAAAGCGCTGGAGGAATACATACAGTTTGATATTTTCCAAAAGACAAAAGTTTTTGCAAGCACCTTGGTGGGTGCTTCGTCCTACCATCTGAAAGGAATGAAATTCGATGTGGTATTTATCGATGAAGCAGCTCAAGGACTGGAGGCAGCCACTTGGATTCCGATTTTGAAATCAAAGAAGGTAGTTTTTGCTGGTGATCATTTCCAACTTCCTCCTACGATCAAGTCAAGACAGGCAGCCAAGGAAGGTTTGGCAGAGACACTTTTTGAAAAAGTGATCAAACGCAAGCCGCAAGCCGCGCACATGCTGGAACTTCAGTATAGAATGCCTGAGAAGATTATGGGCTTTTCGAATGAATGGTTTTATCACGGAAATCTGAAAGCGGCGGAAAATACGCTAACTCATACGTTCGAAGGTGAAGCTGCGATAGAGTGGATCGACACTGCTGGTTCTGGCTATACTGAGCAAGTGGAGGAGGAAAGCTTAAGCACCTTCAATCCCGAAGAGGCAAGATTTGCCTGCACGCATCTCAATCGTCTGATTACTTCCATTGGGTTAGCAAAATTCAAGGAGGAAGGCTGGACGATTGGGCTGATTGCACCCTACGGAGCGCAGGTGAGACTAATTCGGAGTTTGGTTTTTGAGTCTTATGATTTCCCAAACTTGAAGTCTCTGGGTGAGTTGATCACGATCGATACGGTAGATGGCTTCCAAGGTCAGGAGCGTGATTTGATGTTGATTTCCCTGACTCGATCCAATGACCGAGGGGAAATAGGTTTCCTGTCCGAAGAGCGTAGAATGAATGTGGCTTTAACCCGCGCGAAGCGCAAACTAGTTCTGATCGGGGATAGCAGCACCTTAGCTCAAAATGCCTTTTTTGATGGATTGCTTGGGTACTTCGAGGAGCATGAAGGGTATAGATCTGTGTGGGAGTTTTTGTTAAATTAAATCTACTGGTTGTCAGGAAGTTGGGGCCATTAATTAGTTTTTCAACTAAGATTAATTTGTAAAAAAAAAAAAAAATTACTTATTATTGATAACTATTATTTTATTAAAAATTAACAACTAAAAATTATGAAAAAAGTAATGATTTTAATGTGTTTATGCATTTTTGGTCTAATTAGTTTTCCAAGTGAAATCCAAATTAATGCAAATGCAGAAGTGCCTTTGCCTTATGAACCATCAGTGATGATGCCAGAGGCAAAACTTTGTCCAAGTAAGATGTCATACTATACAGCATGTGTCCAATATGGTATGGGTTGCAACCCAGATGGATGCCACGATGATTAAGTGACATTGGTTGTTCAAAAAAAATGTAAAAAGGTTAGAGTCGAACTCATCTATCCCTAACCTTTTTTAAAAGCATTAGAACATGTGTCAATATTATTAATTTTTAAATCCATTTTTCAAAAAAAACACGGTGAATAAGCTTAATACCCATTTACATTTCTTCAATTGGAATTTTACAATTGTATTAATTATTGCTTTACTTTCATGTTCCGGAAAAAAAGTTGACGATATCGAAAATGATTCTATAAGGATTATTTCGATTGATGACCCTGATACATTTAGTGAACTCGATTTTCTTGAAATATTTGAATTAATTGACGTGAAGGAACTTGAGAATGATTTAGAGTTCTTTTTAGCAGAAGCAAGTAAGTTGGTGATTTCAGAGAGTGGATATATAGTTCTTGATAATGATTTAGATGCATTGTTAAGGTTCAATGTCAATGGTGAAGTTGAAAATAAGGTTTGCACACTGGGCGATGGGCCTACTGAAATGCAAGCAATTTCTGATTTTGCTTATGATCAAAAGAAAGATGAGATCTATGTAATCGGTCCAGGGAATATGCAGGTGAAAGTATATAAGCCTGATGGCACATTTGTCAGAAATTTTAAAATAGGAAGCCAAGCGGATCATATTGCCTTGCTTGGCGATCAGCCGGTCTTGACACTTACCTACTTTAATCCTTACAACAAATATTTAAGTGTATTAGAACATAATGGAGACACGTTAAAGACTGTTTTTCCTTTCCCAAAAGAGACTTTTCCGATTGGGTTACACCATATTTCAGGGAATTTGACAAACTCTAATTCTGGTGGCATATTGGTCAATGAACCTGCCTCGTCTACGGTTTATGGCATGGATAGTAAGATGAATTTGAAGCCTAAATATAAATTTGTAGCTATAGATGACTTATGGCCAGAGGAAGACCGCCATGAACTAAATGCATACTTCGAAAAGCTTGCTACAGGAGATCTAACTTTTTTGTCAAAATATTACGAGGAAAGTGAATCGTATTTTTTCTTTAACCTCAATGCTAAAAAGAAGGGTGGAAGACTTTATGTGGTAGATCCTAGAATTGGGTATTACGATATTAAGGCAGGAAAAAGTTATTTAGCTAAAAGTGAAAAGTTTCTGATGGAAATGAAAGGTCCATTAGCTGTGGACGGAGATTCCTTTTACGTCTATATTTCTAAAATGGAACTGTCTGAACTTTTGGAATCTGATGATAAATGGAAAGCGATCATGGCTGATTTTCCAGAAATTGAGATTATGGAAAAGGCTGATTACGATACTCCTGTTTTGCTAAAGTTTGGTGTGAAGTAATCTTCCAATCTTCCAATATAAATATCAATTCTTCGAAATCGTATCCTTCACCTGATAATGATAGCTCAGCGTACTGAGAATATCTCCATAAGCTTCGGCAGACTTCAGTTGTTCATCAGATACTTTTCTGCCCAGCAGTCTGCAAAGTAATAAGCCATAAACACCATTCAGGCATATTTGAATCTCATTTCCAAGATCTTGACCATCCGCTTGCATCACCGCGTCAATTATAAATGGCTTGGCTTTGCTATAAGCTTCAAAGTACTTAGGATCGGTCTTGAGTTGACCCCAATGAATTTGCGCCAGCTCCGATACCAAGGAGTTTAATTCTTCCAAGTGCCCTTTTTCCAGAATACCCTGAGTTTTCATCTGATCTAAAAGTGTCAGGTACCATTCAGCAATTTTATTTTTGTCGGCTTCCGAAACAGGATATTTCTCGACTATGAAGGTTTTGATTTCATCGGGATTTCCCTGATAGGATCTGATCAAATCCTCCATTTGATACATATAGATAATGTATTCGGCGATATTATCGTACTTCTTATTTTCGGCTACTGACTGCATGGAACTGGGTTTTGATCCTGCAATTTAGCACATACTATTGGTTCAGGACTTCAGTCTTGGACCCAAAATAATACAGTCTTCAGACTGCCGTTTTGGAATAGTTGGTTTTAAAGTGTTTAGGTATTACTTCTTTGATTCAAAATTTCAAGATATTAAAGAAGCAGTCTGAAAACTGCAATAAGAAAAGTCACAAGTCTGAAGACTTGCGCCAAATGAGTTGGAGAAATTTTCAATGATCAATTAACGATGATCAATTTTCAAGTGGGCTACTGGGAGGTATTTTTCCTTGAACATTGAATTTGAACATTGAGACTTGATTATTTTTAACCTGGCCTTTAGGTGCAAACTATGGGTAATAAATTAATAGGGGTTGTTTTTTTTAGCTGAGGCTTTAGGTACAGCCCTATCACAAACTCTCGATTTCCAAGTTGATGTTTGGGATGATGCTACTTGAGGATTGAACCTTAATGATGACTGCAATAAGGTGTAGTCAATGAACAATTGTCAATTTTTAATTGAATTTACGCTCTTTGTCAAAACTTGTAAATTGAGCATTGAGTTTGACTAGTAAGAATTGATTATGAATTTGAAACTTGATCATTGAGTTTGAAAATTCTCTTATCTCCTAGTTATTTATTACTTTTGCGCCCAGAATGGATATGAAAAATATAAGGAATTTCTGTATCATCGCCCACATTGATCACGGGAAGAGTACATTGGCAGATAGGCTACTGCAGGAAACTGACACGGTCGCCGACCGTGACATGCAGGCTCAGTTGTTGGACAATATGGATCTGGAGCGCGAGCGTGGTATCACGATCAAGTCTCATGCGATCCAAATGAAATATACTCATGAGGGCGAGGAATATACCCTCAATCTGATTGACACCCCAGGTCACGTGGATTTTTCCTACGAGGTTTCTAGATCAATTGCTGCCTGTGAAGGCGCTTTGCTGATCGTGGATGCTTCCCAAGGAATCGAAGCTCAGACTATTTCCAATCTTTATTTGGCCCTAGGTCATGATTTGGAGATTATCCCAGTCCTGAACAAAATTGACCTTCCCGGAGCAGATCCAGAAGCTGTTGCCGATGAGGTGATAGATTTGATCGGTTGCGACAGAGAAGATATTATTTTGGCCTCTGGCAAAACAGGTATTGGTATAGCCGATATCCTGAAAGCTGTGATCAATAGAATTCCAGCTCCAAAAGGAGATCCGGATGCACCACTTCAAGCGATGATTTTTGACTCGGTTTACAATTCATTCCGTGGTGTAGAAGTTATTTTTAGAATTTTCAACGGTACGTTCAGCAAAGGCGATAAGATCAAATTTGTCAATACCGGTAAAGAATACGAGGCGGATGAAATCGGGATTTTGGGTTTAAATCAAATTCCCCAGCAAACCATGAGCGCTGGTAACGTAGGTTACTTGATCTCTGGGGTGAAAGTAGCCAAGGAAATCAAAGTGGGTGATACCATCACGCACATCAAGAGACCTTGTGATAAAGCTATTCAGGGTTTTGAAAACGTAAAACCTATGGTTTTTGCCGGAATCTATCCGGTGGAGACTACGGACTATGAGGAACTTCGTTATTCCATGGAAAAACTCCAGTTGAATGATGCTTCGCTAGTCTGGGAACCAGAAACATCCATGGCGTTGGGTTTTGGATTCCGTTGCGGATTCTTGGGAATGCTTCACATGGAGATTATTCAGGAGCGTTTGGAGCGTGAATTTGACATGACTGTGATCACTACAGTGCCGTCGGTTCAGTTCAAGGCACTTATGACCAACGATACCTATCAGCTTATTAATGCACCTTCCGATATGCCAGATCCTACACGGATGAAGCATATTGAGGAGCCTTATGTGAGAGCTTCCATTATTACTGCGGCAGAATACGTAGGCGCGGTGATTACACTTTGTATGGACAAGCGTGGTCAGATCAAAAACCAAGTTTACCTGACTTCTGAGCGAGTGGAGCTAACATTCGATATGCCGCTGGCAGAGATTGTTTTTGACTTCTTTGATAAATTGAAAACTATTTCCAGAGGATATGCTTCTTTGGATTATGAGTTGAAAGGATACGAAGTGTCGCACATGGTGAGACTTGACGTGATGCTAAACGGTGAGCCAGTTGATGCACTTTCCGCGGTAGTTCACAGAGATAAAGCATACGATTGGGGTAGAAGACTTTGTGAGAAACTCAAAGAACTGGTGCCGCGCCAAATGTTTGAAATCGCTATTCAGGCCGCGATTGGTCAGAAGATCATTGCCAGAGAAACGGTAAAAGCCTTGCGCAAAAACGTATTGGCGAAGTGCTATGGTGGGGATATTTCCCGTAAGCGTAAACTCCTAGAAAAGCAGAAAAAAGGCAAGAAGCGAATGAGACAAGTCGGAAACGTCGAGGTTCCTCAGGAGGCATTTATGGCGGTTTTAAAATTAGATTAAGTTTTGTTTACGAAGCTAAGAAGCTTCGCTATTCATCTTTCAAGTGCTATGGTTGGATCAGGAGAATTAAATCTGGATTAATCAATTTTGCGGGTGTTTGAAAACTTCGAACTTCACCATTCATCATTCGGCGTTCGTCATTCAAGTGATATCGTCTGATTAGGAGACTTTTATCTAGATTAGTCAAGTTTGTGAGATTTTGAATCACTTCGAAATTCAAAATTCATCATTAGACATTCATTACTAAAAAATTAATTTCGAATGTAGAGTGAAGAAGTTCGAATAATGAAGTATGCGCCCGGTTCAAGAGCTTTGGAGTATAGAAGTTAAAAAGTATAATCACGAGGTCTCGAATACTTAAGTGCTGAGAGTTCAAAACTATATCTAGTTGCTATGGAAAGGAAGTACGATCTAGAGGCTCGACTAATCAAATTCGCTGCGGATATTATTTCTTTTACTGATTCCATGATAAACGCCAAAGCTGGAAATCACATGAGCAACCAGCTTCTCCGAAGCGGAACTTCGCCAGCTTTGAATTATGGGGAAGCTCAATCTGGATAATCTAGAAAGGATTTTATCCATAAGATGCAAGTGGTTTTGAAGGAATTGAGAGAAAGTGGAGTAGCAATAAAGATTATAGAAAAATCTAAACTTCATCTCGACATCGAAGCAATAGCTTATCTTCAAAATGAATGCTATCAGTTTATTTCAATCTTTGTCAAAAGTGTTGAAACTGCTGAACGAAATAATAATTGAATAATGAATGTCGAACATCGAATGTTGAATATCGAAGTTTGATTTACAAAATCAGAAAAACAATGCCTACTCTAATAGACGGAAAACTAACCTCATCACAAATCAAATCAGAAATAGCTATTCGCGTAGCCGAAATAAAAGAAGAAGGTGGGAAAACTCCTCATTTGGCAGCTATTCTAGTAGGAAGCGACGGAGCTAGCCAGACCTATGTGAGCGCGAAAGTGAAGGCCTGTGGTGAATGTGGTTTTGAATCCACTTTGGTGAGATTGGAGGACAATGTCTCTGAAGAGGAACTTCTGAAAGTAGTAGCAGATATCAATGATAATCCTTCAATCGATGGATTGATCGTACAACTTCCGCTTCCCAAACATATTTCCGTAGAGAAAGTGACTGATATGATCAAGCCTGAGAAAGATGTGGATGGATTTACTCCTGCAAACGTTGGTCGTATGGCATTGAACTGGCCAGCTTACGTAGCGGCTACTCCTTACGGGATCATAGAATTGATCAAGAGATACAATATCGAGACCTCAGGCAAGCATTGCGTAGTGATCGGAAGAAGTCATATCGTGGGAAGTCCGATGAGTATCTTGATGGCTAGAAATGGCTACCCAGGAAATGCCACAGTCACGTTGACTCACAGCAGAACTGCCAATCTTCCTGAGATCGCCAAAACAGCTGATATTCTTATCGTCGCTTTAGGAAAGCCTCATTTTGTGACTGCAGATATGGTAAAGCCTGGCGCAGTTGTGATCGATGTGGGAATTCATAGAGTCGAAGACGCTAGCAAGAAGTCAGGTTTCAAGTTGGTAGGAGATGTGAAGTTTGACGAAGTGTCGGAAATAGCTTCAGCAATCACGCCTGTACCGGGTGGAGTAGGGCCGATGACGATAGCTTCTTTGCTTTACAATACGCTCTTGGCGGCAGAAGGGAAAGTTTACGGGTAGTGGCTAAGTCAGTTCGTGAGACACGAACGGAGGCATAGTTTATGGGTACCCTGAAAATAATCGTAAAAGGTTTGCATCGGGTTTGCATGGAATAGGCAAGTCTGATACTTTTGCAAACTGTTAACCGCGCACGTGGTGAAACTGGTAGACACGCCAGCTTGAGGGGCTGGTGCTTTAAGTAGTGTGGAAGTTCGAATCTTCTCGTGCGCACATGGAAGCCTTGATCGTTTATTCGGTTGAGGCTTTTTTGGTTTAACCGAGGTGAACGCTGAGTTTTTCGCGGAGTACGCTGGGTTGTCCTTCTTCTACAGAAGCTTGACTTAGTTAATTCGTGCGCCTCGGTGTTTGTTCACAAACCGAAATTGGATATTGCTGTTTCCCATTAGTGATGACTCGAACAGCACCATAGATATCCAACTGATAACTCGATAGTGTATTCTTTTCCACCAATGGCCTCCCTCCTCCCCAAAATTTTCCCTACATTTTCACCCAAATTGAAATTCTATGAACCGACTACTTAAAGCAGCTTTATTCTGCGCTGCGATTTTTACTGCACAATTTTCCTTTGCCCAATCTGCCCAATTTCCTCTCGTAAAGGGTTTTGGAGGCATTTACGAAGTGCCTGAAGCTACCGAAAGGCCTGATGGGAGTTTGGAATATTTTATCTTAATAGATATGTCCACTGCCGCAGACGAAAACGCTGAGGTCAGCCGCTGGGTGGACAATGTAGCCCGTTTGATGAATCTTCACGCGCTTGCGGGTGTTTCCAAGGATCGTTTGCATGTGAAAGTAGTAGTTCATGGTGGTGCTATCTCCACTGTAATGAGTAATGAAGTCTATCAGAAGCGATACAATGTTGATAATCCGAATATCGCTGTATATAAAGCGCTGGAAGCTGCTGGAGCAGAAATACTAGTTTGCGGTCAGTCGCTGCGTGCTAGAGATTTGCAAAAAGCTGATTTGTATGATAGTGTCAATGTTGCGCTTTCAGCCTTGACCATGGTGACTACGTATGCACCAAAAGGATACACGGTCTTAAAATTTTAATACCTAGTTGGAATAATTTTTGGTTCCTAGGGTAATGTGTTTTTGATGAAAAGAAATTCCCCAAGTTCCAATACAGCAGGGAAAGTCGTTACCGGCTTTTTCATAGCCGCTATTTTCCTGATCGGAATGGCAGGGTTGACTTACTATACCCAAAATAGGCTCCTTGAAACGATGAAGGAGCTAGCTGAGCCTAATCAAAAGCTCAATCTCCTGAACGAGCTTCAGTCAGAAATCATTCAAATTACTCAACTGGATAATTCTGGGGTAGACGAGGACTTTAGAGTTCAGGACTCAAGTGTGGTTTCTCTCAAGCAAAAGCTTCAAGAATTAGGCTCAATGGCAGAAGACTCGCTGGAAAACACCTACATCCAAAGCATACAGAACAACCTAGATACACTTGTAGTTGGCTATGTGAATTTGTTTGATGTGAAGACGAGTTTGGCTAGTCGGAATTTCACCCAACAAGCGCTGAACAAAGTCGAACTGGGAATACGCAGACGAGCAGCTACTATAGAACAACAGCCTATAGGTAAGATCAATCCAAAGGATCAGCTTTTTAGTGACCTGGAGAAGGAGATATCTTCGCGTCAGGAGGCGAAGTCTAATCTAACAATCATCCGCAAGGACGGAGATAAGCCCATTGACTTTCTGCGTGATTTGCAAAAGAAAAACCTCAAAGATCCCAATTTACCGGAGGTGCAAACATTAGATAGCGTTCTCCATAATATCAAAGGAGTAATAAATAGGGGCAATCGCGAAGAGGCTTTTCAGAGACAGAAACTTGCCAAAATGGAAGCTGAAATATCTATCAGCCAAAGCAAGATCATCAATACAATTCAAAATCTGGTAATTACGCTGCAGCAACGCGCACTGGAGAAATCCGACAGTCAAAATGACTCAGCCTATAAGCTGACCTATGACATGACGTATTTCTTGATAATGATTGTGATTTTGGCAGTAATAGGTGCTGCTATCATGGTTTATTCGATTTTGAAAGAGATCAAAGTCACCAAGAAGTATCAGGAGAATCTGGAAATTTCCAGACTGAAATCTGAGCAGTTGGCGAGATCCAAGCAGGAGTTTTTGGCTAATATGAGTCATGAGATTCGAAATCCTCTCCATGTGATTCAGGGGTATAGATCGGTTTTGGAAAAATCTGAACTTGATTCTAGCCAACAATCGCACCTCAGAATGATAGGCTTTGCATCAGATACATTGATGGAAATCGTGGATGAAGTCCTGGACTTTTCAAAATTGGAAGCAGGGAAGTTGAAGTTGGAGGCGCATCCTTTTGATCCACAGTCACTTTTTTCCTCCTTGCAGAATTTCTTCGAATTGCAGGCTGCCGAAAAGAAAGTCGATTTTGAATGGTCACTGGACCTTCCAGAAGATAAATGGCTCATAGGAGATCAACTCAGGTTAAAGCAAATCTTAAACAACCTCCTCAGTAATGCTTTTAAATTCACTTCCGAAGGTTCTATTTGTGTAAATGTGGGGTGGGGGAAAGGTATGCTAACTGTGGAAATTAAGGACACTGGAATCGGGATGTCCCCTCCGGTCTTGGAAAAGGTATTTCGCGAGTTTGATCAGGCAGATACATCTATTTCTAGAAAATATGGAGGTACCGGTCTGGGCTTGGCGATTGTTCAGCGTCTCGTAACTTTGATGGAAGGCGAGATCATGGCGTCTAGCGCTGAGCACGAGGGCACCACCATGCTGGTGCGACTGCCGATGACAGCCACAGAATCTCAGCGAGTGGAATTCAATCCTGACGAAATTGTCTCCCTTGATCTTTCTGGACTGAAAGTTCTTCTTGTGGATGACGATAAGGTGGGACTCCGATATTTGGAGACTATTCTTAGTTACTTTGGAGCTTCGATCATCGCATATACTGGAGGAACCAACTTCAGAGATGAGTTCCTCGCGCTTGATTTTGATCTTGCGATTTTGGATATACAGATGCCTGAGTTTTCTGGTTTTGATGTAGTTAATAGATTGAGATCCATTGACATGTACAAAGGGATTCCGATTCTGGCTATGACGGCAAATGTCTTTGTGGAGGAGCGGGACAAAATGATGGAAAGTGGCTTTACCGAGATTATTTTCAAGCCCTTCCAAGAGCGTGTTTTGATCGATTGCTTGGGTAAGTTTTTTCCAAATCATGTAGTGAAAGACACGCAGAAGAATCAGAAGATCAGCGAATCTGATAGTACACTGTTTCAGTTGAAAGACTTGGCGAGATTCTGTATGGGAGATGAATTATTGCTGCAGGATATCGTGCGGGAATTGGTAGTGGAGACACGGAATGATCTCAGAAAGATGAAAAAGGCGAAAATGAACGATGATTTTGACCAGATTCTAGAGATCTGCCATCAGCTGGGAAGTCGACTGGGACAAATCAAAAGCTCGGCAGGTCCCACTGCCCGAAAGGTGGAAAACAGTTTGAAAATAGGCAATAAAAACGGTCTCGGTGATACACTGAATCAGCTGGATGAAGAAATAAGCATCTTGCTGGCAGCACTTACCGAGACCATCGAAAAAACGGCAAACGTGGAAAACTAATCTAGTCCGTATTTTTCCATTTTGCTGTAGAGGGTTTTGCGATCCATATTTAGAATTCTGGCTGTTTTCGACTTATTGAATTTGGTATCCATCAGTACTTTCTGGATCAGCTCCTTTTCCTGCTCCACCCATTGGGATTTATAGTCTTTGGGAGAAGGTAAATCAGCTGTACGAGAAATGGAGTTCATACCTCCTTTTGTGCCCACTATGCTAGCAGATGGCTCATACAAATCTGCAGGCAAAGCGTCTTTCTCTACATGTGATCCTGAAGAAAGAAGTACTGCACGTTTAATGATATTGCGTAATTCCCGCAAATTTCCCGGCCAGTCATAGGCAAGGAATATCTCCCAGACTTCCGGAGAGAAGCCTTTGACGCTTTTTTCAAGTCGCTCATTACTTTCTTCAAGGAATTGATCTGCAAAATCTTCCAAGTCCTCCTTTCTGCTTCGTAGTGGTATAGCACTCAGTGTAAACTCATTCAATCGATGATATAAGTCTTCGCGGAAATGCCCATCTCCAGCTTGTAATAGTAGGTTGTCATTCGTAGCCGCGATAATCCGCACATCGATAGAAATCTCCTTATTTCCGCCGATTTTTCGAATTGTTCTCTCCTGAATTGCTCTGAGAAGTTGGATCTGAACTTCATAGCTGAGGTTTCCGATTTCATCAAGGAATATTGTGCCGCCGTTGGCCATCTCGAAGTGACCTGTTTTATTTTCCAAGGCTCCTGTAAAAGCTCCTTTTACGTGACCAAACAATTCACTTCCAGCAAGTTCTTTAGGCAAAGCACCACAATCTATTGCGATAAATGGACCGTCTTTTCTGGTGGATAAATCATGAATTCTTCTGGAAACAAACTCTTTTCCCGTTCCTGTCTCCCCTAAAACGAGCACACTCAGATCCGTGGGCGCGACTAGTTGAATATGTTTTTCGAGTTTTTTTGCCTCTATTGATCCACCAACTACATAACTGCCTTTGAATTTGGCCTTAGGCGAAGAAGATGGAGTGACTGGAGCTTCTGCTGAAGCTGAAGCAGGTTCAGTTACTATAGCTGAAAGAGATTCTTTTACAGTTGCCAAAAGCTCATCAGGATTGATCGGCTTAGTGATGTATTCGAAAGCCCCTAATTTCATGGCTTTGATGGCAATCCGGATATCGGAGTAATGCGTGATCAGGATCACCTGAGTTTGCGGGTAGTTGCTTTTGGACCACTGCAGCAGCTCCATTCCCGTGCCGTCAGGCAGCCTGAAGTCGGCAATGATCAAATCAAATTTCGAATTACTAAAAAATTGCTGAGCTTCTTTGACTTTGATAGCTGTCTGAACTGTAAATCCATTTTTTTCAAGAAAGGTCTTAACGATCCTCGAATAAGTCAGATCATCCTCTACTAATAATATATGCTTCATGAATTGCTTTCTTTTATAGACCTAATTAACAAAAAAAACACCAGACAAGTGTTCAGCGCATTTTTACTTAGGAGTTTAAGCAACTAATCTAGGATTTCTTTGCCTTGTTTATTCTTTTTTTTGGAGATTTTCTCTTCAGATTCATCGTCAAAAATAACTTGGCAGTGAAATGAATCTTCGATTTTCGGTATTAGTCAAGTTTTAGTTTAATTATACCTGTGATAAAGTTCTTTGCTGCTTTGAGAGGAAATGTGAACGTTCAATTCCATTTCTTTTCTTACTGTGATTTTTCAGTAATATTCTCCGGGGCATTTGCAGGAAATAAAACACCAGCCAAGACTGAGTTCTTAATATATCGTAAAATTAAAACTACTTTGAAAATAACATGAAGGATCAAATTCAGAGAGAAGCCCTAGGCTTTAGATAGGTTATTTCTGTAAGCTATATTAGGTCATTATTATGGTGCCCACTTCAATTACCGGGAGATAGGACTGATTTGAGAGAAAATCAGCTATAATGATTTTGCAATTTCCGATTAGGTTGTACCAAAAATCTAACTTGAACTGTGCTGAAAGGGAATTTGAGTTAGATCAATAGAACGACGATATGCCAAATTTTTAGGAAGCAAAGAGAACTTATTTTGCGAAAAATATCTTCAGAAAACAATTACCTTTGATTCTTCAAAATAACATTTGCCCGACTCTATGAGTGACGCTATCAAACACGAATGCGGAATAGCAATGATTAGATTGCGAAAACCTCCCCAGTATTACATTGACAAATATGGTACGGCAGCTTTTGCATCTACCAGGCTTTATGTCCTGATGCAAAAACAAATCAATAGAGGTCAGGATGGTGCAGGGGTCGCCAATGTCAAAATTGACACAAAGCCCGGGACACGATATATCAGCAGATATAGGTCTATTGAGCCCTCAGCAGTCAATTACATCTTTGACAAAATCAATCGTAAATATAAGAAAGCCAAGAAAATCGGAGGTCATGATGCACTTACTGATGGAAATTGGCTGAAAGAAAATATTGCTTTTACAGGGGAAGTTTGGTTGGGACACCTGAGGTACGGTACTCACGGCGAAAACTCGATAGAGACTTGCCACCCTTTCTTAAAGCAAAATAACTGGAGAAGCCGTAACCTGGTAATGGCCGGTAACTTTAACATGACTAATGTGGAAGAGCTTTTTGATAAGCTTGTACAGCTAGGTCAGCACCCAAAGGAAAAAACCGACACTGTCACCGTAATGGAGAAAATCGGCCACTTCCTTGATGAAGAGAATCAACGCATTTTTGATAAATACAAGCACCAATTCTCCAACGAACAGATCACTCAGGTGATCGAGGATGAACTGGATATGGCTAGGATCCTCAGAAGATCCTGTAGAGATTTTGACGGTGGTTATGCTATGGCTGGTATCGTAGGCAATGGCTCTGCTTTCGTGGTGAGAGATCCTTCAGGTATTCGTCCTGCATATTATTATGCTGATGATGAGGTGATTGTAGTTGCTTCTGAAAAGCCTGCTATCAAATCTGCATTCAATATTAATTTCAATTCCATCAAGGAGATTCAGCCAGGGCATGCTCTGGTAATCAATAAGGATGGCTCGTATGCAGAATCAGAAATTATGCCTGCCAGAGAGAAGAAATCATGCTCATTTGAGCGAATCTATTTCTCTAGGGGAACTGATCCAAATATCTACCAAGAGCGAAAAAATCTTGGTAAAGCTTTGATCCCGCAGATCTTGAAAGCGATTGATTTCGATCTAAAAAATACTGTGTTTTCCTACATTCCAAATACTGCTGAAACTGCGTTTCTGGGTATGATTGAAGGTTTGGAGGATTATCTGGCAGCTAAAAGAAGAGAGGTTTTTGTAGATGGCAAGCCACACATGGGCGATCTCGATGAGCTATTGAGTTTCCGACCTAGAGTGGAAAAACTAGTCAGTAAAGATGTGAAGCTTAGGACTTTCATAGCTAATGACGAAGACCGTGATTCTATTGTCGCCAATGTATATGATACAACTTATGAAGTAATCAAGACTGGAGTGGATACACTTGTGGTGATCGACGACAGTATTGTAAGAGGTACTACGCTTGAGAAAAGTATCCTGACTACCCTTGATAAATTAAATCCAAAACGAATCATAATTGTGTCGTCTGCGCCGCAGATTCGATTCCCTGATTGCTATGGAATTGATATGTCAAGGATGAAGGAGTTTGTTGCTTTCAGAGCAGCTTTAGCTTTGCTGAATGAGCGGAAAATTTCCAATACATTAGATCAGGTATATGAAGCTTGCCTCAGTGCACCCTATTCTACAGAGAATTTCGTGAAAGGTGTCTATAGCGCATTTACTGATGATGAGATCTCTGAAAAAATCTCGGAGATCGTCACCAAGGAGGATATAAAAGCTGAAGTAATAATAATCTATCAGACTGTAGATAACCTTCACAAATGCTGCCCAGATCATTTAGGAGACTGGTATTTCACAGGAAATTATCCTACTACAGGTGGTGTGAGAGTAGTGAATAAGTCTTTCGTTAATTTTATGGAAGATAAAAATGTACGAGCATATTAAGTTCTTGAGAAATAGAATTTTCGACCTTTTGTAGGACAGAAAAATTCAATTATGAAGGCACATAGAAGTTTTTCTTTGTGCCTTTTTTCTTTCAAGACATTTCAAATTCTTAATTTTACCCAATAAGAAAAAACTAGATAATGGACATAAACGTAGCCCTTTTAAAGGAAATTTGTGAAATCGCCGGAGCTCCCGGTTTTGAGAAAAGAGTTCGTGATTTAGTGATTGGCTTGGTCACTCCACTAGCTGATGAAGTCAAAATAGATAATATAGGCAATGTCATTGCTATCAAGCGAGGCAAGAGAAATCCCGACGGAAAGCGAGTGATGATCGCCGCTCACATGGATGAAATCGGATTTATTATTACTCATATTGATGAGAATGGGTTTTTGAGATTCCATACACTTGGAGGATTTGATCCGAAGACACTTACTGCACAGCGCGTTATCGTGCATGGAAAAAAGGATCTAGTAGGAGTGATGGGCAGCAAGCCTATTCATGTGATGTCGGCTGAGGAGAAAACCAAGCTTCCGAAATCCACAGACTTTTTCATCGATCTGGGCATGTCCAAAGAAGAAGTAGAAAAATGCATCACCGTAGGAGATCCGGTGACCAGGGATCGGGAATTGATCGAAATGGGAGATTGTGTGAATTGTAAGTCCATCGATAATCGAGTTGCTGTTTTCATTTTGATAGAAACATTGAAGCAACTTGAAAACCCTGCCTACGATGTATATGCGACTTTCACTGTACAGGAAGAAGTTGGTCTAAGAGGTGCAAATGTAGCTGCACATGGTATTGATCCTGATTTTGGGATTGCACTGGATACGACGATTGCTTTTGATGTACCAGGAGCACAGGCTCATGAGAGAGTGACTGAGCTTGGTAAAGGCACAGCGATTAAGATCATGGATGCCATGACGATTTGTGATTATCGTATGGTAGAGTTTATGAAGCAAACCGCAGACAAGGCCAAAATTTCTTGGCAACCTGAAATACTGGTAGCTGGTGGGACAGATACCGCTGGCGTACAGCGTATGGGTAAGCAGGGAGCGATTGCCGGGGCGATTTCTATCCCGACCAGACACCTGCATCAGGTGATCGAAATGGCTCATAAGAAAGACATTGCTGATTCTATTGCTTTGCTGATAGCCTGTCTGGAGCAGATCGACGGATATGATTGGAAGCATTGAATGAAATTGTCCAAGTAACCTATTTCTCTCTAAATGAAAAATCTACTCATTGTAATCTGCTTGATTTTTGCCTTTATTCTTTTATATCAAATAGGAGGTAAATTAATGAGTATTAATAAGCAGGATAAAATCAAAGTAGAGCCTTTCTTGGCCTTTGGAAACGACAGAGATGTTTTTTTCAAAGGAAGAGTAATCAAGGCTTATACGCAGAAAAGACCTTCTTCCCGTAATAATTGGTTTTCCAATATCATCTCTGCAGCCAAGCGCTATTCCGGGTCATCTGTACCTCTGGCAAAAGTGGAAATTACTTTTCAGGAAAAAAGCTATACGGTGTGCACTGACGAAAATGGGGTCTTCGAGTTACAAATCGGGGATTCCAAACCCAGTACAGAACAGAACGAGTTAGTGACTTTTCAAGTGGTGGAGCCAGTGACCAGAAAGTCTCTCATCGCCCATATGGAAGTAACGAGGTATTCTGGAAGTATGGGAGTGATTTCTGATATAGATGACACGATTATCATTTCTCACTCTACAGACATAGGGAAAAAGTTCTGGCTTTCGATCTCAAAGAATGCATACACCAGAAGGCCTTTACCTGGGGTATCGGAGTTTTATAAAAAGATCACCGATGATAAGAGTTTGCCTATTTTCTATGTGTCCAGTAGCGATTGGTCACTCTTTGATTTGATTAAGGATTTTCTTCGTTACAGACATATTCCTGAAGGGCCTATTTTGCTGAAAGACAAGCATATCAACCTAAGAAATATCTGGAAGTCTGGTGGTGGTGATCATTCACACAAGCTTCAAAAGATTGAGTTGCTCATGGAGATGTTTCCCAAAATGCAGTTTCATTTGATCGGTGACAGTGGACAGCATGACCCTGAGATCTATGCGCAAGTTATTCAGGATTATCCTGGCCGAGTGAAGAATGTTTTTGTCAGAATTGTAGGCAAATTAGATGCATCCAGGGAGTCCGACTTGAAGAGTTTGCACGGATTTGAGCACTTCCATTTTTTTGAATCTTCGGAAGAAGCAATAGAAATAGTCGAAAAAGAATCAATTATCAATTAGTTCAAAGATCCATTAAATGTCTAAAAATTGTCTTTTGATTTATAATCCCATTTCAGGGAATGATTCTATTACTGATGTCGAACTTCTCGAAATGGTAAAAGTTGAGATACCTGATTTCTCAGTGGAACTTTGGGAGACTACAGGTGAAAATGATGAGGATAAAATCCTAAGTAAATACGAAGAATCTAAACCTGATTTAGTCTTGATAGGCGGAGGAGATGGGACTGTGAAACTAGTGGCCAAATGTCTTCATAAAAGGAAAGTCCCCATGTGCATAGTGCCTCTAGGCTCAGCAAACGGACTGGCAAAATGCATGGGGATCAATGATCTGGAGGGTTGTTGGGAAGCTGTCCGGGATTTTAAAATCCATGCAATCGATGCGATTCATATCAATGGAGAGCTTTGTTTGCATTTAGCTGATTTTGGGATAAATGCTAATCTGATTCAGAAATTTGAAGAAGAAGAGTCACGTGGTATGCTAGGCTATGTGAAGAATTCATTTTCAGAGATTTTTGGTACTGACGCAATGAAATTCCAACTTAAAACAGGAGGAGAATCATTTGATCTTATTGCCAAAATGATTGTAATAGCAAATGGTGACCGGTATGGCACTGGGGCAATTGTGAATTGCAAAGGGATTATGGATGATGGCAAATTTGAAATCATTGCTTTGAACCCTGAGACTGCTGAGGATTATTTGCGAATGACGATTGCTTTTATAAAGGGGGATTTAGATCAGGTGGAGGGAGTGAAAACTTGGACGGTGGAAGAATGTCAACTTTCAAACCCAGAGGGCGCAGAATTTCAGATCGATGGAGAAATGATGGAACCAACAGCATCTGTAGAGGCAAAAATAGAGAAACATGCTTTTCAATTTTTAACCGGAAAGACTTTTTCAGCTTGCCATACGTCTTAGAAACTGTTCACTCATCCCATACTGATTTTTTAAACTCCAAAATTCCTTACCTTACTTTTTGTCTTTTTACACTTAATGATAATCCCATGATGAATAAAATAGTGGCGCTAGCCTTGCTAGGAGGTTTTTTGATTTCCTGTAGTTCTGAGAAAAAGGAAGTTGTAATTGTTGACAATTCTGATTCTGAATGGATCGATATGTTTAACGGAAAGGATCTGGAAGATTGGACTCCAAAAGTCTATCATCATGAAACAGGTGAAAATTACAGGAACACTTTCAAAGTAAACGAAGGGACTATTGAAGTGAATTATGACGATTACAATGAAGGGTTCAATGATCGCTATGGACATTTGTTTTATAAGAAGCCCTTTTCGTCTTTCCATATGACCTGGGAATATAAATTCACTGATCAATGGCTGGAAGACGCTGCGAGTTACACTTATAGAAATAGCGGGGTGATGTTTCATTCTCAGGCTCCAGAGACTATTCTTAAAGAACAAGATTGGCCGATATCAGTAGAGTGGCAAATGCTGGCTGAAGAAGAAGAAGGCGTGCCTAGACCAACTGGAAACATGTGTTCACCAGGAACAGATGTATATTTTGAAGGTGAAAAAGATCCGCGTCACTGCATCAATTCCACTTCTCAGACTTTCAAGTGGGACGAATGGGTAAAGGCCGACTTGATTGTATATGGTGATTCTTTGGTGATCCATATGGTGAATGGCGATACCGTGTTGCAATACACTAAGCCACAAATCGGAGGCGGTGTTGCAAATAATTTTGATCCACAATATAAGGTGGACGGTAAAGCGCTGACCGAAGGTTATATTGGTTTGCAGAGTGAAGGTCAGGGAGTGATATTTAAGAATTTGAAGATTAGAGAATTGTAGGGACGAATAATTATTCGCCCGTCCTATTGATCCTAATCTACGACAATAAAGAAGCCGTTCGTGTTCTCACGAGCGGCTTCTTTAATAGGTATGAATTAATTGGTGCTTTTATAGAGGTTATGTGTGAAATACGCCTTAATGCTTGGCAAAACAACACTTCCGTCTTCCGTCAACGGTCTTCCCAATTCTATCTACTTCAAATAAACCGTCTTACCAGTTTTTGCGCTTTCTACAGCAGCAGATAAGATTTCCACCACGATCATGTTATTTTCCAGTGAAGGGAGCGCGTAGTCATCTAGTACAAGTTCTCCATGGATCACAGCCAGAAATAAGGTGAAAGGATCTTCGAATGGGGTGTTTTGATATTCTAATTCAAGCTTTTGCTCTTCAAATCCAGAATAACCGTCTGCCGATAAGATGCGGACATCTGTGGGATTATCCGCATATATCACTCCTTTCAGCCCGTAGATTTCCATGTCCTTTCTGCCAATAGGCCAGTTCCACGATGCTTGAATTATGGCCTGAGAATCGTCATAATTCAAGATAATGGTAGCTTCATCATCCACTTTTGGATTGTTTTCAGGTTGCAATTGCTGAGTCACTGCAGTGACTGATTTAGGACGTTTTCCATTTTCCAGCCAAGTGACCAAGTTTGCCCCATAGCAACCAAAATCGATGATAGCTCCCCCGCCATTAAGTTTTGGATCAGTTAGCCACTCCAGGAATTCGTCACTTACGCCAATTTTTTTCGGTCCTCGATGCCCATCCCGAACTACTACCTTTCGCAAGTCACCTACTTCCCCGCTATTGAGAATCTCATATGCTTTGAACGTGCTGGGATACCAAGTTGTCTCGTAATTTGTAATGAGGTGAATGTTGTGTTTCTCTGCAAGCGCCTTCATTTTCTGCGCATGTTCGAGGCTTACAGCCAAAGGCTTTTCCACCATCACATGAATGCCTCTTGGTGCACAAGCCTCTACCACTGCGAGGTGATCGTAGATATTGCCAAAAGCTGTCACTGCCTCGGGTTTCGTTTTTTCCAGCATCCCTTCCATGGTGTCAAAAACCAAATCCATGGAAATCCCGTGCTGTTCGGTTAGCCTTTTTGCCAATTCTCTGTTAGGCTCTGCAATGCCGACAATCTCCAAATCCGCGCGATCCTTTGCTCTGAGAATCCAGCCTACATGCCCATGCGTAAGGCCAGCGATTCCGATCCTTGTTCTTTTCTGCTGCGCAAAAGAGTGGGTGCTGACTAGTGATAAAATGAAGAAGCTGAGAATTATGCGGGTTATCATGGGGTAGAAAGGTTAGAGAGTAAAACAACAGAGATGTTAGATGATTTCGTAAGAGATGTTCTAATCGAACAGTGGCTTCATTAGGCAATTCCCAATTGTTTTTCAATTAAGAATTATTTATTCCTGTAAATTAATCAGTAAAGAGATAAGAGCATGATAAAATAAGCCCCACTCTAGGATTTAGGCTAAGTAATGCAAAGAGAATACAGCTACTGTAACCAATCTGGATAAAAGTATAATTCTCTTACATCCTCGCGATAGTCATACCCCCATCCACCGAAATGACCTGCCCAGTAGAATAGGGCAAATCTCCCTTAACCAAAGCTGCAACGACTTTTCCGATGTCCTCTGGAACGCCCATTCTCGGTTCTAGCGTCATTCCGTTTTTCACGCCTTGATGATACGTCTCGCGGACTTTCTCGATCATATCAGTTTCTATTACTCCAGGTCGAATCTCATAAACAGGAATCCCAAACTCAGCCATTTTCACAGCCAAGACTTTGGAAAGCATGGAGAGCGCGGATTTTGACATGCAGTACGAAGCGCGAGTGGTGGAGGCCACTTCGGCAGATATTGAGGTGATAGTTACGATGGAGATGTCAGAATCAGGTTTGTTCATCTTGAGTTCTGCCATCCATTTTGCGATAGCTTGAGTTAGGAAAAAAGTGCCGCGCAGGTTGATATCCATCAGGTGATCGAAATCCTCTTCCGTGATATCGAAAATATCACTTCTGGTTCTTGGTGCCACACCTGCATTGTTAACGAGTACGTCGATTTTACCAAACTTGGCTATTAACCCTGAAATGATCGATTCGCGATCTTCGCGAGAAGCAATATTTCCCTGAAGGTATTCCACCCGAGCACCTAAAGACCTCAAGCTTTCCAGAGCCTCTCTCACACTTGCCTCTTCACGAACGCCATTGATTGCCAGATTAAAGCCCTCTTCTGCGAGTTTTTTGGCGATACCCAAACCTATTCCGCGTGATCCCCCGGTGATTAATGCTACTCGACTCATGATGCTTTGATGGTTTTTAGTGTTTCGTGTATTTCCATTTTTTTGTAAAAAGGATCCAGTGGAAAACAGCCTGAAATCATCCCATTTCTAGGAGCAGTGGTGCAATCTGAGAATGTTCGGCAGATTTTCGCGCGCTTCATAGGAGTTCCTTCTAGGACATCCGCCGGTAATTCCGGATAGCTCAATACCATTCTTCCCAAACCAATAGAATCTGCTTTTCCTGCTTTCAGTACGTTTTGAGCGATATTTGGTAGCCACTCCTGTAGATAGGAGTATCCTGAACCTACTGCATAGAAATTAGGAAAAGCTTTCTTTACCTCACTTACCGCAGCTATTTGGCGAGCAACTCCATGCAGTGGATCTTCCGGTGGCATATAGCCATCTGATGGTGGGAACAGTGCTGGACGTTGAATATGCGGATTGTAATAGGGACTGCCAGCTGTAGTGCAAAGCAATTCTATATCGAGTTTTTCCAGTTCCTTGAGAAATTGAAATGATTCGCTCAGATCCACTTCTAAGCCAGTTTCATTTCCACCAAAAGCGTATTTATAAGGACCCTCGGTTGCTGGAATTCCCGTTCCTTCTGGGCCCTGTTTGAAAGGCATCCAGTCGAAAATGCTCATGCGAACACCAATGTCCAATCCCGGAGCTTCGGCTCTGATTCCCGCTACGATCTCTCGAATAAAGCGAGTGCGGTTTTCTAGTGATTTACCGTATTTCCCGTCACGGTCATAAGCACTTAGAAACTCATGTCCCAAATACCCATGACAATGTTTGATGTCAACGAACTTGTATCCGGTCTTCTGCGCACGAACGGCAGCGATCACATAGTCGTCGATCAACTCAGATATTTCTCCATCTGTCATCAACGGATAATCTTCCGCCAAACCGAACTTCTTATTCAAAACTGGATGGGAATAAAGGATTTTGGGCTCCATCTTGGTTTTGCTGTTTGGCTTGCAAAATCTGCCTGAATGAGTAAGCTGTAAGCCGGTGAGCAAACCATCGGAGTTTCCAAAAGCTGTTTTGTGCTCGCGCTCCACCAGCTGGTACAACTCTTCAAAGTCATCCAGATTCTCCTCATTCATTATAAGTTGATTGGGATTGGCTCTGCCAGCAGGCTGAACGGCTACTGCCTCGCAGCCCCACAATAACTTCGCTCCCGAAATCGCAAAGTTCTTCCAGCGTCTTTTGGTGAGTTCTGAAGGTTTGCCGTCGGTAGTACCATCCCATCCTTCCATAGGCAAGATGCAGAAAGCATTTCCGATCTTATTTCCAGAGCGTAGTTGATGAGTTTTCGCAAAAGGAGAGTTTTCACCTGAATTAAGATTTTCATCAAATTCTAAGTCTATTCCTTCCTGATCTAGATGTTCTCGGAGTTTTTCGGCAGTTTTTAACTGCGCCACTCTCGGGTATTGCGATTTGTATTTCCCTAAACTCATCGACTTACGCAGTTAAAAAAGCTGTAATAAGCTTCGTCTTTTTGCATTCGTTGCAGGAGCAAAGCCAGTTCCCGAGCATGATAATCACCCCACATACAGGATTCACCGTAAGGAGCTTTATTTGGGTCGGGACGGTAATCCCAGCCATTTGGTTGATGATAGATAGAATGCAAAATCAATCCCTGATGCGCTGGGTCAGTAGATAAATACGGTTCAGAGAAAAGGTTTTCGGCGACCTGAATTCCTGCTTTAATATACTTTTCTGATGGTACAGGATCTGAATCTTTCAGCCAATTCCCAATTCTGATAAGACCTTGTGCAGTGATGCATGCAGCGGAAGAATCGATTGGTTCATAAGCATTGAAAGGATCTGATTTCTCATTGAGATAGTCTCCCATCTTTGTCAATCCCGGTGCTCCTGTATCCCAATAAGGAATGCCGTCAGTTGGCGTATTGCTGAGGTAAAATTCTGTAGTTGCGATAGCAGCTTTGGTAAGTTCTGCGACGAGATCTTCTTTAGAAATGACAGCCGAATAGTCGTTCTCATCAATTTTATCTAGAATTTCGAGCGTTTCACCCAGTCCGCAAATGGCCCAAGCCAAGCCACGAGTCCAGGTACTGAAGCCTGTATAACCTTGCTGAGAATTTGGACAACGGTAATTTCCATCATTGGTATTGAAGATGATTTCGTGGGCAGTTCTGCCGGATACATCGTACGTGTCTCTGCCTTTTCCATAGAAAATAGAATAGCGGACTGTACTCAGGACATGCTGGATCGCTCGCTGAATAAGCGAGATTCGTTTGTCATTTTCTCCCTGCAATACGTGGCCTAATCCATGAGAAACTACCAGCGAACGGCAGGAACGGATCGTATCCACGAAAAGCGAATGCGGCCCATTGAAGGAATAAATAAAGCCGCCATCTCGAGTTGTAGTCCATCTCATTGCCTGCACGGCTCCGCTTACTTTTAAAGCTAGGTCGTAGAAGTTTTTCTCCCAATCAGTACCTTCTATTTTTCCTTCTTTGATGAGTCGTAGCAAATTTCCGTAGGTGCTGACATTGTTGAATCCATGATCATGGACGCCCGTATGTGTGAGATGGGGAGCCATTTTGCTCAGTGTATTCTCTCTACCGATTTTCAAAAATTGCTGATCTCCTGTGGCGTCAAATTGAAGAATTGCAGAGCCGTATTGAAAGCCCTGAGTCCATTCTGTCCAGCCACGAGTTACGTATTTACCTTTTTCAGTGAAAACCGGGGCTCCATTTTTTGGGTCAAAAGACTTTTCTATTTGTAGAATTTTTTCTCCCGAAAGCTCCCAAAATCGTTTGAGAGGCTGTTCCAATTGATTTATTGAAATGTTTGAATCAAGCTTCATGAGTAGTTTTTTGAGTCAAATGATGGCGAAGCATCAAGATGAAAGTAAGAACAAAGAGTACGCAATACATCAAGAAATCCAGAGGATACCCTGCGATGATAGAAGGAACGATTCCTATAAGTGATAATACGAAAGTAGCTAGTGCTAATGTAGAAAGCCAGATTAGTTCTTTGGGAGGGTTTTTGAATATTACTGCTCCCAAAACCACTGGGGCAATCATGGATGTGCCTGCAAAACTCACACGGGCTAGCAATACCAATTCATCGCTCATGTAAGTGGAAAATACCAAAACGATAAGCGAGAAAACAAGGATCGAAATCTTTGTGATACGCATATTGGATTTGTCGGAGCCAGAAAGAAGAGATCGAAGCTCTGTTCCCAAGGCGAAAATCTGGGCATTGGTAGTAGAAAGGCAGGCGGCGAATAAACCAACTACGGCCAATGCGGCTACCGGAACTGCCTGATCAAACAAAAGTGCGTTGGTAAGAAAATCTGCAGTACTCGCATCGGGATATTTGATCGCTCCATAAAGCCCGATGAAGGCTGTCGGCAATATGACCAGAATCGCGAAAATCCCGACCGCATAAGCCATTCTATGCACGGATTTCAGGTTTTTCATCACCACTAAACGAGTGGTGAATTGAGGCTGAGAAACTGGAATCAACACAATTGCTATAGCAGAAGCGATCAGGAACGGCGAAGTGAAAAGGCCTTTTGGGCCAGGGAGTGTGAGCAAGTCAGCATTGGTTTCGGATACTTTTGCCAATCCAGCTTCCAGTCCTCCAGCCATTTGCAAACAAGTCATCCCGATAATCCAAATTACCGTCAGCATGATCACTCCTTGAATTGCATCGCTATAGACTATCGCTTTTAAACCGCCAATCTCTGAGTATATCAACATGATGAATACCAACAGTGCCGACCAAGACCAGTAAGGGAGCATATCTGGAAAAGCGGCATCTAAAAAGATGGAGATTCCTCTTATTTGAATAGCGACGTAAGGAATCAAAAAGAGAAAGGCACTCGCGAACACCAAATACCCTGCGAACGAAGTCTGATAACAAGATTTCATCAGTCCGGCAACTCCTTTGTACCCATTGATAGAAGCTCGCTTTCGTAATGCATAGCCAAACCAAATCAGGAAAAAGACCATCAGTGCATCTGAAAAGGCGAGGAAAATCCATGCGCCAACACCGTGAGTTCGGAAGAAATCCGGCATGCCCATAAAGGTGAAGGCGGAGAATAATGCGGCTGAGAATGTCAGAAAACCTAGTATGGTTCCGATGTTTGAGCCCGCAAAGATGAAGTCGTCTGAGGTTCTTTCTTTGCTATAAGAGCGATAGGACGCATATCCCAGCATCGCCAGAAATAGCGTAAAGAAGAAAATTAACCATCCAATCATTGCTTCTTAGGATCTTCAAATGGAAAAAACTTCGATCCCAAAAATGTAGCAAATACCACTAAAATGCTCACCAGCAAACCAGTCCAAAAGACGAAAGGGATGCCCGCTAGCGTAGGTTCAACTTTGTTGTCTTTGAATAAAAATAGGAAAGCACCCACTGTCATGATTACGACAGCAAGCACCAGCATTTTCCATTGTTTGGATTTCATGTGTTTATAATTGTTTTTTGATGGTCACATGGAATCTCGCATTGTAGAATTATCATCTCTCTGTGTGTCGCATACGACATGCTCGATTCCATGGGAATAGGTTAAGGTTATTTTGGATAATTCGGATTTTGCCTAAAAATGATTTTAAATATGGCTTAAAATAGCAATTATCTTTTTTAATTCTAACCTGTAGTGGTGAGCTATTCCAGTTTTCTACGAAATGGATTTCATGTGAAAAAGTAAATTTTGTAGGTGGTAAGTTTTGTAAGTAGTAAGAGGTGAAAAGTTTAATGTATTAGTGAAGATTGGAAAAAATCTTTTTGTGGTTACCAACAAAAGTGCGTTGCCCAATATACAGCACGTTTCAAAACTTACTTCTTACTTTTTACCACTTACTTTTCACATCAAGCTATGCCCTCTCCACGCTCACCCGCACAGACTTGCTAATCGGAGTATTGCTTTTGTCAGCGTATTCATGAATCGGGATTAACGGATTTGTTTCCGGGAAATAGGCTGCTAGATTTCCTTTTGGGATATGGTAGGGTATGACTAAAAACTGATAGACTTTGCGCTCTTGACCATCATAATTACTCATGATATTGACTACATCCATTTTATTGAGATTCTCCCGAGCCATATCGGATTCGTTCATAAAGAGAACCCGACGTTCATTGTGAATGCCTCTGTATCGATCGTTAAGACCATAGATCGTGGTGTTGAACTGATCATGGGATCTAATACTCATTAATAGATATTCGTTTTCTTTCAGGTTGTGAATTGGGAGTTCGGTATTGCTGAACTGAGCTTTTTGATTTGGGAGTTTGCTGAAATCCAAGTCCCTCACATTATTGGGTAAGTAATATCCAGATCCTTTAGACTTAGTATTCATGTCTTTGAATCCAGCGATTACTTCGCCCAATTTTTCTCTTAATAAATTGTAGTCCGAACCGAGAAGTTTCCACTTTACTGGATGATTTCCTTTGAAATAGGCAGAAGCAATACCAGCTACTATCTCAGGCTCACTTTTGATGTCATCAGAAATAGGATCAAGAAAACCCTTGGATTGATGGACTATTCCCATGCTGTTTTCTACTGTAAAGTGTCTTTGCTCACCGTCTTTAATATCCTTATCAGACCGGCCAAGTGTGGGTAAAATCAATGCGGTTTTGCCAGTGATCAAATGACTTCGGTTTAGCTTAGTGCTTATCTGAACGGTGAGATCACAGTTTTGAAGTGCTTTGGCGGTGTATTCTGTATCAGAAGCGGCGGATGCAAAGTTGCCTCCCAAGCCTATGAAGATTTTAGCTTTTCCCTCGTACATGGCCGGAATAGCTTTGACCACATCTACTCCTTCATGAGCTGGCGCATCGAAGCCAAAGGTTTTTTTGATTGCGGCATTCAGATCTTTCGATACATAATGCATTATGCCAACGGTTCGATCTCCCTGCACGTTGCTGTGGCCACGGACAGGACAAGTGCCAGCTCCTGGTTTGCCCAGGCTTCCTTTCAGTAAAAGTAGATTAACGCATTCCTTGATGTTTTCCACACCATTTTTATGCTGAGTCAGACCCATCGCCCAGCAGATGATGATTTTACTTTTCTTGGCTAAAAGAGCTACTGCTTCGTCAATGAGTTTCTCTTCTACGCCGCACATTTCTAGTAATTCCTGTTCAGAATGTGCTTCCAGATGTGCTAATAGTGATTCGTACCCTTCGGTATATTTCTCAATGAATTCATGATCGAACACATTACCACTTGCTTTGTCCTTTACTGCGAGTTTTTTCTCAATCAGTTTCAAAAGTGCGACATCCTGATTGATTTTCACCTGAAGAAAAATGTCTGTCAATCCGTGGCCATTAAGCAACATTCCGCTGATTTCTTGAGGATTACGGAATCTGATCAACCCAGCTTCATGAAGAGGATTGATACTGATGATTTTTCCACCGTTGCTCTTACATTTTTCCAATGCAGAAAGCATTCTAGGATGATTTGTCCCTGGATTTTGACCCATGACAATGATTACTTAAGCTTTGTCAAAGTCTTCCAATTTCACAGAGCCTTTGCCTATTCCTAAAGTTTCAGATAGCCCGATTCCGCTGGATTCATGGCACATATTGGAGCAGTCGGGCATATTATTCGTGCCAAAAGCTCTCGCAAAAAGTCCGTAGAGAAATGCAGCTTCGTTACTTGATCTACCAGAAGTGTAGAATATAGCTTGGTCGGGATTATCGAGTGCATGAAGATGATCTGCGATGACTCTGAAAGCTTCCTCCCAGGTACATTCTTCGTAGTGGTTTGAGTAGGACTTAAGGATCATAGGAGCGACTAGCCGGCCACTTTTTCCAATTTTATAATCGGACCATCGGGAAATTTCCTGCACCGAATAGTTGGAGAAAAAAGCATTATCCACCACTTTCGAAGTGGCTTCTTCAGCTAAAGCCTTAGCGCCATTTTCGCAGTATTCGCCTAAGTTGGATCGGTTTTCAGGGTCTGGCCAAGCGCAGCCTGGACAATCAAAACCAGTCTTTTGGTTCATGTGGGAAAGTGTCTGTAAAGACTTGATTACTCCCATCTCTTTGAACGTATGCTGCAAAGCCACTTTTACCCCAATAAAGCCACCTGCATATTTAGCAGGTTCTTTTAAAGTGATTCCAGTAAACTCTTTGGAACTTTGGGTTTGGATGTTCTTTCTAGTCGATGAAGGCATTATCTCTTATTTCTCTAGGTCTTAAGCTTAAAGTTAAAGAAATATGAATGCGTAAATGTTTACTACTAGCGCGATTTTCTATTCTGGTTGATTACATCCGAATAGGCAGAATTCAAAGCTTCGAAAAGTACATCCTTGGAGACTTTTTGAAGGTCAAAAGTCGTCCATCCTTTTTCTCCCCATTTATTGGGAACTGGATAAATAGCCTCGTTGTTGAATTCGCAAAATGCCATTTGCTCATCCAAGGAAAGTACCAGATTCGCCGTTTTGGATTTCTCATTAAGAGTAGCGAATGTCCGCTTTTTTATCACTCTGAAGGCTGTTCTGTCAAAGTGTGGGGCACTTTCAGTTCCTGGGAACGAAAGCGCCAATTGGGTAAATGACTCATGAGTTGTCATTATTGGACTTAATTTATTTTCCTGCCTAAATTCAGTAATTCCTTAATAAAGTTAAAGAGGCTTGAGTACCTGCCAAATTATGTGATAGAATAATACTCCTGTAAGATTGCCCTAACATTTTTTTTGGCTAAGGTGGTTTTCTTGGTTTATCCACCGGTATCCTTCCTCATTTCTATGGCATATAATCAACCTTTTTTGGCTTTCTATTTCTCTTTAAAATTTACATCGAGTTGCTGGACTTTTGGGTCTTTCTCGGGAGTCAGCGTAAAGAAGATCTCCACATCACCATTCTCTCCTTCTAGCTGGAAGCTGCCCCGAAGTTGATTTTCAGGTTTTAGAGGCGAGACATTTTTGATTTCTCCAGCCTGTTCCAAAATAGCTTTATATTCTGCGAAGCGATGTTCCTTCGAGCGATCCAAAAAGAAGTTTTCGGCTAAAATGGACTCCTCAAGGTATTTGTTTCCAGTCTGAATTAGCATTACCAGCTGGTTTTTTCGCTTTTCCAAAATATCAGAAACGGGTAGTTTTCTCGGCTCCATCACACCTTTTTCATAAAGCAACGCTTCAATCTTCGCAAGGGGCCATGGAGTAGTATAAGTCAGGTTGCAGAATGCCATAATCCCAACACCATATTCTGGATAGAATCTGTAATTGCTTCCAAATCCCGGTAATGCTCCTCCGTGAGACACCCATTTGGTTCCATTACAGTTTTGGTAAATACCCAAACCAAATCCATAGCCGCTCATGATAGCACAATCTCCATTTGTGTTTAACCTAGGAAATTGCGGGGTTTGCATTTCCCGCAGAGAGCTACGTTCGATAGGGCCAGTTTCAGTTCCATTTCGAGGTGGCCATGCAGATAAATGGAACCTTACATACTTGCTGAAATCCTCAATGGAAGTAATCAAGCCACCCATAGCGCCAAAAGCACCATCATGTAGCATAGGTTCCTGTTTCCACTGCTCATCTTCCCAGCGATAGCCAAGAGCTAATTGGTTTTCAGGGACGTTATCGATTTCCCAATAGGTATGAGCCATTTCTAAAGGCAGCAAAATGTTCTCGTTGATATATTCTTGGTAAGGTTGCCCTGAAACTGTGGAGATAATATGACCGAGGATAGCATAGCCAGTATTGCTGTATTCGTATTGAAGCGATGGTGCATTGGAGAAAGAAATGCCTTCGCTAATCAAATTCAGGAGCATTTGGTCAGATTCATTCAGTTGACGGTCTCCCCAAGGATTGTCCTCTGGAAATCCGGCTGTCATAGTCAAGAGATTTTCAATATCAATGATCGGAGCGTCTTCGGTCAGGTAGTGGAGTTTTGACATCTCCGGAATGTATTTGGAAGCAGGGTCGCTAAGGAGCAACTTTCCCTCATCTCTTAGCTTAAGGATAGCCATTGCCGTAAAGCTCTTTGTCATCGAAGCAATACGAAAGGCAGAAGTGGTTTGAGCGGGAATATTTTCAGCTACATCGAGCAAGCCAGTAGAAGATGCTAACACCAATTCATTGTCCACTACTATGCCATAGGCAATTCCCGGAATATGATTGTCCTTGGCATATTTAGCCATCAGAGCTTCTAGTTCTGGCAAGATTTCTTTGATCTTCTCAGCTCGCTGATCCTGTTCGAAGACAGGCATTTGATAGTTTGAGGAAAAGAAGTGGGAGGTTTCTTCAGATTTTTTCTCTTGAGCATGAGCAGTGAAAGAAAAGAAAAGAAACTGCAAGGCCAAGATAGCCGAAAAGTGAGTAGCGGTTTTCATTTATAGAACTTTGATTGAAGAACCATAATATAATCACTAGCGCCATTAATTCTCAGCTATTTGCCTAGAAGCTTTTAGGAAATGGAAAGAATGGAATGCAAGTACCTTTTTTGAGAAAGTAATTTTAAACGAAAGTGTGAAAGCAGGATTTTACAAAGTGGTCAATTCTACTGCTTCTCAAGAAGCTGGAATTAACCAGTTCTTTATCCCTGTTTGCTAAGTACTAACTCAAGTATGTTTCTTTTTGAAGATCTTTTTCCCCAATTCCAGAATCCCAAAAACAATAAAACCGATCACCAAACCAACAAGGAATTCAGTAATGATAGCAGGTATTGAAGGGAAAAGATGGTGGAAAAAATCAATGTTATGAACGAAAATTCCGCCAGAGACCAATAGTAAAGCTATAGTGCCGATGAAGCCCATGGCTTTGATGATTTTAGGAAGTGCATTCACTAACAGTAGCCCAACTTTATCTGAAAAACTATCTTTTCTGTCGTTTATGGCGATCAGCTTATAGCCAAACTCATCCATTCGTACTATCAATGCCACTATGCCATAGACTCCAACTGTAGCCAATAGTGCAATGACGGACACGACTAGGATTTGCTCTAAAATAGGTTCGTTTACTACCGTTCCCAAAGCAATAATCACGATCTCTACAGACAAAATGAAGTCAGTTACTACCGCTGATTTGATCTTTTCTTTTTCCCGGCGAAGAATCTCTTCTTCCGTGATGTCCTCTTCGAGGATTACCGTTTGGGTATGTTTATGAGGAACTATGTATTCGTAAATTTTCTCTGCGCCTTCGTAGGCAAGGTAAAGTCCACCGAGTATCAGGATAATTGTAACAGCCGCAGGGACAAAAGCGCTGAGCAAAAATGCAAAGGGAAGAATAATGACCTTATTAAGCATTGATCCTTTGGTGATTGCCCACAGGACGGGGATTTCTCTATCGGAAACAAAGCCTGAAGCTTTCTCTGCATTCACGGCAAGATCATCACCCAAAATCCCAGCAGTTTTCTTCGCTGCTACTTTACTCATTACTGCTACGTCATCCATCAGAGTGGCGATGTCATCGAGCAATGCAAATATTCCTGAAGCCATTTCTTTTATTCAAAATATATTTAAAACTATGCCTATTGGAGGCAATTGACAGTGAAGATAGGCTGCGCTGACGATGCGTACAAATGAAGATTTCAAGAACGGAGAATTTGTCAGAGTGCATTATAATCTGCCTACCTTGAGATTTAATACATGTTTTATACCAAAACTCCAGTCATGATTCGAGTAGCCCTAGTTTTCATGCTCTTATTAGTTTCACATGTCTCTGCTCTTTCTCAAACCGACTATACCATCCCGGCCGATGTTCACCGAGTTGTTTTTTTAGGGAATAGTATCACCTATTCAGGGCAATACATCAGCTACGTGGAGACTTATTATAGATTAAAACATCCGGATCGTGACTTAGAATGGATCAATATGGGTCTGCCAAGTGAGACAGTTTCTGGCCTATCTGAGGATAATCATGCCAATGGAGCTTTTCCGAGACCAGATTTACATGAGCGACTGGATCGGGTATTTGCGCAAATTAAACCTGACTTGGTCTTTGTGAATTACGGGATGAATGACGGGATTTACTTGCCATTGGATGAAGAGAGATTTCAAAAATACAAGGATGGTATCGACTGGCTGGATGCTAAGATTACTGAAATTGGCGCAGAAGCAATTTTCATTACGCCACCCGTTTATGATCCGAAAAAAGGTACTGCCTATGCCAATGTGTTGGATAATTATTCAGATTGGTTGCTGTCTCGAAGGTATACGGATAATTGGAAAGTGATTGATATTCACTGGCCGATGCGCAAGTATCTGGAAGATCAGCGTGAGTTGGATAGTGCATATTATTTGGCAAAAGATGGAGTACATCCAGCAGAAACCGGGCATTGGCTAATGGCAAAAGAGATTTTACTCAGCCTTGGAGAATTGGAAGTCAAAGTCTTCGATGATATCCAGGAGGCAATTGCTTCTTTTGCAAACGGTGAGGATATCTTAAGTCTAATCGCAAGGCGCCAAGCTTTGCTTCGAGATGCTTGGCTTACTTCTACAGGTCATTTGCGGCCGGGTTTAGGTATAGGTATTCCAATGCAGGATGCTAAAGTGAAAGCAGATGAGATTGAAGAACGGGTGAGGCAACTTATCGCCAATTGAAAGTTAGTTGTAGAAAGTAGTAACGGTCGGGCTAGAAGTTTATTTCTTAAAGGAAAAGAGCTCAATTCAAGTTAAAGAAGAGAAATCAAATTAAATTTGCAATGAAAAAGAAAGACTCCTGAAATGGATATTTCACTTTAACACATTACTGCATGCCCTATTTGATCAGAAAGGCCAATTTTGCTGACCTGAGTTCTTTGTTGGAAATGGCAAGAATATCTTTTATTCAAGCTTTTACCGATGGAAATAAAATTGAAAACGTAAATGCTTACCTCGAAGAGGCGTTTACAGAAGAACAGTTTGCCGAGGAACTTGAAAATCCAGCTTCTGTTTTTTTCCTCCTAGAAGTGGATGGAGATCTTGCAGGGTACGCAAAAGTAAATTTTGTTCCTGCTCAGACTGATCTTCACGATAATTCAAGTCTCGAAGTGGCTCGGTTATATTTTCTTGAAAAGTACGTTGGTTTAGGTTTAGGTAAGATTTTGCTAACTCATACAATCAATTTTGCGAGGCTGAATAGAAAAAAATATCTCTGGTTGGGTGTTTGGGAAAAGAATATTCGAGCGATCAAATTCTACGAAAAGAATGGGTTGAACGTATTCAGCTCTCATCCTTTTCCATTTGGAGACGAGTTGCAGACAGACTTTTTGATGCGAATAAATTTTTGAAATGCATTGTGGCGTGATTATCATAGACGTCATTTTAGCCAAAACTTGCTGAAGCAGAACCAGTAAATAAGTACGCGAAGCAGAGCGCATTAGCCAAAATTATCGCGGGATACAACTCCGAGAAATGTACAGGAATCAACTCTGTGAATGTTGCGGTCTGATGTATTTCAAGAAAAAAGGTGACCATAGCGGTCACCTTCTTGATATTTATAAGAGCTGTAAGTTGTATTACAATTCTCCAAGTTCTCCTTTTTCAGCCATTTTTTGCATTTTCTTATTCGCATAGATGGCCACTTCTACTCTTCGATTTTCCTGACGGCCTGCATCGGTGTCGTTAGTAGCAGCAGGTTGCATCTCACCATAAGCTGTGATTTCCATTCTCTTCTTGGCAATACCATTGCTTGTCAAATAATCTTCAACAGAATATGCTCTTCTTCTGGACAAATCCATGTTGTAATCCTCTGCGCCAGTATTATCAGTATGGCCTTCGATAAGCACGTTAGTCTCCTCATACTTTTTCAATGTAGCAGCCAGCTCCATCAAATTTTGCTTGGATACATCACTCAATTCGGATTTGTCCACTGGGAACATCAGACCAGAATCAAAGGTGATTTTGATGCCTTCACCAACTCTCTCTACGGTAGCACCTTCCAGATCTCTTTGTAATTCATCTGCTGCTTTGTCCATTTGATTACCGATGAGCGCGCCAGCAGATCCTCCGATTGCCGAGCCGATCAATACGCCTACAGCAGTATTGTCCTTGCCGGCAATCACTCCGCCTAGTAATCCGCCTGCAGATCCGCCTATTGCTCCACCTTTCACTGCGTTACTTGATTTACAACTCACAGCACCCAGAGAAGTCGTGGCGATTAGTGCAGCCATCACAAATTTGTTGGTCGTTTTCATATCATTGTTTGTTTGATAAGCTACCCAGTCTCAATTCATGTACCATGTCGATTTGGGGCGAAATAGGGATGATCACAGATTTGTATATGGCATATTATTCCCGATTTTGCGGAGGCAAAGAATTCGTTTGGTATTGATTTCATAGAATTTGGGAGTTTGATGACGTCTTTTGAGCAAGAGCCTATTTAACCTATTCAAACTAAAATGAGCATGAGAAATCTTCTTCTTTGCATAATTCTATTTTTACCATGTTTTGTATTCGCTCAAAAAAATCAGGAGAAAATCTATCTCTGGGAGAATGGAGCTCCTGGTTTTGAGTCTAGAAAAGATGAGCCTGAACAAGCACAAGACTGGTGGGTGAGGAACATTCACAATCCAAGCATCACGCTTTTCAAGCCAGAGAAACCAAATGGAAGCTTTATTCTAGTGTGCCCTGGCGGAGGATTTAGAAATCTGGGTTATAATGGGGAAGGAGTAGCACCCGCCAAATTCCTCAATGAGCTTGGGGTGGCCGTTGGCGTTTTAAAGTATAGACTTTTCAGGGAAGAAGGTTCTCCGTACACCGAAGAGCACCCGACTCAAGATGTGATCCGTGCGATGAGATTGGTGCGATCCAATGCTGAAAAGTGGGCGATAGACTCCGAGCGAATTGGGATTATGGGTTTCTCTGCGGGTGGAGAAGTGGTCAATTGGGTGGTATATGATGCTAATCCAGGAGATGTAAATGCGAGCGATCCCATAGAACGATTTGCTGCTCAGCCTAATTTCCAGATTCAGGTGTACCCTGGCCCACTTGGAACTCCGGATGCTGTAGCCAACGACGCTCCGCCAGTTTTCCTTGTGGCATCAAATAAGGATGAATGTTGCTCAAGTACTATTGTGAATACTATGATTGCCTATCGAGAAGCGGGAGCTGATGTAGAGATGCATTTGTTTTCCAAAGATGAGCACGCATTCAACATGGGCTATCGCTCCGAGTTTGTAAGTATCAATCACTGGCCTGATCGATTGAAAGACTGGTTGGAAGATCATTCTTATTTCAAAAAATAGGATGAAGTAGACATCTAGGCTTTATAAAACTGTTATTAGTGACGATTGGATTGCTTGCCAAAGCTCCAGCAGGTATTTTTGGGAAAAGGTATCTCATGAAAAGATTCAATTCTCTACTGCTGCTTGCTGTTTTTGCATTTTCTACTTTTGCTTTTTCCCAAGAAAAGAAAGAACCAATAGTAATCTTGATTTCTCTGGATGGATTCAGATATGATTATGTAGAGCGATTTAAGCCAGAGAATCTCAGCCGATTTATCGACTCTGGTGTGAAAGCTGAAAGTATGATGCCTTCTTTTCCCAGTAAGACTTTTCCAAATCACTATACGATTGCTACAGGCTTGAAGCCTGAGCATCATGGGTTGGTGGATAATTCTTTTTACGATCCAAAGAAGGATCAGACCTATGGAATCGGTAAAAAGGAGCTTGTGCAGGACGGGACTTGGTATGGAGGAACGCCACTTTGGGTACTTGCAGAGCAAAATAACATGGTTGCTGCCAGTTATTTTTTTGTAGGCTCAGAAGCTGATATCCAAGGAGTACGTCCAAGCTACTACCATGATTATGACGGAGGGGTGAGTAATATGACTAGAGTGACAGAAGTGTTCAAGTGGCTGGAATTACCAGAACCAGAGCGCCCGCGGTTGATTACCATGTATTTTTCTGATATGGATGATGTCGGTCATCGCTACGGGCCAACTAACGATGAGCAGTTATCTAGAAGGTTAACCAAGCTTGACCATGAGTTGGGAGCGCTGTTTGAAGGCTTGAAAAGCTATGAGCTGGATATAAATGTGATTATCGTATCAGACCATGGGATGATGGATATTCCAGTGGATCACTTCATCAATTTGAGTGAATTGACCAAAGATATCCCTGCGAGAATAGTGAATAGTGGAGCCTTGGCGCACTTGTATTTGGAGGATCAGAATGACAAGGAAAAAGTGATCAAAGCACTAGAAAAATCAGATTTGCCCATACATATCACAGACGTGGATGATAAGGAGAATTATCAGGATTTGATGTACAAGGATAGGATTGGTGATATTTTGATTATTCCTGACAGATATTATTACCTAGCTTGGGAATCTGCGATTGCAAAGATCAAGGAGAATGCAGCCACTTTGGGTACGAATACATTTGGAGAACATGGATTTAGCCCAGCCTATAAGGAAATGCATGCTGTCTTTTATGCTAATGGACCAGCATTCAAACCTGGATTGGAAATTGAAACTTTTCAGAATATCCATGTGTATCCCTTGATATGTAAGATTCTTGGGCTTCCGGTTCCTGAGAATATTGATGGTAAATTGGAAGTTCTGGAGCCAATTTTAAAATAAGTGAAATGGATAAGATTGATATTAAATCGAGGAAAGAGGTTGATTTTTTGGTGCGACGATTTTATGATCAAATACGTAAGCATGACACGCTAGGGCCTATTTTCAACGGAGTTGTCAAAGATTGGGATACGCATTTGATCCACCTGAGTGATTTCTGGGAGATGATTTTACTGCAAAGTGGCCCAGGAGCGGGTAATTTTAATCCAGTGCGTGTTCATCGTCAGGTGGATGCTGAGGTGGACAATAGCATCGAGCAGGCGCACTTTGGGAATTGGTTGGAGCTTTGGTTTGAGACCTTGGATAAATATTTCGAAGGAGAAAACGCCAATTATGCCAAGGAGCATGCTAGAAGAATGGCTCATATGCTTTTTATGAGGATTTGGGAAGCGAGGGTTAAGTAGTATTCAGTGACCAGTTTTCAGAAACCTGTAAAAAGTAAAAAGTGAGAGGTTGCGGATGTGCCGTAACTCATTGCAGTCTTCTGACTGCTAAGTAAACCGTCATTGAAAACCAGGCAGGTATTCTGAAGACTTCATTATGCAAGATCCAGGTCAGGAGATCTGCATGGCGTCAATGATGCTTGAACTAGTAGATCAAAAATCTGTTTGAAGGAATTGGTTAGAAGTTATAGATTCTTTTTAGCTTAACCACTCTTAAACTATATCCCAAAATCATGAGAAGAATTTCCTTACTGTTGCTTTTTGTCCTGTTCACTTTTTTTGCACAAAGTCAAACCATCAATCTCTTCGATGGAAAAAGTCTGGATGGCTGGCATATGGACGTTCCTGATTTGGAAGCTGATAGTTCGATGAGAATTCCATTTATCATTCGTGATGGGCTTTTGGTGAGTTTGGGCACTCCCCAAGGACATCTAATCACTGACGCTGAGTATGATAATTACACCCTTGAACTTGATTATCGATTTGCTGGAAAGCCTGGGAACTGTGGAATATTGGTTCATGCATCTACGCCGAGAGCCTTGTACGACATGTTTCCAAAGTCTATCGAAGTACAACTAATGCACAGTAATGCGGGGGATTTCTGGTGTATTGAGCAAAATATCGAAGTGGAGGAGATGGAAGCACGTCGAGGGCCAAAGGAGAATTGGGGAGTAAATGGAAAGAAGGAAAGAAGAATTAAGAATCTGACAGATGATTCTGAAAAGCCACTTGGGGAATGGAATCACATCAAAATCCTATGTGATGCTGATAAGGTCACCGTCTGGTTGAACGGTGATTTGGTCAATGATGGTTTCAACGCCACTGCTACGCGCGGAAAAATTGCTTTGCAAGCAGAAGGTGCGGAGGTAGAATTTAAGAACGTAACGGTCACCGAACTTTAGTCCTTCGACTTTGCTGAGTAACCCTACTGCGACTTCACTCGGTGATAAATTGGCAGCATCATTTTTTCAGCCAAAACAGAATTAGGATAAACTCATGGAATAGGGGTATTTGTGTAGTAATATTTCATTCCTGGAAATTCATAGCTTAGAATAGTTAAATTAGATTGTCTCGATTGAAATAATCTTATCGACTTAGTTTTACTGCATTTTTTGAAGTTAAAATGGAAGGAATATGAAAAAGTTTTTGTCTCTGTTTTTTATTATAGGTTTTTTAGGCCTCTCTGCATTTGCGCAGCAAGAAGAACTACTTTTTGATTCGGAGGAAATCCTGGAAATCACAATGAAGTTTTCTGTGAAGAAGCTACGGAGCGACACCAATGATTCGACTTTTATGGATTCATTTCTGATCTATAAAGACTCGAAAGGCGCACTTGATACGCTGGATGTAGGACTGAGAGTGAGGGGTAATTTCCGTAAGGAAAATTGCTACTACCCGCCTATTCGGATGCGCCTCAAAAAGAAGGAAGGCAAGGGTAATATTTTTGATGGGAATAGGAATATGAAAATTGTTTTTCCCTGCTCCAAGGCAAAAAATGCTGATTCCTACATAGTGAAGGAATATCTCTGTTACCAACTCTATGAACAAGTGAGTGAGTACACTTTTCAAACTCGTATGATTCGGATCAATTTTGTGAATGAAGACGATAAAAAGGGCGAAGTGGAGTCTTTATTGGGTTTTTTGATTGAAGATGATGATAAAGTTGCAGAGCGATTTGGTGGAGAGATTATGGAAAATACGAAGATTGTGGGGACTGTTTTGGAGGATTCCGCGGCTATTAGACATGATTTGTTTCAATATATGATCGGCAATACGGACTGGTCTAGTATGTACCAGCACAATATGAAAATTCTGAAACTGGATTCTAAGACTGTAGTTCCGCTAGCGTATGATTTTGATATGACAGGGATGGTTTTGCCACCGTACGCTCAGGTGAGCAATCTGGTAGATATAGAGACCGTCAGCCAGAGATTGTATAGAGGTTTTTGCAGGGATGAACTGATGATGAAAACAATTCGAGATGAGTTTTTGGCAAAGGAAACTTTGCTTTATGCTGAGATAGAGCAGCTAGCGGATTTGGTACCTTCACACGAGATTAAGTTTATGAATAATTACATGGAGGATTTTTTTAACGTTCTCAAAGATGATCGGCGATTTAATTTTAATATTCTGTCTGCGTGTAGAACAACAGAGTAAGTTCATGAGTTGTTGATTCAAGAGTATTGGGCTCGATTTAGGTTATATGTGATTTTTTGTCCCGAAACCATCCTGATTAATTTAAATTGTAGGCTGGTAGTATCAATAATCAATAAAGAATGGCTTGGAAAAAAGAAAAAACTGAGGAGCAGATCGAAGCAAAGCAGCAACGGGAAATAGACAATGAACTTCGAAAGTCAAAATCTAAGAGTAAAGATTCTGCCAAAACACATGGAGAGATTCTGCGCGAACAGATTATCGATGCTTTAGAGACTTACGACAAAAGCTATCAGAGTCTGTTTACAAGTTCTCTCACGGCTGGTTTGGAGATTGGCTTCAGTTATCTTATGATTTGTTCTCTTTACTTTTTTCTGATGGGAAAAGTGGAGGACAATTCCCTCATTAGGATTGTGTCATTGGTTTATCCGTTGGGTTTTATCTTGGTTGTGTTGGGACAAAGTATCCTTTTTACCGAGCAGACCGCATTATTAACCCTTCCTGTTTTAAACAATAAGAGAACAGTGGGTAGCATGCTGAAACTTTGGGGAACCGTAATAGCCGGGAATCTAGTCGGTGGCTATGTGATAGCCTTTATTCTATTATGGCTAGGCCCACATTTGGGAATTTTCAACAAAGAGGTGGTTGTCAGTATTGCTACACATGTGCTTCATGCAGAGTTGCATGTCATATTTGTAAGTGCAATTATCGCTGGCTGGCTGATGGGCTTACTGTCTTGGTTGCTTGCTTCCTCCAGAGATACGATTAGTAGGATTGTGATTATTTTTTTGATTACCGCGGTGATGTCCTTTACAGGTCTTCATCACAGCATTATAGGAAGTGTGGAGGTCTTTTCAGGTATGTTGAGCTCACCCAACATTTCACTATGGGACTATCTTGCCTTCCAAAGCACAGCTTTGATTGGGAATGCATTTGGCGGAGCGACCTTCGTGGCGTTATTGAAATATCGAGCATTCGTATTCAATATTGTAGCGAAAAGTTGAGTTAAGGAAAATTAACTTAGACAGTTAGTTTCAGCTATTTATCTTGAGGGATGAATAGATTTTTACTTGGTTTGGCGGCAGTTCTGTGCTCCTTTTCATGCAGTCAAAAGGATGATGTAGACTCAGAGAATTCTAATGATTTTCGGCTGGAGATTGTTGATTCGATCAGGATAGATTATTTGGGGGATTTATGGATTCAGGATTATGATTTTATTTCTAGGCAGTTTGTGGCTGTTTCTAAAATCGATCAGGAATTGGTCATTATTGATCCGAAAGGATAAATAAACTCCTCCTTCGTTATTCCTAGTGAAGGACCAAATTCTTTAGTAGGTATTTTTTCGCTTTCGTTTAGAAATAGAGAGCTACAAATTTTTGATTCTAGAAATGGATTTCATTTCCTTTCCACTGAGGGAGTCATAGAATCTAAATTGCCATTACCTTACTCCTATATTTTTTTTAATCAAAGCATTGGCTCTGCTTATTATCCTTTGGGCAATGAGATAGTTTACATAAGGTCTGAGCGATCAAATAGTCTTAGTGGCGGGCCTATGGGAGGTCTTATAAAGTATATGTATGAATTGCCAATCTTGGAAGCTTATGATAGAGCGGCTTATAAGATTAGGCATATTATGGATTTCCCCCAAACCTCATTGTATGCAGATGGAAACCATTATTTCTTACCGTTCCCTAATGTTAAAAAGCTAGGAGATCGCTGGTATTTGTATTTTGCCAGAGAGCTGAAATACTTCGTTTATAAAGAGGTTGGGGTAGATCTAGTTTTAGAAAAAACTGTAGATATGGAAGTTAACGATGCAGTTTTACCAGTAGGAGTTCCTTTTGTGGAGGTAGCAGAATACTCAATGGGAAGGCAGCCAACTGGGATGATCGACCAATTTTATCATTACAAAAGGCACACGATTGTGATTTATCGAAAAGGTATTCCAGAAGAAAAAGTCCTTCTAAATCAGACAGATCCAAGTGTGGAGCTAGTCAATAAAAGCTATGCAGCGGTGTTCGATGAGGAAAACAACTTATTGAAGAACGATATACCAGTACCTGACGGGTTGATTTTCAGTAGAGCTATTACTGAAAATGGAGAAATTCTGGCTTTGAAGAACCAAGAACATTTTGGCGTCGAAGAGGATTTTGTGGTTTATTATAAGCTGAAAATGATATATGAATAGATTTATAATTGTCCTACTTGCCTTGAACGCTCACTTTTCCTGCACCGAAAAAAGTGGTAGTGGTCTTGGGAAAACTGCTGGCTTTCGGCTGGAGATTATTGATTCCTTGCAGATTGATTACTTGGGAAACGTCTGGTTTTTAGATTATGAATCAGAAAGTCAGAGTTATTTGGCTTGGGGAAATCGTGATAAAGAAGTTTTAGTCTTAGATGAAAATGGCCTTATAAAATCAACGTTTGATTTTCCTTCGGATGGGCCTGACGCTTTGATTGGATGGATTAATCCAATCGGGTTGTGAGCTGGGAATATTGAGTTCAATATAGGGAACCAAGGATTTTTTAGATACGATTTTCAGGGAAATAGAATGTGGCAGTATGATTTGCCCTTTGATTATTTTTATGTTAATGGACTAAATGGTGATTCATTCTATCTTTTGGGAAATGAGATAGCTTTTATTAGACCTGAGCATTCTGAACATGCCCGAGATCAAACAATGAAAAGCTTGTTGGAGGGATTTATGGTCAACCGATCTTAGAGGTAATCGATACTGTTTCGAATTTGAGTCGGGAGACTATGGCCTTCCCGCCAAACTCCATGTATAACGATGGAAACTTTTATTTCTGGATGTATCCATCAGTGATTCAATCGGGCCGTGAATGGTTGCTTTATTTCAGAAATGAGTTGAAATTCTGGGTTTATAAGGAGGAGAACCATGAAATAAACTTTGATAGAGAAGTGGACTTAGAGGTGACTGATGCGGTCAAAGCTATAGGAGTTCCTTTCGAAAAAGAAGAGAAATACAATGAGGCTATTGCGAATAACTTCCCAGGTTCTATTCGAGAAATATATAAATCAAAAGATAAAACTATCGTGATCTATACAAAAGGGATTTCAGAAGACCTGACTCGCGAGATCGATCGTGACGAGCCGGATGGTCGCCGAGAATTGGAGAAACTAAAGCAGAACTACGTCGCTGTTTTTGATGCTGACTTTAACTTGCTTCAGAAGGGAATTCCAGTGCCAGCCGGTTTGATTTTTACGACGATAATCACAGAAGACGAAGAGATTTTAGCACTGAAGCATCCAGATTTTTTTGAGACGGAAGATGATTATGTGATCTATTATAAACTTAAACTTCTAAATTAAGTACATGAGAAAAAACGGTGTCATTTCAGCTGTGCTTTTAAGCGCTTTGGCTTTTTTGCAAAGCTGTGGTTCGGATACAGAGAATATTACTACTCCACAGAAACTTGTCTCTGATGGGCAGCTAGTTTCATTGTCAATAGATAGTCAGACCTCGAATGTAAGTGATGGATTGGTGGCTTTTTCAACTGACAGTAATAATTGGTTGTTCAACGTCAACTACACCAATAATGAAATCCAGATCTACGATTTGGAATCTAAGGCTCTTGTGAAAAGATTGATATTTGACTTAGAAGGTCCGCAGGGAGTAGAATATATCTCGGGAATTCATGTACAGGGTTTAGACAGTATTTTTCTTTTTGGATATCCTATGCGGAATCTTCATTTGACGGACACTAGCGGGCACATTAAGGCCAATTATAAATATGATCCTCCTTTCGGATATACTGCTGCCTTTGTGCACAATGCTCACTTCAATTATACTCCTATCCTGACGGAGAATAAATTGTTGGTGAACACAAAATTTGAAGCAAGTCAGAGAGAAGTCACAGATGATACCTTAGCGACTAAAGCATTCAGCTATACAATCGACTTGAAAAGTTCTGAAGTAGATCTCCTGCCAATTAAATGGCCAGCAGGTTACAATGCATCGGGGCCAAAACTTCTAGATTTCAGCATGGCTGCTACAGATAAGATGTTGGTCTATTCTCTGGTGGCGGATCATAACTTATACGTCTCGGATTTGGAAGGGAACTTCATGAAGAGTGTGGATGCAAAAAGCCAGTATCTAGATCAGGCATTTTCGAGTTTTGCAGAAGCCACGGATCAATTACGAACGATGAAGTATGTTTTTGCCTCCGACCGCTACGAGCGTATCCTGTACGACAAGTATCGAGGTGTTTTTTATCGATTTGTTTTCCCTAAAGTAGAAGTGGAAAATGAAGAGGGAATTAATCAGCTCAGGAGATTTCCCAGGAAGTTTGCAGTGATGATTCTAGATAAAGACTTGAATGTGTTGGGTGAGACGTTGATGCCTGAAAATACCTACTATCCAGGAAATTCATTTGTGAGCAAGGATGGATTATTCATATCCATCAGTCATCCTGATAATCCTGAAAACAAGGAAGATTTGATGAATTTTGAGGTCTTTAAACTGGAGGAGTTGAAGTGATTTTTTTAATTCTAAAGTTTTTGGGTGAGAATAGCCATAACCGTAGTGATTCCTTCCTTGTAATTCCCTAATCTGATATTTTCATTTGGACTGTGCTGATTGTTATCCGCATTGACTGTCGGGATAGTCACCGCTGGAATTCCCAATGCATCCACAAAAGGAGATATGGGGATTGAACCACCGGAGATCCGGATTTGCACTGGATCTTTGCCAAAAGCTCTATTCATGGCAGCTCTCAGCCAACTGCCTACTTCAGAATCCATGGGTGTCCGGAATGCCTGATAAGAAATAGAGTAGTTCATACGTACGATTTTCGGGTACTTCATCCTTTCCTCATCCGTGGGGTCATGATCCAAAATATGAAACCCTTGTCCTTCTATGTGTTTTTTGATGAGGCTAAACAGACGCTCAGGATCCGATTCGGGCACCAATCTCACATCGATCTCGGCCATTGCTGTAGCTGGTACTATTGTTCTGGCTTCTTTTCCAACCCAAGCGGATTCCATTCCGCGGATGTTCAGCGAAGGATATTGAATGCTCTCTTGATAGCTTTGGCCAACTTGGTCAGTTCTTCCAATTCCAAGTTTTGTTCGAATTGCATTTTCATCATCAGGGACTTGTGTAAGGATCTTTTTCTCGCTGTCAGTCAGCGTAATCCCATCGTAATAGCCGGGAATTGTAACTACACCATTTTCATCCTTCATGCTCGCAAGAAGTTGAGCCAAAAGAAAGGCTGGATTTGGTGCATAATTACCATAGTGACCACTGTGCTGTGGAAGTTTGGGGCCATAAGTGGTAAGCGTCATTTCTGAGATCCCACGGGCTCCATAGCTCAAAGTTGGTTCATTGCTCGTGTGTCGAGGTCCATCCATGATGAGCATCATGTCGGCAGTCAGCTTTTCCTTGTATTTTAAAACTGCCGATGGCAAGTTGGGAGAACCTTGTTCCTCTTCAAAATCCAGAATGATTTTAATGTTGTAGTTTGGAGAAATACCAGCCTCTTCAAGTGCATCCCATCCCGTCAAAAACATAGCGATTGGACCTTTGTCGTCCGAAGTTGATCTGCCAAAAAATCTCCAATCCGCATCGTATTCAGAAATGAGTTTTTCGGAAGGGATTATTTCCCATTCCCCAGAAGCATTTTGACTCTTTAATACCGGAATATAAGGATCTGGCTGATTCCACTTACTGCGATCTACTGCCTGACCGTCCGTGTGGAAATAGAAAAGAGCTGTTTTTTGCGCCTTGGGTTGACTTTTACTAACAAGGAGTAGCGGGATTCCATTAGTTTCCAGTATTTCGGATTGCCATCCTCTCTTTGCAAACTCCTCCACGCACCATTCAATATTTACTGCAATTTGCTCTGGGTAAGCGGCGTCATTGGGCATACCCACAATTGACTGAAGCAAGTCTAAACCGTGCTGCCAGGATTTCTCAGTGAGTGATTCCAAAGCTTCTTGATTTGGAGTTTGGGAGAAAGTTGAGAACGATAAAAATATCGCAGATAAAATAAGTAAAGTCTGTCTCATCGGAATTTAGGTTGATTTGATGTTGTTTAAGTAGCCTCTTTATAGGTTTGAATTCAGTCTTCCTGCGGTGTTCCTTATCTCCTTTCCCTCCAAAATAAAACTGTCATTATCATTCAAGCTGACGTAGACCATTGAGTCACCAACTTCTGCCAATGTATTAAATCCATTTGGATATAGCTTTCTGCCAATAGGATACATCCAAGCAAAGTATTTATAATAAGAGAGCACGTGTAAAGCGCCTTCCATAGGTTTCATTACTCCTGGTCGATAGGCATAAACTTTTTTGAACGGAAGCTTCCTCAAATCATTCTCGGTTTTGCCTTTCACTCTTGCCCAATGGGAACGGCCTTTTTCGCTACTGTCTGTTCCTTGACCCGAGACATAAGTGAATGTCATTTCTGGATTCAGCTTTGCCAAAGTCGAAGCAAATGCTAGTGTGAGGTCATGGGTAATCTTCTCGTATTGTTCCTTGCTGATTCCAAGAGATGAAATTCCGGCACAGAAGAAACAGGCATCAAAACCGGCTAGTTGATCGGCTACAGCACTCAAATCGGTAAAATCTTTATGAATTAGTTCGACCAGTTTAGGATGTTGATGTCCATTTGGTTTCCGACTGATTGCCAATACCCTTTCGACAGTTGGATTTTCCAGGCAGCGCTGCATGACACCTTCGCCCACCATGCCAGTAGTTCCTGTGATGATTATTTTAAGTCCCATGTTTTGTTTTGTCGGATGTCGGGAGCCCGATGACCCATGTAACTTTCTTGCTAGTGTGAACTACTTATTGTTTTACTTTTATTTCTTTTCTAATAAACACAGCAAAGCATCCAAGGATTGACTAAACTTTACTATGCGGACATATCGGGCATCGGACATTGAGCACTTGTCAACCCAAACGGTCATCGGACACCCGTCATTTTTCACCCAGCCTACTTCAATTTTATAAGCGGGTAATTCAGGCCATTTACTTCATTTTTCATCACCTGATATTTTTTCAAACTCTTGAAAAGCTCTGTCAAGTTTCTGAAACCATAGGATCGCGGGTCAAAACTTGGGTCTATCTTTCGAAGAGAAGCACCGATTTTTGCGATGTGAATTGCTTCTTCTTCATCCGAGGATATTTCAAAAGCCTTGTCGATGATGTCTAAATCTAGATCTGGAGTTTCCTTTACTGGATTTTCCTTCTTGACTTCCTCCTCTACTACCACATTCTTTCGGGTAGTGCTCGCCTGACTTTTCTCAGTTTTCTTATTCTCCGCTCTGTTGTTTTCTTCTTTGGCTTGCGGAGAAAGGTTCTCAGCATACGTAAAAATCTCACAAGACTGCACGAAAGCTTTTGGGGTAATTCTCCGCCCGATTCCCATCACAAACATCCCTTCTTCACGGATTCTTTTCGCCAAACCTGTGTAATCAGAATCTGAGGAAACGATACAAAATCCGTCCACACTTCCACTATGCAAAATGTCCATCGCATCGATGATCATCGAGCTGTCAGTGGAGTTTTTTCCTGTAGTGTAGGAGAATTTCTGGATGGGACTGAAAGAATGTAGGTTGATCATTTCCTTCCAACTGTTCATATGAGGCGTAGTCCAGTCCCCGTAAATCCTACGAATGGTTGCTTTTCCGTATTTGGAAACTTCTTCAAGTATTTCCTTGATCAATCTTGCTTGAGCGTTGTCACCGTCGATCAGCACGGCGATATTGAATTTATTTTCTTTCATGGATAAAAATGTAGTGTTTAATCCCTAATGCTAGCAATTAGCAAGCCGATGTTCGATTGGGAAGAGGTAAATGCCAGAACAGGTGCTCCAGTAGTTTCCATAGCTAAGCTGTTTGATTGCTAACCTAATTTTTCTGTCAAGAATCAATTTTAATCCATTCTGACAAGCTGAGCGCTCGTTTCGGCTGGCGAAATAGAATAGTGCACATAATTTCCTTTACTATCTGATAAAACTTCAAGAGGGCTGTTTCCTTCTTTTTGCATCAAGCTTACGTCTTTCCAACCTTCAGGTAGATACGTTTTTAGTGTTAAGGGAATGTCATATATATTGGGGTTCAAATCTGATGTTAGAGTAATTCTAATTTCATTTGCGTCAAGTTCGGCGCTGATTTTTGTCGCTTTTCTTTCCCGAAGGTATTTGGTGACATCTCCAAATGTTGCAATCCAAAGAGAATCCTTATTTTCTTTTATATACCCGAAGTACTCCTTTAATTCACCTGTGGTCAACGGTTCCCATCCGTAATCTTCAACACCATGAATGACCAAGACTAGCCAGATATTGTCATGTGCTTTCACAGTGTCTGTCCAGGATTTCATCTGATCAATTCCTGAATTGCTAAGAGCGCCTCTTTGCCACTGAACATATTCCTTTTTGGTGTTTCCAGGTTGACTTTTGCTACCTCGATTTATTTCTTCCAGCCAGTCTTCAGGCATTCGGTTTCGTAGTGCCGGATAGATTTTGTAAGCATACTCCATGACTCGTTCATTCTCTGTACCATAAGGCCCTTCTGCGGAAAAGGTAGATTCCTCGCCCATAAACTTCGCTAAGTCAGCTTTGCTTTGCTCCAATTCATAGCGCATATTCACTTCATCAAGCACCGCTAGTTTAGGATGAGTGACTGTGTGCGAAGAGATTTCATGACCTTGCTCGGCGTAAGACTTGTATTGCTCCCAGCTTGTGGTGTCCACTGGATTGTTATGAAAAACCACGTCATCAGTATTTCTCATTCTACTGTTTCGTATTTTTTCATAGCCTTCATCCAGAAGTTCATATGCTTCAGCTATTCTGCCGGCTTCATAAAGTGACCCGACGTTTGCATGATATTCCTCGGCTTCGGTAGTTCCTGTAAAAGCAATCAGAGAGGCTCGCTCAAAGAAATTGGTAGAATCAGTTTTGATTGTTGAAGTTTCTGAAATGATCGTTTTTGGATCTCTTCCAATGAATTTTCCTTTTCCGGATCCTTCCACTTTTCCAGTGATGATGAAAAAAGTAGCTGGAAGATTTAAGCTGTCCATTATTGGCTTTGCGATGGTGAATTGGTTAATGATGCCATCATCATACGTGATGGAAATCGCGCCATTCTTGCTTTCAGGCCATTTAGTGATTTCTGTCTGCGCTGACCAGTCCTTTGTTTGATTGGTGCATGATATAGTGAGTAATAAAACAGCAAAGAAAATTCCTAGTGATGATAAGGTGTTCATTTTTTATAAGGTTGTTGTTTAACCACGGAGTACGCGGCGGATAACGCGGAGAGCGCAACTAGTATGGTCTGCGTAGAACCCCAAGGCACTCTTCCGAAGATAATTAATTGTCTTCAGAACTTAATGGACTGTTTACTGAAGGCAACACGGTAAACTCCGATCTCAACTGGAGACACAGAATGGGGATAAAATATTCCAAAGTTCGACACCCTTCGGGGTCGTTTGGAATCGTGTGTGTTTCGTTTTATCCATGGGTTGCACCCATGGCTATTCATGGTTCGATCCTTTCAGGATCGCTAATCTGAACCATAGTATTTACGCCGGTTAATTTCCGAAATCATGACCATTGCGGAATGATCGATTTAAAGTGACCACGAAGTGGTCGAACCTTTCAATAACCGCGGGTGAAACCCGTGGGGAAGCGGAGTTTAATAATAAATCCCAAACCTGATAGGGGTTGAACTATTGAGAAAGAATTACAAATTCTAGGAAATAAAAAGGTGTAGTTACACCTAGCTAAGGTCTACGCTCAGTGGGGGACTTTTCATATTTGTGAAGTACCATCCGAAGGTAATTAATTGTCTTCAGAACATATTTGACTGGCTATTGAAGGTAACTCGGTAAACTCCGATCTCAACTGGAGACACAGACTGGGGATAAAATATTCCAAAGTTCGACACCCTTCGGGGTCGTTTGGAATCGTGTGTGTTTCGTTTTATCCATGGGTTGCACCCATGGCTATTCATGGTTCGATCCTTTCAGGATCGCTAATCTGAACCATAGTATTTACGCCGGTTAATTTCCGAAATCATGACCATTGCGGAATGATCGATTTAAAGTGACCACGAAGTGGTCGAACCTTTCAATAACCGCGGGTGAAACCCGTGGGGAAGCGGAGTTTAATAATAAATCCCAAACCTGATAGGGGTTGAACTATTGAGAAAGAATTACAAATTCTAGGAAATAAAAAGGTGTAGTTAATCTTGATCGCTTTACAGCACTACACCTAGTCCAACTCAAGGTCTACCTTCACTTGAAAGACTTCACTCGTTTGGGATAGTTTCATTCACTTGGTTTTTTTAAACTTCTAAGTTTACTAAGGAGGGATCGCTTGATAACTTTAAGTTCCGGTCTGTGGACTCAGAGATCCAAGAGATCGAAATTCTACTTTTCTTCGTAATAGAGCTAAAAAAAGGAGTGCTGTCTAGTACTCCTAATTAATGACAAGTAGGTCTTTATCCCAATTTCTCCTTAAAGAACCCGATGGTTCTTTCCCAAGCTAAAGTTGCCGCCGCCTCATCGTATCTCGGCGTGGTATTGTTGTGAAATCCGTGATTAACCTCTGGATAAATAAATGCCTGATTTTCTACATTATTGGCTTCGAGGGCTTTTTCATAAGCTGGCCAACCAGCATTTACCCGCTCATCCAGTGCAGCAAAGTGGAGCATCAAGGGTGATTTGATTTGCGCTGCTTCTTCCGCTGATGGCTGACCTCCGTAGAAAGGAACTGAAGCATTCAATGTTGGAATTCGTACAGCCATCATATTTGAGATCCAACCACCGAAGCAAAATCCTACTACTCCAACTTTTCCATTGCAATCCGGATGCGCTTTCAAGTAATCATAAGCTGCAATAAAGTCTTCCAGCATTTCGTCACGGTCTCTTGTGCTTTGCAGAGTACGACCTTCATCGTCATTGCCAGGATAGCCTCCAAGTGGAGTCAGCGCATCGGGAGCCAAAGAAATAAATCCTGCTACAGCAGTTCTTCTTCCCACGTCTTCGATATAAGGATTCAAACCTCTGTTTTCATGCACCACTACCACTCCCGGTACTTTGCCTGAAGTTCCTGTTGGTGTGGAAAGAAGTCCTTTTATTTTTCCTCCACCTTTAGGGGAATCATACATGATGTAATCCGAGTCAAGACGCGGATCATCGGATTTGATCGTGCGGGTGTCTTCATAGTTTGGCATCATCGCACTCATCAAAGCAGCGACTGTGACGCCTCCGACTGCATAAGCAGACAGCTTTTCTATAAATTGTCTTCGCTCCAGTTTATTGTGAGCATAGGCATCATAAAGGTCAAAAACCTCCTGATTGATATCTTCTTTTCTTAATTCTTTCATGTGTTTATAATTGTTTTTTGAATGGGCACTACCTGTCTCGATATATCGGGATGGAATCTCGCATGGCATCCCGATAGCTATCAGGACATCACTCTCTGTAACGCTTGAGTCATGCCCGATTTCATGGTTTTGGTTATAAGGCTAGATGGGTAATTTACTAAAATGTCAGAAGCAATTATATGCGCTCATGTAATTTATGGGTGACTATGAGACGTTTCAAGGTGATGGCTACTTCGGTCTTCCATAGCTACATGCAAAGTAAGTAGGACAGCTCCTAACTGAATTTTGCTGACCTTAGGAATACAGATACCCAGATAAGAAATATTTTCTTACGAAATTGCACACGTAAATCAGCTCTATACATCTTGGCTTCAAAAATACTTTTCATCACCCCACCTTTCACCCAGTTAAATACGCCATATCCTGCAACGGCTTATTTGAAAGGATATCTCAATCAAATTGGTGTAGAATCGAATCAGGTGGATTTGGGAATAGAGGTGATTTTGCAACTGTTTTCTAAAACTGGCTTAACCAAAATCTTCCATCAGATTGAAGCCAATCAGGCAAATTTGTCGGATAATGCTGCACGGATTGTTCGTCTGAAGGCCAATTATCTACAAACGATAGACCCTGTCATAGCTTTTCTTCAGGATAAAAACCCAACGTTTGCCTATAGAGTTGCCGAAGGAGATTATCTGCCTGAAGCAAGTCGATTTGTGCAGTTGGATGATTTGGAGTGGGCTTTTGGGACACTGGGAATTCGTGATAAAGCCAGGTACTTTGCGACACTTTATCTGGAAGATATCGGAGATCTGATCACAGAGCAGATTGATTCTAATTTTGGATTTAGCCGCTATGCTGAGCGATTGGGGCTATCAGCCAATTCCTTTGACGAGATGCATGAAGCGCTGCATCAGGAATCTGGCTTGATTGATGAGTTGCTTTGTGATTTGCTGGAGCGAAAAATCCAGCAGTATCAGCCCACTTCCGTGGCGTTTTCAGTGCCTTTTCCAGGAAATCTTTATGGCGCATTCAAGTGCGGTCAATATCTAAAAAAACATCATCCCGAACTTGGGCTCTGGATGGGTGGCGGTTACCCAAATACAGAATTGCGCTCACTGAAAGAAGCTAGAGTTTTTGACTACGTAGACTTCATCGTGCTGGATGACGGAGAAGCTCCAATACGGCTATTGTTGGATCATCTGGATGGGAAAATCCCTTTGAATGAGCTGAAAAGAACTTTTACTCGGATTGATGGTGAAGTGACTTATTGCAATAGCAATGCTGTAAAAGATGTCTCTCAGCGCGAAGTAGGGACACCTGATTACAGCGATTTGCTGATCAGGGATTACCTCTCCGTGATAGAAGTGGCTAATCCGATGCATAGACTTTGGTCGGATGGTCGCTGGAACAAGATGACTCTGGCGCATGGATGTTATTGGGGAAAATGTACTTTTTGTGATGTGTCGCTGGATTATATTGGAAGATATGAGCCAATCACGGCCTCTATATTATGTGATCGTATAGAAGAAATTATCGCTCAAACTGGCCAAAATGGCTTCCACTTTGTCGATGAGGCTGCACCTCCTGCTTTGATGCGGGATTTGGCCATTGAGATATTGAGAAGACAACTTTCTGTGACATGGTGGACGAATATTAGATTTGAAAGTAGTTTTTCATCCGATCTGTGTCGCTTGTTGAGAGCTTCTGGATGTATAGCCGTTTCAGGAGGTTTGGAAGTAGCGTCCGATCGGCTTTTGGCACTGATCAAAAAGGGGGTCACCGTTTCGCAAGTGGCTCAAGTGACCAATCATTTTACCCAAGCGGGAATCATGGTTCATGCTTATCTCATGTATGGTTTTCCAACTCAATCTGCACAAGAGACGATAGATTCTTTGGAAATGGTGAGGCAGTTGATAGAGGCAGGAGTGATCCAATCTGGTTTCTGGCATCGCTTTGCAATGACTGCACATAGCCCAGTTGGTCTCGATCCAAAAGCTTTCGGAGCGGTCAATCTTATGCCTGTCGCAGGTTCTTTTGCCAATAATGATCTGCCTCATGACGATCCCACGGGAGCTGATCATGAGCTATATGGTGAAGGACTTCGCAAATCACTTTTCAATTACATGCACGGAGTCTGCTTTGATGTGCCACTTCATGAGTGGTTCGATTCCAAAGTCCCCAAAACCACTGTCCCCAAGAACTTTATCTCAGACGAAATCAGGAACGAGCCAGCAGTGCCATATCAGGACAGGAAGCGGATTATTTGGGTTGGAGCTCAGCCAGAACTACAACTCTTCGAAGAGGACGAGCATTCGGAATTGATCTTCTCCGGGAAAAAAGAAGATTTTGCAATGGAGCTTCCGCTTGATTTGGGGAAATGGGTCAGTGAAATGTTACAGACTGTCGGTTACGATCAAAAGCTCAATACGCTGAAACCCATTCGGGAAAGTTACGAGTCAGAGTTTGGGGACTTGGAAGAGTTGCTTGAATCTGAAGTTTGGGAAATACTCAGAGAGCAGGGATTACTGGTGTTTTAAGCATAGCCAATTTGCTTATGTTTTCTTCCCGATTCGGGAAATCACCCTCGTCTCAAATCGGGATATTTCTTACACATAAAATAACTGAAAAGTGACTTCCCGCTCATTTTGTGATCTATTTTAGAAGTTGGAACTGAGTTTTTGAAATGGAAAATGCTCTGGCACAACTTATGGATCGGTGCCAGAGCAATCATTTCAAAACTAAAATCCCCCAACATGAATAATCTTTTCAAAGGACTAATCGCAGGCTATGGCGCCTACAAACTAGGTGGCGGATGCCTCGGTACAATCTTGGTATTTGTTGTAATCTTTTTGCTTTTGGGACAGTGTAGCTAGGCGATATTTATCAAAGTAAGATCTATATCACTCGTCCCATCTGAGGATCTGAGATACTGTCTTTACCGTTTCTAATCTACCGGCATAGGTGATTTCCAGTTGTGGATCTTCTTTGGAAGCAAGACTGATCTGATACCAGCCTTTGTGTTTCTTCGTATCCATCTTAAGGCTGGTTTCTTCTCCCGTTTTAAGTTTAAGTTCTTTGTGTAGCTTGAGGTAAACATAGTCTTTTGCAACCAAAGTCAACTTTGAAGAAGAAGTGTTTTTGATCTTTAGCTCAAGTTCATCAGTCGCTTTCTTATTCCGCAAAGGTGGATTTGCGCTTAACGCTGCTTTTGACGAAGGAGAGAAAGCTTTGAATTCCCTTTAGAAGCCATTTGGGCGTCAACGCCGATTAGGTCCAAGTCCATTTTCGAATTCGGGAATTGGCTTTGGAAAGAATTGCCAGCGCGAGACTTGACTATGTTTCCCTTTTTGTTAAGATTTTGAGGGGAAGCAGATAATTAAAACTGTCCCAGAGACTTAAGGTTTCTTGGGTAATAATTTTGTAATTTCAGTTTTTACAAAATTCATTCAATATGGAGGACTTTTTAGAGCCAAAAAAAGATAAAACTGAGCGGGCACAACAGACTTTTTTTCGGGTGACTTTTATGAATAATTGTAATCTGCTTCAAATAGCAGATAACAAAGCCAATATCGTGATTAGCATCAATGCGCTTGTAATTTCTTCTGTTGTGGCAATTATTGGATATGGCAGTATATCGCATCAGATTGATTATCAACGTACGATTACGCTTGTACCAATTTTGATATTACTTACTACCTGTCTTGCATCTACCATTTTAGCCGTCCAGGCAGCAAGGCCTAAAGTAATGGGAAAACGAACTGGTCAGAACCCAGAACTGAAGACAAGTATGATGTTTTTCGGTGTAAGCTCGAATTTCACCCTTACAGAATACCTCCTCGAGCTCGACCAAATATTACCTTCAAAGAAACAAGTGCAAGAGCAAATGGCTATTTCGCTTTATTATCAAGGGAAAGTTTTAAATAGAAAATATAAACTGCTTTCGCATGCCTATACGGTATTCATCATTGGGTTAGCAATCGGGGTAATTACTTTTTTTATCTATTTACTGGTATTTTAGATTAAAAAGAGAGCTCATTCCGAATTTGTGAAACGCACTCCCTTATATATTTTGATTTGAATATCGCTTTTCTGCCAGTGAAGAGAAAAAAGCATCATAGAATTGGGTGAACTCAAGCAACTACGCTACTTCTCCCGATAACAATCGGGAGGTCATCGGCCTGCCGTCCGCTAAATCAAAGAAAATATGGCCACTGCCATCATTCTGAATAACGGATCATAAATAGACTGAATTTTAGGCGATTTGATATCCGTTAGCTTACGAAGTCAACTTTTTGAAAGTAGGGGGAATTGCGGATAATCATTTATTTTGATATCGGATTTGTGATTATACGGAATCTTGCCAGTAGAA
>NZ_MSSW01000057.1 GCF_002150685.1 Algoriphagus antarcticus
TAAGTAATTAAAATAATGTGTTTTAATGTAAAAAAGTCATTTATGTGTGTGTGATTTAATATGCAACTATACTAAAAAATTTGATTCCTATCTCCCAGTATTATTTAGCTGTGAAGCAAAAGCGTGTGCGATAACGTTTTCTAGCTTTGAGTAAGGTGGGGTTGGTATCGCAAAATCGTCGTCTTGAGCTAATGCTAATTAAATACACTAATGTTGTGGTTTCCACTTCAGCCCGCCTGATGGAAAATGAGTGATTATGCCTTGAATGGTGAATATAGACCAAGTATGAGGTGGTTTTCGCGCGAGAGATATGAAGATTCATGAACAAATGCCACGTGAATAAAAGCCGCATAAGCATGAAGTACCTATGATTCTTTTTTGTATGACAGAGTAGCCCTCCGAAACCGGCCCTAACGCAAAGATCGAAACCATTTTGGTCCAATTAAAAGAGACGTCAAAAAATAATTATTTGAAAGTAGAAATAGCAAAACTTACTCCTAGAGACATAAAGGACTTTTCAGACTTGATTAAAGTTTTTTTAGATGCTTTTGAGTGGGAGGCCTTTTCACTTCCGACAGAGACCTATTTACAAAAATTACTCAGCAATAAAAGTTTTTTAGTATTTGTGGCCAAGCGAGACGATAAACTAGTTGGAGGTCTTACAGCACATGTTTTGGAAAGGTACGACACTGAAAAACCTTCCGCATACATTTATGACATTGCAGTATTGACAGACCATCAGCGAAAGGGAATTGGGAGATTATTAATTGCGACATTAAATGATTTTTGCCAAAAGAATGGATTTAATGAAGTATTCGTTCAAGCTGAAACGGAAGATATCCATACAGTTAATTTTTATAGAAAGACACCAATTAGCAGTGAAATCAAGGCAACACATTTTACCTATTCGTTTGGCAGAAATAGTTTGCAAGATGACTACTAAAGAAGAACCACCAGTTGATTTGACGGCCTTGAGCTTTGGGGTATAAGTAGGATATCGGAAATAACTAAGAGAAGTCAACAGAAGTCATGGTTTACGCCCTGTTTGTTTTCAGAGCATCTAACATATTCCGGTTTTGCACCAATTATTTCAATCCTATTTGGAAAGTAAATGTTTGATTTGTAATTATTCCAGCTTCAAAGTTGGCCCGACAACTTGCATTTCATTTTCCTCAAAAATATTTTCGATTTCTTTTGTGGTAGGTTCGTGGTCCAATGCTGCCATTGTCACGAAGAAATCCTCCAGCTTTCCTGCCGGTTGCAGAATCACAGTCATCCTACCCTTTTCTGATTTTTGAGTCCAAGCGTGTGGAATCTTTCTAGGTAAAAATATGCTATCTCCCACGGCTAAATCATATTTTACATCCCCGACCTGAAAATAGTAGGCCCCTTCAATAATGTAGAATATTTCGTCTTGTGAATTATGAATATGTAATGGTGTTCCTCGTCCCTGAGAAAGCGAGGTCTGTTCAAATATTGCCAATTCACCATCGGTGTCCTTACCCGATATTTTAACATCCAGAATATTGGAATTAACACCTTTAAGTTTTATGTGCCCGTGCAATCGGCCTTCTCCCGCACTAATTTTAAATCCTTTGTCCTCTCTTACTGATTTATTTTCCATTGAGGCAAACCCCCAAAATGGCGTTGTTACGAATGTAAGAAGTGCTGTAATGAATCCTTTTCTTTTCATTTATTAGAATTTTAGATGATTCGTGGGATTTTCAAAATTCTGTGTTTTTTTTTCTTAATATAATTTACTCAATATGATTATCCGTAATCACACCAGTAGCTAAATTAAATTTCTCGCACCTCGACTTCGCTCGTTTGGTAAAGCATACATTATTGGTAATAAAGCGGAGAATCAAAATATTCAATATCAAGGTAAAACTCAATTGGATAAGAAAGTCCAGTCTTTTCTTTATAAATCCGTTTTTTCTTACCCGTCCGACCAAAACTGAATTTCATTAAGTTATCAGCAGACCCCAAAAGATCTTTTAGAAGTCGTGCAGCAACAGCTTTACATTATCAGTTGCATGACAGTCCTGGACATTATTCGGCTGAAATTGTCTTGGTTCTCAAGAAGCTGGGCTTGCAAGGAGATATTTAATTCGAATTATAAATTCATATTGATATGAAGGTATAATTACAAATTACACGTAGCCCCAACGCTGGATTCTACGCTCAGGTGGGCAGGATGTGGAGCTTATTAGACACAGCCGGCTAATCACCTGTTGGCTGGATTTTCAACTTGTCGTAAAAGAAATGTCTTTGCCTTCTGCTCTTGCCTGGCGAACTGCTAGTTGATACTGTTCCGGTAATGTGTCCACAGAAACAATAAACCCATCAACCATTACAAGATTAGAAAACGGATTACTTTCACTCATCCTTCTTGTAGAGAATTCCTTATCCCATCTGTCAAGTTTGAGCAAATCTCGAATTTGTTTTGATTTATTTCCTGTTGTTGATTTAGTAGTCCCGAAAAAATCGTTGATTTCATCAATGGATACATATGGCTCAAAAGATTTATCAAATAAAAAATTAATTGTTCCAAGTGCATGAATAGTTGCAGCCGCCCATACTTGCGGTTGACCAGTTGCGAAAGGAACATTCCTTTTGCGTCCAAGTTTCTGGATCAGCCGTTCTGAAAGTTCAAAATAATCTTCGTCCAGTTTCTTACTACAAAATTCTCTTACAAGCTCAAGAATTTTTTGTTGCTGTTCTTTTATTTTTTGTTTGTCCATTCTTACTGTTGTTTGAAGTGAGTCTTGTCGTTACACGTTTGCCATAAGGGTGCAATGAATCATTTAATTAGTATTCCTTCCAGCGCACTAGTATCTAAAATTCTATCATTTCATTTTTGACATTCCCTTAAACTGCCTTGTGTCTCCAGTCCATAAGCAGCATCCATTTCCATACTTTATGTAATGAAAGTAGCAAACTCATTAATATTCTTAACCAATTCAAAGTATTCTCTTTAAGAAATTTAGGTCACCCTGTGTGTAGCTAATTCGATAACAATATTCGTTGGTGCGAAGAAAGTAGAATTACTTCACAATCGGCAGCACAATTCTGCTCAGACTCTTTGCTCCATGATGAATGGAATTGGTAGCGATTACACCTTCAGTCTCATCGTAGGTATTTCCACCGGTATTCATGTTTCTGTCGAATCGCGGGAAGTTGGAGCTGCTGACTTCGATCCGGATTCGGTGTCCTTTGTCGAAGTAATTGGAGGTACTCATCGGCGTCATTTTTACTTCATAGACTTCGCCATCTTCCATCCAGACTTCTTTGTCGTAGCCTTCTCTATAGCGAACTCGCTGGATTGTTTCATCGAGGTTGAAAGCTTTTCCGTCAGGATGCACATCGATTAGTTTGATCGTCACATCCGTGTCTTTGGCATCAGAGGAGAGGTATATATAAGATTCGATAAAGCCTGAAACTTCGATTCCCTCTTCCAGTACATCCGTAGTATAAACCAGAATATCATCCCTCTTTTCCATCTCAGATTGATCGAAAGATCCTCCAACCAGTGCATTTCCGGTGCAGCAAACATTTCCACCATAAGAAGTCACCGGATTCATCGGATCATATTTGAAGGTGTCAGGTTTGTCTTTTTTGGGTTTTTTAGGAGTAAGCTTTCCGTCTCCGTTTAGTGTATTTGCATTGCCTTCAGAATCCAAATACATAGTGGTCATCACAGCTTCAGCAGGAGGCCATACGTCTGAAGTTTGCCATTTGTTAGCGCCCATGGTATAATATTGGACTCTTGGCATTTCCTCCATCGTTTCAGACTTTTCTCCTTTCAGCCACAAATCAAACCAAGCAGTAATAATCTCATCATAATTCAAGCGAGCATCACCTACATTCAGATCACCTACCATGGTATTTTCAGTAGCGCGAGTATAAGAACAATGTAAAACAGGCGCAATTACCAGGTACTGATTTTCCCTGGCCAGCTGAGAAACAGCATTCTCTCTGGCGTGATTGAACATCGCAATGTTTGGACCAGCCGACACATCAAACCAAGATACAAACCAGAAACTAGGTGTATCAAAAGGCATTTCGTCATTATACAATCCACTGTCAAACCACTTTGGATCATTTGGCTTACGGGTGATCATCTCTTCGTAGATTCCCATAGGTCCATTTTGATTTTTGATAATGTCCTGAATAGGAAGATGACTCAAAGCGGCCTTGGAGTCTATTTTTGGATACTCAGGAGACATATCATAGAAACGCTGAAGTCTTAGCAGATCTTTTTGGCTAATGCCTTCTGGCAGTTTTGGAGCCATAGGATCATGTTGTACGCTATAAAGCCAGTTGGTGAAAAGCATCTGTCCAGCTCCACCGCGGTACCAATTACCTTGCTCCCAAAAGTCTCCAACCTTGCCGACTCCGGCTCCATACCCTTGAGGCACAAGTGCAGTCAGAGCCGGATGATCGAGAGAAGCTACAGCCATTTGCCATTCGGCAGTGGACGAGCAACCTAGTGTTCCTACCTTTCCGTTGCTCCAGTCTTGTTTGGCCATCCACTCAAACGCATCGTATCCATCAGTCAACGGAACGCCCAAAATATCCCAATCTCCCTCAGAGAAATATCTTCCACGTTCATTTTGAACTACGAAAGCATAGCCTTTTTTAACCCAATCGATTGCGGATTGCATGGTACGCGTATTCATTTCCCCATCTCCCCAGGTATTGAAATTGTAGGGAGTTCTGGAAAATACGATTGGGTATTCACCTTCACCTTTTGGACGGTAAATATCTGTAGCCAGTCGCACGCCATCCCGCATGGGCATCATGACTTTTTGATCGACAATAGCAACTTCATCCAGCTGATCGATGATGCTTTTTTCCTGAGCAAAAGAGCCGGAAATGAACATAGCCAGTAGGAGGGTCAGGAAGATGTTATAAAGATTTTTCATTAGGATAGGATTTCAATTTCCATCTAAGTTAGCGAAGAGATCGGATTGGAGGCATGAAAAATGATGGTTGGTTGATTATGGTTTAGAATTAATGGTGTCCGCATCAGTTTAGATAAGTTGTGTCTGGCATCTACTACCTCACTCCCCATTCTTCAAAAACGGATCAGATCCCCGAGCATTTAATAGTGAGCTTGTCGAATTAAGTCGAGAGGAATAGTATTCTGGTAGGTACGATTAATCGATTTCATTCTTTGAGAATTAATTGAAATTTAGATGTGCCGTTCCAAAGGTCAAGAACCCAAAGACTTATGACCTGAGTTAGAAAATGAAATACCAATCTTTCCTTTTTTACTCTTTTGATTTCATACATAAAAGCTAAATTTGCGGTCACAATGATTTTTACCCATGAGCGACAGCCCAACCAAAACCCTCATTACTTGGGTGGAAGTATCAAAAAATTCTGATTTCACGATTTATAATCTCCCGTTCGGAATTTTTCAGAATAAAAAACTAAGTCCGCGTATAGGAATAGCAATCGGGGACAAGATTGTGGATTTGAGTATTCTGGATCAGGAAGGATTCTTTTCGGATATGTTTTTGCCCGAGGGTGTGTTTCTAACCGACTCGCTCAATGCCATGATTGGATTAGGTAAGGTGATTACCAAAAAAATCAGGGAGCGGGTTCAAAATTTACTTTTGGCAGATAATGAAAAGTTGAGAGATCATTCTGCAAGGGGAAAAGTGATGCTGCACCGTAAAGAAGCAACTATGCTAATGCCAGTGAAGATCGGCGATTATACGGACTTCTATAGCAGTAAAGAGCATGCGACCAATGTAGGCAAAATGTTCCGTGACCCAGAAAACGCACTTTTACCAAACTGGAAGCATCTCCCTGTAGGCTATCATGGAAGAGCGTCTTCTATCATTCCTTCTGGAGTGCCGATCACTCGACCAAAAGGTCAGACCAAAGATCCAGAAACAGGCTCACCGGTATTTGGGCCAAGTCAAAAGCTTGATTTCGAATTAGAGTTGGCATTTATTACTGGCAAATCTACCAAGCTTGGAGATTCTGTTTCCACTGCTGATGCGGAGGATTATATTTTCGGATTTGTGCTTTTCAACGATTGGTCTGCCCGTGATATTCAGGCTTGGGAATATGTGCCTTTAGGGCCATTTTTAGGGAAAAGCTTTGCTTCTTCGATCTCACCTTGGGTGGTGACTTTGGAAGCTCTGGAGCGATTCAAAGTAGGAAGTCCTGTACAAGATCCTGAAGTTTTGGATTATCTGAAATGTGAAAAACCTCACAGCTTCGATATTCAATTAGAAGCATACATTCAGCCTGAAGAAGATAAGATCAGCAAAGTCTGCACATCCAATTTTAAAAACATGTACTGGAATGTAGCCCAGCAATTGGCACATCATACGGTGAATGGCTGCAATATCAATGTAGGTGATATGATGGCTTCTGGAACTATCTCCGGTCAGGAGCCAGATTCTTTTGGGTCGATGTTGGAGCTTTCTTGGAATGGAAAAGAAGCTGTTAAGCTTGATTCTGGGGCAGAAAGAATGTTTATCGAAGACGGCGATACAGTGATTATGAAAGGATTTGCAGAGAAAGATGGAATCAGAGTTGGCTTTGGAGAGGTAAAAGCTAAAGTTCTACCAGCTAAGTGATTTGCAAAAAATACTAAATTTAAACCCTGACTTAGTGCAAGTCAGGGTTTTTTTATGCCCATTTCTCTCGTATTCTTCATCATAATCTGTAAATTTATTAAGTGTTGAATATCAATTGATTGAATTGATTTTGTCAAGTGCTGATATTCGTTGGTTCCCGAAAATTTTAAGTCTTTTATAAGAATAAATCGGGATTGTAATTTTCATTCATGTCTCATTTTTTTAGGAGACAATTGTTCCTTTTTAAATTTTAATAATTCTTAAACCCTATGGCTAAGCTTAGAAATTTATCTATTACTACTCCAATTCTTTTTGCCTTCCCTCTACGGAGCGAGTGGGCAGTAAACCCCGTGGACATCAATAAGCCTGTGATGGCTGGTGACTGGGATGGTGCCGGTAGCCTCAAATTCTCAAGAGGCTATGTAATGGCCAAAAACGATGCGAATTTTCTTTACCTCACACTCGATGTAGTGTCAGATACTGGAAATGATGCAAGTACCAATGATTACTTTTGGTTGACTTTCGATAATAATCGTGATCGTGCGATTACTTCGGGAGTAGATGTGAACTATGGACTTTACCCTGGTCAGCCAAACAAACTCGGCAGACAGAAATATCTAGGTCCGGGCACATGGACAGGCTTGCTGGCTGACCCTTCCAATTCTGCCGTGGTTCAAGAGTTTGGAGCTAGTCCAAATTCAGATGTATCTCATAGAATCTGGAAATTCAGACTAGAGCTCAGTGAGATCAATGTGGCACTTCATTGGCCATTTAGTACTCCGTATACTTATTTTGGATTTAGAGTAAAATCCGGCAACCCTGGGTTTACGACAGATTTTCCGGGTAATTTTTACACAGATTTCACCAAGCTTCGACAGTTGATTTTGAGCAGAAAACCGTCGATTCCTTCTGCGGATCTGGGACCTTTGGTCGGAAGTGTAGGGTTGATCCCAACTACAAAAATCAACGCTTCTGGTCGGGCAACTACTGATTCTGGATATTATCACTTTGTAGAGAATGCTGCATTTGGCGGTACGTTGAATTTGATAGGAAATCGAACCAAAATGCAGCAACTCTGGACGGCTGGAAATAGAAAATACAAAGTAGAAATAGCCCCACCAGGTGGTTCATTCACTAAGTTGATTAGCAATTGGTCTAATTACCGCTGGACGGGTTCTACCTATGCTTTGGAATCATTTGCTGCATCAGCCTATGGTTATTATCAATTGGCAAATCCCGCTACGGATTACTCTATAGATGATCTGTTGATTCAATTCCCTACAACTGCACTATTACCGGGGCTCTACAGGATAAAAGTGACTTTCTTAGTAGGATCTAGTACAACTGATGTGGCTGCTGTCCAGGAGTTGAAGTTGTATATCGATAACCATGTGCCGTCTACCATCATAGAAAGTGTGAAGCATGGTAGCAGTGAAGTGTCTGCCTGTGCTATTGAGACTATTGGAGCAGCTCCGGATGGGTTGAATTTTAGGATTACGGCTAATGACCCGGAAGGGAATCTCCGCTCAGTAAGCTTCTATGCTACCTATGGAGCAGGTCTTTCCGCCTCGATTTATTCTGAAGGTTATACTCCTGCCAAAGGAAACTGGGCAGGGTTCGTTAATAAGCTAATTCCTGCATCAGGCAATTGGAGACCACCACAATCTTGCGCGTATAGCTTTGTACTATCGGTATCTGCAAGAACAACCAATGGCTATTCTTGGGTGGGATACAACAATACTCATCGCAATTTGACTCTATTACTAGGTTAAGGAGCAATGATTTAAAGGGAAAACCACTACTCCCGGGTACTACCGGAGTAGTGGTTTTTTGTGGACGTTCTTTTTACCACGCTGGACACAGTAGTTCCACAAGCTCACTAACCGAGGTTTGCACAGGGGGTACAGTTATCCAGCTTATTCATAAGCTGGATTTTTTTTTAGCCACGAAGCTCATGAAGAGAACGCGTAGATCAGGGTAGTTTTCCCTGGTAAATTGAGGTTTGAATTAACGCCAGTGCCCCAAGAAGCCTGCCCGTATTCTAAGGTTAAAACAAGAAGAATGGACTAGCTACTATAGATTGCAGATTAGGTTAAGCCCTCATAACTTAGAAATGATGTGAGAAAGAAGATCTTTGACAAAGTTTTTTAGTTAAGGGCAGTAGAGTTATACCGAACCGGGAAGACTTCCGAGGAAGTAGGTCGTGAAATGAATATTCCATCAGATATGATCCTGCGCTGGGGAAGGGAATTTGCCAGAAGTAGAACTTGTGTTTTTGCAGGTATCGGGAAGGCTGTTCTCACGGTAGAGTAGCGTAAGTTTACCGAACCGAAGAAAGAATTGAAAGAAGCACAGATTGATCGGGACATCCTAAAAAAGGCTGTAAGAACCTTCTCCAAGAGCATCAACAAATATTCGGGTTTGTGAAAGGCCACCAAAAAGAAAATGAGTATCCGTAATCCTGCACGTTGCTATATTTAATACTGATTTGCTTCCTAAAATCCCCCTTACCCCCTTAGAGAAAGGAGGAATTTGATCCGATTTAGAATCAAGATTTAGCTTTTTTCCGGAACGTGCAACAAAGCGAACACTCATAAAAAAGAATTTGCTGTTGAGAGGATGTGCAAAGTTTATGCAGTTTCTAGAAGCACCTATTATGACTGGCTGAGGCACAAGCCATCCATGCAAACAGAACAAAATGACTAAAATTCAAATTAATACCAGTTATAAAAACTCTATAAAACAAGGAGTTTCTAACCAATTTCAATGTGGCCTTTGCTACAAGAGACACTGATTTTATCCATGCTCATGTGAGCAAGGGCATTAGTTGAAATATGCATGGTTAAGAGAAAAATGAACACGTTACCTCAGACTTCACACCGCCACAGTTAAAGAAAAAAGAAGTAGTAATGGGTTACGATTCTACATGTGACATACTTTAAATTCTAGTAAAATACTGTTTGTATTTAAGTTTTTGTGAAGACAATAGCAATGAAAAGGTTGTTCAGTTTGGACTCGAGATTTGACAGCTTAGCGATTTTTTTTTAAAACATAAGTCCCGCACGAAATACAAAGCTTCGAAATAGGAAGCTGTTTTCTGTTAAAGAACTGAATTCTGGAGGTAGAAGATCTGTCGCGATTCTTTGAGTGCCCGCTCGCGACAGAGTTCCATAAAATTGAGAGATTTGCTGCCTTTTATAGGCAAAACTGAAAGAAAGGGCAGTTTTATCTTTTCTCGAAGGAAAGCTAATACCCACCGATGGACTGACTAATAATCCACCTTCGTACCAGCTTTTACTCCACTCATCGCTTATTTTTTTTTCGAATACCGCTGAGCCTCCTCCCAAATCCAGCCCTCCAAAAATCTTCGGTTTGCCCTCTTTTCCTAGGAATCCCCTCCATCCCAAAGCAATAGGGATGATGGAGATTTCATCATATTGATCGAATCCGGCAGAAAATCCAATGACGTTGTTTTTACTGAGGTGTACGCCATGAAAAGTCATGAAACTGACATCAATTCGCTCTTCATGATTTCCGTCCCATTGCTCCACACCTCGACCGTACAAAAATCCGATTTCGGTTTGGCCAAAATAAATCTTCTCCTGAGCCAGACATTTGACACTGAAGAGTAAAAAAACGATTAATAGAAGTTTGGTGTTGTATGACATCATCCTCTCAATAAAAGTTGACTGGATTTTTAACCTGGATACAGCTGAGTTTTTTCAATTTGGAAGGGTTGCTATAGTCAAATTGGCAAACGCCATCAGGACCGATTACAATCAGAGATTTAGGGCCAGGTATCAGATCAACCGACTTTTGGCTGGTCAAAAACTCGAGTTGGTTTTGATCAATGGCCATTACGTCACTTACATTGAAGCTTTTCAGTCCATGAGTCCCTTCTGCTATATAAAGGTAGTCTCCAGCTAATCCCAAGCCATGGGGATTGAGCATAGAATAGGCTTTTTTAAGCTTGGGTTGGTACAGGTCTTTGATATCGATGACCTGAAGTTCATTCACGCCATTCCAGCAAGCATTGCCATTTCTAAGCGTCACAAAAGCAAAGTCAGCATTTACTACTACAGGATCGCAAGCCTGGACATGTTCGTACACCGCCATGCGGGTTGGTGAATTAGGCGTGCTGGCATCGTAGATATGCATTCCGTTGTTCGATCCTATAAATAGCTTGTCCTGAAAAGGGAAGATAGTTTCGATCCCCCAGCCTAGATCAATTGGTTTGACGAAAGTGGGATCAGCTGGAGTCTCTACATCAAATACACGTAAGGTTGACTCATCTACTGCATACAAGTGGCTGTTTGAGAGCGTGAACCTGGCCATTGATCCACCTGTCCCGTAGCTTTGGGCGGCAGCTGAAAAATTGGAAGAAAAACTCATCCTAGAATCCATAAGCCACCCACCATTTGTTTCCCAGGTAGGATTTTCTGTTGTGATTACGGTGTCACGAAAAGTAATAATCTCACCTGTTTCATGGTGGTACATATGTGTAAAAACATCTTCCACACGTTTGACAAGCTTGATTTTGCTAATAGTGCTGATGTCAAATGCGAGTAAATCCACATAATTATCGGCGTACAGAATTTTGCCATTGACTGCCATATCCACGTTGCCGGCTATAGGTATGAAGCTTAAGTTGATCGGAGCAGCGGGGTTCGAATTATTCAGGATATGTATGCCTTTAGTGGGCTCATTAATAAAAAGGTAATCTCCATAGATATAGATTTTACCTGGATTGTCTAACGGTTGGGCTGGCTCAGTGGTGATGATTCTTGCTCTTACGTCGCTCATTTCCAGATATACAGGCATCATGGTGCGATAGGTGTAGGAAGTAGTAACATCATCTTGACAGGAGGAAAATACCAAAATCGACAGCAAGAAAAGTAGGGAGTAAGGTGCGTAGTAGGATTTCATATATCTGGATTTTAGTGATATAAATGTATATAATCTTCAGACGAAACCGAACAAGGATATGCTACAGAGGAAGTAAAAAAATTTGATTTGGAGTTTTTTTCTGGAAAGTTTTTTTTTACCACTAAGACTACAAAGGTCATAGTTGTCTAATCATTCGGAGGACAGGCTAGTGCTTTTGTAGTAGGGATTAATGTTATGTTTTCTGTTGGGCATGTTTACCCGATAGTAGGCTGAGCAACCATCTTTCATGAGAGCATGTCGATTTCAGCTACGTTTGTGAAGTATTCTTACATAAACATTTTTTCTGAAAGTCTTGTTTTAGGATTGACAGATCAAGGGTAAGACTTGGGATAGATTTTTCGATGTCAATTCTCTGTAACTGAAACCATCTGAATATCCGAGGTAGGACAAATTCTAAATTGACTAGGTAAGACTTAGAGTTTCAATCGAAGAAAATTTTCCCAATCTAGAATTCAGACCTTTAATCATATTCTCTCACTGAGTTTTTCAGATTTCTTTACCTTCAAGATCTGTATGAATCTAAGTAATTAGCATGAAAAAATACCTGTTCCTATTTGCAGTTTGTAGTTTGAGTTTTTGGAGTTGCACGACAAAAGAAGACGATCCCTTTGCTATCCTAAAGCCTGATGAATCAAGATTCACGAAAATTCATTTAGCAGGGAATTTCAATGAACCTATGGAGATCGAGGTGCTGGATAATGGTGATGTGTTGATCATCGAGCGACATGGTAAACTGAAACTTTTTAAGGCAGAATCGGGAGTAACTTCAGTAGTGGGTGAATTGGACGTGTTTCCAGAGCGGGAGGATGGGTTGATGGGAATGGCAAAAGATCCGGATTTTGCTAAGAATAACTGGTTGTATCTATATTATGCTCCAGCTTCTGAACCCGCTTTAAACAGAATTTCAAGATTTGACTTTGTTGACAATACCCTAGACTTGACTTCTGAGGAGATTATTCTCGATGTTGATCTTTTTCGAGGATGTTACCATTCTGGCGGGTCTTTGGAGTTTGATTCTCAGGGGAATCTATACTTGGGAATAGGGGATGATTCCACACCTTTCGAGTCGAGTAATTTCAATCCAATCGATGAGCGTCAGGATCAGCCTAAAAACGTGGATGCTCAGAGAAGTTCGGGAAATACCAATGATTTGAGAGGTGCGATTCTTCGGATCAAGCCAAACCCCGAAGGTGGATATTCTATTCCTGAAGGAAATTTATTTCCTGTAGGCACGCCCAAAACCCGTCCTGAAATCTATATTAAAGGCAATCGCAACCCGTTTAGATTTTCAATTGATAATCACAATGGTAATTTGTTTTGGGGTGAAGTAGGCCCCGATGGGTCGGAGGATAAAGAAGGTCGTGGCCCAAGAGGTTATGATGAAATCAATATGGCGACAGAGCCGGGATACTATGGCTGGCCATATTTTGTGGGAAATAATTATGCCTATTGGAAATATGATTTTGCTACAGGCGAAAGCTTGTTTCAGTTTGATCCAACTGCTCCAAAGAATACTTCTCCCAACAATACAGGAATGGAGATTTTACCTGTCGCCAAGCCGCCTTTGATCTATTATCCCTATGCCGAATCAGAGGAATTTCCAATGATTGGTCAAGGCGGAAGAAATGCGATGGCTGGTCAGGTATATTATCGGGAAGATTATGAGAACTCTGAAGTTAGATTTCCGGGGTATTACAATGAGAAGCTATTCATCTATGATTGGATGAGAAACTGGATTTTCACAGTTAGCCTGACGGAGAATTTTGAGTACGATACCATGGAGCGCTTTATGCCGGAGACACATTTCGAGAAGCCTATGGATATGCAATTTGGCAAAAATGGTTCTTTGTATGTGCTGGAGTATGGTACTTTTTGGCGTGCGAATAACGATGATTCTGGACTTTATAGAATTGTTTTTTCCGAAGGAAATAGAAATCCGGAGGTGAAAATATCAGCTGACAAAAGTACTGGTGCAACACCTTTGACTGTGAATTTTTCTTCAGCTGGAACACAAGACTTAGATACTGATGATGCGGTCAAATTTCAATGGGAATTTGGAGATAACGGAGCTACTTCTACCGATGAGAATCCATCTTATACCTTTAATGAACCGGGTGTATTCAAGGTGAAATTGACCGCTACAGATCTAAAGGGAGAGACTGCAAGTTCGTTTCTAGAGGTGAAAGTGGGAAATGATGCGCCGAAGGTTTCGATTGATTGGGAAGGAAATCGGAGCTTCTATTTTGGTGAAGAGACTATCAATTATGCTGTCACAGCTACCGATAAAGAGGATGGGCAGATCGATCCTTCTCAGATCAACTTGAATGTTGATTATCTCGAAGGTGGCTACGATCTGATAGAAATGGGACACCAAGAAGAGATTTTGAGCATTGGTGAGACCTACATCAATGAAGCTGGGTGCAAAGCTTGCCATGGAATCAGCAATGAATCAGTAGGGCCTGATTATACGTCGGTGTCTGAGAAATACAAAAACGATCCAAATGCAAAATCGTACCTGATCAATAAAGTCAGAAATGGTGGATCGGGAGTTTGGGGTGAGCAGATTATGCCTGGACACACACATTTGGATGAAAATAGAGTTGGACAGATGGTTGACTTCGTGTTAGGTATCGCCAATCCAAATGTGATATCTGGGCTGCCTGCTTCTGGGAAATATCAGATTGAAAAAACCGATGATTCTGAAGGATTCTACTCGGTGCAGGCTTCCTATGAAGACCAAGGAGCGAATGGCATCGAGCCGATAAAGACTACTAGTCTGTTGAAATTGAGAAATACCAAAGTTTCTGCATACACCGCTGATGGTATTGAAAATGTAGCACGGGCAAATCCTGAAGATCAGCAGTACGTGCAATTCACTTCATCTGGTTCTTGGCTTTTGTTTAGAGAAATTGATCTCAATCAGATCAAGAGGATTACACTTTCTATCATGCCTGGAAATACCAAAGGGAAAATCCAGGTTCGTGCAGGATCTCCTGATGGGAAACTTATAGCAGAAACAGGCATTCTAACTAAAGATTCCCGACCTGCTTCCGGTCAAGAAGAGGGCTGGTTTGGTGCTCCTTTTATTATTCCAGCTACTGACTATTTTGGAGATATTTACTTTGTTTACGTGACTGAGGAGCCTATTTCGATCTGGAGTACATTTAATATGAACACCTTGGAGTTTGAAAATTGAGTGTAACGATTTCTTTAATTTGTAGTAATAGAAGGTATGATTTAAAGCACTAAATGGCCTTAATTATGAACTTTCTAAAGATTATCTTACCCCTCTTTCTCTTATTTTCAAGTATCTCAGCTTTTTCACAAAATCTAGATTCTTTTCGAAAGAAAGAAAAAAAAGATTACGAGTTTAGAGCTGTAGCTGAATTAGGCTTTTTGGCAGTTTTGAGTCATAAAGTACAATTTGGACAAAATGGAACCTACTTCGACTATAAAAAAGATGGTGGTCAAAATGTGCTTTTTCCTGTGGGTCGGCTTTCTCTGGAACTGGATATAAAAGAACGAAATACATTTATCCTTTTATATCAACCCCTGACAATTCAAACGCAGGTTTTGCTCAATGAAGATTTAGTGGTAGATAATTTGACTTTTCCTGCAAACAGCAGCGTAGATTTATTATATAATTTTCCTTTTTACAGGATAAGTTATTTGAGGGAATTGCTTCCCAACAAACCAAAGTTTGACTTGGCAGTAGGCGGAAGTGTTCAGCTAAGAAATGCAACGATAACGTTTGAGTCAACAGATGGTACGCGCTTTCGCACTAACCGAGATGTAGGTGTGGTCCCTGCGCTGAAAGTCAGAGCTAGAAGTAATCTGAGTGAGCTAGTATATCTGGAACTTGAGGCAGATGGCATCTATGCGCCAATTAGCTATTTGAACGGGAGTGATAATGAAGTGAAAGGAGCGATCCTGGATGCAAGTTTGAGAGCGGGATTAAAAGTTACTTCCAACGTCAATACATTTTTCAATTTGCGCTATTTGGGTGGAGGAGCAGTAGGCACTTCAGAGGATGAACCAGGACCAGGTGATGGATATGTGAAGAATTGGCTTCACTTTCTCACAGTTGCAACGGGTTTTGCATATAGGTTCAATTGATAAATAATTAGTAAACCATAATAAGGTGAGGGGTTGAGATTTTCGCTCTTCACTATTTTTTTTGAAACTATTTATCTAAATTCTCTAAACTTTTTAAAAATGGCAATCGAGAAAAAATATTGTTTGAATTGTAGTGAAGTGATTCAAGGCAGAATCGACAAGAAATTCTGTGATGATCAATGCCGCAATACCTACAACAATCAGCAAAATGCGCTATCCACAAATTACATCCGACGGGTCAACCACAGCCTGAAAAAGAACAGGAATATTTTGGAGGAGATTATTCCAGCAGGAGAGGAGATGGCCAAATCAACTCGTGCTCGTCTACTTAGTGATGGTTTTCAGTTCAGATATTTTACGCATCTCTATGAAACCAAAAAGGGAAATCTCTATCATTACTGCTATGATTATGGGTATTTGGCGTTGGAAGGCGATTGGTTTTTGGTGGTGAAAGGAAAGGAAGTTTAGCCTCTTGGACTGATTTGAGCACATTGCTCAAAGGAATTGGGTACTTTTGAGGGTGTCAGAAAAACAAACAGAATCCACCGCCCAGTATCTCCAAAGTCTTTCAATTGAAAGCCTCAATGAAATGCAAACGGAGTTCATCTCAAGAGCAGCCAAAAATCCTCATCTCGTACTTTTATCTCCAACTGGCTCAGGTAAGACTGTTGCCTTTTTGATTCCTCTATTGAATTCCCTCAAGGAAAATATCCGAGAAGTGCAGGCGCTGATCATTGTGCCATCCCGTGAATTGGCGATTCAAATTGAGCAGGTTTTCAAAGGCATGAAAACTTCTTTTAGAGTCAGTACGGTTTATGGAGGGCATTCCTCCAAATTGGAATCAAACAGTTTGGGTGAAGCGCCAGATGTGATTATTGGTACTCCAGGAAGATTGGCTGATCACATAGAAAGAGGCTCTTTTGATCCGAAAACTATCCAAACTGTGGTGTTGGATGAATTTGACAAGTCTCTGCAAATGGGATTTCATGAGCAGTTGAAGGTGATTTTTGGCGCACTTAATGGGCAACAAAGACATTTGCTTACCTCCGCCACGATGTTGAAAAGGTTGCCTGATTTTCTTCCATTTGTGGATCATCGTACAGTCAATTTCCTCAAGGATGTGGTTGAGTCCAAGTTGGAACTCAAGGTCGTTCATAGTTCAAGCAAGGAAAAAGGCGAAAATCTGATGCGGCTGGTGGCTGGTTTTCAGGAGGAATCCTGCATCGTTTTTTGCAATCACCGAGATGCTGTGGATCGATTGAGCATTTTGCTCAACGACTATAATTATTTTCACTCGGTTTTGCATGGCGGATTGGAGCAAATAGATCGGGAAAAGAACCTGATCCGATTCCGGAGCAAGGTTACCAATTTATTGATTGCTACAGATTTGGCTTCTCGAGGGTTGGATATTCCTGAGATCAAGCATATAGTTCATTATCAGTTGCCTCCAAAAGAAGATGCATTTATCCATAGAAATGGGCGGACTGCCAGGATGCATGCGGAAGGGCAGTCCTATTTGATCTTGGCAAATGATGAGGCTAGACCAGATTATATTGAAGAGTTCATAGAAGAATATAAGGTGGGAGAAAAGCTCGTTCCGCCTGTACCTCAAGAATGGACTTGCCTCTATGTAAGTGCAGGCAAAAAAGATAAAGTCAGCAAGGGTGATATCGTCGGGATGCTCACCAAAAAAGGCGGACTAACTAGTGCTGAGATCGGCTTGATCACGATCATGGATTTTGCATCCTATGTGGCTGTGAAAAGTAATTTGGCACAAAAGCTAATGCCGAAACTGAAAAACGAGCGGGTTAAGAAAGTGAAGGTAAAGATCGAGGAAGCGAATTAGGGGTTGGTTTAAGGTCGTTAATATTAGTATTTATTTGGTTTAGAATACAAATGGACAAAAGTATTTATTTAGGTGGTTGGGAGGTAAACTTCAATGACGAAGAAGAACTAAGAAATTTCATAATTCAGCATAGTTTAACCAAGAGTGGATTTGAAGTATTTACGGGAATTCAATCGGGGCTAGAAATAAAAACAGACAACGGAAAAATCATTGAAATCTTAAATCAGCCAGGAGATGAAAAGGTTTCTGGGCCTTTAGAATTCTTGATACCCGAAGTAAAACCTCATAAGCTCTTTTGGCTTAAACCTTCAAATCCAGGAAAGCATCAGCTTGGTGGCAAGATGCCTGACGAGTTGAAAATCCTTACAGACGATAGTTTTAAACCATTTTATCTGGGACAACTAGATTGTAAAGACGAATATTTTTCTTGGATTGGGCTAGACAAATTACATTTATTCTATCCACTAGACTTCTATCATGATCCAACTTTCATCGATTATGCAGATGAACTTAAGCCTGAACTATTCAATGAAACTAACAAATCTGAATATAGTCCTGAAAAGGAACTCAGTTCAATAGCATTTGATGCTACTGAGGAGGTGACGATTAAGGAATTAGAGAATGAATCTGATCCAATTCACCTTTGTGGAGTACCTCTCTGGTATCAATACCCAGAACTACCTAAATGTCCTAAAACTGGTGAGCTAATGAAATTTGTTTGCTCAATCTCGTCAACAACGCGAATAAACATCATGAAAAAAGGATTCCTTGGCAGTAGGAAAACTAAGGAGTTTCTTATGTTTGGAGATATGGGGACATTATATGTGTTCTTTCACCCAAAATCAAAAATTGCCTACTTAACTATTCAATTCTAATAGTGAATAAAACTTTTTGATCACTATTTGGATGTCAAGGATCTGGGAAAAAATATTAGCTGTGGGATAGTTCAGTGCAATACCTACAGTATGAAAATAAATATTGCCACCCTCAATAAGTGATGTAGCTGTTGATAGGTATACCATTATTTATAATGTGTAAACTTGATTTTTCCTTACCTTAATAACTCACCAAGCCATATCAACTCACCAAGCCATATCAACTCACATGAAGAAACGCGTCACAGGAATTGGAGGAATATTTTTCAAAGTAAAGGACCCTGATCAAACTAAGTCTTGGTATCAAGAGCATCTGGGACTAAACACGGATCAGTATGGAGTTACTTTTGAGTGGAGAAATTTCGAAAATTCTAATAAAAAAGGTATTACACAATGGTCACCCATGAAGGATGATACCCAGTATTTCAAGCCTTCGGAAAAGGATTTTATGATTAATTACCGGGTGGAAAATCTGGTCGAATTGGTGCAGGAGTTGAAAGCTGAAGGAGTGACTATTTTGGACGAAATCGATGATACTGAGTACGGCAAGTTCGTTCATATTCTTGATCCTGATGGACACAAGATCGAGCTATGGGAGGCAATGGATGAGGTTTAAGATGAGTTAACTAAAGGAAGGGCGAAAAGCTAAAATGCATGAACAATTTTGAAATTCAACGTGAGACGGATGGAAAGCGAGGATCATTTTTCATAGAAGAAGAAGCCAAGCGCTTCGCAGAAATGGTTTATGTGATGGCTGGACCAAAGAAAATGATCATCGAGCACACTGCAGTAGATGAAAGTATGCAAGGTCATGGAATAGGACTCAAACTATTAAATGAGCTGGCGGATTATGTACGGAAGGAAGAAATCAAAGTCATTCCGCTCTGTTCTTTTGCCAAAGCGATGTTTGAGAAAAAAGAAGAACTGAGAGACTTGCGCAACTAGCTAAGTCTAAATAAAGAGCGTCCAAATAATCCAGGCCAAGGTTAAGATCACCATGATCGCAAAGAAATAACCGCTTTTGGAAGAGGAAGAATATCTGCCAGCTCTGAACTTGATGCTTTCATCGATGCTTTTAACATCAGCTTTATTCATGGTTTTTTCTCGGGAAACCCCATCAGGACTAGTGGATTTTGGACGGATTTTCCCCAAATTTCTATTCTCCTTAGAAGATTTAATTCCTGATACGCTGAATCCTGCTCCTCCTGTCATTTTTAACTATTTATCCTTCAATGTAATGATTTCATACGAAGTAGAAAAGAACTTGTCGCTAGCCGATTTTATCTATTTGCTAAACGATTCGGGTTTGGGTAAAAGACGACCTATGCATGATCAGGAGCTTTTGAATAGAATGTTGGTCAATTCTAACTTGGTCATAGTGGCAAGGGAAGGACTGGAGGTTTTAGGAGTTCTTCGAGCGCTGACAGATTTCTCATATCGAACTTTCATTGCAGACCTTGCGGTGGTTTCGAAGAGGCAAGGTGAAGGGATTGGCCGTGGAATGCTTCAGTTTGCCAGAACTTTGGCGCCTGATGCGAGATTAATTCTGTTTTCAGCCGAAAATGCACTTGGTTTTTATCAGAAGCTTGGTTTTCACTTACATGAGCGCTGCTATCAGTTGAAGGTTGGTGAAAAATTATGCTGATTTTTGATTAAACTGCTTATTGTAATTACCAACCAAATCATTCTTATGAAAAAAATTCTACTTACAGGACTAGCACTTATGCTGTCTTTCGGCCTTTATGCACAAAAAACATATATCCATGCAGGTAAACTTGTGGATGTAAAGAATAAAAAGATTCTAAGTGAACAGACAATTGTGGTAGAAGCTGACAAAATCATTTCTGTTAATCCAGGGTTTCAGAGTGGTGGGTCTAAAGATTCCACGATTGATCTAAAAGATAAAACGGTAATGCCAGGCCTAATGGATATGCATGTGCATATTGAAGGCGAAACCAGCCCCACCCAATATGTCGATGGTTTTCGAAACAACGAAGCGGATATTGCATTTCGGTCAATTCACTTTGCTGAAAAAACTATCATGGCTGGCTTTACTACTGTGCGTGACTTAGGCGGATCAGGCGTAAACATAGCGCTAAGAAATGCTATCAACTCAGGTAAGGTAATAGGTCCTAGAATATACACAGCAGGTAAATCTATTGCTCCAACCGGCGGCCATGCCGATCCTACAAATGGAGTACGAAGAGATTTGATGAGAGATCCCGGTCCGGATGAAGGAGTAATCAACGGACCATACGAGGCTCGCAAAGCCGTTCGTCAGCAGGTGAAATTTGGAGCAGATTTGATTAAAGTTACGGCAACAGGAGGTGTTTTATCGGTAGCGAGAGATGGTTCAGCGCCACAGTTTGCCCAGGATGAGTTAGATGCAGTAGTTCAAACTGCCGCGGATTTCGGGATCATGGTAGCTGCTCATGCGCACGGTGATGAAGGTATGCAGCGGGCAATCAAAGCTGGAGTTACTTCGATAGAGCATGGCACTATGATGTCTGAAGAGACAATGGATATGATGAAAGAGAAAGGGACTTGGCTGGTTCCAACCATAACTGCGGGCATGTCTGCCGCAGCTTTTGCAGAAATTCCAGGTTATTATCCAGCTGTAGTAGCAGAGAAGGCAAAGAGAATCGGTGCGCAAATACAGGAGACTTTTGGGAAGGCTTACAAAAAAGGAGTGAAGATAGCTTTTGGAACCGATGCAGGTGTATTTGCACATGGAGACAATTACCGTGAATTCATATATATGACTGAAGTGGGCATGCCAAATCTGGAAGCCATTCAATCGGCTACCATCACTAATGCTATTTTTCTGGGAATAGAAGATAAGTTAGGCTCTATTGAGCCAGGAAAGCTGGCAGATATAATAGCGGTGGATGGTGACCCAGAGCAAGATATCAAAGTGATGAAGGATGTCGTCTTTGTCATGAAAGAAGGTAAAGTTGTTAAGAAATAAATAAAAAGAAATGGTCTGAATTCAGGCCATTTCTTTTTTTAACTATTATATTATTTCAAATCTAAAAACTATGAAAATCAGACTTCTACTTGTTTTATTTTTTGTTTCATTCCTTGTTGATGCTCAAGACAAAACTGAAAATCCCGAAAAGGAAGATCCAAAAGCTCAGGTTTTTGAATCAAAGCAATCGGTGGTAATCGACGGGAAAACCATCAATTTGAATGCAAAGGCAGGGACCTTCGAATTAAAGGATGAAAATAATAAACCGATCGCGCTTTTTGGGTTTACTGCATATTTTAAAGAAAACCCCGAAAAAAACCGACCTATTGTATTTTCTTATAATGGTGGTCCTGGCAGTTCTTCCTATTGGCTGCATATGGGAATCATGGGTCCAAAACGTATCGTGATAGATGATCCGAATTATAATCAAGGAGCACCCTATACTTTGGCAAACAATGAGTTTTCTATACTTGATGTGGCAGATGTAGTAATGATGGATCCTGTGGGTACTGGCTTGAGTATTCCTATCGGAGAGGCTACAGGTAAGGATTTCTGGGGAGTAGATCAGGATATTAGAAGCGTGAGTTTGTTCATCATGCAGTTTTTGAAAGAGCATGATCGATTGAATTCACCTAAGTATATTTTGGGCGAGAGCTACGGTACCTTTAGAAATGCGGGGGTCATGAGCTACCTTCTTGATCGGGGTTATGCATTGAACGGAGTAATCATGGTTTCTTCCGTGTTTGATCTGAGAAGCTTGTTTTTTGTCCCAACAGAAGATATTTCATACATCGCCTACTTACCCACCATGGCGGCTACCGCATGGTATCATGATAAAGTAGCTAATAAGGGGGCAGATTTGCCTGCTTTTGTGCAAGAAGTCAGGGAGTTTACTGAAAATGAATATGCCCCAGCTTTGTTTAAAGGGAACAAACTATCCGAAAGTGCTGAAGGTACAATCGCACAGAAACTGCAGGACTATACTGGGGTAGGAGCGGATATTTGGAAAAGAGCTGATCTTAAAATGGACGCAGGAGAGTTTTTTCAAGAATTGCTGCGAGATGAAGAAATGACTGTTGGCCGTCTGGATTCAAGATACAAAGGGATAAATCTAGATCCAATGTCTATGAGTGCTTTTACTGATCCACAGAGTGATGCGATTTCTCCAGCATACACGATGGGTTTTCTGGATTATTTCCATGGTGCTTTAGGAGTAAGTAAGGATTTGAACTATTCCACTTCTGCTTACAGTAAGGAGGGATTCAAGTGGGATTGGTCTCACAGAGGTAATCAATATTGGGGGACAGATGGTGCTGTGACGACATTGCCAGATATGGCTGATGCGCTGAGCAAGGATCCAAATATGGAAGTTTTGATTCTTAATGGTTATTATGATTTAGCGACGGTTTTTTATGGCGTAGAACATTCAATAGCACATTTGGGATTACCTAAGTCAGCTTCCGACCGAATTAAAATGACTTATTATGAAGCTGGACATATGATGTACACTGATTTGCCTTCAGCAAAGCTGTTTAGAGAGGATGTAAAGAAGTTTATAGAAGATACCCTTAGAAAATAGCATGATAAAGTCAAGCATCCTGGAGAAAGACTCCCGCACTCAACTGGCAAGATTTATTCTTTCTGGATGCTGGATTTTATTTATTTTTTCATGTGCTGAGGGTCAAAAACCCACGGTCCCGACATCGACTTTATACTTTCCTCCGAATGAAGGCACTTTCTGGGAGAAGCAACCAATTCAAGAGCTGGGGTGGGACGGAGTAAAATTCGCTGCGTTTTTGGCTTGGCTACCTACACAGGATACCCGTGCTTTTATCATTTTAAAAGATGGGAAAATAGTTACAGAAGAGTATTGGGGAGATAAGCTTACCGGTGTGGGGAAGATGGATCAAAACTCCTATTGGTATTGGGCTTCCGCCGGGAAGACAATTACAGCAACTTTAGTAGGGATAGCGGAAAATCAGAAATTGCTTAAAACAAGTGATAATTCTCAGAAGTATTTGGGTGAAGGATGGACATCGCTTAATAATATACAGGAAAGCAATATTCAATTGATTGATCAGTTGACCATGAGTACGGGTTTGGATGATGGAGTAGCTAATCCAGATGATACTAACCCTTCCTCTTTGAGGTATCTGGCTGAACCTGGTGAGCGATGGGCATATCACAACGCACCTTATACCTTGTTGGAGCAGGTGGTTCAAAATGCCTCCGGAATGAGTTTTCAAAAATACTTTGAAGAGAATTTAGGCAGTAAAATAGGAATGAAAGGTTTTTGGCAAAAGACAGGCTTTAATAATGTTTTTTACAGCGATGCACGTTCGTTTGCCAGATTCGGACTTTTGCTGCTAGCTGATGGGAATTGGGATGGGAATCAGATTTGGTTTGGAGATTTTTTTGATGAGCTATCGAAGTCCTCTCAAAATCTAAATAGAAGCTATGGTTATCTTACTTGGCTGAACGGGCAAGGGTCATATATGCTCCCTCAATCTCAAATTATTTTTCCTGGAATGCTCGTGCCAAATGGCCCCGTGGACATGTATCAGGCGATGGGAAAAAATGGACAGTTTTTGATGGTGGTACCTTCAGAAGGTTTGGTGATAGCAAGGATGGGAGGATCAGGTGAGAATTCTCTGGTATCTTTCCTTTTGATAAGCGATATCTGGAATAGACTAAAACCAGTAATCAAGTAGGGCCGTGGTTATGTCTGATCGAAGGTTTCTATCAGAGACTTAATTTTTTCCAATGTGAGAGGTTTTTCCAAAAATCCAGAAACTATCTTAAATCCTTGGGCTTTGAATCTGTCCTGATAATCAATGGAGCTGGAAAGGATTACTATTTTGTCAGATCTGTCTGCATACATCTCTTGATATTTTCCCAGAAATTCCCAGCCATTCAAGACGGGCATGTTAATATCCAGGAAAATAAGAATAGATTGATTTGGGTCAATATCATTCAGCTTGTCCAATACTTCTTCAGCTTCGAGAAATTCAACTATATTATTAGTAATTTGGACTTTCCCTAGTAGCCGCTTATTGATAAGGTTATTTATGGGATCATCATCCACTAGAAAAATGGTGTCAAAATAGATCATTTAGAGGATTAGGATTGGAAAAAGCATTATGGTGTAGCCAAAGTACAATTAATACTGATTCAAGAAAAAGGATTAACTATCTTTTTTATTTTAATACCTTTTTAATACTGCTATTCAGGAAAAAAAAAAGGAGGTTCCGAAGAACCTCCTTTTAAAGTATTATGGGGGATGATTACATCATTCCGCCCATTCCTCCTCCGCCACCCATTGGCATTGCAGGACCATCTTCTTTCACATCAGCTACTACACACTCTGTAGTCAAGAGAAGCGCTGCTATAGAAGCTGCGTTTTCTAGGGCTAGACGAGTTACTTTAGTAGGATCGATTACACCAGCTTTGAATAAGTCTTCGTAAACATCGGTTCTAGCATTGTAGCCATAGTTACCTTTGTGTGCTCTGATATTATTGATCACTACAGATGGCTCTCCACCAGCGTTAGCCACGATGGTTCTCAAAGGAGATTCGATAGCCTGTCTGATGATGTTGATACCAGTATCTTCATCTTCATTGAGTCCTTTAAGATCATTTAGTGCTTCAGCAGCTCTTACCAGAGCCACACCACCACCTACAACAACACCTTCTTGTACGGCTGCTCTAGTTGCGTGAAGTGCATCATCTACACGATCTTTCTTTTCTTTCATTTCCACTTCAGTAGCAGCTCCTATGTAAAGGATAGCTACACCACCAGAAAGTTTAGCAAGTCTTTCCTGCAATTTCTCTCTGTCGTAGTCAGAAGTAGTTTTGTCTATCTGAGCTTTGATTTCAGCGATTCTACCTTTGATAGCAGCTTTGTCTCCAGCACCATTTACGATAGTAGTATTGTCTTTGTCAATATTGATCTTATCAGCTCTTCCGAGCATATCAATAGTTGCGTTTTCTAGTTTGAAACCTCTTTCTTCTGAGATCACTGTTCCGCCAGTAAGGATTGCGATGTCTTCCAACATAGCTTTTCTTCTGTCGCCGAAACCTGGAGCTTTTACAGCAGCCACTTTCAGAGCACCTCTGATTTTGTTCACTACGAGCGTAGCAAGCGCTTCACCGTCCACGTCTTCAGAGATGATTACCAAAGGCTTACCAGACTGAGCTACTGGCTCAAGAACTGGAAGCAATTCTTTCATTGATGAGATCTTCTTGTCGTAGATCAAGATGTACGGCTGCTCCAACTCAACTTCCATTTTCTCCGTGTTAGTTACGAAGTAAGGAGAAAGGTAACCTCTGTCAAACTGCATACCTTCTACAGTTTTCACTTCAGTCTCAGTACCTTTTGCTTCTTCTACAGTGATCACACCGTCTTTACCTACTTTATCCATTGCATTAGAAATCATTGTACCGATTTCCTCGTCATTGTTTGCAGATACTGTCGCTACTTGAGCGATTTCTTTAGAAGTAGAGATTTGCTTAGAATCAGCTTGAAGTTGCTTGACAACTGCAGATACTGCTTTGTCAATACCTCTTTTAAGATCCATTGGATTAGCTCCGGCAGCTACGTTTTTGATACCTACACCGAAGATAGATTGAGCAAGAACAGTAGCAGTAGTAGTACCGTCACCAGCATCGTCAGCAGTTTTTGAAGCTACTTCTTTCACGAGCTGTGCGCCCATGTTTTCGATTGGCTCGGATAATTCGATTTCTTTAGCTACAGAAACACCATCTTTAGTGATAGTAGGAGCGCCAAATTTTTTATCGATAATAACGTTACGACCTTTTGGTCCCAAAGTCACTTTTACTGCATCTGCAAGAGCATCTACGCCTTTTTTCAGCTGATCTCTTGCACTTGTATTGAAAAATAATTGCTTAGCCATATTGTTAAAATATTTTGGTTAACGATTAGGGTTGATTAATTAAAGGATTGCAAAGATGTCTGACTCTCTCATGATGAGGTAGTCGCTTCCTTCTACACTGAGTTCTGTGCCGGAGTATTTTCCGTACAATACAGTGTCTCCAACTTTAACTGTTAAAGGCTCATCTTTTTTGCCATTTCCTACTGCCACTACAGTACCTTTTTGTGGTTTTTCTTTAGCGGTATCTGGAATGTAAAGTCCAGAAGCTGTTTTCTCTTCAGCTGCAGCAGGTTGTACCAAAACTCTATCTGCAAGAGGTTTGATGTTCACATTTGACATAGTATAAATTCGTTTAAAGGTTAGATTAAAATGTAATTGCCTATTAACACTTCTTGTGCCAAGGAAGCAATAGGGGCAAAGGCTGACAAATCGGCTGTCAATGTTGGGGAATCCGGTGGCGATATGGGATTTTCATGGCAGTGAGGACTGCCATTTTTGTGAGGAAGGCTTCAAACTTGTCAGAATTTCGTAATTTATTATCAAACCTATAAGCTATGACAACACTTCCGAAAAACTGGATCACCGAAGGTCTCATCGATTTTGAGTTTAAAAAATATCAACTGCTTGCCTATTTGCAAGAAACTAACAAGCACTTCAATGAGATGAAGCTTTACCCTGTGCTCAGCGAACTGATAGATCACTATCGAGACTTGAATGAATTGAAATCTGATAGTATCGAACTTAGCAAGCTTTTTCCAAAGAGATTGGATTCTATTGACTTTCAGAAAGGCAAGCTGAATTACCAATCCAAAGTAAGCGAGGACACTCTGATGAAGGAGCTTTCCATGATCACTGAATTTGCATTGCCGAAGTTAGTCTCGCAGATCGAAGAGGGGAGGACGATTTATGATTATGTCGAAGATCAATTGGAATTTGAGCCTGTAGGCATCGTCCCAATTTATAATCAGGAAGGTTATATTTTGATGTCTAGGGAGAAAAAGAATGAAATTCATGCCTTTCGCTACAAATCAAGTTTGCTCCATTTTGCCGGTGAAAAGTTCCGTAGCATCAGTATGTGGCTGATTGGTGTATTTCAACGCAGCTTGGTCAACACCCTTGAAAAAATTAAAATGGATCTGGTCCGAGAGATCAAAGAGCTGCCAAATCCGGCTACCTGGAGAATTCACAGTCAGCAAGAATTCCCAATCGAAGAAACACTAATTCCTATCAGCAAGAGACTTTTGCTGAAGTCTGTTACTGTGTAAGTTTATTAACAAATTATTTATGAATGGCTTCACTCAGAAGGATGAAAGAGAGAACCGATTTCAGGATTGGGTATACGGGCCTTCGACTTCGCTCAGGCTGAAATCGCTCAGACCTTCTCTGTGGATCTCCGTGAAACCTCCGTGTGCTCCGTGATTAAAAATCTTTCAAAAAAAAAGTCTGCTCGTTGCGGAGCAGACTTTTTTTTTTAAGCTATTCTATTTTAGTTACCTGAAGTAGTGTCAGGCTCAGCTTGCGTTTCTTCAGTAGCCGCAGGGAGCAAGCTTTCAGACTCACCAAAAGTAGGAGCTACCACTTGCTGTTTGGCATTCTCAATATTTGGTGAGGAGAATTGGTTGGATTGTGATCCTGTGTAGAAAGCAGAAGATGCCAACGAAAGCACAAGAATAGAAATTGCCAATACCCAAGTAGCTTTCTCAAGTACATTTCCGGTACGGGTTACACCCATGATTTGAGTAGCATTACCACCAAATGCTGCTCCAACTCCACCTTTAGAATTCTGGCCTAAGATCACTAAGATCAGCAATACTGCTAGAATTAGAATAATTGTAATCAATAAAATAAACATATAATGTGGGTGTTAATCTTTCAGTTTTTCAATCAAGTCCGCAAAGTAAGTCCTTTTATCCGGAAACTTCAATACCAATTTCTCATAAATTTCTTTGGCTAACTGCTTCTTGCCTTGGTTGGCAAGAATCTTAGCGTAGGATTCTGAGATTAATTTATCATTGATCTTTGTGCTGGCAGCTGCGAGATTTTCGTGGTTTTGATTTGCCTCGATCTCTTTGATGGTCGCCATTTTGATTGATTTTTTGCTGAAAGCCCTAATCATGTCGATCTGCTCCTTCTTTTTCTCGTCAAGAATTTCCCTTTTATCTTTTCTTTTGATCGTCTCTAAGAGGTCATCTTTCGGAGGTTTTCTTCTTTGCAGCTTTGGTTTAGCAGGTTCTGATTTTACTTCTGTCTCATTGGTTTCTGGTGTATTGAGAGTTTCTGCTTCAACTTTTATTTCAGCTGCTAGAGAAATTACTTTTGATACGACTACCTCTTCTTCCTTTTTTTCAATTAAAATTTTCAGCCAACTTCTATCCGGGCTTGTGATAGCAGCATATCCTAGAGACGGTGTTGATTTGGCGGCATCTTCTAGATACTCATATCGAGCTATGAGAACATGGGGAATTTGAAAGTAGGGAAAGTTCTCTTGCATCTTTTGCAACTGCAGGATATCCATGCGCTCTAAGGGATCTGCTTTTTGGATTATTTCTAAAAATTGACTTGAGTTCACGTGAATATTTCTTTAGGCTTGAATATAGGCAAATTACCAGTTAGCAACGGTGGCAGTGAAGATATCTTGAATGATGGTTGTGAAAATCTCATCTACCAGCTCATTTTCCACATCGAGGAAAGTAGTAGTTCTTGGATCATAATCCTTGAAAAATGAGAATGCTCTTTTTAGATTTTCCTCTTCATTCGCAGTGTTGATATATTCCACATCTACGAATATCGTCAGGCGCATAGTGCCTGCACGATCGGGAAGATTGGGGTCACTACTCGTTACCGGCGCTTGCGGCGTAACTGAATACCGTGTGATCGCCCCCATGAACTGCAAGTTCCCGTTTGTTCGGACTAGCTCCAGTTGGGTATTTCTCTGGTAATATTCTTTGAGTGCTTCGGTGAATCTCTGCTCTACGTTCGCAGGGCCTCCACCAGAATCGTTGAAGAAATTATCCACAGTAAAGGTCTTCACCAAGTTGTAATCGATATTCGTGCCTGTAAAGCTGTATTTGACCGAACAGCTTTGAAATAGGATAAAGACCAGTCCAAGTGCAAAGAGGGTAATCTTATTGGTCGATCTCATATTGCTTGATCTTTCTGTAAAGTGTGCGTTCTGATATCCCCAGATCATTAGCTGCGTATTTTCTCTTATTGTTATGCTTGCGCAAAGCTCTGAGAATCATTTCTTTTTCCTTCTTTTCAAGAGAAAGTGAATTGTCGTCTTCCTCATGAATAATGTCCTCTATGGCATCATCCCCATAATCATCGTCACTAGTTGAATTTGATTTTTTGGAATCGATCACTAAAGGAACGTAACTAGGATTGGATTCCGTACTTTCTTTGGTAGTCAATCCGCTATCCATGTCTTCGAAAAGTCCCTGATGCTTTTGAATGATGTTATGTGATAGCCCGCCATTTTGATAGGTTTCCAGCACGAGTTTTTTCAAATCATTCATATCTTTTTTCATGTCAAAAAGCACTTTATACAACAAATCTCTTTCTGAGAAATCTGAAGAATCGCTATTTTTTGACATGCTAGGGAGCGTCATCGGAAGGCGGGAGTTGTCTGAGGGTAAGTACTTTGCCAAAGTAGCAGCATCTACTTCCCGCTCACTTTCCAAGAGAGAGATTTGCTCCGCAATATTTTTCAGCTGACGAATATTGCCTGGAAAAGAATAGCGCATCAAGACGGCCTGAGCTTCATTATCCAGTGAAACTGGGCGTACATGGTATTTTTCCGAAAAGTCAGAAGTGAATTTCCTAAAAAGTAAAACCACATCTTCTCCACGCTCTCTGAGTGGTGGCACAAAAATCGGAACTGTATTGAGTCTGTAATAAAGGTCTTCTCTGAACTTGCCTTTTTCTACGGCATTGAGAAGCTTGACATTGGTAGCAGTGATTACGCGGACATTTGTTTTGAGGACTTTTGAGGAACCTACTTTTATAAATTCGCCATTTTCCAGCACCCGAAGTAATCTGGATTGAGTTCCCAAAGGCATTTCGCCGATTTCGTCTAAGAAAATAGACCCACCATCAGTAACTTCGAAATATCCTTTTCTGGCTTCATGAGCACCGGTGAAAGAGCCTTTTTCATGACCGAAAAGCTCGGAATCAATCGTGCCTTCGGGAATCGCCCCGCAGTTAATTGCGATAAATTTACCATGCTTGCGAACACTGAGCGAATGAATGATCTTGGAAAAACTCTCTTTTCCACTTCCACTTTCACCAGTGATCAGCACAGTCATGTCGGTAGGAGCCGCTTGCATAGCCACTTGGATCGCGTGATTCAGCAGAGGACTATTGCCGATGATCCCGAAGCGCTGTTTCACGCTTTGTATTTCCGGATTTGTAATCATTAATTTTTCGGATTTATTTCAAGCACCTCACCAAAAAGTGTAGCTGGAGTACAATCGATGATTTTCACTGTGAGGTAATCACCTTTAGAGTAGTTTCCAGCAGGTACGATCACTACTTTATTTGCAGAGTTTCTACCTTTGAAGTCATCTTCTGATTTCTTGGAAGGGCCTTCGACTAGCATTATTTGCTCTTTTCCTAGGTCAAGCTTATTTCTCTCAAGAGAAGATGCACTTTGCTTTTTGATCACTTCGGACAGTCTCCTCTTTTTCACTTCTAATGAAATATCATCTGGGTATTTTTTCGCAGCCAAGGTCCCTGGTCTTTCAGAATAGAAGAACATGTAAGAAAAATCGAATTTCACGATGTCCATCAAAGAAAGCGTGTCTTGATGCTCTTCTTCCGTTTCGCTACAGAATCCAGTGATCATATCGGATGAAATCCCGCATTCTTCGCCTAGAATCTCTCTGATTTTGGAAACTCGCTCCAGGTACCATTCCCTATCATAAGTTCTATTCATCATTTCCAATACACGTGAGTTACCACTTTGAGCCGGCAAATGAATGTATTTGCAGATGTTGTCGTACTTTTTCATCGTGTACAAGACGTCGTCAGTGATATCCTTGGGATGAGAAGTAGAGAATCGTACTCTAAGAGATGGATCTACCAAAGCAACCATTTCCAATAAATTGGCAAAATTGACTACCGTAGTTACATCCTCTTCTTTTCTGTTCAGTCTTGCTTTATTGTTCTCTTCAGGAGACCATTTGTAGCTATCTACATTTTGACCGAGTAAGGTGACTTCCTTATATCCTTTGGAGAAAAGGTCTTTTGCTTCCTCGACGATAGAATAGGGATCACGGCTTCTTTCTCTTCCGCGTGTGAAAGGAACCACGCAGAAGGAGCACATATTGTCACATCCACGCATGATAGATACAAATGCCGTCACACCATTGGAATTCAGGCGAACAGGGGAGATATCAGCATAAGTTTCCTCACGGGAAAGAAAGGTGTTTACTGCTTTCTGCCCCTCTTCCGCTATAGAAAGAAGATTTGGAAGATCACGATAAGCGTCAGGACCTACGACGATATCCACGATTTTTTCTTCCTCGAGAAATTTTTCTTTCAGTCGCTCTGCCATGCATCCCAGCACGCCAATGGTCATTTCTGGTTTGCTTTTTTTGGCTCTTTGAAAATCGGTGAGGCGCTTTCTTACTGTTTGCTCTGCTTTTTCCCGAATAGAGCAAGTGTTGAGAAAAATTACATCTGCCTGATAAAAATCTGAAGTTGTATCAAACCCTCCTTCTTTCATAATAGCCGCAACAACTTCTGAATCTGCGAAATTCATAGCGCAACCATAGCTCTCAATATAGAGTTTTCTGGTTTTGCCGGTATGTTCATCTACAGTGGTTTTGAAGTCACACGCTTGTGCTTCTTCTCCTGGGATGATGTCTATGTCTGCAATTAAATTGTTCATGTACCTTCTTCGTTCCTTCTTTCTGTTGGCGAAATTAAGAAAACGCGGACAAAATGGCAGAATGTCTTATTCTTTATTTTGTTCTTTTAAGATGATTTACTGTCTATTGGAAAAAAATGACGTGGACTAGTGGGGTTAAAAGAAGGCAAGTAGTGCTTTTACTAAGGACAATTGTCTGATTCTTCTCTGGGGATTTTTTCATTAAAAGCGTTAACTCTCTGATACTTATAGACCGTCAAAAGGGATTTTCAGTTGCTCTCCAAAATGCTGATGCTCCTCGATAATATTGAGATTGGAGATGCCCAGGCCCAGCAATCGAATTGGGTTGTTGGAGGACTCTTGGGCTAAAAGTTCTGTAGCTATTTGCCAAATAAGTTCTTCATCGGGATATTGCTCCTGAGTTTTGCTACGCGTTTGTTGGGTGAAATCAGAGAATTTAATTTTTAAGGTGACCGTCCGCCCTTTGATCCCAGATTTTTTAATTCGCTTGATCAGTTCATCATAGATGGGTTTTAAAGCAGAAAGTAGGTCTTCCATCGCCATGATATCTTTCTCAAAGGTGTTCTCTGCGCTGATAGATTTGCGGATGCGATGCGGCTGCACTTCCGAGAGATGGATTCCGCGGACTATATTGAAGTAATGGATGCCAGACTTTCCAAACTTCCGAGTGAGGTATTGTAGAGAAAATTGTTTGAGGTCTTTACCATTGTGAATTCCAAACCCACTCATTTTCTCGGCAGTCACTTTTCCTATTCCGAAGAACTTTTTGATAGGCAGTTTTTCTAAAAAGGCTTCAGCTTCTTCGGGAAGGATCACCGCCTGGCCATTGGGTTTGTTCAGGTCAGAGGCTATTTTAGCCAAGAACTTATTATAAGAAACACCTGCAGAAGCATTCAGGCCTGTACGTTCTTTGATCTTTTGGCGAATTTGCTTGGCTATTAAAATGGCTGATTTAAGACCCATTTTATTTTCCGTCACATCCATAAACGCCTCGTCGAGGGAAAGGGGCTCGACTAGATCTGTGTATTCGTGAAAAACTTCACGGATTTGACTGGAGATTTCCTTGTACCGATCAAATCTCGCTGGCGCAAAAATAAGCTGAGGACATTTCCTAGCCGCCAAGACCGAAGGCATCGCAGAATACACACCAAATTTTCTCGCTTCATAACTTGCCGCAGCGACTACACCTCTTGCGGCATTTCCACCTACCACAAGTGGTTTTCCGCGCCATTCTGGATGATCAAGTTGCTCGACGGAAGCATAAAATGCGTCCATATCCACATGGATGATTTTCCGAATAGGAGGGGCAAATATGTCTTTTTCATTTTCCACTGAGCACTTCTAGAATTGCCTGAGCTTTAAGGCTGCATTCCTCATATTCCTGAACTGCATCTGCATCGTAGGTGATGGCGCTGCCCACTCCAAAATAGAGTTTTTTCACTTCCAGATCAGCAATAATGCTGCGAATGATCACTGAGAAATCAAAATCTCCATTTTCTTCAATTACCCCGAATGCTCCGGAAAACCAACCACGCTTGAAGCTTTCTAGTTCTTCGATTATTTCCATTGTTCGGATTTTTGGAGCCCCTGTCATGCTTCCCATCGGGAAAGAAGCTTGAATGATATCAGAAAAACTTACGCCTTCCTTCAACTCGGAAGCTATTGTACTGATCATCTGAAACACTCTGGGCAACCGATAAATACCGAATAGTTCTCTGACTTGTACGGATCCTGTCTTTGACACTTTTGAGAGGTCATTTCGCATCAGATCTGTGATCATCAGGTTTTCTGCTTGTTCTTTTTCGCTGTTGGCCAAAGTTTCTCTGTTGACTGCATCTTCAGCTAGGGACTGCCCACGCCTGATTGTTCCTTTGATCGGTTGTGCGATTATTTTCGATCCAGTTCTTTTCAAATACCGCTCAGGAGAAGCTGAAACTAACCACTGAGATTTTGCCTTGAACAGTGCAGAAAAAGGCATGGGAGAAAGCTTTTTCAATTTGAAATAAGCCCCGATAGGATCCCAGTTTTCAAATGAACCTGAGTACGCTTGGCAAAAGTTACTTTCGTAAGTATTTCCCTCGATGATGTGATTTTGAATGGTTTTGACTGTTGCTAGGTATTTCTCTTGCGAGATTTGTGGAGTGACAGCGCAGCTGGTATTCGCTGAGTTTGGAAGCTCAGTTTTTTCTATTTCTATCCAGAATTCATCAGTCAATTCTACGTCCGAATAGATATTTTCCCCCTCAAATTTTAAGGAAAAGGAGGGCTGGAAAAAGCAGAGTTCCGGAAGCTCGAAAAAAGGGTTGTTTTCGCTTTTGAGCTTTTCTAGCTTATTTTTGAAGTCATAGCCGATTATACCGACTTTTTTGAAGCCAGTAGATTCTGCCCAGATTTCTTTTTCGGTTAATTGATTATTTCCCGCAAGAAACCGTGTGGCAAAAGGTTGTTCTGGATATTCGTAGCTATTTCCATTGGTAAAGGCAAAAAATTCATAATGTGCGTCTGCCCATCGGCAAAGTTTTTCGATCCAATTGGAATCTGTGATGGGGTAGTTGAGAGAGGTGCTTTTCATCTGTATATAATTGGTCTTTCAAAGGTCATATGGAATCTCGCATTGTTTGTAATCTGTCCAATATGCTACGTTTGCGTCATGCTCGATTTCATTGGTAGCACAAAAAAAGAGGAATCCTGTTAGAATTCCTCTTTCAAATGAGTTTGTTATGATTAATTGGCTTTCACGTCCAATACTAATCCAACGTTATTGTAAACGAATTTGTCTTTTGCTTTGTCAGCTACAGTTGCTTCGTCACCGTAAGCTAGTCCCCAATCAGTTCTATCGATGTTGAAACCAGCTTTTGCAGTCACAGCTCCGTCAGCTACATTGATAGTCGCAGGAAATTTGATGTTTTTGGTAGTGCCTCTCATAGTCAAGTTACCGCTTACCCAGTAGTTAGGAGCGTCAGGAGCCAGTTCGCTATTTGCCTTTGGCGTGTTGTCAGAGACAAATTCTTCTTCATCAGTTACCATATCTCCGGCAGTAAAAGGCTCAACGGCGGTGATTTCGAAAGTGGCAGTTGGGTGATTGGCAGCATCGAAGAAGTCGTCTGACTGAAGATGAGTATGTAATTTGCCGTGGTTCTCAGTACCTTCTTCCATATCGTGGATTTCAAGCGCAGTGATGTCGAATGAGAAAGTCCCACCAGTTACTTCGGGGCCATTTACCGTCACGGTGCCCGTAGTAGCAGGAATTATTCCGGTATGCTGACCAGTTGGCTTGTAACCCATCCAAGCTATTTTAGAAGCTTCTGGATTCAAATTCAATGTAGTTCCTTCTGCTTGGGACACTTCCTGTGCTTCAGTAGCTTCTACCGTATCGGAAGGTTTGCTACAAGCAAAAGTCATTAATGCGGCCGCGAGAATAAGGCCTGATTGTTTGATAGTTTTCATCGTAATAAGATTGGTTTCAATTTTAAATGTATATACATGAAAACTCAAAATCTGCGAAAAAGTTCAATACTCAAAAGAAAAAGTGAAACTTTGGTTCTTGTATTTCAATAATTGAAGCAAAATCACTTTAATAAATATGGCATTGCTATTAGAAGTAAATGGAAAAAATCCTGCGTTTGGAGTGGGCTGTTGGTTAGCTCCAAATTCCACTGTAGTTGGGGATGTGATCATGGGGGATAATTGTACGGTGTGGTTCAATGCGGTAGTTCGTGGTGACGTAAACGAAATCCGAATTGGGAATGATACTAACATCCAAGATGGTGCTGTGATACATTGCACTTACAAAAAGGCTGGAACATATATTGGAAATCAAGTATCAATTGCCCATAATGCAGTGGTACATGGCTGCACCATTCATGATCGAGTATTGATAGGAATGGGTGCGATCGTGATGGATGGGGCAGTGGTTCATTCTGGAGCAGTGATCGCTGCTGGGGCGGTAGTTTTGGCAAATACTATCGTGGAAGCAAATACAATTTATGCAGGTGTGCCAGCCAAAAAAGTAAAAGATACTGGTGCAGAAATGGATGAAGCAATCTTACGAACGGCCAAAAACTATCCAATGTATGCGCGTTGGTATACCGTCTGAAGTGGACTGTTTAGTCCATATAGGATGGCTTTCTTTTAATTTTCAACTAGAATCGACTCAATAAAGTCGCAGTCATTTTGCTGGATTTTTTGGATTATCAGCTTTCCTGCCAGAAGGTTCAGTGCTTCCATTTGACCAATTATTTTATTCCCAAGAGTTTGAGAAAATCACATTCGGTAGTCTATCTATAAGATTTTAGTGATTTGATAATCAGGTTATTTTAAAGCCAAGCTCTTTTATTTTTACTGCTTCTGATTTTGATTTTAGACTTTTTAGAAATTTGGCAAATACTATTTTAGTTGTTGAGATTCCCATTAGATTATCAGGTTAAGGGTTTGTTACGACTTTTTTGACGACCACCAAGTGACTTAATTGGAGGGGTTTTTTTTGCTTACTTTTCTTCCTTTCTCATTTATAATTATGTCCTTAATAATCAGCCAGATCAAGATATGAAAGGTTAGCAGCTTATTTTTTAATTAATAAGCTACTATCAGTTCCTTTTCTTTTTAGGAAATTTTGACTAGTATTTGAAAGCGTGAGAAAACCTCTGCTTTTTAACGGTTTGTTAAAATTTTATTTATGAAAGAAGAATATGTGAAATGGTTTTCTCCCCATCTGCAGCGGGATGTGGAAATGTTGGTGTTTGGGCATGCGGGATATCCAGTAGTTGTTTTTCCTACTTCCAAAGGCTCTTTTCATGAAAACAGGGATATGGGTTTAGTAAAATCTGCCCACTGGTACATAGAACAAGGGTTAATAAAAATTTACTGTCCAGTGAGCAATGATGCTGACAGTTTTTACAATAAAAAAATTCATCCTCATCAGCGGATTCAGCATCATGTAGCTTATGACAATATGATTTGCCATGAGATAGTTGAACGTATCCGTCTAAATACTCCAGCGGCGAAAGTGGTGATGGCTGGATGCAGTTTTGGCGGATATCATGCCGCAAATTTTGCTTTTAGACATCCTGAATATGTCAGCCACATGTTTAGCATGTCTGGTGCATTTGATATTCGAAACTTCATGGGTGGCTACCAGCATGATGATATTTTTTACAATAACCCACTAGAATACCTTCCAGGTCTTCACGATCAGGAGTTATGGAAAATGGATATTGTGTTAGGAACTTCTAATTGGGATATCTGCTTCGATGCCAATCTCAAACTACATGAAGCGCTCAAATCAAAAAATGTAAATCACTGGTTTGACGTGCGTCAGAATCGTGAACATGATTGGGGTGTTTGGAAAGAGATGTTCCCACATTACCTCAGCAGGATCAAGTTTAATTAAGTCAACTTATTATCAATTTAGATATGAAAAAAATAGGAATACTTTTCGGAATGGAGGATACTTTTCCTCAGGCTTTTATTGACCGCGTAAATCAAAAAGCCGAAAAAGGAATCATGGCTGAAGCAGTTCAAATAGACAAAGTGGTTCAAAATCGACTGACGGAATACGCTGTCATCATAGACAGGATTTCTCAGGATGTGCCTTTCTATCGTGCTTATTTAAAGAATGCCGCTTTGACCGGGACAGCTGTTATCAATAATCCATTTTGGTGGAGTGCTGATGATAAATTCTTCAATAATGCACTTGCAGATCAATTAGGCGTACCATTGCCCAAAACTGTGATTTTGCCATCAGCGAAACATCCTGACGATACGTCGAGTAAATCTTTTAGGAACCTTGTTGCTCCTTTGGATTGGGAAGGGATATTTGACTATGTAGGTTTCCCGGCTTATATGAAGCCATACGCAGGTGGCGGTTGGAAAAACGTGTATAAGTTAGAAGATAAGGAGGAATTTTTCAGAACTCATCCTGAGACAGGTCAGCTGGTGATGATGCTGCAAGAGGAAATTGTGTTTGAAGAATACTTCAGAGTCTATTGTCTGGGTGGGAAAGCTGTAAAAATCATGCCTTACGAACCAAGAAATCCTCATCATTTGCGCTACGTGGTAGATGGGCCTCCCTCTTCCAAGAAATTGTTGGCGACAGTGAAAGATTATACCCTTCGACTATGTCATGGTCTGGGCTATGATTTCAATACGGTGGAATTTGCGGTGAAGGATGGTATTCCTTATGCGATTGATTTTGGAAATCCCGCTCCGGATGCTGATGTGAATTCGGTAGGACAGGAGAATTTTGAATGGGTGGTAGAGGAAGCTGCGAAAATGGCAATAGCCTACGCCAAAGCTCAAAACCCTGGTAAGATGAATTTGACTTGGGGCACATTTATGAAAGATGCCGTAAGCAGCACTAAAAGATTTTAAATTTTTAGCTTAACGAATAACCATGGCTTTAACCCTAAAAAAACTCCCAAAATTCACTCTAGGAGTAGAAGAAGAGTACCAAATCATCGATCCCGAAACCAGGGATCTTCGCTCGCACATGTCCAAAATAGTTGAGGGTGGGAAAATCACCCTTAAGGAGCAAGTGAAAGCAGAGATGCATCAATCAGTGGTGGAAGTAGGTACTAATATCTGTGAGAATGTAGCCGAAGCTCGACTGGAAGTTTCTTCACTACGAAATAAGATTTTTGAATTGGCAGCAAATCAGAACCTGGTCGTAGGAGCGGCGAGTACACATCCATTTGCCAGATGGCAAGACCAAGAGATCACGGATGATCCCAGGTATCATTCGATAGTAGATGAATTAAAAGACATAGCCAGGTCTAATCTCATCTTTGGTCTCCATGTGCACGTGGGTATTGATAATCGGGAAATTGCGCTGCAATTGATGAACCAAGCCTGCTATTTCCTTCCTCACATTTATGCGTTGACTACCAATTCACCTTTTTGGGAAGGAAGGAATACAGGGTTTAAAGCATTTAGGGCTAAGATATTTGCCAAATTTCCGAGAACAGGATTGCCTGAGTATTTTGATTCAGTTCAGTCCTACGATAATTATGTGGAGACACTGGTAAAAACCAACTGCATAGACAATCCCAAGAAAATATGGTGGGATCTTCGTATTCACCCGTTCTTCAGCACTATAGAATTTCGCATTTGCGACATGTGCCTTACAGTCGATGAGACTATTTGTATCGTAGCGTTGATCCAAGCTGTAGTCGCCAAATTGTACAGACTTCTCCTGAGTAACACCAGCTTCAATATCTATAGAATAGCTCTGATCCGTGAAAATAAATTTCGCGCAGCCAGGAATGGAATAGAGGGTAAACTCATCGATTTCGGCAGAAAAATAGAAGTGCCTACTTCTGAGCTGATTATGGAACTTCTGGATTTTGTGGATGACGTGGTAGATGAGCTAGACAGCAGAGAAGAGATCAACTATGTGCATCAAATACTGAAAAATGGTACAGGTGCAGATCAGCAACTAGCCGTATTTGAGCAAACGCAGGATCTGAAGAAAGTAGTGGATATGATCACATCAAAGTTTACAGAGGGGATTTAAGGGCTTTCATTATCTTTGCGGGCGAAAATTAATTTATAGGCAACGTGGGAAAGAAAAAAATGAACTTGGCGATCTTGGATATGAATGACGGGGAGCCAAACCAGGGGATGCGTTGTATCAAAGATATCGTAGCTAGATTTGATAGTCAGGTCAGCTATAAAGTATTCGATGTAAGAGGCAAGGCCGAGATTCCTGAAATCAACGATTATGATCTTTTTATATCCTCTGGAGGTCCTGGCAACCCAATGGATGGCGATGGTAATTGGGATTTGAAATATTTCGATTTTCTGGACCAAATCTGGATCTGGAATCAAAATTATAACCACAAGAAATACATACTCTTTATATGTCATTCATTTCAGATGGCATGTAGGCATTTTGGACTTGGCACACTTACCAAGCGTCAATCCAACTCTTTTGGAGTAATGCCTGTGCATAAGACAGCTGATGGACAAAAAGATTCCTTGCTTCAAAACCTGGAAAATCCTTTCTGGGCAGTTGATTCCAGAGATTATCAAGTAGTGCAGCCGGATCTGAAGAAATTCAAAGTGCTAGGGGCCAAAATCATTGCCCTCGAAAAGATTCGTGATCATGTACAATACGAACGTGCAATCATGGCTATTCGGTTTTCGGAAGAAATGGTGGGAACGCAATTTCATCCTGAAGCCGATCCAGTGAGCTTTTTGATACATCTGAAAAAACCTGAAGTCAAAGATAAAATCATTGCATCTATCGGGAAATTAAGGTTTAGAAAGATGCTGGAGCATTTGGTCGATGAAGATAAAATCTACAAGACGAATGAGACATTGATTCCAAATTTTATAGAGCAATCCATACAAAAAGTAAAAGCATCTAAATTGCTTACCTTAATTTGATACGTTATGATTGAATCCCGAAGAGCTCAATTTAATGCTGAATTTTCTATTGAGAAATATCAGGCATTCCTTGATGATATAGCTCGGGACTTCAATTATGCACCAACTTTCAGATTAGCGGAGACTCCTTTTTTCATACCTGATGAAATTAAGAAACAACTGGAAGAGGCTTGTGGCGAAGTGTGCGAGTTCATCAGAAAGTCGAATTTCAAAGATATCACCCAGCGCGCGATAAATCTGAATACTGCAGTACCCAATGAAGATGCCCATACGCAGTTTATGGCAATTGATTTTGGTATTTGTGAAGAAAATGGACTGATAGTACCAAAGCTTATCGAGGTTCAGGGCTTTCCGTCCATCTTTAATTTTCAATTCAACTTGTTTCGAAAGATTCAAAAGCATTACCCGTTCATCTCTGAATTGACACCTTATATGTCAGGAATAGATGAAGATTCCTATATGAATAAGTTGAAGGAAGTGGTGCTGAATGGACATGATAAATCTGAAGTGGTTCTGCTGGAAATAGAACCAGAAAAGCAGAATACAAAGATTGACTTCTACTACTGCCATAGAGATTTGGGGATTCCAATCATCTGTGTCACCGACGTCATAAAGACGGGTGACCAACTTTTTTATTTAAATGATGGTGGCGAGAAAAAACGAATCAAGCGGATTTACAATCGAGTGATTTTTGATGAGCTTGATCTTCGAAAGGATTTGACATTGCAATTCAGTTTTGAGGAAAAATTGGATGTGGAGTGGGCCGGGCATCCGAATTGGTACACGAGGATTTCCAAGTTTATTCTACCTTATCTACAGGGGAAATACTTTATAGAAACTAAGTTGCTGAGTGAATTGGAGGAAATACCAGAGGACTTGGAGAATTACGTATTGAAGCCTTTGTTTTCTTTTTCTGGTTCCGGCGTTGTTTTCAATGTCTCGAAATCTGATGTGGAAAGTGTCAAGGATAAAGATCTCTACATTCTCCAGAAGAAGGTAGCTTATGCGCCTGTGATCCAGTCTCCAGATGGAAAAGTGAAAGTAGAAGTTAGGATCTTGGTGCTTTGGCCAGAAGCCGATGAGAAACCAACTTTAGTTGGCAACTTGGTAAGACTAAGCCGTGGAGATATGATCGGTGTGAAATTCAACAAAGACAAAGACTGGGTAGGAGGTTCTATTGGTCTTTTTGAGAAATAGAATTTATGATCTTAAACAAAAATTGGCAGTGATTTCTCACTGCCATTTTTTGTTTAAGTATATCTTACTGTTTCCAGGTTGCCGGATCTTTTCTCCATTCTGAGAGAGATTCCAGCGTATCGTCTGTGATGTAATTTCTCTCTACAGCCATAGGAAGCATCGCTTCATAGTTGCAGAGACAAATAAGTTTCACACCTGCATTTTCGAAGTTTTGCTTTGCCACATCAAATCCATAACTAAAAATGGCGACCATTCCCAAAACCTCAAACCCTGCATCTAGCAAGTCTTGAGTGGCTTTGAGTGAACTTCCGCCTGTAGAGATTAAATCTTCTACCACCACGACTTTTTGTCCTGGCACAACTTTTCCTTCGATCATGTTTTCCATTCCATGACCTTTAGCCTTGGAGCGCACATAGATGAATGGAAGATCAAGGTCATTGGCGAGCAAAGCTCCTTGAGGTATTCCAGCAGTAGCTACACCAGCGATGGCTTCTACAGTCGGAAAATAATGCTGAATGCTTTTGACCAATTGTTCTTTGATCATTGTGCGAACCTTAGGAAAAGAGAGTGAAAGTCTGTTGTCACAGTAAATAGGTGATTTCCAGCCCGAAGCCCAGGTAAAAGGCTTTTCAGGCTGAAGTCTAATAGCTTGAATTTCCAATAATTTATCAGCTACTTCAGCAGCTACATTCGCGTCTAAAATTTCCATGACCCAAAAATAAGAGATTAACTTTGGCTAAGGTTGTAGCAAGTGAAAAAATTATGCACTTTTGACTAACTCCACCAATGCAAAAACTTTGATTCACCCATGAGAATCTTCGTGAATGACAAACCTTTTGATCTGATAAGCTACGAGGAACTGAATCCTTCGAAAGCTTATGAGACCATTTATCATAAGCAAGAAGACTTGCCTGCCCATTTACCTTGGATAGACGATATTCTATTTCATGAGCCTTCGCACGACCTTGTTATTCGATTACTCTATATGCTTCGTACTCGAAAGCTGAAGGATTTGGATTCGGTCACTTTGGTCACTAAGGATAAAGCTGCCCTGAAAAAATTTGTGAAAAGCCGTTTCTCTATAATTAAAGCAGCTGGCGGTGTAGTATCCAAAAAAGATAAGATGCTACTGATTTTCCGACTGGGAAAGTGGGATTTTCCGAAGGGGAAATTTGAAAAAGGAGAAACCCCTAAGGAATGCGCTATACGTGAAGTGGAAGAGGAATGCGCTGTGAAAGTGAAAGCAGGCAATCAAATCTGCAGTACTTGGCATACCTATACTCAGGATAGAAAGAGCATTTTGAAGAAGACGTATTGGTTTGAAATGGACTGTTTGGATGATTCTAAGATGACTCCGCAGGAGGATGAGGGCATAGAAGACATCAGATGGTTTTATGAAGGTGATGCTAAAATCGCCCTCATCAATTCTTATCCCTCAATGCGTTACCTCTTCAAACACTACATCAGGACTCATCTGAAATCTCAGACATTGTAAGGAAGGAATTCCGCCACATCACCGCCAAATCGATGTACTTCTCGAATGATCGTGGAGCTGATTGCTGCATATCTTGGAGATGTAATCAGGAATACTGTTTCCAATTCGGCATTTAGATACCGATTCATCTGACTGATCGTGTTCTCGTATTCAAAATCTGTGGTATTCCTAAGTCCTCTGATCAGGAATTGCGCATTGTGTTTTTTGGCAAGTGTAGAGGTTAGTTCGTTGTAGACGATGACCTTTACTCCAGGTGTATTTTCATAGACACTTTTTACTTTTTCCACCATATCATCGATCTCAAAGTATCTTGATTTCTTAGTGGAATTATAGCCAATTCCTATGATCACTTCATCAAATAAATTCAGACTTCGCATCACGATGTCATGATGCCCAAGAGTATAGGGGTCGAAAGAACCTGGAAAAATGGCAATTTTTTTCATGTGATTATTTTAATTATTCCTTGGCCACATGGAACCGAAGATGATCAAACTAATCATGACAAACACTTGGCGATGATTAGTTGGGTCATTTGGGTTTCCTTGCTTAATCAAATTGCCAATTAGTCTCAAATAGATTCACTGATTTCAAATGCTTGAAACCGTGGGTGAAATTTTGGTTGGCATGCGGAGTTAACAGTCGAAAATTATTAAAGTATTCTTTTCCCCAATTTTCTGTAATTCCACTTTCGTTTGTTGCACCAAAAACACTGATTCGTACGTGATTCCGATCAAACTTCAATTGCTCAATAAGGATCAAGGCATATTTCAAGATGTCTTCTTTGGAATCAATGGAAAAGATATTGAACACCGCGAGTTCCTGATTTGAGAAGGCTGCGGCATAGATTTGATTTCCAAAGATGCTGACTAAGATTTCTTGCCCGATTAGATTAAACCTTTCCTTGAATAAATAAGAGAGGAAACAAACGGATCCGTGGTGAAAAGTCAACTCTGAAAATCGAGCTTCAAGCGACTTTTTCAGCTTACTAGTGACACAGGACAACACCTGAAGATTATTGCTGTCCAGAGGTGTGTTGAAGTAACTCGTATTGGCTTGTTGATCTCCAGCAAACGCTAAGTAGGCAGCTTCTTGACCTGGTTGAAATAAAACGCCTGGAACTAGACTGAAATTAGGTTGGTGCAGATAGATCGTAGCAGGTATGTCCGCTTTCAATAAATGATCTGAAATCACCAATTGCTCTAAAGAATTCCAGTCGAAATTAATGTATTCGTGAATACAGATATTTGACTGGTTCTTATCTTTTGCAAAAATGAAGAGAGAATCCGGATACAAAAAAAGTGATAGGCTTGCTGCGTCTTCCACATCAAACCTATCACTTTTGAATACTTTAAGGTTACTTTCCAAAATAGGAGGTTTTATTTCCAGTTACCTTCAGTAGAGGCATCTGTTCTTGAACCTACTTTCAAGGCTTTTTCATTATTGTTCAATCTTCTGTTTGGATTAACTGGAGCTGGATCTCTAATCTCGAACACAGAAATCTCGTAAGAGTTTCTCTCCACTTTATCTGCGAAGAATTCGAACTGCTTTCCTCCAGAACCTGGAACTACAGCAAGACCGTCTAATTTGAAATCAGGAAATTTTCTTTCGTTGAATAAAGAATCGATTACCGGCACTGAACCAAGTGTGTCGAATGTGACAGTAGTTTCTTCTTTACCGTATTCGAGAAGTTTTGTTGTTTCGGTTCTTTGAACAAGCCAAATCTGACCAGATTGGATAAATGATTTCAATTCATTCCAGTTCTCGGCATATCTTCCATTAGAAGCGTGAAATGCCAACTCTGCATCTCTAAGCATTTGCAATTTTTCGATGATTGCAGCTTCGATGAGTGCAACTCTTTTTTCGTCCTCAACTACGTCTTCAACACCTTTCCAGAGAAGGTAGCCAAGACCAATTGCCACTACGAAGAAGACCACGGATAGTACTTTAGATAAATTCATTTGCTAAAATTTTAAGAATCTGGGTAAGGTTGAAGGTTTTAAATCGTGCTATTTTAGAGAATTATTTTCAAAATTAAAATATCCTCGCAACAATACTAAGTCCTCAAGGGATTTAATTCCCCAAAAGATTTGATGAAGGGCTTCATTTGGCAATGATCGGATTTCATTTATGCTCATCCATTTGACTTCCTCGATAATTTGAGAATCTGAATAAAGCTCAGGATCCGTGCCTAGTGTTAAATTTCCTCCAATTTTTTCCACGCGAAAGAAATGTTCCATCGCATGAAGTGGTGCTGCAAGGTATTCGTGGATGAAAAGATAGGCTTTTACTTCTATATCTAGTCCAGTTTCCTCAGAAAACTCTCGTTTTAAATTCTCAGCTGCATTCTGACCAAAATGCATTCCGCCGCCTGGAACTGACCACATAATCTGGCCATTACCCATTAAATGTTTGATCATCAGGATTTTTTTGCCCTCGATGAGAATGCCGTTCACACGCGATCTGAGATGATTTCCGAACTTTGCTTCGATTTCCTTGCTGATTTTGTCTTTTGGCATTTACATTCGTTTGTATGAGTAAAGATAATGAGCCTTTGCAGAGGCCATCAGCATTGCTGAGTAAATATTTTCCTTTTGAGCCCACGTCGGGTCAGGCCGCCTTTTTCTCCAAGATGGATTTTTTCCTACTCATGGAGCCGGAGAAAAAACCAACTTTTGTCCTGCGGGGCTATGCTGGTACAGGGAAGACTTCTGTGATTTCTGCTTTGGTGAAAGCTTTGCCTAAATTATCCATGCGCTCACTTTTACTAGCTCCGACGGGGCGCGCTGCCAAAGTAATGAGCAATTACAGTGGACGAGCCGCTTATACGATCCATAAGATTATTTACAAACCCAAAGCTGAGGACGGAAGTCTAGGCGGAGGATTTATCCTTCAAAAGAATTACTACAAGGATACCGTCTTTATAATAGATGAATCGTCTATGCTGGCTGATGATGGAGGAATGTCTGGCAATTTGCTGGGAGATTTGATCAGCTTTGTTTTTCACGGACAGAATAACCGTCTCATTCTGGTAGGGGATACAGCCCAGCTTCCACCCGTAGGAAGTGAATTCAGCCCTGCACTGGAAGCTGATTATTTATTGAGACACTTTCGCTTGGATGCGGACTTTATAGAGTTGACAGAGGTAATGCGGCAGCGACTGGAATCAGGCATTCTTTATAATGCAACCAATCTAAGATATCAACTGCTGCAAGAGAAGCAGGAGATCAAGATCAGTACTATTCAGTTTAAAGACACCTTCAAAATGACTGGGGAAAGGCTGGAAGATGGTTTGAGATACGCTTATGACAAGTTTGAAACTGAGAATACGACGATAATAACCCGATCAAACAAGGCCGCGGTGCAGTACAATCTATACATCAGGCGAACGATCCATTTTTTTGAGGATGAAATTAGCTCTGGGGATTTATTGATGATTGTGAAGAACAATTACACCTACATGGCTGAATCGGAAAAGGTGAATTTCCTGGCAAATGGTGATATGGCAGAAGTGATGAAGATCCGATCGTTTGAGGAGTTTTATGGACTTCGATTTGCCACGCTTGAGCTTCGGCTGTTGGATTATCCAGAGGAGCCTCATTTTGAGGCGAAAGTGATTCTGGACACACTTTATTCACCTAGTCCTTCACTCACAAGGGAGCAGTATAGGAGCCTTTATCAGCAGGTTTCGGAGGATTATGCAGATGTGGCAAGTAAGGTTGAGCGAAAAGAATTGATCAAAAAAGACCCGTTTCTAAATGCTCTCCAAATTAAGTTTGCGTATGCATTGACCTGTCATAAAGCACAGGGTGGACAATGGAAAGCAGTTTTTGTGGATCAAGGGTATCTTCCCGAAGATCAGGTGAATAAGGATTTTACAAGATGGCTTTACACAGCGATTACCCGGGCAACAGAGGAATTGTACCTAGTCAATTTTTCGCCCTCATTCTTTGTAAAGCCAAAGGAAGTTGAGGACTCAGAGTTTTAGAGCTTTTAGGAAAACTTAATTCTGAAAAATAGCTTTTGGCAAGGTATTTTCGAGTTAATACATCTTACAGCTTTAAAATCCGTTATTTTGAAGTTGGTACAAAAAATTGAATATTTGAAAACCAAATAAATAATGCCATGAAAAAATTAGGATTCTTATTGACCGTCTTTGCTTTGGTATTTGCATTTAATGCCAATGCTCAAGAACAAAGTGGTGCAGCAATCACTTTTAAAGAAAAGTCAATTGATTTCGGTGACATCACCCAAGGAGATAAAGTAGAGCATACGTTTCAGTTGACGAACTCGGGATCTGCTCCATTGATCATTTCGAATGTAGCCGCCACTTGTGGTTGTACTGTCCCTAGCTGGCCAAAAGAGCCAATTGCTCCGGGAAAAACTTCTGAGATCAAAGTGTCATTTAATTCAGCAGGCAAAATGGGCAAGCAAAATTCTGTAGTTAGAATTTATTCCAATGCTGCAGAGCCTATTGAAAAAGTATCATTGATTTCTAACGTTCTACCAAAGACGAAGTAATCAACAGCTAAGTGAAAAAAAAGCCTCCTGAAAAAATCGGGAGGCTTTTTTTTGTTTACTCACTTGCAACGAGCTTAACATCAAGTTCTACATCATCATAGATAAGCTTATCAGCGAGGTTTTCGAAATAGGATCCTGAGCGAAATTTGATGTCGTAGTGTGTACGATCAAATGTCAACTTGCCGGTTGCGGTGATTTTACCTCCAGTTACATTTACTGTGGCAGGAAAGGTAACAGGCTTGGTGATGTTTTTGATCGTAAGATCTCCAGTGAGTTGGTAGTCTTTACCATTACTGGTTTTGGCTTCAGTGATCTTAAAGGTGGACTTGTTATGCTTTTCTACAGAGAAAAAATCATCAGACTTCAAGTGATCTGTTAGCTTTTTATTCATACCTGCATCGGTAAGATCTTCCACTGTCAGGCTTGTCATATCCATCTCGAAGTTTCCACCGCGGATTCTATTATTTTGATAATCCAAGGTTGCGGAGGTGATGGGTACTTTTCCATAATGCTGTCCGGTTACTTTTTTGGCTGTCCAAGTGATTGTGCTGTCGGCGGTATTTACCGTCGCTACTTCTGGAGCAACCGAGAAAGCGGTAAAAGCTAGTGTGAATAGTAAAGTAAAGATTTTCATAAGTGAGGTTTTAGGTAAGTAAAGGAAATTTGGATTAAATGAATTTAGACGAAACAGAATAGTACAAGGTTCTAGTTAATAGACGTTACTATCGAATTGTTTAAGACTTACCTTTTTTTCTTTGCAATTGGGAAGGCTGATTAAATTATTCTTGATCACAGATGTGCCTTCATTTTAATTGATTTCGATTCTTTATATTTATCAGGATCCCACCTAGAATTTTATTATGAAATCAACAATTACATCTATCTTTTTACTCATGTCACTTTCTGCGTTTGCTCAACTCCAACCTGTAAAATCAGGCATATTCAAATGGGATGATCACGAAGTAATATCCAATGAAGATCGTGTATCAAGACCGATACTTGAAGGTGTTTCTCCACACTTCGAATACTTAGAAATACATGCGACCACTCAAGCTGTAGGCGCCAAACCAAGTACGGCTCATGCAAATGAGGATATTGAAGAGATTATTATAGTGAAAGAGGGATTGATGAAGGTGACTATAGAGGGTAAAAGTTCGATACTCGGAGCAAATGGAGTGGTTTCGTTGATGCCGCAGCAGATGCATTCACTCCAAAATGCAGGGGAGAGCCCACTTACTTATTTTATCATTAGATATCGAGCCAAGAAAAAAATGGATGTTGAGAGAGGAGTTACTTCTGGTGGTTCGCTGATGATCAATCAGGATTCAACTGTCTTCAAGCCGACAAGTGTTGGAGGAGTTCGTTCATACTTCGATCGATCGACTGCAATGTGTGAGCGATTAGAGATGCACGTGACTACATTGGATAGAAAAGTGCCAAGCCACGAACCTCACGCACATATCGAATCTGAGATTATCCTTATGATCTCTGGCGAAACAGCGCAACTGATCGATGGCAAAGAATATACAGCCAAAGCTGGCGACTTTTATTTCATGGAATCACAATCAATGCATGGTATTCGTAACATTACTGAACAGCCCACCACTTATTTTGCTTTTAAGTGGAAGTAGAATTTTTTGAGAGACTATGGAATCAACATTCAGTTAAAATCACCTTTAATACTTTTCTCTCTCCATGGGAAAAACTACACAAATAGACGCCTACGCTAAAGAAACCTTCTCATTTACTATGAGTAACGAGCAGGTGGCTACTCACGATGTTTACACGATAGGACAAGGAAACAAAGTAGTCATCATCATTCAAGAATTGCCAGGGATAGGTCAGGAAACCTTGGCTTTGGCAGATAAATTCATTGAGCAAAGGTATGTGGTAGTTTTGCCACATCTTTTTGGGCCAATTGGAAAAACCGCCATCACTTCAAATCTCTTTAGAGTAGTTTGTATGAGAAAGGAGTTCAGTATTTTTTCTAAAAATGAGTCTAGTCCGATTGTGGATTATCTTTCTGGCTTGTGCACTTTGATAAAAGAAAGGTATCAGGTAAAAGGAGTTGCGGTGATAGGAATGTGTTTGACTGGTAATTTTGCAATTTCTCTTATGGCAAATGATGCTGTTTTAGCTGGTTTCGCCAGTCAGCCTTCTTTACCTATATTAAATAGCTCAGCAATTCACATGAGTGCAGGCGAGATTTCAGCAATCAAAGCTAAGCTAGATCTGGTAGGGCCCATGCATTGTGGGAGATTTGAGGGAGATATATTATGCACTGCCAAAAAGTTTGAGGTATTGGATAAAACATTCAACACCGACGACAAAGAACGAATCATTTTTCATGAGCTTCCCGGTAAAGGACATGCGATCTTAACGCTGGAATTTGTAGATAAAGCAGGGCATCCAACAAGAAAAACCTTTGATGAAGTTGTAGGCTATTTTGATCAGCAATTAACTTAAGGTCAGCAATGAAATCGTCTGGGGTTCTTAGTAATTCTTGATTTAAGTTCAAATCAGATATTTCGAGCTTTGATTTTTCAACAGCAAATCGCGAAAATGGTACTGATGCATCTCCTCTCCGGTCGGCCACTTGCCAATTCCATGACTACTGGCAATAAAGCATACACGCATAAATAATAGCTACAAGGTCACTTTTTAAATGGTAATTGTACTTTAATATTATCCAATTATTAACTTTCACAATCGGAGAGTGCAGTTCTAATCTTGAGATTAAATTTGGGTTCAAAATCATAAGAGATGCAATTTAGCCCGTACAATTTCTTAAGTGCCCACAATCCCGAAGCTATTAGCAAATATGTGAATACAGTGGAATTTGAGAAAGGACAACTTCTGTATCAACCTCCCCAGCGGATAACTCCAATTTATGAAATAGTCAAAGGAGCAATTTGTATAGGCACTTACTCACCGTCAGGGCTGGAAGTTTGCTATGATATCCTCAAACCGGGTGAATTTTTTGGGAATTTGAGGTACTTAAATGGGCAATTTTTGGAATTTGCTAAATCACTTTCCTCGGTTATCGTAAGGGAATACGATTGTGATTTTTTCAAAAGGATTACGGTCGTAGAGCCTGATATTTCTGAGTGGTTTAATATTCAGGTAGTAAAAAGATGGTGTAGGGCTGAAGATAGACTGTATGCTGTGCGAAGTCTGGATGCTGCTTCAAAGGTCAGAAAAATAATGGTTGATTTTCAAAATCAGGTAGAAGATGCCTCCGGTAGATTAATCAATCTTCAGAAAGTTATAACCCTTCAGGATATTGCAGACTTGAGTGGATTGACGCGGCAGACAGTTAGTAAAGTCCTCAAAGAGGAAATATTTGCTTAGTGCATTTTGCTCACGGAATGCTATTATTAAAAAATCGGTTCTACCACGAATGTTGTGAAAACTTTGTATCCTAAGAGAATAAAAGTTTTAAGATTTCCAAAAACAGGCAACTGATTGTCAAAATCAGATATAAAGCAGCCTGTAAAAAGAATAAACCACAAAGAATCAAAAGAAAACAAAAAGCGGGCTTCTGTTTTCTTTGTTACTTTGTGGTAAATAAATACGGATTTACTACACCATTTTAGAATTACTTCCATATTTCGAATCGGGTTATTTTAACAATTATTTTATTGATCTTAAAAATTTCCCCTTTAACAAAATTCAGGGTAGAACC
>NZ_MSSW01000058.1 GCF_002150685.1 Algoriphagus antarcticus
GGTTCACTGAATCAATTTCACCAATTGTAAAGATTTTTATTGGACTTTGCAGTATCTATGTCTGCAAGTTCAAGCAGGTTGGACGTTTATAATCTGATGTCTTTAGATAGTTATGACTAACTTAAAGGTAGAATCCATTTTTCTTACTATTTTGTATAGATTACTGAAGAAAGTTTAATTGTGGAAATCTGGTTGTTTAGGGCATGAATTTAATAATTTTTTACAAAAATGTTTTCTTGAATAAAAAAAAATGGTTTATAAATAATAAAAAATGCTTTTCACATACTTGTTCTAATTCTTTTCTTACCTTAGCATCAAGAAATGAGGTCAAGTATTCGGTCTATATTCTCAACTTAATTTTTCATTTAATAATTAGCTATGAAAACTCATACTAAAGTCAAGCATGTTATACTTTCTGGAGGGGTTGGTAGTAGGCTTTGGCCACTTTCTAGAAAGACTAAACCTAAACAGTATTTAGATTTATTTTCAGGCAAATCGCTTTTTCAACTCTGTGTTGAAAGGAATGATTTTTTAAATCCTAAAGTTATAGTAGTTGGTAATAGTGAGAATTATCAGTTATCGAGAGAGATTTTAACTAAACTAGGTGTTGAAGACTATTTCGAAGTTATAGAGGCTATGCCTAAAAATACTGCTCCTGCCATTGCTTTTGCGGCATTAATGTCAGAACCTGATGATATCCTCTTAGTTACTCCTTCCGACCATTTGATAGAAAATGAAGTGCTTTATCAAAAAAGCGTTTATAAGGCAATTGAGCTAGCGAAAAACAACAAGCTTGTCACTTTTGGCATCATTCCTTCGAGAGCGGATACAGCCTATGGCTATATTGAAGCAAATGGAGAGGATGTTGTTAGATTTCGAGAAAAACCTGCTAAGGAGTTAGCTGAAGAGTTTTTAGCTAATGGCAATTTCCTTTGGAATAGTGGAATGTTTTGCTTCAAGGCTTCTGCTTTTTTGGAAGAACTCAATATGTATCAGTCTGAGATGGTTGATACAGTTAAAAATGCTATAGTTTCAATGAAAGGTGGTTTTCTGGATAAAACTTCTAATTCAATGATTCCTTCCATCAGTGTTGATTATGCAGTGATGGAAAAATCTCATAATATTGCAGTTGTTCATTCCGAATTTAGATGGTCTGATATGGGATCATTTGATGCATTGGCTGACCATCTTGCAGAAAAAAAAGAGCTTGAGCTTGATGCAAATGGTAATTTCGCTATCGGGTGTAATCGATTTATTTCCTTTGTCGGGGTATCTAATGTTATTTTAGTTGAGACTCCAGATGCAATTTTGGTATTAGATAAGGATTCATCACAAGACGTGAAACTTCTTTTCGAAAAACTTGATAAGGAAGATTCAATTTTGTTGAGATAATAATTCTTCTCAACTATATTCTGGTTAAAACACCTTTCTTTGTACTTGATCTTAACTTACAAAACTATTTTGTTAGCTATGAAAATCAAACATCTAGAATCCCAATTTTAAAAACCTGAAAATTAATTTTTAGTTTGAATCACTAATGGAAAATACAACCTTAATCAATTCTTATAATTCTATCATCGATATGGTAAAGCAATCTTGGAGTAATTTCTCCAATGAAATTGCTATTGATAACGGTGCTGGTAAAGTGACTTTTAAGGAGTTGGAAAAAAGAGTGACTTTTTTGTCTGACTTAATTTTGGCTGAAGCTGCCAATGAAGATATAATAGCCCTCACTACAACAAGAGGGACACAACTTATTGTGAATATCCTTGCGATTTTGAATTCAGGCAAAACCTATCTTCCAATTGATCCAAGTTTCCCTAAAGCGAGAATCGAGCAGATTGTGGAAGATTGTGGAGTTAAATATTATCTCAAAAGCAAGGAGGATGATTCATTGGATTTGCAGTCTATTAATGTGAACGGTATTGGAGTTGGTTCAACTTCAGAAAAAAGAAAGAATACTGAAATCGCTTTTATACTATACACTTCAGGATCCACCGGAAAACCTAAAGGAGTATGTGTGCCTCATTCTAGTATCATCAACTTGATTCTTTGGCAAGCGGAAAATTCCTTTTCTAAACCAGGAGTGAAAACCTTGCAGTTTACAAGAGTGACATTTGATATATCAGTTCAGGAAATCTTTAGTACGCTATGTTCTGGTGGTACATTACAAATGGTTGATGCAGAGGTGCTCAGAGATAGTAAGGCTTTAATACAAGTTTTAAATCAACAAAAAGTACAGCGTTTGTTTCTTCCGTTTGTTGCACTTCAAGGGATAGCAAACGAAGCAGAAAATTCTGCAATATATCCTGAGTATTTGGAGGAAGTGATGACTTGCGGTGAACAATTGAAGTCTACGCGTACAGTCAAAGCACTTTTCGCTAAAATGCAAAAGGCCAAACTTTTTAACCAGTATGGTCCTACAGAATGCACTTGTATTGTCACACAATTGGCCTTACCAAATGATCCCTCTGTTTGGGAGGACTTGCCTACGATAGGAAAAGCAATCTCTGGTGTGGAAAGTTTGATTTTGGATAAGGACTTGAAAATCATTATTGAACCCAATATAGAAGGAGAAATATACTTTTCCGGTAAATGTCTTGCAGAAGGCTATTTAAATAAACCTGAGCTTACCAAGAAAGTATTCTTCCCCCTTTCCATGGATAATGGAACCACTCAGATGGTCTATAAAACTGGGGATTTGGGATATTATACAGAGCAAAAGGAGATTTTCTTTTTAGGTAGAATTGATGACCAGGTTAAAATAAGTGGCTTTCGTGTAGAAACAGGAGAAATCGAAGCTGTGGCAGCAGAGCTATCTGGAGTAGAGCAGGCGGTAGTGATAGTAAAAGAGTATGAGGATTTGCAGAAGTATCTTGAGCTTTTTTATGTTAGTGAAAACAACCAAGTCGGGCAAAGAGATATGTTAGCACACTTGAAAAAGTGGTTGCCAAGCTATATGATCCCTACTTCCTGTATTAGAAAAGATCGCTTCCCACAGACTTCAAATGGTAAAATAGATCGTAAGCAGCTGGCACAAAGTATGGTTAATTCTAATCTTTTCAAAGAGAATTATATCAAACCTAGAGGTACTGCTGAGGTGCAGTTGGCTGAAATCTGGAGGGAACTCCTAAACTTAGATCAAGTCGGTAGAGAAGATCATTTTTTTGAACTTGGAGGGACTTCACTTTTGGCTCAGAGGATGGCTATTGTAGTCAGTAAGACTTTTGGGAAAGAATTCACCGTTACTAAAATATACCAATTCCCAAAATTGAAGGATCAGGTTTCATTCCTGACCAAAAATGAAAGAGATATTAATGAAAGTATTTATAACAACAATAAAAAGAACGGAAATAATAGGGATGTAGCTGTTATCTCTACAGCTAGCAGGTTTCCTGGAGCAAAGAATAGTGAGGAGTTTTGGGAATTTGTCAAAAACGGAAAAGAGACTATTCAATTTTTCGATATCGAAGAATTAGCGCCATCTGAGCAGATAAAGGCCAACTCAGATCCCAATTACATCAAAGCACGAGGAATCATTGATGATATTAAGGACTTTGATTATGAGTTTTTTGGGATAAACCCAAAACTAGCTTCTATAATTGATCCACAGCAAAGACTTTTCTTAGAAGTCGCATTTGAAGCCCTGGACTCAGTGGGGTATATCGCTAATAGTCCCGATTTTAGTATAGGGGTTTTTGCTGGCTGTAGCACAAATTATTATTATAATAGAAATTTGATTTTTGATCAGGAGCTGGAAGAATCCATGGGAACTCTCCAGGTCAATTCTGCTAATGAAAAGGATTATCTTACAACTAGGGTGGCTTATTCACTGGATCTCAAAGGACCTGCGGTTAGTATCAATACGGCATGTTCCACAGCCCTCGTTGCGATTGCAACTGCCGTAAAAAGCATAAGATCAGGGGAGTGCGTTGCGGCCATCGCTGGAGCGAGTTCAGTGGCTTATCCTGTACACAGCGGGCATCGATATGAAGAAGGTTCGATTCTAAGTAGAGACGGTCATTGTAAGCCTTTCGATGCAGATGCTTCCGGCACTTTGTTTAGCGATGGAGGGGGAGCGGTTTTATTAAAAGACTATGAACAAGCTATTAAAGATGGTGATCCAATTTTGGCAATCATCAAAGGAGTGGGAATCAATAATGATGGATCCAACAAAAGCAGTTTTTCTGCACCTAGTGTTGACGGACAGGCTGGAGCAATTCGCTTGGCTCTTGAAGATGCAGAAATAGATCCATCAGAAATAGGGTATGTAGAAGCTCATGGTACTGCCACTCCAATAGGCGATCCTATTGAAGTTGAAGGATTAAATTTGGCATTTGGACCGAATGTTAAAAATCAATATTGTTCATTAGGATCTGTTAAAGGTAATGTAGGTCATTTAAACGCCGCAGCTGGAATCGCAGGATTCATCAAAGCTATATTTGCTCTTCAATACAAAACCCTTCCAAAGTCTATAGGATACTCTAAACCAAATCCTGCTATTAACTTTGAAAAATCACCATTTTATATTCAGCAGGAAACTACTGACTGGAAATCTGAAGTCGTTAGGAAAGCAGGAATTAGTTCATTTGGAATCGGAGGCACCAATTGTCATATTATTTTGGAGGAATTTACCGCTCCTTTAAAGAGTATTACTTCTACTTCAGAAATTGATCAAACGATTTATTTCTCTGCAAAAACTGAAAATAGCCTGAAGGAGTATGCCGGTCGTCTTAAGCATTTTTTAGTACAAAACCCAACACAAAATCTTACCCAATTTAGTTTCAATGTTAACAGAAATAATAATAGGTATAAACTAGGCTCTGCTGTAAGATTTAAAACTTCTGAAGAGTTAGTAAGCGGTCTCGATGAAGTTCTTTCTGGTGTTAAAATGCCTGTCATAAGAAAAGGAGAATTCAATTTCCCTGTTTTCTTATTCCCAGGTCAAGGAGCACAATATGTGTCTATGGGAAAGGAACTTTATGAAAATGAGCCAGTATTTAGGGCAGCATTTAGCCAATGTGATACGTTATTTTCTAGTTGCACAGACTTTTCCATTAAGGCTTTGCTGTATTCCAGTGTTCATACAGAAGAAGATGATGCAAATCTGGCGAACACCCGCTATACACAGCCAGTGATTTTTGCAGTATCTTATTCGTTAGCGAAACTTTGGGAAAGCAAAGGAGTATTGCCATCTACTTTGGTTGGTCATAGCATTGGAGAATTTGTAGCAGCATGTATTTCCGGTGTAATGAGCTTAGAGGATGCCGTTCAGTTAGTTGCTAAGCGAGGTGATCTTATCAGCAAGCTTAGTCCCGGCTCTATGCTTTCCATCAGAAGCTCCGCTGAAAAAATTCTACCATTGCTTCCAAATGATATTACGATAGCAGCAGATAATGCTCCTAATCTTTGTGTCGTTTCAGGCCCTACTGTACTAATAGAGTCATTTGCTATAAGTTTAAGAGATATAGAAATTCCATCGAAAGTATTGGTTACCAGCCATGCGTTTCATTCTGCCATGATGGATCCTGCATTGGAGGATTTTAAAGATGCACTACGGAACGTTCAATTGAGTAATCCGAAAATACCAATTATGTCTACAGTAACTGGTGAATGGTTGAAGGATGCAGAAGCCACTTCTGTTGAGTATTGGAAAGAGCATATGCGGCTTCCAGTGCAATTTAAAAATGCTGTAAATAATTTAATGAATGAATTTCCTGAAGCTTCATTTGTAGAAGTAGGTCCTGGAAATGGACTGAGTACTTTGATGATGCAACATGAAGAAGCGAGTGAATTTATAGTTGTACAGAGCCTGAGCAGAAATTCTAAAGAGTCAGAGTTAGTATATTTTCAAAATCAAGTCCAATCATTGATAGGTCAAGGTTTGAGATTAAACTGGGATGAGGTGTATCCAAAAGAGTTTCAGGATAAAATTCTTTTGCCGGCTTATGCGTTTGACAAGAAGCCATGCTGGATAGATGTTCAATTAGCATCTAGTCGGATAGCTCTCTCCACCGTTTTGGAAATTGTTTCTGAAGAAATTGAAATGGGTGAAAGCGTTGGATTGAACGATAGTAATTCCTTGAAAAGTACGTTTGAGCAAAAAGTAGCTCAAATAATAAAAGAGGCTTGTGGTGTTACTTTAACTGGTAAAGATTTTGATTTATCCTTTTTTGAAATTGGCCTAGATTCATTGAGTTTAACTCAGCTGGCTTTTTCGGTTAAAAAAGAGTTTAAACTTGTCATCTCATTCCTTCAGTTAAATACAGAATTGGACAGACCTAGCGCGTTGGTAGAACACCTAATTACTCAATATAATCAAGGAAAATTACTTAATTATTCTTCAGGAAATAAGTATAAAAGTATTGGCGTAACTCCTAAGAGCAAAGAGGATTCTTTGATCAAGGAACCTATCAAAAGTCTCTCAAATGCAGAATCAAATACAACTCTTCATAATTCAGGTGAATCAGGTGAGCAAAGAGAAGTTCAAGATTCAATAATGTCTCTAAATGCAGAAACATTCATAAAGGATTTGATTCAATCTTACCATATTAAAACAGCATCAAGTAGAAAACTGAGTCAAGAGAAGCTAGCCTTTTCTTCTGATTCAGACCTAGACTGTGATTTGAGTCAAGCGATTTTTGAACTTAATTACCCTATAGTCTCTAGCTATTCCAAGGGAGCTCATTTGAGAGATTTGGATGGAAATGAATACTTAGATTGGTTTAGCGGATTAGGAAATAATGTATTTGGACATCAACCAGAATTTATAGAAAAGGCTATAACTGATTTCATGCAAAAGAGGTCCGAGAATGATTCTCAAACTAACTGGGCAGAAATTTTATCTAGGAAAATTGGACACCTCACCCAAAATGACCAAGTAGAACTTTTTGACTCTGGTTCCGAAGCAATCCTTGGCGCATTAGGGATTGCAAGAACTGTATCTCAAAAGAAGCTAGTTGTAATTTTGGCTGATAATTATTTAGATGAGATTGATCAGACCATCAAAACTAGTAAAAGTCAACCTACTATCACAGAATGGGATGCTCATCCAAATTCAAGTGAAGTCCTTGTTTTGGGTTATGGTACAAATGAGAGCCTTGAGATAATAGCAGATCGTTTCGACGAAATAGCTGCAGTTCTAGTAACTCCAGTTCAGGCAAATAGACCTGAATTCATACCGATTGACTACTTGAAAGATCTTCGATCCATAACCACAGAGCTAAGCATCTGCCTGATTTTCGATGAATTAAATACAGGCTTCAGAAGTCACATTGGAGGATTTCAAGCGCTATATTCTATCTATGCAGATTTATCAATCTATGGTGAAGTTTTGGGTGGAGGATTTTCTATTGGAGTGTTAGCTGGCAAAAGTGACTGGATGGATAGCATTTCAAAGAGACGACTATTAGGTGAAAAATCACGAGGCCTAATTGAGAAACCTTTCATTACCGGTCTAACAGGAAGACATCCGCTTCAGTTAGTTGCAGCTAATGCAGTGGTTGATTATTTATCTGAAAAAGGTGATAACCTTCAGGAAACACTTACAGATCTTACTAATAAGATTGTGATAGGGCTTAATTCAATCTTTGCTGAATATAATGTTGATTATTACGCAGTTAACTTTTGTTCGTCCTGGAAAATTAAACTTAAAGAGAATTTTGAAAATTCAGGGTTGCTATTCACTCTATTATTAGAAAGAGGGATATACATTTTGCAAGATTTGATGTGTTATACTACCGAGGTTCATACTAAGGCAGATGTGATATTCACTCTATCGGAAGTAGAAAAAATAGTGAGACTCTTAGTAGAAAATGAGGTAATCAAAGGTGATTTGCTGTTTTCTCCAGAAGAATGGATGAGCTCAGAAAATCCTCCATTTAAGGGAGCAAAAATTTCTATAGACGAAAATGGGATCCCTGTCTGGGTTACTTCAGATGAATATAAAAAAACTAGAAATATAATATTACAATCATTTTTTCTATAAAAAGACTCAAGAACATATTACAGGTTCCCAACTAATAATTATGGAAGGAGTGAAAATTTCTAAAACTTTCCCAAGTACCCCATCTCAGATGGAAATATGGCTTCAATGTAGGCTTGGTGGCAAAGAGGCAACTATGGCTTATAATGAATCCTTTTCAAATGAGTTATATGGAAATCTGAAGGCTGATTGTATGAAAGAGGCGCTCGAGATTCTAGTTGATAGACATGAAGGGATGCGAGCTGTTTTCTCGAGTGATGGAACTCAGATTAATATACTTGAGTCAATTAAGTTGCCATATACGTATAATGACATTTCTGATTATACAGAAGAGGAGAAAACTTTATTTATAGGGAAGCATTCTGTCAAACCTGCTTATTATGAGTTTGATCTAGAAAAAGGGCCATTATTCCTTTTCGAAATCACGAAAATATCCGATACAGAACATAGAATAACTTACACAGCTCATCATATAATATTTGATGGCTGGTCAAATGTTTTATTTTCTTCTCATCTAGGTCTGGTTTATGGTCAATTAAGTGAAGGGAAGGATGTGTTTTTACCAAAACTACATAAGATGTCAGATTATGTAGTGAAACTTCAGCATTTTTCGAAGAGTGAAGAATACAGAAAAAACAGAGACTTTTGGTTAAAAAAACTTTCAAATCCCATTCCTCACCTTGATTTGCCTATTGATTTTGAGAGGCCTTCAGTCAGAGATTTAAGGGTTAAACAGCTGAAATATATGGCGTCTCCGGGTCTAATTGTGCAAGCAAAAAAGTTTGGCGTAAGTCGACAAGTAAGTATCCACTTGTTGTTATTGACTGTTTATGAATTATTCCTTTCACAATGGACTAACAATTCTGAAGTAGTTATTGGTTTGCCTAGAGCAGGGCAACCTGCAATGGATTCTGTTAATATGATAGGGCATAGTGTTTTCCTACTTCCTGTCAGGGCCCATGTGGATCTAGAATTAACTTTTGATGAATACTTACAAGAAAGAAGCAAAGCTTTTCAAGAAGTATTGGAGCACGGCACTATTTCTTTTGGAGAGCTGCTTCAGGGCTTAAAGTTGAAGAGGGATTTGTCTCGAGTACCTCTTTTACCTGTCACATTTAATAATAACATCGGTCTAGAAAGGAGAATAAATTTTGGAAATCTAGAAAGAATATTAGTTACCAACCCTAAAGCATTCGGTAACTTTGAGATTTTAATTGATTTATTTGGCACGATTCAAAAAGCCAGCTATGAATGGACCTATAATCTAAGTTTATTCAAAAATGAAACTATTTTGGAAGCTGCTGCAAAATACGACCGATTGATCAAGCATTTAATAGAATCTCCCTCCTTAAAATTAAAAGCTATCAAAAGTATATTTGAAGAGGTTGAGACTACAGAAATAGCTCTGACTGATGAGCCAAAAGTCAGTGATATAGTCACTCCGGTAAAAAAAGCTATTCCTATAGCTGTTGAGATGTTTCAAAATGCTTCTTCTAATTTTTCTGAGAAAGTTGCAATCACTACAAATGATAAGTCTATAACCTACAAGGAGCTAAACGAAAAGTCCAATCAGTTTGCATCCTTGCTAAGAGATAAAGGGGTAAAGCCCGGAGATTACGTTGGGATTTATTTAGAGAGATCTAATGCTACAATTATAGCAGTTATGGCCGTATTAAAAGCAGGTGCGGCATATTTGCCAATCGACGTAGAGATACCGGTAGATCGCGTTATCTATATGCTGCAAAATAGTCATGCTAAATGTTTTATTACAGATCAAAAGGCTTTTGAGAGTGGAGTCTTGGCAGAAAAGAAGATAGTGTTTGATGAAGCAATTGACGCTAGTGGTCATTTTTCGACAGAAAATGATCCTGTGATGACATCCTTAGATAATCCCATGTATATCATATATACATCAGGTTCCACGGGTAATCCCAAGGGCGTCATTTTGACTCACAAAAATCTTAATTACTTAATCAAAGAATCAATAAGGGATCTGGATTATAAAACAGATGATGTTTTGCTAGGAGTGACATCAGTATCATTTGATATGGCAACTTTTGAAATTCTTCTTCCTTACCTATTTGGGGCTACATTATATATGCTAGACAAGCATCAAAGAAAAGATCCTAAATATATTCTGAGAATTTTGGAATCTCGAGAGATGACTAAAATGTTTGCAACTCCTACGCATTGGCAAATGATGGTTAATTCTGGGTGGGATACACCTTTGCCTGGGCTTACGGCAATATGTGCAGGGGAACCTTTGAAAAAATCTTTGGTAGATCAGTTAGCTCCATTTACAAAGGAAATATTTAACATGTATGGTCCTACAGAGACCACTGTTTTTACCAATTTGAAAAAGATAGATCCTTCAGAAAACCATATTGGTATTGGAAAAGAAGTATCAGGTACTAAGATTTATTTTGTAGATAAATCAGGAAAACTAATAACCCAACCAAATATTTCAGGAGAGATTTGGATTGGGGGAGATGGAGTAGGCAAAGCATATTTAGGAATGGAAGAATTGTCAGCTGAACAATTTATTATGAATCCATTCGAAAGTATTCCTGAGCGATTATATAGATCCGGGGATTTGGGTTATAGGCTACCGAATGGAGATATACAATGTGAAGGTCGATTGGACTATCAAGTAAAAATTCGGGGACATAGGATAGAACTGGGCGAAATCGAGCAGAGAATTTTGCAGAGCGATGAAGTTTCGAATGCTGTAGTAGACACTGATGATTCACATGGTTTTGTTTCGTTGATTGCCTATGTCGCTTTGAAAAAAGGACTGAACGGCAGTTTGGATTTTCACGATTTTGTAGAACATCTTCGAGAAAGGCTTTCTGCCTGTTTGCCAGAATATATGGTGCCTAGTGATTTTCGACATGTGGATGAATTTAAAATGACCACAAGTGGAAAAATTGATAGAAAACAATTGTCGAAAACCCATAGCAAACTTAATTCTGCATTTAGCGGAACTGTTCAAACTGATGGATTTACACCTTTAGAAAAACGCATTTATTCAATCTGGGCTTCAGTGCTCGAAAACAGAAGGTTGAATTTGGACTCTGATTTTTTTCTATCCGGAGGACATTCTTTACTTGGGGTTAAGTTAATATCTTTGCTGGAGAAAGAATTTAATGCTTCTCTCACATTACTTACATTATTCCAGTGTCCCACGATCAGAGCCTTAGCTGCCCTTATTGCTGAAGAATCTAAAGACGCTACTTCTGACTCTTTAGTATTGATAAAAAATGGATCACCTACCAAAGTATTGTGTTTTGTGCATGGGGTCGGCCTTAATCCAATTGAGGTTAAAATGATTTCAGAGAATATGGATGAGGATCATACAATTTACGGATTACAATCACCTGCTATTTCTGGCAATGCAAAGCCTATTCAAACTATACCTGAGATGGCTAGCCATTACATCAATGAATTGGAAAAGAATTCCATCAATGGCCCATTTAATTTAATAGGTAATTCTATAGGCGGTTTAATAGTCTATGAAATGGCTCGACAATTAAAAGCTGACAATAAAAGTGTAGGATTTGTGGGTATGATTGATACAATAGCGCTTAGCTATTATGAAATGCCTCAAGATCTTGGAAGTAGATTAAGTAGATCAATAAAGAAACTGAGATTTGAGTTTCAATTCTTACTTGATGATCCATCGTATTACCTGAACCACAGAGCAAGATATTTGCTGGAAAAATGGAGTCAATTTAAGGGACAAGAAACGGATATTATTGACCTTTCAAGCAGGATTGAAGAAATAGAGCTGGTTAATAGAAATGCTTGGGCGTGCTATAGAATAGAACCAACAGATGTTGATATTACCTTGTTTTTAGCAGAAAGAAAGACGTTTTATGTGGATGATTTTGAAACTTTAGGTTGGAATAAATATGCGCGTAGAGTAGAAAGGTTAATTATGCCAGGAGAGCATTCTAATATGTTAAAGCCACCGCATGGAAAAGAATTTACAAGAATTCTTCAAGAAAAATTAAATAAATTAGAAGTGCAATAATTGAAATTTATAAATGTCTTAGTTTTTCTCAATGAAATCAATCAGAGTAATGTATAATATAAAAATAAATGGCAGAGTATGGGTTTTGTCAATAGTGTTAATTGGTATGTTAATGAGTTCTTGTGCAAAAAGAAGTCTGACATATTTTAAGGATATTGGTGATCAACAAGATTTTGTAATGAAGGAAGGTTTATTTGAAGAACCGAAGATAGTAACAGGGGATCTACTAGATATTAAAGTAAGTACTCAGAATCCCGAGTCAAATTTGTTGTTCAATTATGGTGTAGTCTCTGCGGATAGAAGAGGTGAGGCTCAGATTAGTCAAGACCCATTAGTACGAGGATATATGGTTGATCCCGATGGGAATATTGACTTTCCTACACTTGGAACTATCAAAATTGCGGGAAAGACTAAAGAAGAGGCAAAAAGCTTCCTAAAAAAGGAATTGTCCAATTTGGTAATGGAACCTAAAATAGAGATAAGGTATTTAAATTTTACGGTAACAGTTATTGGTGAGGTTAATAGACCCTCTTCTTTTGTTGTGCCTACTGAGCGCATCAGCATACTGGAAGCACTTGGCATGGCTGGAGATATGACAGCTTACGCATTAAGAGAAAATGTACTATTAATAAGAGAGACCTCAGAAGGAAAGGTAATTCATCGATTTGATATTGGAGAAAAAGAGATTCTTACCTCTCCATATTACTACTTGAAACAAAATGATGTGATTTATGTGGAAGCTGATAAAAAGAAGCTTAGTCAAGCTAATGTCAACCCAACGACAATAGCCACCTTTTCCATATTGTCTACCCTTGTAGTAGGAATAATGTTTAATTTTAATGAACTATTTCGTTAATTGATTTCGTTTTCACTTAAGTTCAGTCTCGTTTTGATAAATTTCTACAGTTTGATATGAAACTTTCTAATATATTTATTGAGGACACTCCAAATGCTCCATTTAGTGGAATGGATGTGAAATCTAAATTAAATAAGCTATTTAAAGTATGGCCTTTATTCTTGTTGTCCTTTGCATTAGTTTTGACCGGTGTATGGACTTATGTCTATTATGCTGTTCCAAATTATGCAGTTAATAGTAGTATAATGGTTAAGGACGTTACCAAAGGAGCTAATTTTCTAGAAAATCCCATATTTGAAGGATTAAATGAATTTAAATCCTCAAATACAGTCGATAATGAAATGGATGTTATCCAATCAGGTATATTGATGAGAGATGTAGTTCGAGATCTTAACTTATATAATGATTATTTTGCTATAAATTCTGTTAAACGAAAATCTGCTATATTTTATAAAGATCTTCCCTTCACATTAGAGAAAATGGAAATTTTTACTCTTAATCCAAAAGATTCAAAAGAGAAAAAATCTATGCTTGTAAAGGAATTCCATGAAACTTACATTGTCGCTGAAATCAACGATGAGTTAATACAAATTGATATTGATAAATTGGTTAAAACTAAATACGCAAGTTTTGTTTTTTCATATACTAATCAACCATCATTGGGTGTCCTTGAAAACCCTATTCTCGTAAATTTTGTAAGCCCTGATGAATTGGCGGGTAAGTTTGCTTCAAACCTTAACGCGGAAACAAAGGATAAGCAATCTAGTATATTGTATATTTCTTTACTTGAAACAGTTCCGCAGCGTGGTGTTATGGTTCTAGATAAATTAATAGAGATTTACAATGCGCAGATGGCAGAAGATAAAAAGGAAGTTGCAAGGAAATCTTTAGATTTTCTAAATAGCCAAATATCCCTAACTCTATCAGAACTTAATGATATGGAAAAGGGGATAGAGACATTCAAAAATTCCAAAAATGTGGTAGATGTCCAAACTGACACTAAAGTTTATCAAGAGAATTATATACGAAATAATCGTGAAATTTCTGATTTAGAAAATCAGATAGATATTTATAATAATGTAGAATCGGTTGTTTCTCAAGAAACCGATGGAGATATTTCCGGGCTTAGTTCTTTAATTAAATCTGATCCTTATTTGTCGTCAATGATGACCGATTATCAAGATTCGAAAGCTAAAATTTCTGAGTATGAGAAGTCTATCATGCCTGATAATCCATTGATGATTAAACAAAAATCTCTTCTGAATTCTGCAAGAAAGAATATCATTAATCATATAGCTATTAATTTAAAACAACTTGAAATTACACTTCAAAATTTGACCAACGAAAATGCTCAATTCCAAAATAAGTCGAATTCTGCTCCTCAATTGGAACGACAGTATGAAGCTATAAGTAGAGATGTGGAGGTTAAAAAGGATCATTATCTTTATTTAATAAAGAAAAAAGAGGAAACATCTCTGTTCATAGCCTCTGTGCCGTCCAATCAAGCTAAGGTTATTGAAAGTGCTTCCTTTAGCTTCATTCCATCCAAACCTTATCCTCCTGTACTTTATATTGCAGGGATCTTTTTTGCATTCACTGTCCCTTTTGCTTATGTTTTCGGGGGTTCACTGCTAAGCGACAAAATTGTGGTTCGTTCTGATCTGTCCAGTATATCCCAGATCGATGTGCTAGGTGAGATTTCATTTATGAAACATGAGGAACCATTCGTAATCAATTACAAAAATAACACGCCGATATCTGAACAGTTCAGATTGATTAGATCTAATTTCAATTACAAATTGGATACTAGTATTTGCAAGGTAGTACTGGTGACTTCATCAATCTCCGGAGAAGGAAAAACTTTCTTTGCCATAAATTTCGCGAAATCATTGTCAATGGTTGGGAAAAAGGTTGCATTGTTAGAATATGATTTGAGGAAGAAAGGTCTAAGAGAAGATTTGAAATTTGAATCTGGGAGGGGAATATCAAATTATTTAACATCCAATGATTTCAGTTTACAGGACTTAATGATTTCTGGAAATGAGGTTAATGGAATTACTGTGTACCAAGTGGGAAAGATAGCAGAGAATCCTTCTGAAATTATGTATTCAAATAAAAATTCGGATTTTATCAACAAACTTAAGGAGGAATTTGACTATATAGTAATTGATACAGCACCAATTGGTTTAGTTTCTGATGCTTTGGCTTTAAGCGAGATTGTTGACTACTCCATCTTTATAGTTAGGTATGATTACACTACCAAAAAGAACTTAGGTTTCTTTGAAGATATTCTTAAATCAAATCGACTAAAGAACCCAATGATTGTTATTAACGGCTCAAAAAATAGTCTTAATTACGCGTATGGGAATTATAGTCATTCTTAATCTCTGTTATTGTTAATTCTATTATGAATTTTAGTTTAGCCCTAAAGGGGTTTCTTAATCAAGGAAATGCCAGAACTTTAGCTGCCAAAAAGAACGTTATAGGTAGCTTCATGGTAAAAATCATTAGCATGGCTATATCTTTTGTAATTGTTCCGCTTACTATTAATTTTATCAACCCTACTCAATATGGGATCTGGTTGACATTGACTTCAATGGTTGGATGGGTTTCTCTTTTCGATGTTGGTTTAACCCAAGGCTTGAGAAATAAATTTGCTGAGGCTTTGGCAAAACATGACATTCATCTTGCTAGGATTTATGTGAGTACAACATACTTTTATATTTCAATTTTATTTACAGCCGTTTGGGCTGTTCTTGTTGTAGCTAATAGTTTTGTGGATTGGAGCTCAATTATCAATGTGCCAATAGTGATGGATTCAGAGATAAGGATGTTGACTTCCATAATTATTACATATTTCTGTCTACAATTCATTTTTCAGATAATTAAGACCATTCTAATTTCTGATCAAAAGTCTGCGAAAGCGTCTTTTATTGATTTGATAGGTCAGTCTTCCTCTTTGTTGATTATCTGGCTATTAACCGTGTTTACAGAAGGATCTCTGATTTTCCTGGGATTGGGGATAGGAGTTATGCCCGTTTTAGTTTTGATAATTGCTAATGTGTATTTGTTTTCAACTAGCTATAAAAAATTTGTTCCCAATTTTAAATTAGTTCAAAAGAAGTATAGAAATAAACTCATGGGTTTGGGTTTGAAGTTTTTTATGTTGCAATTAGCTGCTATGATTCAATATAGTTCTTCTCTTTTTCTTATTGCAAGATATTTTACTCCTGTAGATGTGACCGCCTATAATATTGCTTTTAAGTATTTTTTGATTCTACAAGGTGTCTTTATGATTATTCTCTCTCCTTTATGGAGCAGCAGCACAGATGCTTATTTCTCTGGTGATTATGATTGGATTATACGAGCTGTAAAGAAGTATCTTTTAATATTGATTCCTTTTGTGTTCATTGGTTTAGTTATGTTGTTTTTTGCAGATCAGTTCTATGACTTTTGGTTAGGTAAAGGAGTAGTAAATATTGACTACAAAATCTCGATATTTAGCTTTTTATTCTTTCTTTCAGGTATGTTCGCTAGTATATTTGTAAATGTTATCAATGGAATCGGAGCATTAAAAATACAATTTTACGTTTCAATAGTTACTTCAATGGGTTTTATAGCATTAGCTTTGGTTTTTATCTTAGTTTTTGATTTAGGCGTTTGGTCTATAATTCTTGCTTCTATAATTTCTAATGTTTATGGATACCTAATTGCACCAATTCAATTATATAAAATATTAGTAGTAAGAAATATTAATAGTATTTGGTTTAAATAGTATTTATTTCCTGTTAGTTGTTATATTTATTAAAATTAAATATTTATTTGTTTTAATTTACAATGTATAAAGTTGTTCAAATTCAGTTATTTGATAAATCAGCGGGTTCTTCTGCGCTACGCCTGCATAATGGGTTATCAAAATCTGATATCTATCGTTCTAATGGAATTTCATTATTTAAGGATGATATCACTAATGAGGGTTTCGAGTATCTCGGAAAATGGCCTCAGTTGATTGCTTATGCAAATAATTTTATTGAAAGGAAATTTTGTAGATATGACAGTAGTAAGTTTGGATTATACTCCTATCCTTTAATAGGTACCGATATTTCTAAGTTAAAATTAATTAGAGATGCTGATGTCATTTATATTCACTGGGTACTACTGGGCTTTTTTGATTTCACCTCTTTTGAGAATATATTTAAGCTTAATAAGAAGGTTTTTATTGTGATGCATGATATGTGGTTTATGACTGGAGGTTGTCATCATGTTATGGATTGTAAATTGTATAAAGAAAATTGTCAGGCTTGCCCTATTTTTCCAGAAGACCCTTCTATTGCTTCTTCACAGCATGTTAAAAAGTATAAATTGATTTCTAAGTATGGGAATATGTTGGAATTTATTACTCCAAGTTTATGGCTTAAAAATCTTGCTTTGAAATCCAGCTTACTAAAAAATCAAAAAATCCATTTTATTCCTAATTATTTCGATTCACATCATTTTAAGGTGGATTCACAAAATGAAGCTAGAGCTTTGCTATCCATAGATCCAACAAAGTTAGTTGTTTGTTTTGGAGCTGTCAATATTTCAAGCATTTATAAAGGATGGAGTTTTTTAAAAAAGGCATTTATCCATTTAAAGGAGATGTTTTCCTATGATCAACTAGAGGTTGTTATCTTTGGTAATGGAGATTTGGACGAATTTGAAAATTCAATTGATTTTAAGATTCATTATTTAGGGTTCTTGAAAGATGAAAATAAAATTGCTTTGGCCTATAAAGTTTCTGATGTCTTTGTCATTCCCAGTATTTTAGATAATCAACCCACTACTATTGTTGAAAGTATGAATTGTGGAGTTCCAGTTGTAGGTTTTAATTTGTGTGGTATCCCTGAAATGATTCAGCATAAGAAAACTGGATACATTGCTGAAGCCTATAATTCCTATGATTTAGCAAATGGTATACGATATTGCTTGAATCATGATCTAGATGTTAAGTTGATGGATGACTACAAACCTGGGAATGTATTGGCTGCACATTATAAACTGTTAAATCCCTAATGAAATTGATTTCCGAAAATTATACGATAGAAGATGTACAGGTAGGGAAAATTGGTTCTTATATTTTCCCAACTAATTCCTATGCATTTTATATTTCACTTTTCTTTTTGTCTATGATAGGTTTGAGCTTTGGATATGTAATGGCTCTTACTACTTTTTCCTATACATTTGCTTTTCAAGGGATTGAACTTTTGAGTTATATCGTTCTAGTATTTTCTTTCACGGGTCTGGTTTCCGCTAGTTCTGATATTTCATATTTTAGAATTGTTGGATTGATTTTCCTTCTTTGGCAACTAGTAATTTTAATTAGAGGTGATTACTCTGATATGAATTATTTTTTGTTTAAACAATTACTCTTTGATTTAAATTACGGTGGTATTATATATATGATACCTTTTCTGATTTTCTTTAAGTTTAATTTGTACTTAATTAAAAAGTTGTTTGATGCAATTGCTATTTTAGGTGTTATTTTTGTTATAAGTTCACTTTTTAATTTTGCAGTACTTTCAAGTGGGGATGTACGGGACCCTGTTAGTGTGATGACGGCGGAAATGTATTTTAAGTATTTTGCTATCTGTATTGGTATTCTCGCTTTAAATTTTAATTTGATTAGCAATAAATATAAATTCTTAGTTGTTTTTTTATTACTAGCAATTGTTGTTATGGCTATTTTTCGTGCACGAAGAGGGATGCTCTTTATGACAAGCCTTATTTCGTTCTTTGCTATTCTAAATTACTTTATTAATTCTAAAAAAAAATTCCATATTATTTTTTATATTACATATTGTTTGATAGGAATTTTCCTAATATTGTTTTACACACTTGACTTAAACTTTAAAAATGTTGCCTTTTTCAATAACATAACGGAGCGTGGCCTGGAGGATACCAGGAGTTATGTCGAAAACTGTTTCTATGCTGATATGACTACAGACGATTGGATTTTCGGAAAAGGTTATAATGGAGGTTATGAATGCTCTGGGATAGACGATGAGATATTTAAAGGAGGAGTGAGGAGGGTTATTGAGACTGATTATCTTCAACTTATTCTTAGTGGTGGAATTATTAATTTATTATTATTGTTTTGTATTATGATTCCTGCTATTGTTCTAGGATTATTTTATTCAAATAACAATTTAATAAAGACTTTTGCAATATGGATTTTTTGTTGGATGTTGTTTCTTTATCCATCCAATATGTATAGTATAAATATATACCATGTTTCTATATGGTTTAGCGCTGGCCTTTGCTACTCTAGACCATTAAGGTTATTACATAATTCATTTATTAATGACTATTTCGTAACAGAATTTACCTTAAAATCTAATAATAAGGAGGAGGAAAATGTCTAAAATACTAATATTTGGTCAATCATTTAACACTAACACCGGGGGGGGAGTAACCTTATCTAATTTGTTTGGTAACTGGGAAAAGGATGATTTGGCAGTGATATGCACTAGTCATGCAAATGGAAATATTTCAACGAAAGCCTGTGAAAATTACTATTTTATTGGTTCAGATGAAGTGCATTATAGATTTCCTTTTAATTATTTTCAGCGTCATTCACCTTCTGGAATGTTAGCATTAAGAGAAACGCCTGAGGTAGATTCGTATTCTTACAAGCCTAGTTGGCGTGAAATATTTATTTATAAAGTCTTATATCCAATTCTAGATTGGTCAGGACTTGTGCATATTTTATCAAGCATGGAAGTTAGCTCTAATTTGTTGAGATGGATTGATGATTTTTCTCCTGATTTACTTTATATACAAGTTTCTACTAGGGAATCACTTCTTTTTGCTATTGAATTAGCTGATAAACTTAAGGTTCCTATTATTATACATCAAATGGATGATTGGCTTAGTACTGTAGGAAGTATCGGCTTGGCTAAAAGATATTGGAATACTAAGGTTAATCATGAGTACAAAGAATTGGTTAAAAGAGCCGATTTATGTCTTAGCATTAGTGATTTGATGGGAATTGAATATGAACATCGCTATGGCGCTAAGTTTAAGACGTTTCATAATCCTGTAGATTTGGATTTTTGGCTGGCTAAGAATGATATAAATAAATACTCTTCTGACGAATGTTCTATTCTCTATGCAGGAAGAACCGGGTTTGGAATTTCCACCTCTTTAAAAGCATTCGCTGAAGCGGTTGAACACTTAAATGAGATTAGTACTTTCAAAATCCGGTTTTACATTCAAACTTTGGAAGAGTTAGAGTGGACGGATAATTATGAATATACTGTTCATAAACAGTTAATTCCATATGAGAGGCTACCTGAATTGTTTCAAAGCATGGATTTTTTGCTTTTACCATGCGACTTCTCTAGAAAAGCAATACAATTTCTTAAATATTCTATGCCTACCAAAGCTTCAGAATATATGGCAAGTGGAACTCCAATAATAATCTTATCACCGGAAGAAACTGCTATATATCAATATGGAAAAACTAATGACTGGGCATTTTTGATAAATAATGGCGACCCTAGTGAGATCTATCGACAATTGAAAGAGATTGTTTCTAATGAAGAGGCAAAAACTGAAATGTCAACAAAAGCTTTCAAACTTGTTAAAAAGAGACACTCAAAAAAAGCTGTAGCTAAAGAGTTTTACTCTGAATTTGAAAAGCTTATGAATATTCATTCTGAATGAGAATTCAATTTATCAATTAAATCTATATAATAAAATGAATATTTTGATATTTGGAATTCCTTTGAGAGAAGGTATGGCAGGATCAGTTAGAGTGAGGAATCTATTGTACCCTATGTTAGACAATACCGCTGTAAGCTTAAATAACCTTTATTTTGCTCTTCAAGCTGATAGAATAGATGATCGAGATAGGGCGGATGAACTTAAGATTGATTTAGATTTCAAAAATCCGCTTTCTATAATTTCTTATCTCTACAAATCAGTGATATTTATTAACCATAAGTTCATTTCTAAAGAGAATAATATCTTTTATTTATATGAAGCTCCTGATATTAAAACAATAATCCCTCTATTATATGCTAAGTTGTTAGGATATAAAATAGTATTGGATATTGTTGAGGATAATTCTCAAGCTGCCAGTTTTGGAGGATTTGTAAATAAACTTCGGATCCAGAGTGGTTCTTTTATTTTAAAGAATTTTCAGTCTTTCATTGATTTGAATATAGTCATATCCTCTCATTTAGAAAGTTTATTGTTGACATATACCTCAAGAAACAAAGTTTTGTTTATTCCTGTGACTATGGATATTTCTAAATTTGAGAAATCAGAGTTTATGGAAAAGCCAGTAATCACTTTGTTTTATGGAGGTTCTTTTGGGAAGAAGGATGGTCTCGATCTTTTACTAGAAGCGTTTGAAGAAGTTTGTGAAGAATATGATACGTTAAGACTCGTTTTGACTGGCAAAGGAGAGAACGTAGAAGATTTTATTAAGTTTATGACTCTAGTTAGAGCTTCTAAGTTTTTAAATAGAATAACCTATAAGGGTTTTGTTCCTTCGGGAGAATATCAAGAGTTGCTCAATTCATGTGATATATTTTGTGTTACTAGAGATAATTCTGGGGCTGCTAATACTGGGTTTCCATCTAAACTTGCTGAATATTTAGCTACTGGACGTGCAGTAATTGTCACTAACGTTGGAGATGTTTCTAACTATCTCATTGACAGAGAAAATGCATTATTAGTAAGACCAATGGATTTGTCTTCTTTGGTTGAAGCCATTAAATATTTGATAGAACACCCAGAACAAATTAATCAAATAGGTTCCAAAGGAAGAATAGTAGCTATAAATAGGTTCAATAACAGAACTGAAAGTAAAAAACTATTTACAGTTTTGAATAAAAGTAACTAATATATTTATGACTAAGGTTGCAATACTTTTGACCAATTCCCTTGAAACTTCTTATGGAGGAATTGGTCCTTTCGTGAAGAATTTGGATGTTCATCTGTCCAAGTATTATGATTTGAGCTATTTTTATTTACCCGAGAAGTTTGAGAACTGCACTATTATTCCTCACCGTTTTTTATATTTTGTTTATATTTGTTCAAAGTATTTCACTCTTAAGAAATACGATTTTGTAATCTCTCATAGTCCAGAAGGGTCATTTGTAGTTTCTAAATTAGGGATTCCGTATGTACATATATTTCATGGTAACGATAATCCTGTTTCTATGTCTATATTTTGGTACGGTAAATATTTTACTTCAATTTTCGATTTTATATCCAAAACTATTTCAAAAAATAGCCTGATCAATTATACAGTTGGAAATGAAATGGAAGGCCGTAAGAAAATCCTCAATCCTATTTCTCATGATTTTGTCCTGAAGGAAAACTCAGTTAGATCTGGGTTTATCTTTGCTGGTAGATTAGAAAGTGGAAAACGAATAGGTAGGTTGATAGATGCTTATGCGCTTTTACCATTTGGAATTCGCATGAATAATATTTTTAAAATTGCAGGAAAAGGATCACAGCTCGATGTTTTGAAAGCGAAGATCGCAGAATTGAATTTAGAAAATCAGGTTATATTGATAGGGAATCTTGATAATAGAAGCCTAATCGAGCAAATTTCCTCATCAAAGATTCTTTTGATGGCTTCTGAATTTGAAGGTTTTCCTATGGCCATAGCTGAAGCACTTTCAGTAGGAGTACCAGTTATTTCTACCAGCGTAGGTGATATACCTAGTTTTATTAGAACTGGAGAAAATGGCATTCTCCTAGATAAAGATTATTTAGATGAAGATTACAAAATAGGAATAGAGACGATGCTTTCTGACTATGACCGCTTTGCCACCAATGCCTATTCTACCGGGAAAATCTTCGATGCTGAAAAAATTACTGACGGATTAGTGAGCGATTTGAACAAGATTTTAAATATCCAAGTTAAATAATTTATTCATGAAAAATATATGTATTGATTTGACAAATATAGTTCCTGGGAAGGGAGGGGCTGGGGGTGGAATAGCTACTTACGGTAAAGAATTGATCCTAGGCATAGATGACTTATTAGGTGGCAATGAGAATTTGAGACAATCTTGCAATGTGACTGTTTTGTTAAACACCCATACCTATAAAAATCTTGAATTTAAACACTTAAATACACGGTATTTTAATGTCGATAATCAGAATTTCTTTTCTAGAATGTACTGGCTTCAAATACGTTTGCCAAATTTTCTTGAAAGGGAAAATATGGATCTTTTGCATCGATTATTAAGCGAATTGCCAATTAGAAAGGTCTGCAAATATGTCGTAACAGTGCATGATTTTATGTTCGAATTTTACCTTAAAAAAACAGAGTATTTAACTTATTTAAAAGTGAAGGATCGGCTAAAATTTAAAGTATTAAATGGACTACTCTCAAGTGCTATTCGGACGAGTGATTTAGTAATCACGAACTCTAAAACTATAAGTTCTGATGTGATATCTAGGTTTCCAGGAGTTCATTCAAAAACAGCCCCAATCTTACTTGGCTACTCACAGTCTAGTGAAGTTTATACCTCCGAACATTCAAATGCGTTAGATAGTGTAATTAGATTTGGTGTTGTAGCTGCTTTTCATCCTCACAAAGGACATCTTCAAGTAATAAGATTGGTAAAGCGAATGATTGCTCTTGGTTTTGAAAATAGTTTTCACTTTTATTTTCGTGGAAGTCCCGTCTTTCGAGAATATTATGATAAGATAAAAAGGGAGATTTCGATTGCTGGCTTAGATGGTTATTTTACATTTGAACAGTATGTTCCTGCTATTACTTTAGCAGACATTTATAATAGTTACACAGCTACTGTTCTTTTATCTGATTATGAAGGGTTTGGACTTCCAGTTATTGAGTCTCAAGCATTTGGTCGACCAGTTATTTGTTCCGAAATACCCGTATTCAAGGAGATTCTAGGTGATACAGCTTTTTTTTTAGCCAAGGATCCAACTGATTTGGATATTATTAAGTTGATGTCTGATTTGAAAAATCCAGAGCTGATCCACGCCCTAATAAGAAAAGGGAAGCAAAACGCATCTTTATATACTTGGAGTAAAACTTGTCAAAATACTATGGAAGCATATTTTCATTTGCTAACCAAAGATTAGGATCGATCTAATCTAAGCAAATAGACCAAACCAGATACAATCCATATTAATATGCATGAAGTTTTAAATGGAAAAACCATCTGCAAATTTTTAATCTGTTTAGGTATTTTGCTATTATCATCGCATAGTATCTTAGCAACAGATTACTATTTTTCCGCTTCTTCGGGAAGTGATAAGTACACACTTGATGAATCTCAATCTTCCCTTACCCCCTGGCGCTCAATCCAAAAACTAAATGAAATATCTGCCTCACTTAAGGCAGGGGATCGGGTTTTGTTTAAGAGAGGGGATATTTTTCATGGAACGATTATACTTAGTAGAGGAGGAACTAGTGGAAATCCAATTTTTTTCGACGCGTATGGAACAGGAGAAAAGCCAATTATTACATCTTTAATAAAGATCGAAACTTGGGATCATATAGGGGATGGGGTATACCGTTCCAAAATTTCAGATATTGCGTCTAATAAACTTAAGATTTTATTGATTGATGATGAGCTTAAAGAAGTAGGAAGGTTTCCGAATTTCGATGATGGTAATGCAGGATATCTTACCATTAAATCTCTCAATAATGACTTGAGTATAAATGGAAAAGATATACCCTTCGATGCAAATGGAGGAGAAATAGTAATTAGGAAAAATCAATGGATCATTGATACCTATCCAATTAAGCAATCGAAAGATGGGACAGTCGATTATTGGAATGTAGGGAAATCAAATTATAGACCTGTTGAAGGTTTTGGGTATTTTATTCAGAATCATGTTAAAACTCTTGATCAATTTGGCGAATGGTCTTATTCAAAAGATGAGAAAAATTTATCTATCTATTTTGGAGATAGGAGACCTTCCGAAGCTAGTATTGAAATAGCAACTAATGACTATCTGCTAGTTTCCAATCTTCTAGTTCATAATCTTTCTTTTAAAAATCTCCACTTCAAGGGTGCGAATAAGAATCTAATTAATATTGAAAAGTCTTCGAATATTGTAATCGATAAATGTCTATTGGAATATGCAGGTGAAAATGCGGTTTATAGTTTTAATACCCCTGATTTCACTCTGACCAATAATGAAATACGTTATGCTCTTAGTGGAGCCATATTTTTCTGGCACGGAACACCTAGGTCAGTTATTTTAAACAATTTAATTGAGAGTTCCATGCCTTTCCAAGGGATGGCCAAAAACAGCGATTTAACTGGAATTGGTATTTATATCGCTGGTGATGCTGAGGATTCACAGATTATAAATAACAGAATTATTGACACAGGTTATAGTGGGATCCATTTTGGGGGGAATAATTCAGTAGTAAAAAACAACCTAGTGAAAAATTTCTGTCTTTGGAAGCAAGATGGGGGAGGTATCTATATGAATTCAGAGGGGCTGGTAAATATTAATAATGTAGGTAGAGAGATAGTGGGTAATATCGTATTGAATGGTATGGGGGCTAGTAATGGCACAAATGAAGATTACAATATCGCTGAAGGTATTTATTTGGATGATGATACCAGAGGCGTAAAAATTGAGCAAAATACCGTTGCCCATATCAATGGGAAAGGTATTTATCTACACAATGCTAATTCTGTTGACATAGTGGGGAATCTGTTTTTTGATTGTGAGGTACAACTACAATTATCTCATGATATTTTAGGAAACCCAATAAGAGATGTCATAATTACGAATAACCAATTTTCTAGTACGCGAGATCGAGAAATAATATTTTCAGTCTCGTCAATAAAGACTGATATTGATAAAATTGGGTTTAGTTCAAATAATTACTTCTTAAATCCTTACAATCGTGAATTCATTTTTGTAACAAAAGAGCCGGGTTACTCCTATGGGAAAATGCGATCTTTTGAAGATTGGTCTGGTACTTTTGGTTTTGAAGAATCTTCAATAGAGCAACAATTTAGTTTAAGTAGATATAAAATACTCAGCGAAGAAATAATAAAAAAAATCGATTTCAAAGCTGATGTTAAGGCTATATCGGGAACCTACAATGCTTCTTCAAGTTGGGTGGGCACTAGTTATAATAATGGTTTATTGAAAGTAACTCCTAATTCTTCTAAGGAAGCACTAATTTATATTCAAATAGGTCAAATAGCATCTGAAGAAATAATTTTAGTTGAAATGGACGTCCAAAGTGAAAGTGAAAATCAAACCATTGAGATTTTCCTTGAAAAAACCTTTAACATCAATCAAGATTTAGCAATCTCATATTTCAACTCATCGCCTAAGGGAGAAAGTGTGAGCATTTTCTTAAAATCTCTCGTTGAGACTAATCAGGAGAGCGTAGTGTTTAGAATCCCTTCGAATCTTCAACCCCTTCTAATTGACAATATAAAAATTGCAAAAATAACAAGGGAAGAGAATATAAATCAGTTTTTTTTCCGATTCAATTATTCAGAGGAAATTGCTAGTTTTCCATTAATTGGTATTTATAAGAATGCAAATGGTCAAGTTTTCAAAGATTCTATTTCTATTAATCCTTTTCGATCTGTGCTATTAGTTAAAGTCGATTAGTGAATTTATCCTAAATTGATTTTAAAAGGACTTAATTAGTTATCCATTGAATTGATCAATTCATGAAAATTAGCTGAATTCCACGTTACCAATTCTACCGGCACACACTAATTTCATTTTTCATAGTCCGTCCCTATTGAAGATTCACGTGGTTTTTTATATCCTAAAAGTGAATTCATCTTTTAAACACTGTGAAGTTAAGTTATCATGACTTAATAAGTAGTAGTTTAAGTGATTTCTACTTGACGTGAGTAGCCTATAAGTGCAATGTTAGTGATTGTTCTATATGTTATGAATTATGGAATGTTTCCACTATCTGTGGGATTGCTCCACACTTTTGGCAAGAGACGGATTATGAATATGAATTTTGATGTGAATCAAAAAAATATTTTCGATATTTAATTTACAAAAATGAAAAACAGAATTTATTGAATTAATAATATGACTTATTTGATTTTTTTTTTGAAAAACTCATTTTTAATAGGTTAGAGTTGTTTTTATAAGAGAAAAAGAGAGTTTATTTCTGACTAGATTTTAATATTTGAAGTACATTAAAATGCCAATGAAATTTCCGCCAAAAGAGCGCTTACTGCTATAACTAATTGTTTATCACTACTTTTATTTTTATTTCTATTATTGTTCAAATAGTTAGTTTCTATAAATAATCAGTAGATTATTATGAAAAATTTCAATTATGATTATTTTAATTTGTTGATTTTATTATTTTACAATATATTTGTTGGATTAAATAAATAATTTTTTAGGTGTTTCTTAAGTTTGTAAATTCCCTTATTTTTTAATTGTAACTAATCATTTTTTTATCAGATAGGCATTGTTAAAATTTTCAGAATTCACATAATTCCTGTTGAAACATTTAGGTGGATTGCTGGCAAGAAACTTGGTGAATTTCAAAATAATCACTCCAATTCTAAACCTATTTATGAAAACAAACGTATTCTGCCCGCCTCTCTATAGGCTGCACCAAAGAATTTACTTATTAATCAAGAGTTTTTTAACTATTGTTTTATTAATTATTTCTTTTACCGCCTCTTTTGCTGCTGATTATTACTTCTCCAGTTCCTTAGGAGATGATAACCGTTCTCCTTCCCAAGCGCAAAATTCAACCACTCCTTGGAGGAGTATTGATAAACTTAACTCATTTGCGTATGATTTGAAGGCAGGAGATAGGGTTTTATTCAAAAGCGGGGATACTTTTTATGGATCCATCTTAATTACTCGAGGTGGTAACTCCGGAAATCCCATCATTTACACATCATATGGATCAGGAGATAAACCTGTAATTACTTCTATGGCACGCGTGTCCAATTGGGTTTCACGAGGAAATGGTATTTATGAGGCTGCTTTATCAGTCATGGATAGAGGCTCAATTCAGGTTTTTACAATTAATGACCAATTGAAAGAAGTAGGTAGATATCCAAATGCAGGTTCAAGTAATGATGGATATTTGACTATATCTTCAGTAAATAGCCCTTTTAGTATTCAAGGAGAAAATCTACCAGCTAATTTTGTCGGTGGAGAAATCGTGATTAGAAAAAATAACTGGGTTATAGACAGACACCCGATTTCATACAATGCTGGTGCAACTGTAAGTTTTTTGAATACCCCTGGCACTATATATTTCCCAAAACAGAATTTTGGGTATTTTGTGCAAAATCATGTAAATGCACTTGATCAGTCTGGAGAATGGGCATATTCTAAATCTGACAACAAACTCTATGGTAATTTCGGAGGTCAGAACCCGAATACTTTGAACGTTCAAGTAGCGACTAGAGATAACTTAATTAAAGTCAATAAATTCATTAGGAATTTGAGCTTTATTAATTTGAGTTTGAAAGGTGCAAATTCAAACCTAATCCATATTGAGAATTCTGGAAATATTGAGATATCGAATAACAATTTCTTATTCGCTGGAGATAATGCTGTTAGTGCAAATACTTCTCCTGACATGGTAGTAACCAATAACTCGATAGATTATTCCCTCAGCGGAGGTTTGTTTTTTCAATATGGAACTCCAAGGTCTATAATTGAAGATAATTTAATAAATCACACGATGCCTTTTCAAGGAATGGCCAGTAGCAGTGATTTAAAAGGATCAGCGATTTATATAGCAGCTGATGCTAATAATTCTCAAGTAATAAGAAACAGAATATATAATACAGGCTTTAATGGGATCCATTTCGGAGGTAACTATACTATCATTAAGAATAATCTTATTGATAACTATTGTCTCTATAAACAAGATGGTGGAGGTATTTATACTAATTCTGATGGGTTGATTGGGATGAATGATGTCGGGAGAGAGATAGAAGGAAATATAATACTGAGAGGTATAGGAGCTGTTGCAGGATCGAATAGTAACTATAAATTGGCTGAAGGAATTTATATCGATGATAATGCGATGGGGATAAAGATTCATAAAAACACAATAGCTGAAATAAGCACAAAAGGTCTCTATATCCACAATAATAAGAATATTGAAATTCTTGATAATTTATTCTATAAGACGCCTTTGCAACTACAAATAACACATGACGCTTTGGGTACCCCTGTTAGGAATGTTCGTGTGGAGGGTAATCAATTCTCTAGTGTATTTAATAATGAATTACCATATGCTATTGCATCTTCTGAAAATGATATAAATCAAATTGGAGTTTCCAATAATAATTACTTTTTGGACCCATATGGAGTTGAGCTTGTACTTAGAAGCCAGAGTCCAAAGGATGGTGTATTAGGGCAAAAAAGAAGTCTTAAAAATTGGACTATCGAATTCGGATTTGACGGAAATTCAATAAGACCAGATTTTAATTTGGAAAAATACGTGGTCACGTCAACAAACACTATAAAGCAAAGTGATTTTAATTCGGATTTAGGTATAATATCAGGAGTTTATAATGCAGGGTCAGAGCTCGTATCAGGTATATCTGGTGGATCATGGAAAATTAGCCCTTCTACTTATGCAAAGGGTTCCGCCTATATACAAATTGGAGCTGTTTCATCCGGAGATCAAATTTTGATAGAGTTTGATACTAAGAGTATTTCCCCCGATCAAACAATAGAAGTTCTCCTAGAGAAAACGTTTAACCAAAATCAAGAAGGCACAATCTTTAATTTCGTCACCGCATCTGACGTGAAAAAAGTTAAATTACTTTTGAAGTCCAATATTACTAGTGGGAATGAAAGTGTTGTATTAAGATTTCCTCAACCCATACAAAATTTGCTTATTGATAACTTGAAAATTTCCAAAGTTACCACGCAACTTATCGACACGGAGGATCAGGTATTCTTTCAATATAATTATTCAGGTAGTTCTGTTAGTTACCCTCTTTCAGGAACTTTCAAGAATGCAAAAGGAGAAGTGTTCACAGGATCAGTCATTATTCCTGCGTACGGTTCTGTACTTCTTGCGAAAACTTTGGATGGTCCTGCTCAAAGCAATCTGCCCCCTACAATTTCTCTATCTCAGCCTGTTCAGAATGAAGTATTTACTGTTGGGGATGAAATTCTGATAAAAGCCAATGCAGCGGATCCTGAAGGCAAAATTCAGAGAGTGGAGTTTTATGTTGACGAGACATTGGTGAATACTTTAGCACAATCTCCTTATCAGTTTTCTTTAAATAATGCACCACAAGGGACCTATGAGTTGAAGGCTAAGGTATTTGATGAAGTTGGGCAATCCGGCGAATCAGCTAGAGTAGCAATTATAGTTCAAAATGTGGTTGAAGCCCGTCCATCACAAAATTTACCACCTTCGATAGGGATCATTCAACCTACGCAAAATCAGGTTTTTAACAATGATCAAACTATAGTTATCAAAACGAATGCAACTGATCCGGAAAATAAGATTTCGAAAGTTGAGCTCTATTACAACTCAACTTTATTGAGTGTTTTGACGCAAGCTCCATTTGAGTTTAAGTTACCAAATCCATCTATTGGGAATTTTGTTCTAAACGCTAAAGTTTATGATGATCAAGGACAAATGGCAGAATCATCTAACGTCAATATTTCGGTGGTATCATCTGCAAGTATTAATCTAGCGCCATCGGTTGAAATAATAAGCCCTTCCCAAAATCAAATATTTAATAAAGGGCAAAATGTATTGATTGAGACTATAGCTTTAGATCCTGAGGGAAAGATAGCCAAAGTAGAATTCTTTGCAGGAGGATCGCTATTAGGGTCTGCCACTTCTGCACCTTATCAATTAGAAGTCAAAAATGTACCAACAGGAACCTTTGTTTTGAGAGCCAGGGTTTCTGATGATCAAGGTTTGATCGGAGAATCATCCAATATCTTTGTATCAGTAGTATCAACTCCGCTGCCTAATCAAGCCCCATCGATCTCGATAGTAACTCCTTCGCAGAATCAAACCTTCATTCAGGGGCAAAGCATAACTGTGAGAGCTAGTGCTTCTGATCCAGAGAACAAAATCGCTAAGGTAGAATTCTTTGCCAATGAATCTTTGATTGGTGTAAAGAGTACTTTTCCATATGAACTTACAGTAAATAACCCCCCTCTAGGAACATATATTGTCAAAACTAAGGTGTTTGATCAAGAAGGCTTAACAGCCGAATCATCTAGAATCAATGTCACAATAATGAACACTTGGGGAGCAAGGACAACCGGAACAGAAATAGAATTAGTAAGTCCAATTGAAAATCAGCAGTTTAAATCCTCTGACATAATACCTTTACAGGTAGGGTCAGGACTATATGAAGCTAATTATGATAGTCTAGAGGTATATGTCGGAGAAGTGAAGCAAGGAACTACCCAAAGCCTACTCTATGATCTGGAAGCAGCTCCATTGTCGGAAGGAAACAATATGATTAAAGTGAAATCATTCCAATCAGGTATTGAAATAGCATCTGATAGCGTGCAGGTAGGTGTGGTGAGTGCAAATAAAGCTCCTAAGACTAATTCTTACAATGCTTTTGGGGAGCAAGAGTATACTTTTGAGATAGGACCAAATCCAACTTCAGACGTATTAAATATTTACCTCCAGAAAATGTATCAAGGCGAAGATGTGGAAATCCATATCTATAGCATAGACGGGGCTACTGTAAAAGTGATAGAGACAAACACTGATACTGAGAAAATAACTGTTGACGTCAGCGGGTATAGTGACGGAATATATTTCATCAGGATTATGGGGAAAGTGTTTGTTTACGAGACCAAGAGATTTATCAAGAATTAAAAGAGAAATTTTAAGCTAGTATTTCTCTTTCTACTTAACCTCTAAAAGCGCTGTCACCAATTTCCATTAGGCATTTGGTTGCAGCGCTTTTTTTAATTGGACTTATTCAAAAATGTTCATATCGATAGATCCACCCCGATTTTGGCAAAATGTACGGGTACCATGAATGGTGATCATAGATTAGGGAGAGGATCGTTCCAACGGGTGAAAAGCATTTGCCGACTTTCTTCGGTTTCCCTTAAGCTCGGAAGTTCCCGATAGTATACTGGAAAAACTGTTACCCGAAACCAAGAAAGTGGCAACTTCGGCAGGTGTACACTGAAGTAAACCAGACTGCAGTGTCTATACTGGGAGTTTGTCCCTCAAGGAGGGAAACTGAAACTGCATACAGAGTCCATCAGTATTCGATAGTTCAGGATGTGTCGAAGGGTATTCATTTATGCCCAAGAATTCGTCTGACTTTTGGCAACTGCCCAGATTAAAATAGCTTGGATACGCTTCACAGAATATTGTACCATTTCTGTCCTTCCAAAAACCATTAAGCCAGTTTGAAGCTTTTGCAATACCTCCCTTGTAAAACCAAGAACACTGGAGACAACACTGTTTTTCGATCTTCTTAACTTTCGCTCCCTTTATGCAAGTCCTTCATCTTAATGGATATCACATATTCTGAGTTTTAGGGCTTAGCTTATTCTCAATTCAGCACTGTAGATTAACATAAATATGATTTAGTATTTCAAATTCTCGATGAACTGGATGATTGCTGAGACTTCTTCTTTTCTCAATACATTGGGAGGGGAATCACTTTTCTTTGGTCTTAGTATTTCAAAACCGTTCTATCTTTACCCAGTACATGCTCGTAACAGAGCTTTATCCCTTTAAACAGCATGTTTTGAGCTGATTCTGAAATCTTATACTAGGTCAACAGGTGATATACAAACCTCTCAAACTCTTCCTTAGTCAACTCTTTGAGATCTCTAGCTTGGTCAAACAAAAAGATTAACACCATGGCTGAACAGTATTTTTTAAAGGGGAAAGTACTATATGCTTTTAAGATGATAAGCAGGAGAAGCAAATTTCTATAAGTTCTGGTAGAGCTTTGGCGTTGAATTTTACTTTGGCAGAAAGCTCTACAAATCTGAATGAAGTGAAGGTATGGAAATGAGCTCCAACCGCTTTTATTCAGGCAGTAATTTCTATCATAGCTAAGTTCCCACAAGCAGACATGGAAAATCCTCAGTTTTATACCTCGGTTTCTTCCAAACTTCTGAAAGAGCAAGTAGTGAGGAATATGAACGATACATTGAAAAATGCTACTGGCGTAACGTGACTTTTGGGAATCTACAGGACGTGGAGGAGATGGGGTAGAGTATCACTCTATGAGGGGCTTTTCAGTACAGTCAGCGATGTTCATTAGGATGCCAAGTGGGAATAACGATGGTCTTGATCCTGCAGATATCGAAACTGTTGGTGTAATCAAAGATCCACTAGAAACACCTTTCTGAAGCTCGGTAATTTCTTATGGTGGTGTGATCAATATCACTACAAAACGACCTATAGAAGACTTCAATATAGAAGTTGGCTTTATTGCAGGAAGTTAGGGATTAAACAGAATTACGTGGGTTGTGAATGTGCAGTTGAATGAAAATGCTTCGATGGGCGTAAATACAGCTTACAAGTCCAACGATACTTTTTAGGATGCTGGTGACTGATTTCGCGTTTCTTAATAAGT
>NZ_MSSW01000059.1 GCF_002150685.1 Algoriphagus antarcticus
ATATATCTTCCTTCTTCAGAAATAGGCCAATACCTCACTTCAGTTGATCCACATTGCCCAGACCAAAATTCCAGAATATTATCCAATTACTCACTAAAATTACCCTAATGATATAACCGGTTTTCGAAGTAGCCCAGAATTCTTTACTTTTCATATTCATTCAGTTACCCATGAATAATCTCAAAATAGCTGGCTTTCTTACCCTAGCCCTAATCATAGCCTTAGCTGGGTTTATGATTTTTGGCCAGGAAAAGGAAGTAGACTTCAGCACCCAGATCAAACCCATCCTAAATAAGAATTGTATTTCCTGCCACGGAGGTGTAAAAAAGAACGGAGGATTCTCTGTGCTTTTCGAAGAAGAAGCTTTTGCCAACACAAAATCTGGCCACCCGGCAATTATCCCAGGAGATCCTAATGGCAGTGAAATGATCAAGCGCCTGATTGCTTCGGATCCCGAAGTGAGAATGCCTTATGAGCGATCACCACTTTCTGAGGAGGAAATAGAACTGCTAAAAACATGGATCAGACAGGGTGCTAAATGGGGTGAACATTGGGCCTATGATCCCGTCCAAGCTCCTCAAATCATTGAACAAAAAACTACCGCTGGATTCACTTCTGATAATAATCCATCTGTCACAAATACCATAGATGTATACGTAGGCAGAAAACTTGAAGAGCAAGAACTGGCTTTTTCAGAAGAAGAAGCTCCCCTTAAATTACTCAGAAGAGTCGCACTTGATATCACAGGCTTACCTCCTACAGCCGATCTTGTGGAGCAGTATGCTTCCAAAAAAATCTCCTACGAACAAGCAGTTGACAAGCTTCTCTCCTCGCCCACCTATGGAGAAAAATGGACGACTTGGTGGCTTGACCTCGCACGATATGCGGACACAAAAGGCTACGAACGCGATGTCTCCCGCACCATGTGGCCTTATCGCGATTATGTGATTCGTGCATTCAATGACGACAAACCATTTGATGAGTTCACTATCGAACAACTGGCGGGCGATTTACTTCCAAATCCCACAGAAGATCAGTTGGCGGCAACAGCTTTTCACCGCAATACCATGAACAATGATGAAGGCGGCACAAATGATGAGGAGTTTCGAGTAGCGGCTGTACTTGACCGAGTGGGCACAACGTACGAAGTATGGCAAAGCACCACGATGGCTTGTGTACAGTGCCATAGTCACCCGTATGATCCTATCCGACACGAGGAGTTTTATCAGTCAGCGGCTTTTTTCAATAATTCACGAGACGAAGACACACACGACGAGGAACCTAGACTGAGGTTTTTCTCACCTGAAGAGAAAACTGAAATTGAGTCTGTACTCACTTGGGTCAAAGAAAATGAAAGTGCAAAAGCTGCTGTGGATCGCAAAAACTTCATGACTTATCTTGAGCCTAAGTATCCTTCTCACAATGCTGTCGACTTCAACAATGCAGAACTCATTGATACCAAATGGCTTGGAATTCAAGCCAATGGATCTGCGTACTTGAGAAAGGTAGATACACGCGGCTCAGATCAGATGCTAATGCACTATGGCTCTGGCCTTGACGGAAGCAAGATGACGATCCGAAATGGAGGCCCTGAAGGAGAAGTTCTGGCAGATTTTCAAATCAATAAAACAAGCGGCGACATCATTCGTGCAATCGCCCTGAAACCTACAACTGGCCTTATTGATCTTTACTTAGAGGTCAAAAACTCGCGTGTAACGTCCGATCAAAACGCCGCCAAATTTGTTTGGTTTGCCTTTGTACCCTCTCTCGCAGGAAAAGACAAACCTGGTTTCAAGGATATTCAGAATTCATGGGAAACAGCCTTGAATTTCAGGGGGACTAAGCTTCCGATCATGATCGAAAATCCTGCCTATATGGCTAGGGAAACAAACGTTTTTGATCGGGGAAACTGGATGTCTCTGGGAGAAAAAGTAAATCCAGAAACACCAAAAACTCTGAATAATTGGAATCCAGAATGGTCTAATGACCGATTAGGTTTCGCCTATTGGCTGACTGACAAGGAAAACCCACTTACGTCCAGAACTTTGGTAAACCGAATTTGGGATCAGCTTTTTGGTCGCGGAATCGTAAGTTCGTTGGAGGATATGGGTACGCAATCTGATCCTCCTTCTCATCCTGAATTACTCGATTATTTGGCATGGAAGACGATGAATGAGTACGATTGGAGCATCAAAAGCTTGATTCGCGAAATAGTCATTTCTTCTACCTACAAACAGTCGTCCGCCCTTTCAGAGGAGCTTTACAAAAAAGATCCGCAAAACAAATGGTATGCCCGAGGGCCAAGATTCAGATTAAGCGCAGAGCAAGTTCGGGATCAGGCATTGGCCGTTGCTGGATTGCTTAGCGATAAAATGTACGGTCCTGGAGTCAAACCACATCAACCCGAGGGCATTTGGCAAACAGTTTATAATGGTGATTCATGGACAGAAAGTACAGGAGAAGATGCGCATAGACGAGGGATTTACACGTTTTTGAAGCGAACAAGCCCTTATCCTTCCTTTATCTCTTTTGATGCTGCCAGCCGAGAGGTTTGCCTAAGCAGAAGAATTGTGACTAACACGCCGCTTCAGGCTTTGGTCACGCTAAATGACCCCGTTTATCTTGAAGCAGCTTATTATCTAGCTGCCGATATGATCAAGCAAGACGCTGCAAAACCAGAAAAAGGCATTGCTTACGGCTATCAAAAACTAGTTCTGAATCCTATCTCAGAGTTAAAACTAGAGACACTCTCCAACCTTTATGACGAAGCGCTAGCCGAATACAAAAGCAAACCTGAGTCATTGGTAGCATTCTTTACCACGAAAGATAAATCAACAAATCCTGAGCAAGCTGCCATGTCTGTGGTCGCAAATGCACTGCTGAATATGGACGAATTCTTAACCAAACCTTGATATGAAATCGAGCGAGACTAAAGCGTCAAACAATGAGATGATTATCAGAAATGCGAGATTCTACCGAATTAAGTTCGGGACTAGCTATAAGACCTATAAAAATCAAATTATAAACACATGAAATCGAGCAAGACGAAAGTGCTATACAATAGGATGAATATTTGCCAAGCGAGATTCCATACGTCCTTTGAAAATCAAATTATAATCGGATGAAAAATCTCGATAAAATGCTCGTTGATTTTGCGCAGCAAAAGCTGGAAAAGCAAACAAGAAGGCATTTCCTGATGGATTGTGTCTCTAAAGTTGGCGGCCTGGCAATGGCTCCGTTGATGTTTGGTTGCGATACGGGTTCCTCAGCAAGCTCAGGAGGATTAAATCTAAGTCAGCGGGATCTAAATCCACTTTCGCCTTTGCCACCGCCTTTCGGGGCCAAAGCAAAATCAATCATTTACCTGCACATGGCAGGTGCGCCATCACAACTGGAGCTATTTGATTATAAGCCTGAGTTGGCTAAGTATCACAATCAGCCCTGCCCTCAGTCTTTATTGGAAGGAAAGAAATTCGCCTTCATCCGTGGAGTTCCCAATCTATTGGGGCCACAAGCTAATTTTTCCCAGCATGGTGAGTCTGGTGCATGGATTTCAGATTACATGCCTCACTTTCAAAAAATGGCTGATGAAGTTTCCTTTTTGAAAGCGGTGCATACCGATCAATTCAATCATGGCCCTGCGCAACTTTTGATGCAAACGGGAAGCCCAAGACTTGGTCGTCCCAGCTTAGGAAGTTGGGTGACTTATGGTCTGGGTACAGAAAATCAAAATCTCCCAGGCTTTGTGGTACTTACTTCTGGGGGAAAAACTCCTGATGCAGGCAAAAGCGTTTGGGGAAGTGGTTTTTTGCCTTCCGTCTATCAAGGAGTACAGTGCAGATCCAAAGGCGACCCAGTGCTGTACTTAGACGATCCAGAAGGAATGTCCCGAAACCTGAAGAAAAACGTCATTGATGCAATCAATACAGTCAATAAAGAGGAGTTTGATGCTTACGGTGACCCAGAGATTCTCGCTAGAATCAATCAATACGAAATGGCTTACCGCATGCAAATCGAAGTGCCCGAAGTCATGAATATCAATGACGAGCCGGCATCTATTCATGAGTTGTACGGCACTAAACCAGGCGAAGAATCCCTTGCAAACAATTGCCTACTCGCTAGAAAACTAGTAGAAAAAGGCGTTCGATTTGTCCAGTTGTATGATTGGGGCTGGGATACGCATGGAACCTCTCATGACGGATCGATTGACATGGGACTAAGAAATAAATGCCGTGAAATGGATAGACCAGTTTCCGCTTTACTACTCGATTTGAAACAAAGGGGAATGCTCGAAGACACGTTGGTAGTCTGGGGCGGTGAGTTTGGCAGAACTCCTATGCAGGAAAACCGAGAAGGTAAAACACAAAGCTTCCTAGGTAGAGATCATCATGGAGATGCCTTTACTATGTGGATGGCAGGTGGCGGGATCAAACCTGGGGTTTCCTACGGCAGAACAGATGACTTTGGATTTTCAGGCATAGAGGACAGAGTTTCGGTTCATGACATTCATGCCACTATTCTACATTTGATGGGTTTTGACCATGAAAAGTTTACCTATGATTTCCAAGGACGCCCTTTCCGATTGACGGATGTGGAAGGCGAATTGATCAATAAAATATTAGCTTAACATCTGCATGCTTACTCGAATCACCTGCCTATTTCTCCTATTTCTAGTTTTTCTTTCTCCAGTATTTGCCCAGCAAAAAATTCTTTTCTTCCAAACTGATTGGGGGAATAAGCTATCTATGGATGAGTTTCTAAAACGCGCCAAAAATGACGGATATGACGGTGTAGAACTTTGGTTTCCTAACTCACAAGAAATTCAAGAAGAATTAAAAGCTGGACTTGAAAAATATGATCTGAAAATCATATTCCTTCATGGCACAAATAAAGGACTTCCTTATGAGGAAGGACTCAAAGCTTATGAAGATGGATTGCAACCAATAATCGCGTGGAATCCTGTCAAAATCAACTCTCATACGGGTTCAGACTACTGGACTTTGGAAGAGAATAAAGCGTTCATCGATGTAACTACTAAAGCCAGCAAGGAATCAGGAATTCCCATCGTCCACGAAACTCACCGTAGCCGCTTTTCATTCAATGTCCCACTTACTGTAGAGATGGTGAAGCAAGCTCCCGATTTACGACTGAACCTTGACATTAGTCATTGGATGGTGGTTCATGAGCGATTAATAGGTTTGAAAGATCCATTGCTACAGCAAATCCTTCCTCGTGTAGATCACATTCATGCGCGTGTTGGTTTTGCCGAAGGCCCACAAGTCAATAATCCCGCTGCTCCAGAATGGAAATCGGCGCTTGACATACATCTTGATATTTGGGAAAATATCATCCGAAATTCAGATCATGAAGTCTATTCAATCACCACAGAGTTTGGCCCTCCACCTTATTTGCCCACCGTTCCGTTTTCGAATGTACCCATCGCAGACCAATGGGAAGCCAATGTTTTTATCATGAAAGCCATTAAAGAACGCTTCGCAAATGATTGATTTTATCTTGCCATTATTTGGGAGGTTTCATCCGATTTTGGTTCACATGCCGATTGGCTTCTTGGTGTTTGGCGTGATCCTGATTTTTTGGGCTGGAAAAAAGTATTCAGTTTATTCGCCTATTATCCAACTAGCCTTTCTACTGGGTGGTATTTCAGCTCTACTGGCTAGTATTAGCGGTTTTCTCCAGTATCAAAATGAAGGATATAGCTGGGACACGGTTAAGTTCCACCTCATTTTAGGAATCTTCACTACCCTACTTTCCTTTGGTCTGTGGTATCATCTGAAAAGGGCTGCGGCTACTCCAACAAAGCTGAAAATCAAAGGAGCCAGCTTTATGATGATATTAACACTCACAGGCCATCTAGGTGGAAGTATCACCCATGGTGATGATTATTTCACCGAAGTTTTACCTCCTGAACTACAAGCCTTTCTTGGCGGAGAAACAAGCTATGCTGAGCCTCTTGAACTCCCTGCCGACAACTGGGAAGAGGTGGAATTCTACACTGGTGCAATACAACCAATATTAGATCAGAACTGCAAAAGCTGCCATAACCCTAAAAAGCTCAAAGGGGAATTGGATCTGAGTACGTTCAAAGGAATTCAAAAAGGCGGTGAAGACGGTGAGATTCTAGAAGGCCAAAATCCCGAGAAAAGCGCACTATTCGCCAGATTGATTCTGCCAGAAGATGATGATGACCACATGCCTCCAAAAGATAAGCGTCAACCAAGAAAAGAGGAGATCGAATTAATCAAAGCTTGGATTGAATCGGGATCTTCCGAAAAAGCAAAACTTGGAGAATCGTCAATTAACGTGAGTATGGTAGAGCCATTCTTCAAAAAGAATGAGAAACCATTTTATCCTGTCGTTGAGGTTGCAAAGCTTCCGCTGGATTCCATCTCCATACTCAGAGATCAGGGCTTTTTCGCAGAAGTAGTAAAAAAAGACTCTCCCTTATTGAAAATCAGCTGTGTTAATTTTCCAGCATTTTCTGATTCAGATTGGCAGCTACTCCAATCCGCAAAAGATCAGATCGTCTACTTGGATCTGACTGGAACTGCTATAACTGATTCTATTTTAGAGCAAATTGCTACACTTCCTCACCTGACAGTTTTGAAGCTTAATCAGACTTCTATTGAAGGCGTTGGCATGGAGAAATTAGTTGGGAATAAAAATTTGAAACTGCTATATATCAATGACACTAAGGTCACTTTTGACAAGTTAGGGTCTCTGGACGGCCACCCAACATTAGAAAAAGTATTTGCTTTTGACTCTCCGGCTGCTGATTCAGGGAGATCTTCGCAATTTAGCTTTCACCTGGAAACGGGGAATCTCAGCTTGCCTCCTTTGGCGACGGATACAATTGTGTATTGAGTTTTTCTCGCGGCGGCGCAACGGCGCAACGTCTGGTTCCTTTAAGTATTTTAGCCTCGAAGGAATTATCAGAGGTTTTCTAATCCTACCCGATACTATTACTTTATAAAAGCAGGTTGGTAAATTCTCGGATAAAGCTTCTGGATTGTAAATTCCGAAGAGCAGCAAAAACGTTGCGCCACCGCGCCGTTGAGAGAGCTTCTATTTCAAATGCCCCGCTATCTCCTCTGAATCAAAACCCAAACTCAGACTTCCGTCTTTATAAACAATCACAGGACGCTTGATCATACTTGAGTTTTCTTCTAAAATCGGAATCGCCGTCTCCTCATTTTCAAGGGCTGATTTTTGCTCATCACTCATCTTACGATAGGTTGTTCCTTTCTTATTTACCAGAGAGGCAAGATCAGTTTTCTCCAAAAAGCCTTCTAAAAGTGGCGCATCAGGCTTTTGCTTTTTATAGTCGATGAACTCGTATTCCACTCCTTTTTCCACAAGGAAATCGAAGGTTTTCTTCATCGTGTTGCAATTCTTAATTCCGTAGACTTTGATGGACATGAGATTTTTATTTATTGATTTTACTAGTTGGAATTATACCTGTTGACCTAATTACCTTGGTTCATTGACTGGAAGACTGATGACGGGTTACCAAAGTGGCCCCAAAATCAATACTTTTCGTGATCCTATGATCGCATCATTTATTTACTGACAAGAAAACAGATATGCTTGAATATCTTATTTTTCTGACAGTTTTATCACCAAATAGTTAAAGAAACCCATTTTAAACTCTCTAAGCAATGAGCAAATACGGAGTCTTCGTTTATTGGAGTGATCAGGACGAGTGCTTTGTATCAGAAGTCCCTGAACTTCCCTCTATCAAAACACATGGTGATAACCAAACAGAGGCATTGGAAAATGCTCAGCAAGCAATTAAACTTTGGGTTAAAGTAGCAAAAGAGGATGGGATGAAAATACCAAAACCAAAAGGCAAACTACAATATGCTTAGCTTGACTTTTGGTTCGCAAAAGATTTCAATCCCCTTTTTACCATGAAGAAATGTCATCCAAATACTCAAAACAATTCTCAGAAAATCTCAGCTAAATATGGTGAGAAGCTTCCAAATGAAGTTGCTTAAAAACTTCAAGAATAAGTTTCAAAAGATCGATCTGAGTGATCAACAAATAAAACTTTATAGCCCCAATATCTCCACCATTGCTTCCTTATGAGCACTCAAAATCTGATCGATCAACTCGTCTTTCAAGGCAGTGGATAAGAACAAACTCTCAAACTGTGAAGGAGCCAAATACACGCCACGCTTCAGCATCGCTTGGAAATATTTCCCAAACAAAACAGTATCAGCAGTCTTTGCAGTTTCGAAGTCATAAACTTCTTCACTTGTAAAAAACAAAGAATACATGCTTCCTATTCTGTTGACGGTATAGTCGAAGCCTAATTCTTTATTGATACTTTTTATCCCATCAGCCAAAGTTGATCCTATATGATTTAACTCATCATAAACGGCTGGATTGGAATTTAAATGCTTCAACATGGTCAATCCTGCTGCCATCGCAATAGGATTCCCAGAAAGGGTTCCAGCCTGATAAACAGGACCTGCAGGAGAAACAAACTCCATGATTTCTCTCCTTCCTCCATAGGCTCCTACCGGCATACCTCCACCGATGATTTTACCAAGGGTAGTCATATCCGGGGTCACTCCGAAAACTTCCTGTGCTCCTCCTTTTGCCAATCGAAAACCTGTCATTACCTCATCGAAAATCAAGATAATCCCCTCTCTGGTACAGATATCACGCAGGCCTTGCAAGTAACCTTGCTTTGGAAGACAAAGTCCCATATTCCCCGGAACAGGCTCCAAAATCAGTGCAGCAATCTCACCTGGATTTGCAGCTACCAGTTCTTCTACCGTTTCCAGATTGTTAAAAAGTGCTATCAAAGTATCCTTTGCAGTTCCTTTGGTCACTCCAGGAGAATCAGGATCTCCCATAGTCATAGCACCAGAACCTGCAGCGATCAAAAACGAGTCACCATGTCCATGGTAATGCCCTTCCATTTTGATGAACTTATCGCGACCTGTGAAGCCTCTGGCAACTCGAATAGCAGACATTGTCGCTTCCGTACCAGAATTAACCATACGGACTTTCTCAATGGAAGGAACCATACTTACGATCAACTCAGCAATCTCCACTTCACGCGCCGTCGGAGCGCCAAAAGAAGTCCCATCTTCCATTGCATTGATCACAGCTTCTTTCACCATGGGATGATTATGGCCAAGGAGCATGGGCCCCCAGCTATTAATTAGTTCGATGAATTTGTTTCCATCCTCATCGTACAAATAAGCTCCATCAGCTTTTTTGATAAAAAGTGGCTCACCGCCTACAGCTCTAAAGGCACGAACAGGCGAATTCACTCCGCCAGGGATGAAATTTTGGGCTTTTGAAAAAAGCTCTTTGCTCTTAGAAATATTCATTGGTTAATCTAAAGGTTTCAGTTCCCCTGCTTCTAACTTAAACAGTGGGACATATTGATTATTATGGGTGCCTTGGAAGTTAAATCCCCAAGTCAACTTTCCAGCTTGAAATGCATTCTGATCTAGATTTCTTCTCAAATCAAAACCTTTGGAATCAGACATACTGGAAGCAACCCAATTTACCATCTCTACTCCAAGTGCAGTATTCATACTTGGGTAACTCAGGTACGTGTTGTAAAATTTGTTTCGAAATTGCTGCATGGGCTCTCCGTAGAAATTGAGCGTGTTATTTCCGATAAAATAGAAGTTCGGAAACTCCATCATTTCGTAATTGGCAAAGTCAAAACCCAACCATGAGTCCATCACCAAGGTGGGAATGGATGCAGTGATTGACTCCATAAGTGAAAATGCAGGCTGAGCAATTGATGGATCGTCTGAAAGCAAAATAATCTGATCTACAGGCATACTTCTCTGACCACTTCGAATCCCCAGTCCTTGTAAAAACGAACTGGTGTTACGGGCAGTAATCTGCTCAAATTTCACCAACTGAAATCCTGCTTTTCCCAATTGGTCTTGTAGCATTTTTGCCAGCATCTCATCTCGTGAGCTCGCGCTATATCCTATCGCTACTCTTTTACCCCAATTCTGCTTTCTCAAACTTTCCACGATTCCAGCTGCAATTGAACTCACAGACGGGCGAAACAAATAACTGTAATTCAATTCCTCAAACCTATCACCCAAGTTAGAAAGCGGATGAACGAACGGAATTCTTGCCGTCTCAGCAAAACTGCTTACCAAATCGGTCTCTTCAGGATAAATAGGGCCAATGATAATATCAGCAGAAGCGATAGCTGGATCTGCCAATATATTTTGCAAATGTGCTATATCTCTCTTCGAATCAAAAGTCAACATATTGACCTTAGTTCCACTCAGCTTCAATTGCTCCATCCCGTATTCCAAGCCCTGATACAGTTCAAAGACAAAATCATTCTGTGGAATATTTGACAAATTGGTACGGGAAGAATTGGTGAAAGGCAAAATCACCACGATATCCAAAATCTGGTCCTTCACTACATTTTTATTCTCGAACCCCTTTCCTTGCAATTCATAGTAAGCTGCCCGCTCTGTTGCAGAAAGAATGGTCTGACTTTCCAAAACACGCTTTAGTGCTTCACCATAGCCTTTATTCTCTTTGAACTCAGAAATATTAGCTATCATGAAACTGACACTTACCTGTTTCAAATTTTCGTAAGTGGCATTTGCAGCCATTGCCATAACCTTATCATCTTTGATCTTTTTGATGATCTGAAGAGCCTCTATATTCTGTTGATTTTTGAAATAGGCTATTGCCAAAAGGTATTTAGCATCATCTTCCTTAGCCCAGTTACCACTCACTATTGGTTCTAAAGCAGCTACTGCCTGTGCCGGTTGATTTGCTCCAAGAGCGGCTTCCCCCAAATGAAATGCTGCGTAGTTTGCCAGATTACCGTATTCTTTTGGATCTGTAAATTGCTTGAAAAGCGGAATGGCTTCCCAATAATTTTTGGCAGCTAGCTCTGATTGAGCCTTGCGATAAGCATCCGGTGTAGGAATTTGAGCAAAAGCTAAGCTCAAGGTGAAAAATACCGGAATCATTAAAAGAAATTTTTTCATTTTATCGAGGTGAATCAAACATCAAACTGGGTTTGCAAATTTAACCCATTATTTTCAAACCCAAAGTTCAGGCCGAAAAGGCTCCATGAGTATTATTATTAACCTCATCCGATAGCTTCCGGATGATTCCATTAACATTGATTTTTTTAGTTTCTAGGTTGGAAGTCCCATGACGGGAGACCGAAGTCACCTAAATGCTAGTTTGAACCAGATTTATAACCATTTTGTCCCTTATAAGTTAGAGAATGGATAAACATAAAAAGTAAAAACCCGAAGACAAAGCTCCGGGTTTTTAATCTTAAATTTGAAATTTGAAAATCTTTTACTCCCACTCAATAGTTGCTGGTGGCTTCGAAGAGATATCGTAAACGACGCGATTTACACCTTTTACTTTATTGATGATATCATTGGAAATCTTGCCCAAGAACTCATATGGAAGATGAATCCAGTCAGCAGTCATCCCATCCACAGATCCTACAGCTCTCAAAGCGACCACTTTCTCATAAGTCCGCTCATCTCCCATCACACCTACAGACTGAATTGGAAGCAACATTGCGCCAGCTTGCCAAACCTCATCGTAGAGTCCATGATCTTTCAAACCTTTAATAAAAATATGATCAACCTCCTGAAGCGTCTTCACTTTTTCAGCAGTCACATCTCCCAAAATACGGATTCCTAACCCCGGACCCGGGAATGGATGTCTTCCGATAATCTTTTCTACAATCTCCAATGCCCTACCAACTTCTCTTACCTCGTCTTTGAAAAGTGTGTTCAGAGGCTCTACTACAGAAAGCTTCATGAAATCAGGTAATCCACCCACATTGTGGTGAGATTTGATAGTAGCAGAAGGGCCTTTCACGGAAATAGACTCGATCACATCTGGATAAATAGTGCCCTGACCAAGCCATTTTACGCCTTCTAGTTTATTTGATTCTTCGTCGAAAACCTCAATGAATGCATTTCCAATTGCTTTTCTTTTCGCTTCAGGATCTGTTATTCCTGCTAGCGCATCATAGAATTTCTGCTTAGCATCTACGCCAATTACATTCAATCCCATATGCTTATACGAATCCAATACTTCCTCGAATTCATTTTTGCGAAGCAAGCCATTGTCTACAAACACGCAGATCAGCTGATCGCCAATAGCACGGTGAATCAATGTAGCTGCTACGGAAGAATCCACACCGCCAGAAAGTCCCATCACCACTTTGTCAGAACCGATTTTAGCTTTCAGATCAGCGATACTGGCATCGATGAATACATCAGAAGTCCAATCCTGTGCACAGCCACAGATTCCTACCACAAAGTTTCTAAGTAGATTTTTTCCTTCTGTGGAGTGAGTTACTTCTGGGTGAAACTGGATTCCGTATGTTTCTTCTTCTTTGATTTTGAAAGCAGCCACACGAACAGAATCAGTGCTGGCTATTACATCAAAATTATCAGGCAAATTCTTGATCGTGTCGCCATGAGACATCCACACTTGCGAACCATGACTCATTTCCTTGAGCAGGTCGTAATGTGTATCTATATGACTCAACTTTGCTCGGCCATACTCTCTGATCTCAGATGGAAGCACTTCTCCCCCGTATTTCTGAGCCAATAATTGCGAACCATAGCACACGCCTAATATCGGAAGCTTGCCTCTCAAAACGTCCATATCCAAATCTGGAGATCCCTCATCTCTAACTGAGCTAGGAGAACCTGAAAGTATCACACCTTTGATGTCGGAGGTGATTTCTGGGACTTTATTATAGGGGTGGATTTCGCAATAAACATCCAGCTCTCTAACTCGTCGGGCGATGAGTTGTGTATACTGAGAACCGAAGTCGAGGATCAAGATTTGTTCTGGCATGCGCAAAGGTAAGCAGGGCAAGCAAACTGAGGAAACGATCTGAGAAATTTTACCGAATAATGTTTGGTCTTAGGGGATTAGAAGATTGTAAGATTGAAAGATTGGAAGATTAGGCTGAGTTTCCCCCCTTTCGTAAATTCCAATTCGGAAATCTTAAATCCTCCAACGGTCATTTATTTCAGTAAAGAATATATTATCTAGCATCATTGAAACGACTCCATTTAAAATTTTCAGTATGAATATAAAACTTATCCTTTCCCTGTTTTTTCTCGCTCTAAGCATAAGTTCTTTTGCTCAAAAGGCTCCACTTCAGAAAATTACTGATCCTTATTTCAAATTGGTAAGGCCAAAATTCACGGGTGACTTGGCTTATGAAACGGTTGCTTATGTGGAGCAATATTGGAGAATCGCGGGGAATACTGGGTTTAACAATACCGTCTATCGGATTGCTGAAAAGCTGGAAGCGGCTGGATATGTCTTGGAGGAAAAAGCTACCGATTCAGAACGTTTCACTTATAGAATCGAAACTCGGGAGATGAACAGACCAACTTGGGAGCCAGTTTCTGCTTCCTTGAAAATCGTTGGCAATGAAGACAATTTACTTTCATCGGAAACCAACAGGAATATGATGTATCAATTTTCCAGTTCTACGCCAGCAGAAGGAGTTAGTGGTGAATTGATTTACATAGAAAACAAGGAAGCACTCACCTCTCAAGATGTATCGGGCAAAATCCTTTTTTCGGATCTGGTTGGCTATAGAACGCTACAATCAGCGGTGAGTGAAAAAGGCGCTTTGGGCGTTCTGACTTACGATATGCCAGCGTATTTGCAGCCTGAGAAGAACATCACTTCGATACAGTTTCGAGGCTTGAGATATGATGCCGATAAGCCAGCATGGGCAATTGCTCTTTCGTTTGCAGCAAAAGAAAAACTAAAAGCCGAGTTGGCTAAAGGCAAAGTAGAGGTTCTTGTGAAAGCGGAAACCAAGCTTTATGAGTCTGAAGAACTCACCGTAGTTGCTAATGTGAAAGGAAGTGAGTTGCCGCTAGAAAGCTTGGTGTTCTCCGCTCACATCCAAGAGCCTGGTGCAAATGACAATGCAACTGGTGTGGGCACACAATTGGAAATGGCGAGCATGACTTCAGATTTGATTAAAAAGGGAAAATTGGATCTTAAGCGAACCCTGACTTTTCTTTGGGGAGATGAGATTATCTCCACTAGTAGATACATTGAAGAAAAAGACAGACGAGAAGCGGAGATCAATTGGGGAATATCTTTGGACATGGTTGGTGAAAATACTGACGTCACGGGAGGAACTTTCCTGATCGAAAAAATGCCTGATCCGAGTGCAATCTGGACTCGCGGCGAGGACAAACACAGCGAATGGGGTGGTTCTGCGATGACAGTTGATCAAATGAAACCTCATTATTTAAACGACTTTATCCTAACCAACTTTGAAGCTCAAGGAAAATATGCAGAATGGGTGGTGAAAACCAATCCTTTCGAAGGCGGATCTGATCACACGCCATTTCTTCAGGCAGATATTCCTGGACTTTTGCTTTGGCACTTTACCGATCAGTTTTATCACACGGATAATGACCGCTTGGACAAAGTTTCTCAAAAAACGATGCAGAATGTGGGAACAGCGGCTTTAGTCTCTGCTTTTACCTTATTAAACGCAGATGCGAAAACTGCCGAAGATATGATCACAATGCTTCTGGCAAAAGCTTCAGCGCGATTACTTACAGAAGTTCAGCTAAGTAAAAAAGCTATAGCAGCTGGAGGGCACAAAGAAGATGAACAAGAAATCTTGGATACTTGGACAGACTATTATGAAAAGTCTCTGGATACTATCAAGGATTTGGTGCCAGCCGATAGTGAAAAAACATTGAAGAAAATAGCACTTGCCAAAGCAGCGATTTCAGCTCAGATGGTGCAGTTGTAGTTGAAATAAATTAGGTTTTCTTACTCTAGCGGCAATGCACTTGAGTTTGAAAAATGAATTTGATCATTGATCATTTACAATGCCAAAAGCCCGTTTCGGATTTTCGTTTAGTAGCATTTCCCAATTCCTGCCTCCACAAAAATCTCTTAAAATTTTAAATACCCCCATTTTTAAAAAGTAAATTCAAACTATCTTAAGGAACGAAGGGAATAATATCAAAAAAGGACAAAAACCTTTACAGATATATCTTATTAGTTACAATTAAGAAATAGAAAAATGGCAGATAAAAAGGACCTGGACTTTACATACACAACGATCGATAATATATTTCGCTTAAGTATCGGCGAAACGGCAGATTTTAGTGGTGCAAAATATGATGGTGATTTTTCAATGTCTCTAGAGGAGGCTCAAAAAGCGAAGCACAAATTCATAGCCGATAGCCTAAACATCAAAAAAGGCAGTAAAGTGTTGGATATGGCTTGTGGCTGGGGACCATTCATAACTTATTGCATTAAGGAAAGAGGTGTTTCTATTATGGGATTGACCCTGTCTGAAGGGCAGGCAACAGCTTGTCGTAAAAATGGCATGAATGTGAAAGTGAAAGATTGTCGTACCGTAAAAACCGAAGATTTTGGAGTTTTTGATGCCATCACCTGCATTGGTGGGTTGGAACATTTCTGTTCTGTAGAGGAATGGAAAGCTGGGAGACAAGAACAGGTTTACAGCGATTTTTTTCAAACCTTAGATAACCTATTACCAAAAGGTGGAAGGTTTTACATGCAAACTATGACCTTTGGCAAGAATATGATCGACTTCGAGGATATAGATGTGAATGCCGAGAAGGGATCTGCATCTCATGTTTTGGCTTTAATGATTAAAGAATTTCCAGGTTCATGGCTTCCATACGGGCCAGAAATGGTAATAAGAAATGCTGAACCTCATTTTAAACTTATATCTCAAAGCAGTGGCAGGCTAGATTATATTGAAACAATCGGGCAATGGAGAAAGAAGTTTAGAAAGTTTAGTTTAAAAAAGTATTGGTTATACGCCTCATTGCTTCCTCAATACATTACTAACAAAGAATTTAGACATCAAGTAGCTATTTTTAGAATAAGCCCTAATAGGGTGTGTTTTGAAAAAGAAATTATGGAGCATTATAGATTGGTGTTTGAAAAAATTTAGTTAAGTGTTGGTAATCGCATAGACTGTACTGATCCATAAGCCAACCCATATCGTATTATCGGGAATTCAACACTTCATCTAGATTTAGCTCTAATCATTTGACTGGGTAAGTACAGTAAAGCGTTAAGGACCTATTCCCCCCTCCTATTATTTAGAATCCTAAATCAGTCTGGAGGTATCCTCTAATTGCTTATTCCAAAAGCCCTTACAGGATTTTCTTCTAAAAGCATTTCCCAATCTGCCTCTTCAAATCCTTTTGAATTTAATGCTGGCATGAGCTTTTCGAAAATATTCGTAAATGGCTGGAAATCTCCCCCATTGGGTTTGGAGGGATCGTACCATCCCGCATCGTGTGAAATCAGAATTTGATCTAAGAATCCTTTTTCCTTGGCATAAAGCAGTCGATCTACGTATTCATCCACACTCCAACCAATGCCGTCCAAACTAATCCAAGCGCCAAGTTTGGCAGCTATCATATAATTCTGAAAATCCTGCTCGGCCTGCGCATGAACCCAAACAAATGCCGAGGGATCAAGTCCCATTTCCTTCAAAATAGCCACTTCCTGACTAGCGGTAGCCCAAGTACCTGTATGCGAAACTATCTGTAATCCGGTTTTCTGATGAGTGAGGCCAGCTGCTTTGACCAACTTCGCATCAACTCCACGAAGGGTGCTTTCCTCATTGACAGAGATCTTGATAAAGCCAGGTTTAATTCCCGTGTCCCCTATTCCATTTTCAAATTCCTCAATCCATCGTTGTGATAGTTGTTCGGCAGTTTCAGTGAAAGCAAAATCTGGCAAATACTTATTATCCACTGCCCCGTAAAAACCGGTATTTGTCACTAGTCGAATTCCTGATTGTTCACTGAGTTTTTTAAGCAAAACAGGATCTTTGGCCAGGTAGGATGGTGTACAGTCAAAAATCGTTTTTACCCCATATTTCTTTACTTCGATTAAATAGGGCAAAACTTTAGCGATCACTTCCTCTTGATTATATCGAGCTGGCGAAACAGAATCAGCACCTATAAAGTCCACGAGCATATGCTCATGGATCAATGTAATTCCCATGGAGTCGATGGGAATTTTTCCGGTGGCAGTGTTCAAAAAACCAGTTTCCACTACTCGCATGGAGCATGAAACAAGCAAGCTTAACCCAACTATTAAACAGAATTTCATCTTTAAAGCTACAACACTACCTTAATGAAAGTCAACATCTAATTCAAAGATTTACAGAATATCACATGAAAAGAAGTCGCGTCACTACTTATTTCAAAGAAGACATTCCTCCATCAACCGGTAGAATCTGACCTGTAATCCAAGATGATTTGTCAGACAAAAGGTAAAGAGTCGCTTCAGCAATATCTTCTGGTGTACCAATTCTTCCCAGCGGATGCCTTTTGTCAGAAGCTGATCTCTTGTCATCCGTACTCAAAAGCTGCTGGGCCAATGGAGTGTCAGTTAGAGAAGGTGCTACCGCATTTACTCGTATCTTATTTGGAGCCCACTCAGCGGCTAGAGACCTTACCAACCCTTCCACTGCCCCTTTCGCTGAAGCTATTCCCGAATGAAAGCCCATGCCAGTCTGCACCGCAACCGTACTGTATAAGACGACAGAAGCACGATCAGACTTTTTGAGATTTTTCATGCAGGCTTGTAAAACTTTAACAGCACCGAAGAAATTCAGCTCCATCTCTGATTTAAAATCCTCGATAGAAATCCTATGAAAAGGCTTCAGATTGATGGAACCAGGACAATAAACCAGCCCATCAATTATTTCAGGTAAATCGGTTATTTCTGAGAATTCCTCGGTGACATCTAGTTTGCTTCCGCCATCTTCACTTCTGGAATAACTGAACACATTAGCACCGCTCTCTATAGCCAGCTCGGACACTGCTTTTCCGATTCCAGAATTTCCACCTATAATTACAATATTCTTTCCTTTCATAACATTTCCCTTTTAGGTAAAAGCAATACCAGAAGGAGATTGTTTGAAAAAATAAGAAGTAGGAGTAAAAATTCCTTGATGATTTTCAATTTACTAATAAGATAGATTTTTTAGGAAGATTGACAAGTTGTCAAGTACATTTCCATCACATGAAAAATACTTTTCATTCCATTGATTTTAAGGTATTAGTAGCTAATAACTTACAGGTTTTGGGGCATAGAAAAATCAGTCTATTACTTTCGCGAAACAAAAATGGCACAGTTTAGCCATATGCCCTTCGCCCCGCATTAAGCTGAAATCAAACAAAAACCCAACACTAAAATTAGTGTTGGGTTAAAATATTTTTTAGACTATACCTGACTCTAATGCCTAAGAATATATAGCTAGATCTCTGTTACTCAGTGCTTATACCCGTCTCAAATTGGTTGAAGTCAAAATCTTCAAAAATTGCAGCTACTTTCGTTTGCATCGCGCTCATACTCTTGATATCATCAGAAGTTAAGGCACCTGAGGCAAATCCTTGCCAAATTTGCGCTCCTGACTTTGAATTCATAAAGTTAATTAATACTGTTCCTGCATCTACGGGAACCATCTGTACGGCCGTAGATCTTGGACCGAATCCCAGATAATCCTGACCATTATCCAATACAAATTTTCTAAGTTCAGTTTCCCCTTCAAGAACTTTGAAGTTGACAAGCATATCTGGGTTACTGTTGTCTAGGGTGAACCCTCTCGCTTTCATTTGAAGTTCTACCGCATCTTTTATCATTTTCTGGGCAGATGGATTATTGAATAGTATTGTTTCATGCGGTCCTATCAAAGCATATGAACTGGGAATCCCTTCTACATCCGCAACCCATGCATAAGTGGAATAATTAGTAAGGTCAGTATCACCACCTTCTCTAGTAACTACTTTCATCCCTTTATTGGAACAAGCAGCTATTGTCAAACTGAAAAGTGTAAATAGTAAGAAATAAGTTAATTTTTTCATGGTTTTTATTTTTTGGTGGAACATTAATAAATGGAAGCCTTACTGATTTTGATCTTATTTCAAATCCTATAAACACTGCATCGTAGCAGTTCTAATCTAGCTTCCTTTTGCTATCATACCTATTATAAAACGAATACAATGCCAAGACAGAAAAAATAGGCTTAAACCATATAACAACCGAAAAATCAATCATTTATACAGAATCTATGTGCAATAATCTCAACGATCCGTGCAAAAAATTGCGAACGGTACTCATCAATATAAGACCTCATAGAGTTGTTAAAGAATGGTTTTAACGGCTAAAAAACCAAGTAATGTTCAAGCCCTGCAGGCTTGGGAATACCACGAAAATTCACTCATATTCCATGGGTGTTACTCATGGCTAATCATGGTTTGATCCCTAGGGATCATTGGTCCATGCTTCAAAATCGTAAAGACTGCGAGGCAGTCTAACCATGACTAACTTTTACGCTGTCTCGCAGCCACCCATGTCCGAGATATTCGGGATGGGTGGCCCCGCATCCAATTTCCACTCCACATTCCAGAAGCGCCTGCCTGACGTGCGGGGATTGAACAACCGCATTGGCTATTTACAAATGAAAACTCCATTCTCTCCAAAAACCTCTTCACTTTTTCTTCATGCTCATTACGGTAAAAAAACTATACCCAGTATTGATTCTGAAGAAGCAGGAAAACTTAATCGGCTGCGTTCTCTGCGGAAAACTTTGCGTCCCCCGCGGTTAAAAATTAAAAAAACCGAGCCTCACAGCTCGGTTTAAATGTTGGTTTAGCCCTTCAAATTTTATCTCTCTAAGCTGATATACTTAATAAACTCATTTCGAGTTTGTTCGTCTTTTTCAAACTTTCCTGAATAGAACGAGGTCAGTGTTGAACTTGTTGTGTCCTTTACTCCTCTAGAACTCACGCACATATGATCTGCGTCCATGATCACCGCTACATCATCAGTTCCCAGTGCCTCGATTAGCTCGTTTCCTATTTGCATGGTCAGCCGCTCCTGCACCTGAGGACGCTGAGAATAATACTGCACGATGCGGTTGATCTTTGACAGGCCGATCACACTTCCATTGGAAATGTATGCGACGTGCGCCTTGCCATGAATCGGCACAAAGTGATGCTCGCAGTGAGAGAAGAAGGTGATATTCTTCTCCACGAGCATTTCACTGTATTTATATTTGTTTTCAAACAGCTTTGCAACAGGCTTATTCTTTGGATCTAATCCGCTGAAAACTTCCTTCACATACATCTTTGCTACACGATGCGGAGTGCCTTTTAGGCTATCATCGGTCAGGTCTAGCCCCATAATATGCATAATCTCTCTGAAGTGCTTCTCGATTAACTCGATTTTCAGCTCATCATCCATTTCGAAAGCATCCTCTCTGAGAGGCGTTTCCAGGGAAGTTCCCACGTGCTCATCTCCGATGTCTTCCGCAGATGCCCTAGCGATATTAATTCCCATCGTATTCAACAAAGTTTCTTTCTGTTTCATAAAGTCGAATTGTTAACTCGAATTTTCGATCAATTTTTTCCCTTAAAATATTCCAAATAACCACTGCAATATTCTCGGCGGTTGGGTTAAGTTCTTTGAATTCATCGGTATCCAGGTTTAAATTTTTGTGATCTAATTTTTTCAAAATATGCTCCTTGATCAAGTCACTGAGCATTTTCATATCATATACGTAGCCAGTCCGAGAATCAATCTCACCTCGCAGCTTGACTATCAAATCGTAATTGTGCCCATGATAATTGGGATTATTACACTTGCCAAATACGGCTTGATTCTGTTCGTCCGACCAGTCTGAATTGTGAAGACGATGCGCCGCGTTGAAATGTTCTTTTCTAAATACTGTTACTTTCATGAGTTGGGTAAACAGCAGTTTTTCAACTTTTGTTTGAATTATTTTAGTCTTATACTGTTACAGAACTAGAATCATCCTGAAATACAGTGGGATAATTTTCGGAACGCAAAATTAGAGAATATTAATTGGTGCCAAAATGTAGGTGCTAATGCCTCAAGCGAAGAACCGAGAAAACTACTGAGAAGGTTCCCAGATTAATTTCACACCTTTTATGACCAAAATCATAAGAGACTGACTTTAGGTTCGTTTGTTTCACAGGATATCTCCCTAAATTTGTAATATCACCCTAAGACTTATGCTTTCACAAACTCTCGCGATTACCTTTCTATTATTTATAGGGATTTTTCCAAATCCGGATTTCAAAGAAAACAATTTAAGTCCCATCACCTCGATCGATCCGGTCTCAGAGATTTACGATGGATTGCATACTAGCACCGGAGTCCTACCTTCCAAAGAAGTTTTCACCATGGCTATCCAGGGATGGGACAAAATGAAGGACAATCTCAAATCCAAAGTCTTGACAGTAATAGACTTCAGTCTCCCTTCCACTGCAAAGCGTATGTGGATTATTGATCCTGAAAAAGGAGAAATCCTCTTGAATTCAGTCGTTTCTCATGGTCGAAATTCTGGTGATCTGATGGCGAAAAACTTCTCCAATCAACCAGAATCTTTCAAAAGTAGCTTGGGTTTTTATAAAACTGCTGAGACGTACTCAGGCAAGCATGGCTATTCACTTCGATTGGATGGGCTGGAAAAAGGCTTCAATGATCAGGCAAGAAATCGTGCGATAGTGATTCATGGTGCTGATTATGCAAGGGAAGAATTCGCGAAGTCAGTGGGAAGACTTGGCCGAAGCCTTGGCTGTCCTGCATTACCAAGCGAGCTTTCTGCACAGGCAATTGATCTGATTAAAGATGGTTCTCTACTTTTTATTTTCGGTAAAGATGATAATTACATCAACAAATCAAGCCTTATCAAGGCCTGATTTGTCACTTCGCAAAGCTTTCAAAAGCCCCTGATCTCGATCATACACGTCGGATCTAAAATTGGCTTTACCGTCTTTATCTGCCCAAAAGGTCATATAAAGTATAACAACTGGGATTTTTCTATCCAGCTCTACCACTTCTTCATTCTCCTGATTCATCGCCTCCTTGATTTTTTCATCAGTCCAACTTTTATCATGAAGGAGGATTTTGGCAAATTGCTCTGGATTTTGAATCCGGATACAGCCATGGCTCAAGGCTCTTGTTTCTTTTTCGAAAAGACTTCTGGCGGGCGTATCATGTATGTAAATATTGTATTCGTTGGGGAACATAAATTTCACCAAGCCTAGGGAATTATCCCCTCCAGGCTTTTGGCGTACTCTATACCCTTCTTCTTTTGACAGATTGATTTTTGAAGCCTTAACAACTTCTCCACTTCCGTTCACCACTTCCATGTTTTTCTGCGATAGGTAGTTTGGATTCTTTTGAACGGAGGGAATAATCTCCTCATTCGTAATGGATTCGGGGATATTCCAGTAAGGGCTAAATACGATGTAACTCATCGGTGCCGTAAATGTCGGAGACTCATTGTATTCCTTACCCACAATCACTTTCGCCGTGAAAGCTGTATCAGCTTTTTCCATATAGTCCAGCTGATAGTTGGCAATATTCACGAGGACCATCTCTTGATTCCAATCCATTTTGGGCATCCAGCGAAGTCTTTCCATATTAATGGATGCGATATCGATTAGATTTTGAGGGGAATTATTTAGCGACTCAGCTACTAAAGAACCAATCACACCATCTGGATTCATACCATTGGACTCCTGATACTTCTGTAGTCCAGAAAACATCGTAGAATCAAAAAGTGTAGCTTCATCCGTGTCGTATTGCTTTAAAAAGTCCCAAAACACCAGTCGTTTGCGCAATTCAGGAATAGCAGCGTGCTTCTCTCCCACTTTAATTGCTCCCTCAACTGGCTCAAAACTCCAAGTTAACGTATCATTCTCACGAATCTCATACAGTTCCTTGATCGCATCTTTTCCATGAGCATACAGTTCTGAATTTGGATATAGCTTTTCAAAAGTCTTCTTGACAGAACTTCCACTCGCCACCTCTTTTATCAAATCTGAATAATTTAAATCAGTTTCCTTCTCCTCAAACTTCCAGTTTGGATCAAGAGAAGATGGGTTCACTTTGCCTTTATCCAAGTCATGAGCTAGGTTAAAGAAGCTGTCAGTCAGCAGTAATTCCAAGTTGACTTTTTCTTCAGAAGACAGATTTCGGAATTTTTTATTCTCCTTATCCTTATTGGATGAAAGTTCATAGATCTTGGTGAGATTGTAGTCTGATGGTTGTAGTCCATCATATTTGGAATCTTCAATCTGCTCCAGCAATTCCTCTCCTTTGTTTGAAAGAGTTCCATTAAAAAGCCAAACTTCCATATAGTCTCTTTCAGTGTAGAACTCGTGAATCGACTCTGAATAATCTGACTCGGCCAAAACGCCTACTTTCTCACTGGTTAAATGCTGCTGCAATTCATCTGTCAAGTCGGATCTTCGCTGGTTAAAAAACCAAAAGAGTCCTACTGCTAAGAGTAAAACTGCGGCAATTGGGATAATTATCTTTTTATTCATAAAAGGCATTTTGTGTAAGCCCATATTAGGCAAAGATCGTACGCTTAATTTTTTTTTAAAAAAAACCTCTGTGATTTCAATTCATTTTGTTAACATTCACTGCTTTAAGATTTACTGAAATCGCTGGGTGAAAAAAAAAGTAACTTTTAACTGAGTCCGGATTTACCCAAGTTGGGGTAGTAGACTTCTCCTGAATATCCTATTTGCGAAGCGCCTCCAAGACTTCCATGTCTCTGTCGTAGATATCCTGTCGGAAATGACCTTGTCCCTTTGAATCTGCCCAGAAGGTTAAGTAAAGCAGGACTACAGGAATTTTTCGGTCTAGCGTCACAATCTGTTCATGATTTTGATGCATAGCCAGATTGATCTTTTCTTCAGTCCAAGAACTATTGCTTTTAAGTAAAAGTCCTGCAAAGACTGCGGGATTCTCGATCCGAATGCATCCATGACTAAGTGCTCGGTCTTCTTTCTTGAAAAGGCTCCTCGCCGGTGTGTCGTGAATGTAAACACTATATTCATTTGGAAACATGAATTTCACCAAGCCAAGAGAATTGTTAGCACCGGGTTTTTGACGAACCATATAAGGAATGGATTTCCCACTCCAATTCACAGAGGAGGAATTCACAGGCTTACCCGAGAAGGTCACAACTTCCATGTTTTTCTGAGCTAGATAATTCGGGTTTTTACGAACAGCAGGCATGATTTCATTTCGCACAATGGAGGTTGGCAAATTCCAGTAAGGACTAAACACGATGTAGCTCATCGCGGAAGAAAAAATAGGTGACTCATGGTATTTCTTGCCTACGATCACTCTAGTCGAAAAAAGCGTGTCTCGATTGTTTAGGTAATCCAATTGATAGTTGGCAATATTCACCAAAATCATCTCGGCCCCACGTAACGTATCCGGCAGCCAACGAAGTCGCTCCATATTCACTGAAGCTTTATCTATCAAATCCACTGGAGATTGGTTCAATGCATTGACCGTATTTTTGCCCAGAGCTCCATCAGACTCTAAGCCATTTCTTTGCTGGAATCTCTGAACAGCAGCAAACATCGTCGAATCGTATTCCTTCTCATCTATAAATGTGTAAGGCTCTAAATATTTCCAGAAAGCAAGACGCTCCCGTAAGTTGGGCATCCCTCCATTCGTTTCACCGACTTTAATGGTTTTGGAGATTTTGACAGCCTTCCAGTTAAGTGTATCCTGCTTACGGATTTCATCCATTGCCCTAATCACTTCTCTACCTTTTTTATAAATCGTGATATCCGGATAAAGTGTCTCCAGTGATTGTCTAATCTGCTTCTTGGTCACTGCCAATTCGAGCAAATCATTGTACGCTACTTTGGCCGTTTTAGCAGTGATCCGCCAATGGCCTGCCAATGTCTGAGGATCCACTTTACCTATTTCTAAGTGTGCTGCCAAATGAAAAAAAGCATCCGATAGAAGCAAATCCACATCTGCCAAATCATCCAACGCATTGGGGGTAGTTTGCTTTTTGTTCGACTCGAATTGTGTGAAAAACACATTAATCAGATTCAAGTGGTAGTTCTGGGGACTAAGTCCATCAAACTTGCTTTGAATAATCTCAAACCTCAGTTCGTACGCCAATTCGGTGAGTACACCATTCTCTGTCCAAACAGGATGGAATAAGCGATTAGTGTAGAATTGGTATATTTCGCCTTTGGCAAAAAGCTCCTGCTGACGCACATTTAATGGAATGTCAGGCTGATCTAGCTCGAGTCTTATCCTAATATTATCTTGCAGATCAGTACGTTGGGCAAAACAAAAAAGCCCCGGAGCAAGACTCAGGAGCAATACTAACAATAAGTGTTTGTGCATATTTTTGGATTGCTTATTCAACTTCAAAATCCTGATACTTTCTTCCAAGTGTCCAAGCCTCTTTCAGCATCTCGAGGAATTGACCCATCTTATGAAGTGGGATCAAATTTGGCCCATCGCTTAGCGCTTTGGATGGATCAGGATGCGTCTCTATAAAAAACCCATCAATTCCAGTTGCTGCGGCTGCTCTTGCCAAGATAGGCGCAAATTCACGCTGCCCTCCACTACTTCCACCTTGTCCCCCTGGCTGCTGCACAGAATGCGTGATATCAAAAACCACAGGAGCAAACTGGCGCATAATCGGAAGTCCTCTCATATCCACCACCAAATTGTGGTAACCCAAAGAGAATCCTCTTTCCGTCAGACATACATTCTCATTACCTGTTGATCTCACTTTACTCACTGCATATTGCATATCCTCAGGCGCCATGAATTGACCACGCTTGATTTTGACAGCTTTTCCACTTTCGCCTGCGGCTAAAAGCAAATCTGTCTGCCGACAAAGAAATGCAGGAATCTGAAGTACATCCACCACTTCAGCCACATCTTTCACCTGATAGCTTTCATGGATATCTGTGACCAGAGGGACATTCAAAGCCTGACCAACCCGCTGCAAAACTTCCAGCGATTTGTCCATTCCTATACTTCGAAAAGAACCAGAAGAAGTTCGGTTTGCCTTATCGAAAGAAGCCTTGAATACATAAGAAAACCCGTGTTGCTCAGCCCATTCTTTGACTTTTGTTCCTATTTCCAGGCAAATATCATAGCTCTCAACGGCGCAGGGACCAGCGAATAATACAGGTTTATCTTCTCCCAAAACCACTGAATCAGTGATGTGCATGGGTTGGTTATTTCTTATCATTTTCCTTTTTCAATAAAGTATTGATTATTGGGACTAGTTGTCCTCTGGCGTGAAGAAGCAAATCTCCAACTTCTCTAAAAACACCCTTACCCCCGTCAAATCGGGATATATAGTGAGCAATAGGCTTCACATATTCCATGGCATCTTGGGCCACTACTGAAAGTCCGACTCGGGCTAAAATAGGAAGATCAATCAGATCGTCCCCGATATAGGCCACTTCGTCAGCTTGGAGTTCCAGAGTTTCTAAGACTTCGTCAAACTTTTTACCCTTGTTCTTGACACCATGGTAGTGAAAATCAAACTTGAGTTCCTCACAGCGATTTTGTACTACGTAGGATTCTCTACCAGTAATAGCTCCTACCATCAAGCCGTTTTTCCGAAGGTGATGGACGATTAAGCCATCCTTCACATCGAATTTTTTGAATTCCAACTTATTATCATCGTAGATAATACCGCCGTCGGTCATCACTCCATCTATATCAGTGATGACAAGTTTTATATTGGCTGCTCTTTCCCAAACCTCTTCAGATATATGAGAAAAGTAATCAGCTACTATTTTTTCTGTTTCCATTGAATTGAATAAAGATCGAGCCTTCTCTGCTCAAGGTTTCGTACACTTCCTGCTTTTCGCTGCTTGGTCAGAAGATCCAAATCCACATCGGCTACGATGATTGTTTCCTCATTTTCGGAGGCCATCGCCACTACTGCATCATGAGGAAAAGAGAAGTCTGAAGGAGAATAAATGGCAGCTTGGGAATACTGAATGTCCATGTTTTCCACTTTAGGCAAGTTCCCGACAGAACCTGTAATCGCTACGTAGCATTCGTTTTCGATTGCCCGGGATTTCGCGCAGGTATTGACCCTAAGAAAGGCATTTTTTGTATCGGTCCAAAATGGCACAAATAGAATATCCATTTCCTGCTCAGCAAGGATTCTTCCCAATTCTGGAAATTCCACATCGTAGCAGATCAAAATCCCGATTCTACCGGCATCAGTATCGAAGACATTAATACCATTTCCACCTTGCAAACCCCAATAGGAAGCCTCATCTGGTGTAATATGGAGCTTGTATTGTTTGTCCTGTGTACCATCTCTGCGGCAAAGGTAGCTCACATTTCGAAGCTTTTTCCCATCATATTCCGGCATGGAACCTGCGACAATATTCAAATTATAAGAAACCGCGAGGTCACTCATTCGGCTCACGATTTCATCCGTATAATCTGCCAGATTACGAATCGCTTCAGAAGCATCCATGTCGTTGAATTCGGCAAGAAGAGGTGCATTGAAGAATTCGGGAAGGAGACAGAAATCTGATTTGTAACCAGAAACTGTATCCACAAAAAACTCCACTTGCTGCATCAGATCATCCACATTGGCGAAGCGACGCATTTTCCACTGCACTAGTCCTAAGCGTACAATTGACTTCTTATTACCAATTAGCTTCTCGTCTTTTTCGTAGTAAATATTGATCCACTCAAGAAGTGTAGCGTAAGCTCTGGAATCTGTATCAGAAGGCAAATACTTGGTAATCACCTTTCTTACGTGGAATTCATTTGCCAACTGGAAAGATAAGACCGAATCGTATATCTCCTTATTTTTAACAAGGTCAATATATTTCCGCGGTGTCATTTCATCTGCGTAATTTTTGTAACCCGGAATTCTTCCTCCTGCAATAATTGATCGAAGGTTCAGATTTTCACAAATTTCCTTTCGCACATCATACAACCTTCTCCCAAGTCGCATACCACGATAATCGGTGTGCACAAATACATCTGTGCCGTAAAGCGTGTCGCCATCCGTGTCATGGGTGTCGAATTTGCCAAAGCCGGTGATCTGATCATAGGTATGATTATCACCAAACTTATTGTAATCGACTACCAAACTCATCGCAGCCGCTACCAGTTTCCCATTATCTTCTATACCAATCTGACCTTCCGGAAAAGCTTTCAATTGATTCTTAAACTCTTGTTTGGTCCAAGCACCACCTTGATTTTTATAAATCGAACTCATGATTTCCTGAATGTCCTCATAGTCCGAAAGCTTTACGTTTCTCAGCTTAAGCCGGTGCTCTAACTCTTCTTTTTGCTTGATCATGGTCCAAAATTAGCCAAAATCAATTACATATTCCCACTGACTCCTTCCTTACTAAAAGAAACAGAACAATCCATAAAATACCATGTTGTGACAGAATTATAGTACATTAAAATGCAATTCTAGATATTTTTGAATAGAAGAGATGAAAAAGCAAGCTCCAACTAAATGCAGCAGGAAATAAAAGAAGCCGCTCAAGAAAAAGCCCAAGGGTTTATAGAGTGGATACAAGAAATATTCAATTATAGCCTTGTGAGTTTGGGAGAATCCAAGCTTACCGTAGGCTTAATACTCACCTTGATCATTTCCTTCGTAATCCTATTCGTTATTACCGAATGGATACGTAGGTTACTCGTTCACAAGGTATTGACTCGATATAAAATCGACTCTGGCACCCGGTCCTCTATCGGTATGATAGTCAAGTATGTGCTGATTTTGGGAGGAGTATTTTCCATCTTACAAACCAACGGAGTTGACCTGAGTGCTTTTGGTATTCTAGCTGGAGCACTTGGTGTAGGTATTGGATTTGGTCTGCAAAACATTACCAACAACTTCATTTCGGGATTAATCATCCTATTTGAGCAGCCAATAAAAGTGGGTGATCGTATAGAAGTGGGTGACGTATCCGGGGATGTGATCAGAATTTCAGCCCGCTCCACCACCATCGTCACTAATGACAACATCACGATAATTGTTCCGAATAGTCAATTCATAGATAGTCCTGTTATCAATTGGTCGCACAATGACCGGAATATCCGGTTCAATTTTCCAGTGGGAGTGGCTTATAAAGAAGATCCTGAAAAGGTAAAAAGTATCCTAATTGAAGCGGCGAAGGAAAACGCAGGAGTGCTTAATACTCCTGCTCCAGATGTTCTTTTTGAAAGCTATGGCGACAACAGTATCAACTTCATTCTGCGTGTATGGTCTTCAGAATACATCAATCGCCCAAAAGTTCTAAAAAGTCAACTGTATTATGCGATCTTCAAAAAATTTGGAGAGCAAGGCATCGAGATCCCTTTCCCTCAGCGCGATCTTCATCTCAAATCCGGATTTGATAAGTTAGAAAATTAGCCTAATTTTCACCTGTGATTCAATTTCTTTTTGAAATCACAAGAAGGCCAGTTATGAAAAAAATTCTATTTATTATATTTTTTCTTTCCTCCTCACTGGCCTATTCCCAGAGTTTCTATCGCTTCCGTTTCGAGGAGCCTTGGTCGTTTTCAGCAAGTGCCGGTGCTTCCCAATATTACGGTGAATTGTATTCTTTCTGGAAGTATAGCGAAGGAGTACAGCCTGATTGGAATGCGAATATTGCCGCACACTATACCTTTGGCACCAACCTTAGAGCTAGGGTTGATTTCTCCTATATTAAAATGTCCGGTCAAGATCCTCCCTCTGACCCACGAGCAAATAGAGCTATTCGAAATCTCAATTTTAGAGCTCAAAACTGGGAAGCGACTGCAATGATTGAATATTATTTATTCCCAGTCAAAGTCCCTAACATCCATAGAAGCCTGTGGAATCCCTATATTTTTGCAGGACTAGGCATGTCTACCAACACCCCGAAAACTCAGCTCGACGGTGAATGGGTGGACCTACGACCGCTCCAGCTGGAAAACAATCCTTATGAGAAAAACATTGTGGTTTTCCCGATGGGATTGGGTTTGAAGTACAAGCTCAATGTGTACATGGATTTGACTTTGGAGGGAAACTATCGGTTTACGCTTACAGATTATATGGATGACATTTCTGCTTTTAATATCAGCGAATTTTACCTTGACCTTGTAGATGATTATGTCACGGGAAACAATCCTGATCGTTTGAGACTAGCAGTGCGGAATCCCGATTTTTTAGATGACAACGGATTTCCGGACGTGGACAAAATCCTAAAAAATGGTGGAAGGATACGTAGAGGATCTGGTCTTGAACATCGTTACGACGGCTATATGACTTTGAATTTGGGCGTTGAAATCTACCTTTCTCCAGACATTTGGGACAACTTCTTCTTCAGAAACAGAGTGAATGAGAAAGCTTTCCGATTCTGGTAATAGAAAAGAATTTAAAGTTTAAAATTTGAGAATTTAAAATTGTTGAATCTGCAACGATGCAAGTGATCTAGCATAACCTTTTGGACTCAAAAAGTTAGAAAGAGAAGCTTTTCAGAATTCCATTTTAGAGTATCTAATCTACAGAATACACCTAAGCTTAAAGCTCTAATTCCATCTTAATATCGCATCTGCAATATTTCCCTTCCTCAAGTTCTGCTTCTTTGAAACCTAACTTGCGATAAATCTTTAGCGCAGGAACTAGCTTGGAATGACTGTAGAGCACCACCTTTTTCCCTCCCATTTCTCGGGCTTTTTTCAAAATAGCATGGCCCAGTATCATTCCAACACCTTTTCCCTGAGCAGAAGATTTCACGCCCATTTTGATAAGCTCAAATTCATCATTCGAGATTTTATGAAGTCCTACTGTCCCGACTATTTCCTCTCCTAGTTTAGCATAAATGATTGCGCCACCGGGTATCATGATTGTATCTTCCGGACTATCAAACTGAGCTTGATCAAATGGTTCTATTGAAAAAAGATCCTCCACCCATGCTTGGTTGATTGATTTGAAAAAAGGACTCAATTCAGCTGAATAGGGCAATATCTCAATCTGATCCATCAGAACAACTTTTAGATAACAATTGCCAAAAGTAAAAAGAATCACTTAGCTTAGAAATACTAAAAACACACTTTATACTTATGATACTTAGAAAAATCACACTCGTAATCCCATTACTTTTTCTCGCATTTCTGGCAAATGCCCAAACTCCAGAGCAGAACCTAGAAAAACTTGGGCTAATTCTACCTGAAGTCGGAACCCCCATCGCGAATTATGTAAAATGGAAACAAGTGGGTAATCTATTGTATTTGTCTGGCTCTGGACCTGATGTTTTTGGTAAAGTCGGTGCTGACGTGAGCGTAGAAGAGGGCTATCAGGCAGCTCGGGAAACTGGCCTCGAAATTATCGCGGTATTGAAAATGGCCACTGACGGAGATTTAAGTAGAATCAAGCAATTTGTAAAAGTATTGGGAATGGTCAATTCCAATCCTGATTTCACCAAGCAGCCAGCCGTGATCAATGGCTTTTCAGATTTGATGGTAGAAGTCTTTGGAGAGAAAGGCAAACATGCCCGATCAGCCGTTGGCGTAGCGTCATTACCAAATAATATGACTGTAGAGATAGAGGTGATAGTGGAGTTGAGAGATTAATAGCCTGGTATAAGCCAAGCTTTCAACCACATCATTTTCCTCCTAAAAACGGGAAATTATAAAAATAATAAGGCCGAAAGTATAACAATCGGCCTTATCAAAAATAGTTTAACGGTATATAATCAAATCATTTGATTTCCTGAAAGTGAATACTTTCCGAAATCAATTATAACCAGGGTTCTGATCAGCATCACTTATCAAGTCATTGGCAATAATTTCACCAATTGGTATCGGCCAAGCCCAAGCCCTGTTACCGGCAGTAAGCGAGCAGGTCGTAAAGTTAGTTCCACAGTCAGATCTTACAAGATTTCTGGTTGTCCTCTTAACGTCAAAGAATCTATGGCCTTCTACAAATAATTCTTTTCTACGCTCCAACGCTATCGCATCAACTAATGCTTGTCCTGCAAGAACTGCAGGGACATAGCCAGTAATCCTAGCTGACCTAAGGGTATTCAAATCTCTCAAAGCATTAGCAGTATTTCCAGATATGTTTGTGTAAGCCTCAGCTCTAATAAGATACATTTCACTTACTCTTATTACTTTCCAGTTAACAATCCCATCTGACAAGCTTCCTTTACCGATAAATTTACTAACTATAGTTCTATTATTGTTAATTCTAAAATATGTGCTATACCTAATGTCATTTGCTTGATCATATTCGCCAAGTACTTCCGTAGAAGGTCTGAAAGATGATCTGTTTCCACTTGCGAAATAGACATTTGCAGCAGGTGTACCTTCACCGGAATTGAATGGAACACTCCAAATCAACTCGGCACTGCCAATATTTTCATCTCTCCAGATAGCCGGGAAATTTGCTCTTGACACCAAAGGGACCTGATTTATAACTATCGTAGCAGCCGCAATTGCTTGTTGGTTTTGACCAGAATATAAATACGCTCTGGCCAAAATTGCCTCCACAGTAATCGGATCAATATTAGCTCTTAAAGAGAAATTACTTGAAGAGTTTATAGTTTCATCTGTGTCAGAAAGCAATGTTTTTGCTTCATTCAAATCAGTAAAAATACCTTCCCAAGTCTCGGCAACAGTAGGTCTGGCAATATTATCTAGGTTGAACTCTGTCTTATAAGGAACTCCTAAAGTGGTCGAATTCAAAGCAAGATCATCTCCAAAGTACCTCAAAAGATCAAAATGAACATAGGCTCTGATGGCTAATGCTTGTCCTTTGATTCTATTATATTGACCTGGGTTTTCAGTAGCAAATTCATCAATTCCCCTTAAGGTAATGTTGGCTTGCGCAATGATTCTATATGCCGCAGTCCAAAGACCTTCAATTGCATCGTTATCAGCCGCATAATCAAAATTTACCAGTTGGTTAAAATTTGCCAGAGACTCTCCTGTCTCGGTAAGGTTATCAGACATCATGTCTGGTAAAGTTGAAAATGCTCCCGCTGGTCCCGATGCATTTCCATAATATGCACTAGATCTAAACTGTGCATACGTTCCGGTCAACGAAAACTCATAATCGTCTAGACTATTGAATCGTTGACTTCCATCTAGCACAAATTCGGGCTCTATGTCAATAACACTGTCACAACCTGCAAACATCGAAGCTAATGCAACAGTAAGTCCTAATACTATATATTTCAATTTCATAAATTCAGTTTATTTAAAACCCAACATTAACACCGATTGTAACTGTTCTCAGAGCGGGATATTGTGACCCGATCAGGTTGCCAGAAAGTTCTGGATCAAACCCTCTAAAGTCCGTGAATGTCAATAGGTTTTGACCTTGAACAAACATTCTTAGGGAAGCGATTTTCAACGACTCAGTTACATTTGCGGGTAGAGAGTAAGACAAGTTTACATTTCGCATCCTGATGAAATCTCCAGACTCAACGAATCTACTTGTTCCAGAGAAAAATGGATTGTCTGCAGATGGAATATCTGTAATCTGTCCAGGTGTTCTCCATTCATTGATCACCACTTTTGATAGATTATCAAATAAATACGCCGGGTTTTCGATGTTGTTCCTGTCATTATTGTAAAGGTCATTTCCCGCTACATAACTGAACAATGCATCAAATCTAAAACCTTTAAAACTAAACGTAGTTCCAAAACCACCAAAAACAGGAGCATCTGTAGTACCCAATACAACCCTATCGGCAGGATTATATTCATTGGTAGTTTCTCCATCAGTATTTATATATAACGCGTCTCCATTCGAAGGATCTACTCCTGCATATCTTACCAAGTATAAACTATTTATTGGCTCTCCAACCCGAGTGATGAAATCACCATCTATAAATTCATCTTGATCACCTACAAGTGAAAGCACCTCATTTTGGTTATAGGTTATATTTGCGCTCAATTCCCATTTGAAATCTGGTCTGTCTATAATTGTCCCTATGAAAGACACCTCATATCCTCTGTTCCTCATGCTACCAATATTGGTGTTTTGAGAAGTAAAACCAGTAGTTCTAGAAAGTTGTCTGTTCAAGAATAAATCATCCGTAACATTATTGTAAAATTCAACAATACCGTTGATTCGGCCTTTTGCCAAAGCAAATTCCAATCCCACATTGAACATTCTTATCTTCTCCCATCGCAAGACTGGATTAGGAAGACCAACCAATCCTATTCCGCCAATTCCATTGTAAATCGATCGAGCAAATAATTCTCTGGAATCAAAATTCCCTATTCCTTCTTGGTTACCTACAGTACCATAACTCGCCTTCAATTTCATTTCACTGAAGAAATTACCTTTCAGGTTTTCCATAAATGCTTCATCACTGACAATCCAACTAGCTCCAATAGAACCGAAGGTCGCATACTTGTTATCAGCTCCAAATCGTGATGAACCATCTCTTCTAACACCCGCATTCAGGAAATACCTTCCCTTGTAACCATAGGTTCCATCTGCAAAATAGGAAATGAGTGCGTTTTGCCCTCCGTTACCCCTGACATTTGGTATGTAGCCGTTGAGCGGATTACCTGGTGTGATCCCAGCTTCATTTTGAAAGGGACCAACAAGTCCATAACCGGTAAATCCAAAACTTCTGAAATCATTTTCCAACACCTCATTGAAGAGTGATATGTTAAAATCATTATCTACATTGATTTGCTTGCTGTAAGTAATTGAAGTTGTTCCTGTATAACGAAAATTCCTATTGTAACCTCTATCCAAGCTACCGTTTCGACCTTGTGCTATAAACCCTCTATAAGTGGTTCTGTCCAAATATTGCTGTGTCTCATTTTGAGTAAAATCTGTACCCCAGTTGGTCCTAAATGACAATCCTTCCAAGAATGGGGCGTCATATTGAACAAAGCCAATTGCAACACCTTTAAGTTGATTCCTCAGTGTTTGGTTTTCCAATAGCTCTTGCAATGCATTAGGTTGACCAGAAACTAATTGTGTATAGCTTCCATCAGGCTGATAAGGAGATTCATATGGGTTTGACCATCTGATTGCATTTAATGGAGAACCAATAAAAGAATCACCTTCTAACGTGTTATTAAATTTGGAAAAACCACCTGACACATTCATTCCAAAAGTGAAATTACTGACCTTAGTTTCTACATTTATTCTTGCAGTGTATCTTTTCAATCCAGTATTAGGTACAGTTCCTGTTTGATCAAAAATGGATCCTGATAAAAAGAAGGTGGTATTTTCACTTCCTCCAGCTGCTGATATTTGGTGATTTTGAGTATAACCTGTCTGGAGTAAAACATCTTCCCAGTTTGTATCGATTTGTCTCAAATCGGCTAGTTCGCTATCAGACCATCCATATGGATCCCCATTTGCCAACTCATACTGGAGTTTTTCTTCAGTATTCATTACCTCTTCAGGGTGGGTTGGTGCTTGAGAAATCCCAAACTGGAAATCGTAATTCACTTTTGTTTCCCCACTTTTACCTCTTTTTGTGGTAATTACAATTACTCCATTTGCCCCTCTCGAACCATAAATAGATGTGGATGCTGCATCTTTCAAAATTGAGAATGATGCAAAATCATTAGGATTGAGCGTTGCGAAATCAGCCGCAGAAATCTGTATTCCATCCAGTATATACAAAGGATTATTAGACCCATTGATAGTGCCTTTACCTCTGATTGTCACGTTTGCTGCAGCTCCCGGCTGACCTGAATTAGCTTGAATTAGAACACCCGGTGCCCGACCTTGAAGTGCTTGATCGAACGATGCAATCGGAACATCTTTAATCTGTTCTCCTGAAACAACATTGATTGAACCGGATATTTCTCTTGCATTTTGAGTTTTATATCCCACTACTACTACTTCACCAAGAACATTATCGTCCAATTGCAAAGTAATATCGACAACTGTACTATTTCCAACTGCTATTTCTTGGGTCGTAAATCCGACGAAAGAAAAAACCAGTGTTTCATCAGAAGATGCTTGAATTGAAAACTGACCATCAACATCAGTAATCGCACCTCTCGATGTCCCTTTAACACGAACATTAACTCCAGGTAGTGGCAAATTATCATCAGCAGAAATAATTGTCCCTGTAACCTGTTGTTGTTGCGCCTGTACATTCCCATTTAATGCGAATGCAAAAAGCGTAATCACATAGAGTAAAGCTTTTTTCATTTATTTTTTTTTTGGTTAAAATTGTAAGATTTATTTAGACTATTTAAGACAATACTATTCAAAGCTCAGAATCTGATCACACCTTGAAAAGTATTTAGTCAAAATTTCATGTAAATGATAGTAACAAATATATAAACTATTTCTACTTTTATTTCATTTTAATCTATTAATAGTCATATATAGTATCTATTTGAACTACTGTTTAAAATTTTTCAAATTACTCACAGGTACCTGCGCTCATTAACTCTAATCCTTTGTCTCAGATAAACCAAAGAATTTGTTGGAGGTGAACGATTCATAACGCCATTTGCTTAAGATACAGGTCACTTTGTGGATGGAAGGCGCTTCGTTCTAGCCACTATTTTGAGATGAAACCAAGTGTCCGATTCCTCTTTCAGTCTTATGGTTACCATGCTATTAGCTTAGGAAGCTAATCTATAGTTTGATTCACGCTATTTGAGCAATTTAGGTTTAATTTATTGATGAGAAGGGTTATTGGCCTTATTAGAATCGACGATCGTCTGTTTTCAGAGTTCACTTGTCACCTGTTTTGCAAGCATATTGAATTAAAAGCTGAGGTTCGTATCTCGGAATCCGCCACTGAAGACTTAATGAACGAAGCAATCGGATGGCGAAAGTTCCTTTTGTAATGCGAAGGAACCAAAGTGGATTTTGATGAAAGCAATGGACACAATTACCAAGAGCGGAAGCAGACTTATTTAGCATACTCAGGTCAAAAGATCCGCATGGTCAGATGATCAATTGGATCTTCGCAGTTGAGTTTTTATTCGTTTTAGGCTACTTTGACAAGGTGTTAAACAATTTCAAACTATGAAAAGATGCTTCTATTTGTTTTTCGCTGCTATCGGTCTCCTTTTTTCATGTCAAAGTCAGACCAATACTGAAGAAACTGGTACTGATTCCACATCTGTTGCAGAATCTGGCGTTCAGCTCATCCCGATTCAGACTCCTAAGGGCGAATTTAGGGTTTGGACCAAAACTGTCGGCGCCAATCCGACGATGAAAGTGCTCCTGCTTCACGGTGGACCAGGCATGACACATGAGCAATACGGGATTTTCGAAGACTACTTCCCACAGGAAAATATTGAGTTTATTCTTTACGATCAATTGGGTTCATTTTATTCTGATCAACCGGAGGATTCTACGCTTTGGACAATTGATAGATTTGTGGATGAAGTGGAACAGGTTCGAGTGGCCTTGGATCTTGACAAAGATAATTTCTACCTCTATGGCCAATCTTGGGGCGGAATGCTTGCAATGGAATATGCCTTCAAGCATCAAGAAAATCTTAAGGGAATGGTAATTTCCAATATGATGGCAAGTCTGGATGACTATGAAAAATACGCCAAAGAGGTCTTAGGTCCGCAGATGCCCGAGGAGGTCTATAAAGAAGTGATGGAAATCGAGCGTAAGGGAGATTTCGAAAATCCTCGCTACATGCAACTGCTTGCTGAGCATCATTATCCATTTCATGTCTTGAGAAAGCCAATGAATGAATGGCCCGTGCTTGCTGTCAAAACTATGGAGCATGTGAATCCCAATGTCTATGTTTTCATGCAAGGACACAGTGAATTTGGGATTACGCCGGGAGCGAGTCTGAAAGGCTGGGACGTAAAAGCTGAATTGAAAAATATAGCTGTACCCACTTTGGTAATAGGTGCTACACATGACACAATGGACCCAGCGCACATGGAATGGATGTCGAAAGAACTCCCTAATGGAAGTTTTTTACTTTGCCCCAATGGTAGCCACTTAAGTCAATACGACGATCCCGAACACTTTTTCCCTGGCTTGATCAGGTTTATCAAGGAGGTGGACAGCGGTAAGTTTTAGAAGACTTCAGGTTTTACTTATTCTCAAAGGATTCTCAATTTCTTAGAGGCATTTGAAACGATAAATTTTCTCAAAACTTTTCAGGGAGTTGTTACAACTTTTAAATAGGCTCTGGTAAATATCTCCTGCAGCCCAGCTAAAAAACTCAATCCAAAGTCTTATTACTGGCTAGTTATTTAATCTTCACCCAAGCTGGGGCACATTAAATGCCGGTATGGCGGCTGACTAGTTCGCAGAACGTTAACAAATGATACCCGATAGAAAAAGAATTGGCAGGGTTTAGAAAAGGGCAAAACTCTATTTCAATGTAAGCTTCCCATTCTCAGACGTATCAATATCCAATTTCCCAATCTTCGTAGGAATAATCAGCTCTGCATAATTACCAACGATTCCTGTGATCTGATCCACCCCTCCAGATACTTCACACTGACCATTTGAAAGTCTTAACTCAAAATCATCTGCTGAAGAAAACTTAAGATCGAATTTTTTCAGAGAAGCTAAATGTAGGTAAGAGAACTTTGATTTTTTCGAAATAAGCAATTTACTGTTGGCAGAAATAATAGATAATGAGTCCTGTCTGAAGCCTTCTAAATCCACCTCCCAAGCATTAAAGACTATAAGTTTTTTTAAATTGTTCACTCTCAACGTGTAATTGCCGTTACTTGCCCGACGCAAATTTCTAATAAATAGCGTATCATTTCTCACACTATAATCTTGAATAGCTTCAACCTCCGGTGGCTTCATATCTGCTCCAGTTAGCTCATCGTAATCCAATTGATTAATATATCCAGGAGCAATCTTAAGGAATGCTGCTTGCTCGATTTTTACCACAGAAAAATCTCCTAGATTAATCTTGCTAGTGACGACTTTTCTAACGCCCGGTATATTATCATAATCAGCAAATTGATGGGAAATCAACAGCATAGCCGTGACACTCAGCCAAGCAAAAGTCAAAAAGGAAATGATGATTTTATTACTGGTTTTCATGGTCGTTGGATTGAATAGTTTGTATTAAAATCTGAAGATCGGATGAGTTGAGCTTGAGCACTTCTATTTGATGTAAAATCATGGGAAGTTCATCGTTTAAGAATGCCTGCTTCTGCATTTTGAGTAGCTTACTTTTTGCGTCAGCAGCTACGAAGAAACCGATGCCACGCTTATTTTCGATGATTCCCTCCTCCTCCATCAGGCTATAGCTTCGCATCACTGTATTCCTATTTACTTCCATATCCACCGCTAGTTCACGCACCGAAGGAATCTTCTCTCCGGCAACGATTTTCCCCTGAAGAATCTGGTCTGCTATCCAATCCCGGATCTGAAGAAAGATGTTTTTTGTTTCGTTAAAATCCATCTTACACCTCCCGTTCTTTGAGTTTGAAATAAGTCACTACAAAAGGCAAAAACACTGCGACCCAAATCAGAATTAGGCAATTCAATATAAATAGTGGTATTCCTTCAATGACCTCGGGATAATCGATTCGGATAGAATAATTACCCCCTAAGCCGAAAGCACTTGCATTCACAAGCCAACTCAATCCATAATAACTTCCAAAAAACAGTATCAGAATACATGCGACTGCTAAAGGCATTACAATAAAATTCCACTTGCCAAAAATAATCCCACCCATAAAAATTAGGGTAGGAATTGAAACAATTAATCCAAAAAGTATCCAGTAAACCAATTCCATAGTAAGATTAGGGAGCCAGTACAAATAGAGAACATTTACTTTTTCAATCTCAGGAAGTGAGAGCTTTTCCAATACCGACCGTTGAATAAAATAATACACATCCACCGAGAGATTTGCCCCCAGCCAAAAAACGATAGGGTAAATAATCAGTGGCAAAATCAAGCGAAGAAATAGCTGAACCAGATACTTTTCCAGCGTGCTTGCAGGTAGTGACAAGTACCGGATAGAAGTATTTTTCTCCCTGAGATCAATAAAACTCTGACTGATCCCAAACACACACAGAAAAACAAATCCTCCAAAAAAAACTGAATTGTAGTCCACAGACCTCCATGTATAACCTGAATATTGATTAAACCAAACGGTCAAAAACACTCCAAATGATATCATGAATATCCCAAATGAACCGAGCAGGTAAAACTTTCTGTCTATTGCCCACTCATAGCGTACTAGGTTTTTTAAACGGTGCGAACTGATTGAATTTGCGCTCATAGCATTTGGGGTATTTGAGATTGAAAAATTGAATTCGCATCAAGACTTTTACTTAGCACAGCATTGAAAAGCAACTCCAGACCGACAGGAGTTTGAGCTTCATTCTCTTTTCTTGATCTGATAATTTGATATCCTGTCCCGAATTTCTCCGAATGCAAAATGTGATCAGGAAGACTCGAAGATGTACTGAACAGCAAGCGATCTGACAGCTCCAACAGATCTGCATCCAGCTGGATTTTTCCATTATCTAAAATCGCCACCCGATCTATCAAATTCTCAACGTCAGCCACTAAATGTGTAGAAATGATCAAGGTCTGTTCATCGCTGAGATTACCGGCCACTACTTTTCGGAAGACACTTTTCGAAGGAATATCCAGCCCATTTGTAGGTTCATCGAAAAGCAAAAACTTGCAATTCGTACTCAAGCCAAAGGAAAGAAACACCTTCTTTCGCTCCCCAAGAGAAAGCTCTTTCAGCTTGAATTTCTTCTCCAAACCGAAATCAGTCAAAATCTGATCAAACTGACATGAATCAAAGTCTGGATAGAATGCACCCATTACTTTCTCATACATGGCTATACTCATATTTCCAGGATAAGCTACTTCATCGATAAGCAGGAAAATCTGCTCTAGAAATTCTGGCTTCCTGTCCTTTGGAATATGCGGGCCGAGAGCAATGGCGCCACTTTTAGGAAAAAGTAAACCCGAAAGTAAATGCAGCAAGGTGGACTTGCCAGCGCCATTCCTTCCAAGTAAGCCAACCACAGAACCTGCTGGCACAGACCACTGAAGTTCTTCGAAAAGTGGCTGCCTTTTCGGGTAAGAAAAATTTAAATCTTTGACTGAAACGATCATAGTGTTATACTGTCATAGTGTATTATGACACTAAAGTAAAAATTCAATTTAAAAAACCAACTATTTCTCCTAAAAAATTTCAGAAAAACGACGAAATAGGAGAAAGCATCATGTAATTCATCACCAGTTCTGCTCTCCGTGATGTCCTCAGTGCCATTGTGTTTGAAAAAATTGCTAAAAAAAAGGCTGAATGAAACATCCCGCCCTTCTTAATAAGTACTGAACAAACTACTTACAACCTAAACCTCAATCCAGCAGTCGCATATAATCCTCTTGACTTTCCAACATCTATTGTCTGAACATCCGACAAATCCGTAACCGACCACTCATAGGCCAACTCAACAAATAGGATAGAGAAATCAACTCCAGCTCCTGCAAAAACACCATAAGACGCAGATTTGAAATCATCCTTATCAAAACTATCACCTACACTTGTCAAGATAAATGCCGATGCTCCGCCAAAAGCTCTTAATGTAGCAGTGGTTTCACTATCCCCCAAAATATTCACACCTACTGCCACGGGAATTCTCAATCCATTGAAATCAGCTTTGAAATCATTTTGGGTTGCATTGTTTGGATCTGAATATTCAGAAGACTTTCCGACATAAAACAAACCCGGTTCAATATATACCTTATTACCAAAGGCCATGCTCGCTCCAATCTGCCAACCAGCCTTTGCACTTGCTTCTCCGGAATTGGTAGTAAAATCTGTAAAATTCAACCCCACACCAGGTTTCAACACTTGGGCTTGTGCATACATCCCTGCACCACAAACCATCATTAGAATCATTAAAAGCTTTCTCATGAGATATGTTTTTAGTATAAAATAAATCTAAATAAATTAATTAATACTTTAAACCATCTATCTAATAAAAATTTAAGTAAATAAGAATATTATACAAAAAATGCAATACCAACACCGTTTTCCTTACTAAAAACAAAATCTGCTTTTTTCATTTCGAACTTTAAAATAAATTCATGTTCAAAACAATCAAGCAGCATGAGTCAGAATTACGAGATCAGTCCAACTCCTATTCTTTTTGCTGGCAATCGACTTGCTTTTCGCACTTGGGATCCTTCCGACTTAGAGTCTTTTTCCCAAATGAATGCTGATGCAGAAACAATGCAATTCTTTCAGCATCCAATATCGAAAAAGAAATCCCAAGCACTAATGGATAGAATGAATAAACTATTCAGCGATCGTGGTCATTGTTATTTTGCGGTTGAGTTACTGGAAAACCGAGAATTCTTAGGCATGATTGGTTTAGGTATCAAATCATTCAAAGCAAGCTTCACTCCTTGTGTGGACGTAGGCTGGAGGATCAGAAAGAAGTTCTGGAACCAAGGCTATGCCACTGAAGGTGCTGGCAGATGTCTTGAATTTGCCAAAGAACTTAATATTAAAGAAGTCTATTCGCTCGCATCTTCAAAAAATCAGGCTTCAATAAGAGTGATGCAAAAAATCGGTATGGAATACGAATTTGACTTCGAGCATCCAGATCTTTTGGAACACCCTAAGTTACAACCATGCAGTTTGTATAAGATTTTGCTTTAAAGTCAACTTTTCCAAAGTTCTGTACTTTGGAAAAGTTTGTATTTCAAATGAAGCATAAACATATCCATAAGCCCATACTGAAGTTTTAGTAAAAAAGTCCAGCTTCTGAAGAAGCAGGAGAACAGGAGCTAAAAGACAAGGTTAAGGACTTCGACTTCACTCAGTCTGACGATACAAAAAATTGAATCAAGTAAGATTAATCAAACGTTGCGCCGCCGCGCCGTTGCGAGAATCTAAACTTATAAAACAAAAAAAGATGCCATCTCCATAAAGAGATGACATCTAAACCACTCAACCCCAACTAATGATCTTACTAGGCTAGGAAAAGAGAAGCAATTCCCAACACTTGTTCTTTATTAAGCGGCTCATCCCATGCTTCAGAAACTGCACCGGTAGCTATAGAAGTCAAATTAACGACGTTCACACCTAGATGGGTAACGTTTTCTTCACCTGTATAAATATCCTGTGTAGGAGCTGGAAGAGTTCCTCTTGATCCGTTTGTGATCCAACCTTTCACATCATCCTGACCTTTCTTAGTTCTTAATCTTCTTACCATAGAAGCATGTCTTGCCTCCACAGAGTGAATGGAAAGTGCTGCAGTCAAGATCACATCATTCTCCATTACATTACCTGCCTGACCTTTATAGGCTCTTACTCCTGTATCTTCAAATGCTTGAGATAAAGCCAGAAACGTAGGATAGTCAGAGAATGGCATAAAGTTGCCACCTGCGGTAAAGTCAAATTCCGGCTCAGCTACAGGCGTTCCCTTTAGCACATTCGAAATTACTTCAGATAAGAAATTCACGTGAGCCAATTCATGGTCTCTGATTTTGTTGAAAATCACTGCGTCTGCTCCAGCAATGACTCCTGACTCAATACCCATCTGGTAATATCTGTACTCCAAATGCTCCAAGGTTAAGGCGAAATTCAATACACCTATCAAACTTGCAGTATCTGCCTTTGCCACTCTGGGCAAAGCTGACAAAAGGCCTAATGGGACAGCAGCCATGGCCACTTTTTTACTCATATCTCCAAACTGGCGGAAAGCCTCTCTTCTGGAGAAAAACATATCTTTTTCTTCCGGACTATTAGTATCCGGGCACATTTTATCTAATAAATTCAATAAGTTCATGTATTCTATTGTTTAAGGTGGTGGATTATGATGGCAATTGACTGAAGTCAATCGGTGTGGTGACAAACGCGCTCGCTGCAGTCAATACCTGAGTAAAGGTCAACGTACGTTCTAGTCCATTTGCATCTATCAAGTCATCTCCTGCAAAATCAGCAGAACCTGGATTAATCAAATCTCTGATAGCGGCTGCATGTCTAGCTTCTACAGAAACAATTTTTCCTGCAACAACTAAGTAATCTACATTCTCGATAAATTTACCAGCTCCATTGTATGCTGCTACACCCAAATCTTCAAACGTTTTAGCTGCTGCCAATACAGAAGTTCTATTACTGAAATCAATCGCACTGAAATCAACTTCCAGATTAGCAATGGCAGCATCTCCTAGAGCCGCTTTGAAAAACTCTCTGTGAGCTCTTTCGTGCTTCTCCAAATCTCCCATTATGGTCTTTTCTTCAGCACTTGCATTTGCGAAATAACCACCTGTGATGACCGTTGCATAGAATGCCGCTTCCAATTGCTCCAAAGCATAAGCGTAATTCAAAATCCCTATATCACCAGAGCCTAACATTACACCCTCGCCCCCTGGCATTGGGTCCCTATCTTCAATATCCTTACAGCCTACCATTATTAATCCGGCAGCAGCTACCGAAAGAGAGCCCGTTCTAAGAAACTGTCTCCGGTTCGCATTTTTCACCAGTCCCTGAGGCTTAATTAATTCATTTTTCATCGTTCTGAGTTTTTAGGTAAATAATTTGGTTATGGTTTTCATAAATTATTGATACTAACAGTACCGTGCTTGAATCCTTAGGTACTATAAAAACAATTACGAAGCCTTTCTTACAACTGGATTTAGCAAACCCGAAAGTTTTTTGAGATAAATCAAAAATTCATTGGTATTTTGAACCTGAAGCTTCTTGTGTTTGAGCTTTAAAATCATCTTTTTAAGTCCACTATCAATGAAAAAATCACTTTTGCTACTTATTCTGTTTTTCTCATTTTTACAGATCAAAGCCCAAGTAAAAATCTCCACACGCGAAATGAATCTAATAAATTGGATGGAATTTGCGGAATATGTTCCTGGGCAAATAAATACCGTTTTACTACCAACTGGGACATTAGAACCCCACGGTGTGATCAACAACGGAGCAGATAATATTGCTCCTGAAGCTATGGCCAGAGACATGGCAGAGGATCTCAACGCGCTGATCGCCCCTACCCTCAATTATGGAATAACCGGAAGTATGGCGGCTTTCCCCGGCGCATTTCAGATCACCGAGGAAGCTTACCGCCCTTTCATCAGAGATATAATAAAAGGTCTTGCGAGAAATGGCTTCAAGAATATTATCATCTTAAATGGCCACGGAGGAGGCCAAACTAAAGTATTGCAGGAAGTGGCTGGGGAAGTAGCTACTGAACTCGGGGTGAGAACACTCGTGATCAACTGGTGGTCATTTGCATCGGATGTGACTTTGGAAGTATTCAAAGAAAATGGTGGACATGCAGGACTCAATGAGACTGCCTACATCCAAGCTATTGATCCAACTTTGGTGCATAAAGAAAAATACAGTCCCGATATGGCAACTCCTTACCCTGCTACCGGCACTTGGTCAGCGGTACCATTTCCATCTTCCATCGGTCTATACCAAGAAGGTCAAGGCTATCCGAATTTTGATCAAGCTCAGGCCGATGAGTATTTCCAAAAAGTAAATGCAAAAGTCTCCGCCTTCATCCAAGAGATCATCAAGAAATGGGACTTGGCTGGGTTGTAATCTTCATTATTCGAAATGGTTATCAGCAATGATAGGAGTAGCCAAATTTTCGAAGCTTATCTATTTAGAAGTTTCCTTTATTTCATGTAAAAGGAAAACCGAAGGATTGAAACAATTCATGACCCTCGGCAAAGCCGGGGGATGAGAAAATGTACGATAAATAAGCCCCGAAGGGGTGCAACCATGAAGTGCCGCCCTTTCAGGGCTCAAGAATGGGATTATTTTCATTTGCCCTGCACTTCGTACAGGGTCATGAATGGTTAGGATCCTGCAGAGCTAGTTAAAAAAACTTATGAATTTTAAGGTAGCAACGTTGTTCAAAAAAATACCAAAAGCTTATACCTTTTTACCCGCATAAAAACGGAAATATATTAAATTCAATAGTAAACCAACCTATTGATTAGGTCATTTTCACTTTCGATTACTTGCCTTATGAAATTAACACTCACAGCTTTTTCTTTTATTTCCTTTGCTCTTTTTGGATGCGGCGAAGGACCGGTTGATTCTCCTGTTTCTCTTTTTGATGGCCAAAGCTTATCAGGTTGGCAAGGAGATACCCTGGACACCTGGCGTGTGGAGGATGGGATGATTGTAGGTGGTTCTCTGGTAGAAACAGTACCAAACAATGAATTCTTGGTCACCGACAGAAGCTATGAGAATTTCATTATAACCTTAAAAATCAAACTGACCGGAGATGAAGGCTTCATTAATTCAGGGGTTCAGTTTCACAGCAAGCGATTGACTAATCCCGCCTACGAGATGGAAGGCTACCAGGCTGACTGGGGTGGAGGCTATTGGGCAAGCTTATATGACGAATCTAGGAGAAACCTCACCTTAAGCGCTCCAGACTCCACTCAAGTGATGAAATGGGTGAATTTAGATGACTGGAATGATTATAAAGTTCATGCTGAAAATGGTAGAATTCAGCTTTTCATCAATGGCCATCAGACTGTAGATTATACTGAAGAAGATAAATCTATTTCCCAGTCAGGCTTGATCGGCCTGCAAATCCATGGCGGCGGAAAAGCTCAGGTAGCATTTAAGGATATTTTTATAGAAGAACTGCCTCAAAAAGAATAGATTATAAATTGATTGAGGAATTATCTCATTATTTATATGCGCTTTTTTGCCGGTAAAGAAACAAAAGCATCATAGAATAAGCTCCAGGCATGGTCAAGGCCACTTCGGTCATCCGTCTTAGGTCTTCAGTCTAGTAAAGCAAAGAAAATATGGCGCTAGCATCTTTAGGGATATTCATATATCTAATTGTGATTAGACGGAATCTTGCCAGTAGAAAATTTATAGGATCGAAGATCCAAAGACTCATTAAATTCTGGTTTACTCAGGTCTTCGGTCATCGGTCTTCCAACCCGTTGACCTAAGAGAATTCGCTTACTGGCAGAAAAGCGTACACAGATGTCTAATTTTATCTATCAACCCAAACACCATGATCACAAACTGGATAGCAGTAGTTTTTAGCGTGATGCTCTGCGCCAATTCTTTTTCTTCAAATGCCGCAACTACCCTACTAAGCGATCCAGTGGCAGAAATAGAGTTCAAATTGGAAGCAACCATGCTTGGATATTTTGCTCCGGACGGCACCAGAAACCCTACATTACGGGCAAAAAAAGGCGACCGAGTTACGATTACCATCACTAATGGTGAGATCATGACACATGATGTGGCCATGGAAAAGCTCGGAATAAAAAGTGAAACCGTCCTGGAAAAAGGATCGACGACAAGTATCACGTTCATTGCGGTGGATGATGACACGTATTACTGCTCCATACCAGGGCACAGAGCCGCAGGAATGGTGGGGAAATTTGAATTGTTAAAAGGAAATGAAACTGTAACCAAAATAGCCGGCACGATCCCGCAGAAAAATGGAAAGCCACTAAACCTAAATTTTGAAACAGGTACACTTCAGGACTGGACAGCTTCCGGTGATGCATTTGTTAATCCGATTTTTAATACCGATCCTTCCCCTGTTCATGGTGATGAGGATAAAATAAATTTCGAGGGAAAAGACTTTCTCAGTAGCGGAGGCACAAAGAATTACAAATTAACAGGAACGCTGACTTCGGTTCCTTTTGAGGTGACGCAGCCATTTGCAAGCTTTTTGGTTTCGGGTGGGGCATTGGCAGATACACGGGTTGAGTTGGTCTTAGCCGCATCCGATAAAGTGATTTTTAACTACACTGGCCAAGGTCGAGCAACACTCCAGCCAGTTGTGGTGGATCTTAGCTCTTATTTAGACCAGATGATTTTCCTCCGAATCATCGATAATGAAACAGGAATCTCACAAATTCCATACATCTCAGATGATAAATGGGCACATATCAACTTTGATGATTTTGAGTTTTATGCGAGCCGTCCCGACTTCTCCAATGAATTGAAGCTGGAAGACATCATCATTCTGCCTCCATTGGATCCAGTCTTGAATTCTGGACTTTCTGGAATAGATGCTGCTAAAGCTATGACCCCACCGGAAGGTTTTAAAATCACCCTTGCCGCAGCGGAACCGGATATCATTCGACCAATTAGTTTTACCCTTGATCCACGCGGAAGACTTTGGGTAGTGGAAGGACACACCTACCCGACTCCTGCTCCTGAGGCTGAAGGCAGGGATAGGATTTTGATCTTCGAGGACACGGACGGCGATGGAACGTTGGATTCCAGAAAAGTATTTGCCGAAGGCCTCAATCTGGTCAGCGGAATCGAAGTGGGAATGGGTGGTGTGTGGCTAGGAGCTGCTCCTTATCTTTTATTCATTCCCGCAGATTTTGAAAATGACAAACCCACTGGCCCTCCTGTAAAACTCTTGGATGGCTGGGGGACGGACGATACCCACGAAGTCCTAAACAATTTGAGATGGGGACCCGATGGCTGGCTGTATGGAACTCACGGCATTTTCACACACTCCAATGTGGGCAAACCGGGATCTTCAGATGCCATGCGTACCAAAATTAATGCAGGTGTTTGGCGGTATCATCCGACACGCCATGAGTTTGACGTTTATGCCGAAGGCAGCAGCAATCCTTGGGGCATTGATTTCAACAGCTACGGACATCCATTTATTACAGTCTGCGTGATCCCTCACATGTATCATGTCATTCAGGGAGCTCGCTACCAAAGGCAGGCTGGAAAGCACTTTAATCCATACACATACGACGATATCAAAACCATTGCTGATCATGTGCATTGGGTAGGTGATCGAGGACCGCATGCTGGCAACTTCCGCTCAGCATCCGCAGGAGGAGGCCATGCCCATGCCGGCGCGATGATCTACTTAGGTGGAGATACCTGGCCGGAGAAATACCGCGACAATATCTTCATGAATAACATCAATGGCTCCCGATTGAATATTGATCAACTCAACCGGGAAGGATCTGGCTATATGGCAAAGCATCAGAATGACTTCATGGCGATGAATGATTCTTGGTCTCAATGGCTCAACTTCAAATATGGCCCTGATGGCTCGATATTCGCGATTGATTGGTATGATCAAAACCAGTGTCATAGCCCAAATCCAGATGTGCATGACAAGTCATTGGGTAGGATTTTCAAAATTTCCCATGAAAATGATCAATGGGTAAAGGTGGATTTATCCAAAGCGAGCAGCGTAGAACTGGCGAACTATCAAACCCACAAAAACGAATGGTATGCTCGACAAGCTAGAACAATTCTGCAAGAGCGTGGAGCTACACCAAAAACTAAATCAGTTTTGAAGAGCATTCTGGCTAATAATCCAGAAACAGCAAATAGACTGCGCGCGCTTTGGACATTGCATGTGATGGATAAACTTTCAGAAAATGACTTGAAAGAATTGATGTCTGATTCTGATGAATACATCAGAAGTTGGGCTATTCAACTAGCAGTGGAAGACAAAACTGTTTCATCAGAGACATTGGCAAAATTTGCAAGCATGGCAAAAAATGATGATGCAGCCTTGGTACGATTATACCTAACTTCTGCCATGCTTCGATTGGAGCCTGAAAATCGCTGGGAAGTGATGGAAGCATTGGTGCAAAAACCGGAGGATCTGGAAGATCACAACATGCCATTGATGCTTTGGTATGCTATCGAACCATTGGCTAGCCTTGATGCAGATCGGGCATTGGCTTTAGCCGAAAAAGCTTCAAATCCATTGATTTTGAAATACACTGTGCAGAAACTTGGCGAGCTGAAAACCACTGAAGCAACTGCGGCTTTGCAAAAATTTAAGAAGTCGCTTGACGATTCAGATTCACACAGCAATCATGAATTGAAAATACAGCTATCCAAAATCACCTTAGAAGACGAATGACCACCCCGCTAAAATCAAGGATTATGAAAAGTATAATTTCTAAAAGTACCGGAGCAGGACTGACTGGAATTTTGGCTCTTACAATTATTTCAAATACAGCCTTTAGTCAAGAGCAACCTGAGCCTGACTTTAAAAAAACAGTGATTTCCCGGGATTTTCTTTCCGAAGGTGTAGCTGTAGCTGACCTCAATAAGGATGGTCTGATGGATATTGTTGCTGGATATTTCTGGTTTGAAGCGCCCAATTGGACTAGACATGAGATCTCTCCATCTCGGGTTTTTGACCCAAGAAAAGAATACAGCAACTCCTTTCTAAATCTCGGGATGGATGTAAATCTCGATGGCTGGGACGATGTGGTCATCATAGATTACCCCGGCACTCCGGGCTATTGGTTTGAAAATCCAAAAACTGAAAGCAGCAACTGGCAAAAACACATCATCGCGGACTCAGTGGGTATCTCAAATGAATCACCTGCTTTTATTGATATCGATGGCGATGGCCGACTGGATATTCTATGTGGAGATCCAAAGAAAAAGCAAATTATCTGGCTTCAAGCTCCTACCAAACCCGGAGAACCTGAGTGGAAACGATTTGCGCTTTCCGAAGAGAATGTACCTGGAACGGATCGTTTTTCACACGGTCTAGGCTATGGAGACATCAATGGCGATAAGATCAAGGACGTAGTAATTGCTGAAGGTTGGTTTGAAGGGAAAGCCGATAAAAAATCAGGCGACTGGATTTTCCACCCTGCATCAATCAGCGAACCTGCGTCGCATATGCAGATTTTGGACGTAAATGGTGATATGAAAAATGATGTAGTAAGCGCTTCGGCACATTCGCTGGGCGTATGGTGGCAGGAGCAAATGAACGATTCCACTTTCAAAACTCACCTCATTTCAAACTTGACAGCGCAAACCCATGCCACGGTCATGGCTGATCTGAATGGAGATGGAGATTTAGAAATGATTTCCGGCAAAAGATACTTGGCACATAATGGAAATGACGCAGGTGATGGTGATACACCTTATTTATTTTACATCGAATTCACTCCCACGATCGAGCCTTTTTTCCTGGAGCATATCATCGATAACGACTCCGGAGCTGGATTAAATATCACTGTGGAAGACATGAACAAGGATCAAAAACCAGACATCGTGATAGCAAATAAGAACGGAATTTTTCTTTTCGAGAATCAGATAAAATAACATTTGATTGTACGCAGTTATGCCACCAACCATAGTCTCTTTGCTCGAAAGGCTGGAAGTCCGAAGACGGGAGACCGAAGTGGCCTCAATCCTAAAATGAAGCTATTCTGTGATGCTTTTGTCTTTTTACTGGCAGAAAAACGGAAACAATAGTTTCTTTAGACAGACTTATTTCACTCTCTCCCCCGTACTCAGACCAAAATAATCGACTGAACTCAATCCACTCACCATCTATCAACGAATAGTTCCTACGAACAAAGGAACTAGAGAAAGTATGCTTCAAAATAGTGAATCCGATATATTTGTAAGCGCAATCTGCGACCTCCAAAATAATAACCCTCTAATCCTATTTTTAGCATGTCTAAAATTTCGTTCCCCCTAGCGGCCTTAGTTGGTTCGTTCCTGGCGTTTGGATGCTCAAGTCCCGATACTAGAAACGCTGACTTAGAAGAGCTCACCAATTACTACCCTCAATACCCTCTCGACACTGCGAGCCACGGAGCAGACAGCACCGAATTAATCATGACCAATTTTGCCGGACCGGACCTCGTACCAAGTCCAGCTGCTTTGGCGGTCTCTCCAAATGGAAATGTTTTCGTGGGTGTGGATATGATGGGTTCTTTGGGCAAAGAGCCAGGAAAAGGCGCAATTGTCCGCTTAGTAGATAGCAATAATGACGGTGAACTGGATTCCCATACTGAGTTTGTCAAAGTGGACAATCCAAGAGGAATCATAGCGGTAAGAGATCAAGTCTTTGTGCTTCACACGCAATTCTCCGAAGAAACCGGAAAGGCCGAGGGAATGAACTTGGTAGTTTATGAGGATAAAGATAATGACGGAGTAGCTGATGGACCAGCTAAAATGCTCATTGAAGGAATTTCCTCTCCAGAGTCTCTTCGTTCACGTGGCACGGATCACTCTACAAATGGTATCAGAATGGGTATAGATGGCTGGATTTATATAGCCGTAGGTGATTTTGGATTCTACAATGCTACAGATAGAGATGGCAAACAAATGACCATGCTTGGTGGTGGGATTGTTCGTGTACGGCCTGACGGTACAGAAATGGAAGTTTACATCCATGGAACAAGAAACATCTACGATGTGGCTATTGATCCATTTATGAATATTTACACGCGTGGCAATACCAATGACGGCGGTGGCTGGAACATTCGTTTCATCCATTACACCCAATCTGGTGAGTACGGTTATCCTAATTTTTTCAAAAACTTCACAGAAGAAACTATTCCGGCTCTAGCAGATCTAGGCGGAGGATCCGGTACAGGAAGTTATTTCATGGATGATGATCGCTGGCCAGCAAAATACAATCACGTGCCGATGATGGCAGATTGGGGCAGAAGCCAATTGTACATTCACCGTGTGACAATGGACGGGCCTGGATTTACCCAACAGGATGAGGAATTTATCAAACTTCCACAGATTTCAGATCTTGATGTAGACGGTTCTGGCCGTATGTTCCTTGCAGCATGGGACGGGGCTGGATATTTTGGCAGTGAAGAAAAAGGCTATGTAGTTCGTGTGGTGCCAAAAAATTGGACTTACGAAGCATTTCCTGATTTGAAAACTGCTACGCTCGAAGAATTGACAGCATTGCTTAAAGCACATAATTCCGTTTCCCGTTTTCATGCCCAGCACGAACTACTTGCCCGATTCCCTAACGAAGCTGGAGCGGCAGCACTTTCCGTGGCAACAGACAAGACGTTGTCGCTGGAAGTGAGAGTAGCCGGTATTTATACCTATGCTCAGGCAACTTGCGAAAGTGGCAACGGTGAATTGGTGAAATTGAGTCAGGAAGAGAAAGTAAGAGAATTCGCATTACGCGCTTTGGCCGATCGCAAAACCTGTCTTCAGGGTGTTCCACTAGATCCATTTATTGAAGGTGTCACCGATCCTAATGACCGGGTGAAATCTGCGGCTATTGTCGCTTTGGGAAGAATAGGTAATCCAGAAGCGGCTGAGGAGCTATTGAAAGTAAAAGTACCTGCTTCATTCAAGCAACCGGAAAAAGGGACTGAAGGCCCACACGCTACTCCTAATCCAGCGATTATTCTTCCGCACGTAGCGGTGAAAGCGCTGGTTGAACTCCATGCTGTAGATGCAGCAGTAGATGCTATTGGCACAGAGAATTCAAAAATTGCACTTTGGACATTGCGCTTCATGCATGATCCAAAAGCTGTGGATGGATTGATCAAAGCTTATGGCGACACGGATGACATGGAGTTAAAAGCAGAGATCTTGGGTACACTTTCCAGATTATATAAGAAAGAAGCTCCTTATGACGGCTCATGGTGGTGGGGGACTCGCCCAGACACGCATGGCCCATATTACAAAGAGATCACCTGGGAGTCTTCAGACAAAATCAAAGACTTCTTGGTCGGTGAGCGCAATTCTTTTGAAGACCCTACGAAAAGACAATTCTTCGCTGAGCTAAATGAGCGAAACAGAATGGACATTGAAGAATTTGGTGCAGATGAATCAAACTTGGTGATCCAAGAAACTGAAGTTGATCTGGAAAAAATAAAGAGCAAGAAAGGACAGGTTGGTGCCTCATCCATTGAGGATGTAATGATCGCACTGGCAGATATCAGAGGTGATCCAGTTACAGGAAAGTCGCTATTCACCAGCCAAGGATGTGTGGCATGTCATAGTGTAGAGAAAGGTCAGCCGCTGAAAGGTCCATTTATGGGGCAAATCGGCTCGATCATGAATCGCTCTCAGATCACCGAATCAATCCTGAAGCCTAATGCTTCCATCTCACAGGGTTTTGCTTCAGTACTGATCAATACAAATGACGATAAGAGTTACATGGGATTTGTCACTGCAGAGACGGCAGACGAAGTAGTGCTTCAAGACATCACCGGCACGGCTACAAAATTGGTAAAGAACACTATCAAAACACGTAAGGTAATGGAGACCTCCATGATGCCTGCAGGATTGGTAAACTCACTTTCTTATGAGGAATTTGCTTCGCTGATTACCTATTTGCAACAGCAGAAGTAAGCAAAAGCAATTATAATTTGAGTATTAAAACACCTTGGGATTTTGCGATTCCAAGGTGTTTTTTTTGATTTAGCCGCGGTGGACGCATAGGGTAACGCAGAGGGCGCAACTTATCAGTTCCTGCTTGGTGAGTTGTCCTGCTTCTCCAGAAGCTGGACTTCTATTTGATACTCATTTTTAAGACTACGAAGTAGTAGTTAAAACTATGAATGCCCCGTAAGAATTGCGGGGTATATTGACAAGAACAAACTCCAGCCCTCGCAAGGTTGAACTTGTTTGTTTTTGGCGAACTCAAATTTCTCAATCGAGATCCAACCTGCCAAAAACCCTTACTCTTTCATTTCTCTTTTACCATGGGTTTCACCCTTGGCTACTCATGGTTTGATCCCTTCAGGCTCATATTAACTCGTTAGTAAATTTCGCACTATATCCGATCACGAAGCGCCTACATGATAACCTAAGCTATCGACCAGTTGTCCCGATGGGACAAGGGTGTATTTAGCAATGGTATGCGTTCGTTTTGTTCAAGTCTCCTGACTTGGACCCAAATCAGAACAACCTCCTGACTGACATACACATATCACGTAATTCCCTATACTTTGCGCTTTCTTCGTGGTCTTGGTGGTTTAGGCGGTTTAGGCGGTTTAGGCGGTTCAAAAATTATCAATTTTCAAATTCAATAAACAAGGAAAATAGATTACCACTTACTTGCGCTCTCCGCGTTATCCTCCGTGACCACCGCCGTGGAAAAATTTCAATGTTCAAAATCAATGATCTAGGAAAAACCAGCTTTAACCGTTGCGCCGCCGAGAGCCAATTTTCTCAATATCTACTTTGGCTAAAAAACTCAATATTCAATGTTCAAATTCAATGATCAAGGAAGCATGGATAACGCTTACTTGCGCTCTCCGCGTTATCCTCCGTGACCTCAGCGGTTAAAAAACCCACAAACCACACCTACTTTTCAACAAGAACCATACTTCCACTTACCTCCACAATTTCTGAAATTTTGGTGAAAACAATCGTCGGAATATCAATCTTATAATCCTCCAGTTTGACAGGGAATTTGAAGTCAAGCTTCAGCTGCTTTCCATCAGAAACTATTGTCCCCGGAACTTCCACTTTCTGAGTGACCCCATGAATCGTCAGCGTTCCACCTACATGTACTTGATAAGTTCCAGCTACCGTAAGGTTATTCTGTTCTTTGATTTTTCCCTTAAACACTCCGGTTGGGTACTTCTCACTTTCCAGGTAATTTTCGTTGAAATGCTCCTGCATGAGCTTATTGGGAAATTCAAAATCAATGATCCGCATCTGCACTGCAATCTCATTCTTATCCGCGTCTAAGATTGCAGCAGTTTTTGAATTATCAGCTTGAATATCTTCCAGCGGAGCATCTGAGAAGAAAGTTACATTCCCCTTGGTCGTCACGTATAAATGCTGTGCAAAAAGTGTGAAGCTGCTGAAGCATATTAGGAGTACTAGGCATATTTTTTTCATTTTCATTTCTTTTTATTATCACGACTTAAGCTGAATGTTCTTGCGATATTAAATCCATAAAATATATCCGCATTTTCCCAAGTGCCGGTATTCAGAGCGATGAAATGCCGCTCTACCATTCCTCTTGCATTGGTAAAATGAAGCTGGAATACGTGACCTCCTGTATCTATATCCACTCCGAGTGAAAGGGAGTTGTGGTATGGATAAGGTGTACCGGTCGCGAGTTGATAGCCGTTCCGATCTGTGAAATTGTAATAGTATTCCGCAGACAAGGTCACTCTCTTACTCACTTTATATCGTCCGCCCATACCCAGAGAAAAAAGATCATTATCCATGAAGGGATTTTCCACTTTGTTGATATGCATAAAGGTCGGAACCACTTGCAGTGAAATCTTCTCGCTGAATTTCCTTCCGATCAGCAATTGGCTGGTGTAGGTAATTCTTTCCGCATTCGAATAAAACTTCATTTGACTTTCTGAATTCATCACATAGCCTGTTGCCATGGTATTCAATGCCATACTTCCATAGACCGAAAGTGTAAACGGAAATACATTGGACTGTCTGAGCACTTTGTATTTGGTATAGAAGTCATAGGTTTTCTCTTCAGAGCTTCTCCCCACTCCCACTAGCCACTGATCCGTGAGTCCATATTCCAAACCCAGTCGAATCCTAGCCTCATCAAGTCCGAAAAAATTTGAAATAAATCCACTGTTTACCGAACCAAATCGATGGGAAATCCAAAAGTTCAAGTGGTTTTTGGATAGGGTCTCAATGGTTTGACCGTTGATCAGACGGGATGCTTTGAAGGTTGCCTGAGTATATACAGTTTCCTTCGGCAGCTCTTGATTCAACATATTCAGCAAGTCATCCTGCCCGTAAGACTCATGAACAGCTATTAGCAAAGTCACCAATAGTGCAATTTTCTTTAACCCTTTCATATCAGTTCATCAAGAGGATCAGGCAAAAACATGAAGTGAGGTTCCGGATAATTGTGCTTTATAGGCTTTGATGCCTTTCTTCCCTTCAGAATTTAGTCCAGTACCAGTAAGGGTATATCTCGCTCCATGCTCTGTACAGTAGAATTCATTGTTTCTATAGATCACTTTGGACTTGTTCTCATGAGAACAAACTTGTGTGACCGCAGCGAATGCATCCCCAGAAACTCTGGCAACAACAATCTTATTGACAATAAGGTAGCCACCTGTATTCAGTAGTTTTGCATTGGCAGAATCAGTGAGATCCAGCGTAAAATCCACCCCTGTACCTGTAGGCCCACCAGTTATGGGATCACCTACTTCATTGATGCAAGAGGTAATGGCTGAGGCGCCGCAGTAGATTGCGAGCAAAGAAGCTCCTTTGAATCCCATTGATTTAAGGAATTCCATTCTTGAAATTTTTTCATTCATGAGTTCTAGTAGTTAAGTTAAATTTTCAGGTAGATATGGCCAGTGAGTGACTACTCAGCAATTTTCTTCAAATATTTATCAAGTCGGTTTTATCCCAGATTTACTCCGAACAGGTATCCAATCAATGCAGTGATCCCCATGGCTACTGTCCCCCAGAAAGTAATTCGAAGTACAGGTTTGAGGATTGGTGAACCTCCAGTCTTGGCAGAAACAGCTCCCAGAAATGCTAAAAATAAAATCGCAGAACCGTAGAGGTAGATTTCCATCTGTCCTATTGGCATGAATAAAGCCACTAATAAGGGGAGAACTCCCCCGACTGTAAAAGAGGCTCCCGAAGCTAATGCAGCCTGAATAGGGTGAGCTTTTGACACATCATTGATACCCAATTCATCTCTTACATGGGCTGCCAACGCGTCTTTTTCAGTAAGTTCTACTGCCACCAGCTGCGCAGTTTCTTTGCTCAATCCGCGCTCTTCATAGATAGTAGCAAGTCGCTGTAGTTCTACTTCAGGCATTTCTTCCAATTCTGCTTTTTCTCGCATGATGTCCGCTTTTTCTACATCAGTCTGCGAACTCACGCTTACATATTCTCCAGCGGCCATAGACAGTGCTCCGGCAACAAGACCAGCAAGGGTTGCCAAAAGAATGGGGTCTCTAAGATCAGAAGCTGCCGCGACACCAATAGCCAAGCTTGACGTGGAAAGAATGCCATCATTAGCACCCAAAACCGCTGCTCTCAGCCAATTGCTTCGCTGTACAAAATGCACTGCCAGATAATCATCCATTGGTTCCGCCATCATTCCCTAAATTTATTTCTTTTACCGCTAAGAACTGTCTATTCCTTATCCTTAGGGCTGATCTTAAGCATATCTTAAGCATATCTTAAGCGTACCTTAATCTTCTCTGTGGAATTGGACAATTCTCCATCCATCTACAAGCTGCAATTCTTCCCAACTGCCAATACCATTTAGATACGGAAGCTTTTTCTTGGAAATCCATATCGAGTGATTTGGCGCTTTTTCAATGATCCAGGTGGAATCCGATTGTAGATTAATCAAGCCGGCTTTCCACTTTTCGTTCTGCTGAAACTGCGTCTCCCGATTCAAACTTTCGTCTCCATCAAAAACAGAAATCATATCCAAATCCGAATTAAATAACACGGAAGGCAGGCGCTTATTGTAAATGATCACCTCTTTTGTCGCTGGCTCATTTTGTGTAATCCACTCAGTCACGCGACGAGTATCATTAGTCAAGCCCGGATTCTGGCTCATGAAATAGGTGGACATTCCCGTCAGACCCATGGTAAAAATAAATGCGGAAATGACCGCACGATCAGCTTTTCGTATATCCACTTTTTGCAGGGCTAACAAAAGTGAAATCACCACAAACCAGATGAAGTAAAACTTATAATTCAGCGTGACCTTTGGTTCTATAAGTGGAACAGAAACCAATGCCACAAGCAAGAGGAGATGAAACCCCAGCTGCCATCTCTCCCAGATTTTCTGTTGAGTATCACTCAGCTTTTCCCAATAATAAATAGCCCCTATCGCCAAACCGGAATAGAGAGGCAAAATATAAAGCACTAGTTTGGACTGACTCAGGGAGAAAAACAGTAAAGGCAAAAGCACCCACATGACCAACAAAGCTCCTTGCTTAGTAAAGTCAGCACGCTTGATAGGGATCTTTTTAAGCAGGATAATTACCCACGGAAAAGCCGTTACCAGCATTACAGCTCCGTAAAACCAAAAAGGTTGTCCCCGATGGAAAGTATCAGTGGCAAATCGGTCGATGGTATGCTTGAAAAGAAAGTAATTCAAAAAGCGATCATCTTCGGTTTGCAAAAAGACGAACCAACTAAGTCCAATCCCCAGCATCAATGCTATACCGGCCAAGTGAAGCTTATACGAACCCATTTTCTGCTTCATTACCAGACCTTGATATATCCAGATTAAAAGTGGAACAATCAGCACCACTGGCCCCTTTGTCAAAAAGCCAATTCCAAGAAAGGCATAACATAGAATAAGCTTGTACCCAATTCTTTTCTCCGAAAAAGTAAACCAGAAATACAGTGCCACCAACACGAAAAGCGCCAAAAAGCTATCTGTGGTCAATGCTCTGCTGGATATAATAAGGGCTGGAAATGAGGCGTAAAGCATGGCCGAGAGAAATGCCGGATTTGATCGTCTGAAGAAAATCAAAGCAATCTTATACACGAGCCAAATCTGAAAAAGGACAGAAATCTGCAAAAGGAATCTGGCCGAAAATGGCGAAATTCCCATCACTTTATAGCTTATCGCCGTCAACCAGTAAGTCATCGGTGGCTTATGGTAATGATAAATTCCCATCAACTGCGGGTGCAACCAATCGCCCGTTTCCACCATTTCTTTTGCGATTTGAGCGTAGCGTGCTTCACTGGATTCGGTCACGGAATAAGCTCCAAGATTGAAGAATAAAACCATTGCCGTGAAGACCAGCAACAAACCCATTCTCATACTTTTGATGCGGTCAAGAAAGCTGAGCTTTTCTGCATTGCCCGTACCAAAATGGATCATCAGATTACGAACATATACCAATATCCCAAACGCCTGACCTATAAAAAGTACAGAGTCTTTTCTTAAAATAGCATAGGAGGCGATCAAAACTGCACCTACCAAACTGATATACCAAAAACTCACCGGAAACTGAGATTCTTTGCTTCGCTCGGAATCGAGCCACTGTACCACAAACCTTGTCGTGAAAATAACCTGACCTAGCGTCCCCCAAGTAAGAAGCATGCCACTGATCTCCGGATTATGTACCAGGCTGCGAAAGTCGTATTGTGCATGTAAAACCAAATACCCCAGAAATACCAAAGGCAGCAAAATGAAACTCCAGCGAAGCCATTTTGGGAAAAGTTGCCAGGCATTTTTGATTTTCAGGTTTCTGATGTAAATAAAATATCCCACCAGTTGACCTCCCACGATAACAACATCTTGGCGAAACGTACCATAAACCAATAAAAGAAAGGAAGCGGCCAAACTGAGTTGCCAAAAAATGACTGGTGAAAGCACTTTCCCTGCCTTCTCAGACTTGACCAATTGGATTAGAAATCGGGCAGAGAATAATCCCTGGGCGAGAAAACCAACTCCTAGAAGTGCCCAACTATTCATGGTGTACAGCTTTTTGTCTTTTGACAGACTTTTCAGAAATAATATATTCTGACTGGCGCTTCATCATCCAACGCAATGCTATGGTATCCTGTAGCGGCGCCAAAAGCCGGTTCCATACATTAAATTTGGATTTCCCGGTAATTCGCGGAAAATGACTAACAGGAATTTCAATCACTTTTTTACCCTGGATCAAAGTCAGCGCAGGAAAGAATCTATGCATACCTTTGAAAAAAGGCATATCCAATGCCGCTGATCTGCTCATGATTTTCAGCGGGCAACCCGAATCATGAACGCCGTCATGAAGCATGGAATCCCGAAACCAATTAGCAAAGGCCGAAGACATATTCTTCACGGTGCTATCCTTGCGACCTTCTCTTCTACCTGTCACCAGATCATAGGCCGGAATCATCGCTTCCAGCTTGAGAAAATCCATAGGGTCAGTCTGCAAATCCGCATCAATGTAGCCAACCCACTTGGTGGTAGATTTTTCGAAACCTGCCCGAATTGCAGCACTCAGTCCAGCATTTTTGTCGAAGGAAATAAAGTCAACCCGCTCACTGTCTGCTGCAATCTTCTTGATTTCATCCAAGCTTTTATCGGTGGAGCCATCGTTGACTAATAGTAAAGTGACTTCGAATTTGGAGCGACTGATATATCCTTCAAAAGCCGGTAAAATCCTGGCAATCCCCTCAAACTCATTGAAAACGGGGATTATCACCGTTATTCCATTGGCTCTTTCTTTCATGCTAAAGTCGATTAAAACTCCTAAAACTTATAACTGTATCCCACTCGGAATACCTGCGTCTCGTAATATTCCGCACTCGTATAGCTGAAGTCATTTCCATCTATGGTTTTCTTGATTACCATAGTATTCAGCAAGTCGGTAGCATTAAAAAACAGTTCTCCGTTACCATCTTGGATCACTTTCTTCAGTCCCATGTCCAGTGTGAATCTCGCTTGGATTTTTCCCTGAGGAATAATATCCGGAGCCAAATAAATCGCCGTCAACTGCCCTGAAAAATTCTCTGAAAACTTGAATTTGGAATTCCATTTAGCATTACCGGAAAATATCTCCTGCTTGTCAGCCATGAAAGTATTGGGGGCTGGATAGAGGTTCTCGACTGTAAAAGCATCGATCTGATTGTGGTATCCATTGAGATTTAAATCAAAAGAATACCAGTCATTTACGTCCTGATCCCATATTACTTCAAATCCAGTGTTATAGCTCTTCCCTGCATTTTGGAAGATTGCATAGATCAGTCTGCTATCTCCATAAGTAGATGATATCCTGGTGATCGTCCCATCCACCGTTCGGTGGTATGCCGCCGAATACAGTGATCCGCTACTCCATCCTGTCTTCCAGCCCAACTCAAACGAATTGGTAAACTGGGGTTTTAGGGCTGGATTCCCCACTTTTATAATCTCAGCATCATCGTACTTCGGGAAGATCCGGATATCTACTTCATTTGGCCGGTCCACTCTGCGATTGTATGATGCAGTTACCTTATTCAGCTCATTGATTTTGTACGTCAATCGGGTATTTGGGAAAGGCTGGAAGTAGTTATAGCCATCACTTTTATAGGTCGGGTGATTCGGATTCACTTCATAATTCAGCTTTATATATTCCAGTCTTAGCCCTATTTCCGCTTCCAGTTTTCTGGATTCAAAAACGTAATTACCATAAACTGCAGGAATGATTTCCGTGTACGTCGCAGCTCCGCCTGCGAGAGAATCAAGCGGCGAATTTTCACTTGGGAAAAACTGCATGTTGGTCGGAATCCAACGCCTCCTGAATTTCATTCCGGTTTCAAGTCGCCCATTTTTCAAAGGCTGCACATAGTCGAGCGTTACATCCACTACATTTTCGTCAGAAAGCAATTTGAAGGCCTCCTCTCCAATATAATTTGGAAGGGTATTAGTAAAGAAATATTGCTCATCCTCCCGGTGAAAGGTGTAATTAAAAGCTGCGGAAAGGCTGTGTCCCGGATCAGTAAACTTATGCTGGAAAGCCGCTGTACCCATCACAGTGGTTTTCAACTCGTCTTCCAGAAACTGCCAAAGTCTCAAACGCTCTAAATAATTCCCATTGAAAAAAGACTGATCTCCCCGGTCTATGATCTTTTCACTTCCGAAAAGCCCTGAAATGGTCAGTGTATTGGATGGATTTATCGTCCAGTCCATCCCGGCTCTTGTTGTCAAAAAGTTTGTGTTTCTGTTTCGCTTAAGTTGCTGATTGATAATAGCTCCGTTATTATAAGTTCGGGTGACAAACTCATTTTTATTCAATGTCTGAGTGTAAAGATTATCTGCCGAAAGGAAGAAATTCACATCCTTCTTGCGGTAGTTTAGGGAAATCGAAGGATTGATTTTTGGCGTACCTTGGTACTGAGGTCTGATACCTTGAAGATTTACTTTTTTCTCCCAAAGTGCTCCTATTCCTAGCGCCATTCCTACTTTTCCATTGAAGCCTTCCTGCTTTTCCTTTTTCAAGATGATATTAATGATGCCTGCATTTCCATTTGCATCAAACTTCGCAGATGGATTATTGATGATCTCGATTCGCTCCACTGCGGAAGAAGGGAGATTATCCAAGCCCGTTTGATTACCAAATCCTGTCAAAGCCGTCTGCTTCCCGTCTATCAAAACCGCTACCCGGTCATTTCCACGGATCTGAACTTTGCCATCCTGAACTGACACGCCGGGGAGATTGGACATAGCCTGAAGTACAGAACCTCCACTTTGGCTGATATTCTGTCCCAAATCATACGTCTTCTTATTCATTTTAGCACTTACAGCTTCTGCCTGCCCAACTACTTCCACAGCGCCCAATTCTTGGAACGAGGTAGACAATGAAAACTCCCCCAGATTTAAAAATGCGGAACTTGAACCTACATAGATTTCCTTGCGTGCAGTCTCAAAACCAATAAAACTTGCTTCCACTTCGTAATCTCCAGGTGCGACGTCCACTAAGGTGAAAAGTCCGGACTCGTCAGTAATAGCTCCAGTTACAAAGCTGGTGTCCATGACAGTTTTCAGGACTACATTCACATAAGACAAACCCTCCTGTGAGGCCTTGTCCACAATTTTCCCTGATACTTTTACTTTTGTTTCCTGCGCAACAAGTGACTGACATAGCAGAAGCAGTGCAATCAGGAAATAGTTTTTAATCTTCATCGTCTTCTTCTATCGCTTTTTTCTCTAGTAACTTTCCATCCATATCAAAAACCAACTCCCATTCTTCCTCTCCTTTTTCTACTGCCAATTCATAGACGGTTCCATCTGCCTTTTCAGAAATCTCAGCCTCCTTTACCTTAAACCCCATAAAATTCTGGTCAAGTATTTCCTTTATAGAAGTAGGTAATTCAGACTTTTTGATCTCATGCTCTGTCTCAAGCCAATCTCCCTTCAGGTTGAAATTTGAGGAGTATTCCATGCCGTTTAGCTTGAATTCAGCCTCCCAGCTGCTGGCATCTTCCATATCCCAATTCACCTTTTTGGCATCAGGAAATTTCTGGGAAAAAGCAGTTTTCACCACTTCGGGAACTTCGGGATTCTGGGCACATGCACTAGCTGTAAGTAGCATGCTTGCGGCAACAAAGCTTATTGATTTTCTCACGTCGATAGGAGTTCTATAAAATTGAATAACCAAATCTCCATATAGAATTAGAAGACTTTTAGAATTTCTAGAAGCGTATCGAAAAAATATGATAGGAATCTGTAAAGCTGTACTTGATTTGCCAACTGTTTTGCTTGCAGATCTCCTTTACGATCGCAAGACCCAAACCGCTGCTAGTTCCTTTATCAGACGTGACTGAAAACCTTTTAAAAAGTGATTCTTCAACCAACGGAAATTCACCCGTATTTTTAAAAGTAAATCCACTTTCATTCCATTCTACCATGATTTGCCCCTTTTTGGGACTGTGTCTAATCGCATTTGAGAGGAGGTTATTCACTAAGGTCTCAGCCAGAAACTTACTGCATTCAAACTTGCAAATGCCTGATGGGACTTTCTGGAATTTAAGCTCCTTTTCTTCCATATAGTCCTGGAGCAACTCTTCACTTTTAGTTATTTTCAAGGAAAAATCCAGCGCTTCCACGTCAGTAAATCTGCTGTTTTCTATTCTTGCCAGTAAAAGTAAATTCTTGTTGACGCGGGTAAGTCTAGCCAGCGGAATCTGAATAGCATTTACCAATTCGGATTGAGTAGTATTGAGTTTTTCATCCTGAAACAGCATATCCAACTTTGATTTCAGCAAAGCTATCGGCGTCTGCAATTCATGCGATGCATTGGCCACGAAAGCCTTTTGTTGATTATAAACGCTGACATTTTCGGCTATTAACTTGCTGATTGTATGATTCAATTCTTCAAATTCCTCAATGTCAGATGGCTCAAAATTCACTTCTTTACTCGTGCTCAGATCAAAGGATTTCAATTTGGTAAGCGTCTTGTCAAAAGGTTCCCAGACATCCTTCGAAATCTTTCTATTGAGTCGGATAAAGCCAAAAACCAATATTCCATACAGCACAACAGTCACCAAGCCAATTGCAAAAATCGTCTCATAAGCTTCCTCCACATTGGTTTCAATAGTGAGCAAATAATGTTTCTTATTGATCTCAATTACAGTTTGCATAACTCGAAAACGATCCCATTCATCCTCGTATTCGTTGAATTTCGTTTCTTCGTAAATGCTATCCTGCCTTGCAATATTTTCAGTAACCGGCACTATTGAGGAACTCGGTTGCAGGGTATTCCAAGTATTCAGAATAGTCTCTAAGTCATGCCCGGACACATGAGCCTGTTCAAATCTATTTTCGATTCGTTCCATGATTATCTCATGATTATCATCTATCTCCGTCACCCAGATCCAATCCACCACCAAAAAATAAATCGGAATGCTCACCAAGAGGATGACTAAGGCGTAGTTCGTAAAGGCCTTTAGTGGTTTATCCAGAAGTTTGATCATAGCTCCCATTTATATCCAGTTCCATACATAGTTTTCAGATAATTCCCATACCCGGCTTCATTGAGCTTTTTCTTGAGGTTTTTCACATGTGCATAGACGAAGTCATGGTTGTCAAACATATCTGCCAAATCTCCCGACAGATGTTCCGCCAAAGCACTTTTTGACAAAACCCGATTCTTATTCCCTATGAAAAAAAGCAGTAGCTCATATTCTTTTTTGGTCAAGACAATAGGGTTCCCGTCAATTTGAACGGTTTTAGAAAGCATATCAATTTTAATCTCATTTTGGGTAATTAGATTAGAAGTATCAAATTGTTTCCTACGGATCACCGAATGAATCCTTGCTGCCAATTCCGAGTGGTGAAATGGCTTAGCCAAGTAATCATCCGCACCACTATTCAAGCCCTTGATTTTGTCTTCCAGTGTGTTTTTGGCAGAAATGATAATAACTCCGTCCTGCTTATTCTGGCTTCGCAAATGGGCCAAAATCTCAAATCCATCTCCTCCAGGCAGCATCAAATCCAACAGAATGCAATCGTACTGATAGAGACTTACTTTTTCTTTGGCTGTCGCAAAATCAGCAGCAGTCTCACAGCGATAGTTTTCCCCTGAAAGATATTGCACTATATCACTGGCAAGCTCTTTTTCGTCTTCGATCACCAAAATTTTCATCTTTTTATATTTTTTTCAATGGTCAGATGGAATCTCGCAGGGCTGATGATATTACTCTAATTGTCTCCTGCGACATGCTAGATTTCATCGATTCAAATTAAGCATTGAATTTGGAAGGAATTTAGAAGAGGGCGATTTTTCTGGTTACCATCAATTATTCCAGCTAGATTATTTTCTTTGATTGATTGATTGGAAGACGGAAGGCAGGCTGATACGAAGGCGACTATTAAGTTTTATAGCCCTCGTGCTATCCTATTTGGTAGGAAAAAATATTTTTTTCACCGCGGAGACGCTGAGATCGCGGAGCTTTCGCAAAGTGTTTCTTTGAAAAAGGTAAGCGAATCCTTTGCGTTTTTCTTGACGAACTCTGCGCTTTGGCTGTGGAAAAAATTCAATGTTCAAATTCAAACTCAATGATCAAGCAAGCACGGTTAACCCTTAGTTGCGCTCTCCGCGATGTCCTCCGTGACCACCGAGGTGGAAAAAATTCAATGTTCAAACTCAATGATCAAGCAAGCACGGTTAACCCTTAGTTGCGCTCTCCGCGATGTCCTCCGTGACCACCGCGGTTAAAAAAAACTCAAGGATCAAGGAAAAACCCTTTTACCCGTTGCGCCGCCGCGCCGCCGCGAGCCAATTTTCTCAATATCTACTTTGGCTAAAAAATTCAATGTTCAAACTCAATGATCAAGCAAGCACGGTTAACCCTTAGTTGCGCTCTCCGCGATGTCCTCCGTGACCACCGCGGTTAAAAAAAACTAAAGGATCAAGAAAAAACCAGCTTTTGCCGCGCCGCCGCGAGCCAATTTTCTCAATATCTACTTTGGCTAAAAAATTCAATGTTCAAACTCAAGGATCAAAGAAGCATGGATAACACTTAATTGCGCTCTCCGCGTTATCCTCCGTGACCACCGCGGTTAAAAAAAACTCAAGGATCAAGAAAAAACCAGCTTTTG